>JAMIFV010000017.1:0-12764 GCA_035906055.1 Alphaproteobacteria bacterium | reverse complement strand
GCACCTTCTTGCGGTACTTCGGAATGAAGACTATATGGTATTTGCACTCCCACAGGGTGTGCTGTGAATGTTCGTAGACTTTCATAGTGACTTTCCTCTGGTGAGCCTTGGGCGGCTAGCAGAGGGAAGTCACATACTTCCGAAGTCGTCAAACGATGATCAGTCCCCCGGCAGAGCCGGGGGTTTACCGAAGATAATTATAGCGGTCCTGTATCAGCAGGCGCACCGGCAGCCACGGATACGTCTGCTGCGCCACGTTCTCTATCGAAGTGTAGGGCGATTGCAGCGCCAGTGCCGCGCATTCACATTCCGTCGCCATCTGCACCGCCACGCCGCTTCCCAGCGACTCACCATAGAGTATCAGCGCCTTCGCAGGCACGTTCAGTTCGCCCATCGCATAATGCAGCGCCGCGCGCGCATCCATGTAGAGGCCTTCCTCATAGGGCTTGCCCGTGCTCTTGCCAAAGCCGCGATAGTCCAGCCCCAGCACCCCAAAGCCTGCATCCGCCATCCGCTTGAACAGGTGGGCGCGGTGGGAAAGATTGCCCGCATTGCCGTGGAAATGCACGATCGTGGGAAAGCCTTCTTTCGCCGCATGATACCATACATGCACACTCTGCCCGTCATCGGTGGTCAGTGCGTGATCAGTAAAATCCTGCAACCCATAGGCCTGTGGTTCTTCTATATTACCGTGGGGAACATACATGAGGTTGCGCTGGAACAGCCACATGAACGCGCATATCGCCATATAGGCAAAGAGTACCCTGCCGACGCCTTCCCATGTGATTCTTAACTTTGGCAGCTTCATTGCTTTTCACCCGCTTGTACCACCACGATGTTATGGGCAACGCAGAATGCTGTCATGTCTTTTATTAACTGGCCCATATCAAGGTCGGTGTGCCCCTTGCCGGGGTAGTACACTGCTTGTTTAGGCTCATTGGCTTTGGCAAAAAGTTCCCTGCCATGCTCCACCGGCACGATCCAGTCATTGTCGCCATGCAAGATGAGCGACGGCTCCTTCACACGTGTTATCTTCTGCAGGGAATCATATTTATCCTCAAGCAGGTAGCGCACCGGAAGGAACGGGTAGCGCGCAGCCGCAAGCACATCCATGGAGGTATAGGGCGACACCAGAACCAATGCCGCGCCGTCATATTCCGTAGCCATCTGCACCGCAACGCCGGTGCCAAGCGATTCCCCAAAAAAGATAAGTTCGGATACAGGCAACTGCAGCTCGTTCATAGCATAATACACCGCTGCGCGCGCATCCGCATAAAGCCCTTCTTCCGTGGGTGTTCCCTCGCTTTTGCCAAAACCCCGGTAGTCCAGCCCCACCACACCGAAACCCGCCGCCGCAAAAGCCTCAAAATAAGGCGTGCGCATGGCCATATTGCCTGCGTTGCCGTGGAAGAACACTATAGTGGGATATCCCAGCTTTGGCGCTTTGCGCCAGAGTTGCACGCGCACCCCATCAGCGCTTGTCACTCTGGCTTCTTCAAAGCCTGATAACCCATATGCCGCAGGCTTATCAATGACCGAAGAATATTGGTACATGAGGTTGCGCTGAAGTCCCCACATGATCAGGCACAGCAAACTGTAAAACGCTATGAAGCCTATAAAGACCGCGCGAAGTATGTCAACCCGCCACGACATGCAGGCCGCGCTGGTCGTCCAGTTGTTTGAACATGTTGGTTACACCCATAAGGCTTTCCGTGCTGCCCAGCATGAGGATGCCGCCGGGATTGAGGATCCTTGCCATGCGGTCGACGATATCGCGCTTGGTCGGCTCGTCGAAATAGATCAGCACGTTGCGGCAGAGGATGAGGTCGAACATGCCCATGCCGAGAAACGGCTCCAGCAGGTTGGCGTAGCGGTAACTCACCGTGGAGCGCAACTGGTCGTTGGCCTGCCAGGTGTTGTCGGGAAGCTGCTTGAAGTATTTCAGCATCAGCATGATGGGCAGGCCGCGCTGGATCTCGAACTGCGTGTAAATGCCCTGCTTTGCTTTTTCCAGCACGCGCGGCGAAATGTCAGTGCCGAGAATCTCATACGTATAGCCCGGCATCTTCACGCTCTCTTCGCCAAGGCACATCGCCACCGAATAGGGCTCCTGCCCGTTGGAACATGCCGCGCTCCAGATACGCATCTTGCCTACCACACCGTTCTTCTCCTTGAAACGCGGCAGGATGAACTGGCGCAACTGGTCGAACGGTTTCTGGTCGCGGAAAAACATCGACTCGTTGGTGGTCATCGCGTCGATCACTTCAGCGATCACTTTCTCATTCGGGTTCACACGCATCTGCGCGATGAACGCGGTGATATCGGCGCAGTTATTGGCACGCGCGATAGGCGTCAGGCGGCTTTCCAGCAGGTATACCTTGTCCGGCGTCAGCGCAAGGCCGGAGCGCTTCTTCAGTAGGCCGCTGATGAAATCAAAGTCCTGCGGATTCATTGGCACGCCTTCTGTATGTAGGCAGCTATGTCATCCAGCGGCAATACGGCGGAACAGATATTGGCCTCCGTGACAGCCCTTGGCATGCCCCACACCACGCAGGTGGCTTCGTTCTGCGCCACCACTGTGCCTGCCGCCGCAGCCACTTCCTTGCAGCCTTCGGCGCCGTCGCTGCCCATGCCGGTGAGGATGACGCTGAGCAGTCCCGTGCCGTATATCTGCGTAAGCGAATGCAGCATGGGATCAACCGCCGGGCGGCAGAAATTCACCTGCGGATTCTGGTTGAGCTTTATCACCACCTTGCCGTCGATCTTCTCCGGCTGCATGTGGTAATTGCCCGGCGCGATATACACGGAGCCTGCTTTCACTTCTTCGCCGTCCACACCTTCCGCGCAGGGTCGGCCACATAATTCCTTAAGATGCCCGGCGAGAATAGTGGTAAAAGTCGGCGGCATATGCTGCGTAATGAATACCGGCACATTGGGAAACCTGCTGGCAAGTCCCTTGAATACAGTGGCCAGCGCCTGCGGCCCACCGGTGGAAGAGCCGATCGCCAGCGCCCTCACCGGAAGCTTGGGATACGTGGTGACGGGAATCACGGCGCTTGAGGGTTTTGCCACAGGTGCCGCAGCAGCGGCGGGCTGATGAGGCTGAGCAGGTTTAGCTTCAGCACCTTCCAGCAGCAGCTTGCGCTTGCGCGGTGCCAGCGCACGCACCTTGGCAAGGAACTCAGCGAAAAATTCCTTTACTTCATTCTCGCCCTGCGAGCTTGGTTTGGCCAGGTAATCGGAAGCGCCCAACTCCATCGCCTTAAGGCTGATGGCCGCATTACGCTGCGTGAGCGTGGACACCATGATGATGCGCGTGGAGGGCGATACTTTTTGCAGTTCGGGCAGCGCGGTGATGCCGTCCATGAGCGGCATTTCCACATCCAGCGTGATCACGTCGGCAGGGATGGCCTTCAGGCGGTCGATGGCAACCTGGCCGTTGGAAGCAGTCGCCACGATCTCGATATCGGGCTGTTCCTTCACCGCACGCTGAAACAGCCCGCGTATAATAGCGGAGTCGTCAACCACCATCAGGCGTATGGGAGCGGAAAGGTCACTGGTCACTATAACATTCCCAGCTGAGACAGTTTCGAAGAGATCAGCTCCTCGTCAAACGGTTTCATCACATATTCATTGGCGCCTGCCATAATGGCTTTCTGGATATTTTCCATATTGTTCTCGGTGGTGCAGAATATCACCACGGGTTTTGCCCCTTCGGGCAGGGCGCGCAGCTTCACGATGAACCCCATGCCGTCCATCACCGGCATGTACCAGTCCAGCAGGATCAGGTCGGGCAGCGTCGTCTGGCAGTAATCGAGCGCCTTCTGGCCGTCCTCAGCTTCGGCGATCGTAAAGCCGAGCTTGGTCATGATACCGCCCGCCACTTTGCGCACCACGCGTGAATCGTCTACTATCAGACATGTTTTCATGATCTATCCTGCTGTTTATCTTTTGTTGAGCATTCATTATTGCGAATCATCATTTGCTGAACTTGAACTGCTGGAGTCAGTGTTCGAAATACCGCCGCCTGAAACCTTTGAGGGCTTGCCGCTTGCCGTATATTCGGTGGGATCGGTACCGTCGTCGCAACTGCCCAGTTCCTTGCAGTAATTGAGGTCCATATATGTCTCAAGCCCCATCTCGCAGGTGCCAAGGTAAGTGCAGATGCCCTTTTCTTCATTGGGATCCACGCAGGCAGAAGCTGCGCAGGCGGCAAGGGCTGTCATTAGCCAGCGGAAGATTGTTTTCATGGGTCAAAACTTCAATAATTTATCGATATCGATAAGCACGAGCAATTCCCCTTCCATCTTGTAGACGCCGGAGGCCACATCCCTCCACCTGCCGGAAAGGTTGGCAGGGCTTTTCTCGATCTGCGCCAGCGGCAGGTTGATCACCTCTCCGATAGCATCCACGATCAGGCTGAAGAATTCATTGCGGTGTTCCACCACCACGCTCATGATGCGTTCCTTGGGGATCGGCGTACCGGTATAGGACCCAAGGTCAAGGCATTCCCGCACGTTGATCGCCGTCACGATGCGCCCGCGCAGATTCAGTGAACCGGCCACCTGCTTGGGCGCCAGAGGAATACGCGTTACTTTCAGGCCGCGCAGCACGTCCTGCACGCTCATCACATCGATACCGAACAACTGCCCCGCCACGCGCATGGTGACGAACTCACCTTCCCTGGTGGCTGCCGTGCCGGAACCTTCTACAACCTTCAATGCAGTGGACATTATGCAAGCTCCTTCTGTTTGACGGTATCGGCGATCGCGTTGAGCAGCCCCGCCCTGTCGGTTTTCAGGATGATATCCCGGAAACCGCAGTCTTTGCCGCGCTGGGTAATGCGTTCATTCTTGGCGGAGGTAAAAGCAAAGATGGGGATATTGGCGATCTTGGGATGGTTCTGGCACATCTCGGCAAAACCGAACCCGTCGATCACCGGCATTTCGATATCGCTGATGATGACATCGAACGCATATTTGGAGTTCTCCAGCGTGCGCATGGCGTCTTCGGCGCTGTTGGCCGACGTTACCTTATATCCACCGGACTTGAGGAACGGCACGGTAATATTAAGGAAGAACGGGCTGTCGTCCACCACCAGCACGCGCGCGGTCTTGCGCCCTTCAAGCACAGAATCGGCATCGTTGCTGCCCACCAGGTCGTGCAACAGAAAAGCCACATCCACCACGTCCGTAGTCCTGCCATCAATCACCATGCTGCCCAGCACACCCGGCTGGCTGGAAGAAAGTTTGATTTCATAGGGTGCCGCCGTGATATCCACGATCTCGTCCACCACCAGGCCAAGCGTTTTGCCGTCGTAATTGAACACCACCACTTCCTTATTGCCCGACTCAGGAATCGGATCGGCAGGGTCCAGCGTGCGCATACGCATGAGATCGTCGCGATACTGCACCACTTTATGTTCGCCGGAGAGTTCCAGCGTGGACATGTCTATCTCTTCAAGGCGCGATACCAGCTCCAGCGGCACCACTTTGGGCGCCCCCTTGCCGGAGTTGAACAGCAGGAAATTGACCAGCGTGCTGCTGTTAAGCGACTTCTTTATATCGTTGACGGCGTCCTGATTGCCGCCGCCGCCCACTTCCTGCTCGCCGGTAGTGCGCGCAAGGCCATTGGGGTCAAGGATCATGATGACGCTGCCGTCACCGAGAATCGTATTGCCTGAATAGATGGGAATGGATTTGAGGATCTCCGAGGTCGGCTTGACCACGATTTCCTCCGTATCGAACACACGGTTGACGATGAGGCCGAAGTTGAACCCGCCCACCTTGCACACAGCAACGAACTGCACGGTCTTTTCGGTCACGGGCGGCGTATCAAGTTCCAGCACCTGTGCCAGCGATACCAGCGGCAGCAGCTTGCCACGCAGGCGCAGCACGGAGGCGCTGCTCACATGTTCGATATGCAGTTCCGAGTCCCCGCCTACCCTTACCAGTTCCTGCACGTTGATCTGCGGCAGTGCGAAACGCTCACCGCCCGCTTCCACGATAAGCACGGACACGATGGCCAGCGTGAGGGGGATCTTGATGGTGAATTTGGAGCCTTTTCCGTAAACGGAGCTGAGCTCTACCGTCCCGCCGATTTTTTCGATATTGGTGCGCACCACGTCCATGCCCACGCCGCGGCCGGAAACGCTGGTGACTTTTTCCGCCGTGGAGAAACCGGGGCGGAAGATGAACTGCATGATCTGCTCATCCGCCAGCGATGCAAGGTCGGCTGCCGTGGCAAGGCCGTTCTCGACGCACTTCTTCTTGATGCGCTCGATATTGAGGCCGCGGCCGTCATCGCTGATCTCGATAATGATATGCCCGCCTTCATGGAAAGCCGACAGGGTCACCGTGCCGGTTTCCGGCTTGCCAGCCGCCTTGCGGTCAGCGGGCATTTCCAGCCCGTGGTCGGCGGAGTTGCGCACCATGTGCGTGAGCGGGTCCTTGATCATTTCAAGAAGCTGGCGGTCAAGTTCGGTTTCCGCACCGACCATCTTGAGCTCGATCTTTTTGCCCAGGTCATGCGAAAGGTCGCGGATAAGGCGCGGGAATTTGGACCATGCATTGCCGATAGGCTGCATGCGCGTCTTCATGATACCCTCCTGCAGCTCGGACGTGATATGGCTCAAATGCTGAAGCGGGGAGGCGAAAACCGGGTCATTGCGCGTGCGCACGATCTGCAGCAGCTGGTTGCGCGTGAGCACGAGCTCGCTCACCATCTGCATGAGGTTTTCCAGTACGTCGAGGTTCACGCGGATGGACTGCGTCGCGCCGCCGCTATTGCCTGTGGCAGTGGCTGCTTCGCGTTCCTTGGCTTCGGCAGCGAGGCCTTCCAGAAGCGCGGTTTCCTTGGCTTTCCTGGCAATGTCTGCATCCGGCTGCGCAACCGGCGCAGCGGCGAGTTGTTCTTCAGCAGCCTGTATGGGAGCCGCTTCTGCAGGCGCTGCGGCGACAGGAGCGGCTTCTGCCCTGGGTTTGGATGCGCCGCCGGTGGACGCGCCGTTGGATTCGGCATAGGCGTTGAGGCGTCCGGTCAGGTCGGTATCGTCCCCTGCCGGTTCTTCACCATGATTGCTCAGATACTCCACGATGGATTTGATGCAGTCGAGCGCTTCCAGCACGAGGGAGATCGTCTCGCCCGTAACCGTGATGACCTTGTCGCGCACCTTGCCCAGCACGTTCTCGCCTGCATGCGCCACATGTTCCAGCCTCGGCAGGCCAAGGAACCCGCACGTGCCCTTGATGGTGTGTACAAGGCGGAAGATGTTGCCCAGAATGGCTTCGTTGGCGGGGTCCTGCTCCAGCTTCACAAGCTCGGAATCAAGCATTTGCAGGCTTTCAGTGGTTTCGGTAATAAACTCGCTTATCAGGTCATCCATGTGCGTTCCCCTGTCATGCAGCGTTGGTTTCGGGCGCCTGCAACGGCTGGCGCACCTTGAATTCCATGGAGACTTCATCCACGGTGAGTGAAATTTCGGCGTGCAGCTCTTCCGCAAGACTGCGCGTAAGCTCCGCCTGAATGGTCTTGGGCGTAATGGACGAGGGATCTGTTTTTTGCTTTAGCACATCGTCAAACGCTTTATCCCATTTCACGCTGCTTCCGGCGCATGCCACCTGCAGTTCCTTGTGGGTGGCGCTCGTCGTAACGCGCACGCTTATATTGCCGCCGCGCAGCAACGCGCCAGCGCACAGCAGAATAAGATTTATAAGTAAACGTCCCATTTTATAGCTGATGGAAATGCCGGAAGAGTCAGTATGCGTATCGGGCCAGTCGAGTGTTGTTTTGCTGCCGGAAAGATAATCCTCCACGAGTTTCTTGAGTTCGGTAAGGCTCGCTTCGCCGCTATCGTTGATGCGGCCATAGGCGCGGCGATAGAACTGCAGGCGCGCAACAGCCTGCGCAGCGCTGGTGGCGATAAGGTCAACCGCCTGCCCCTGCATCTCGAAACCTTCTTCGCTAAGGAATTCCGCGCCATTGGCAAGCGCACCGATAGGCCCGGTCAGGTCATGGCAGAGACGGGTGCAGAGCAACTCGGCAAATTTCATGTTATTCATCCGGATTAAGCCCCTCTCTGACCTACATCATACACTGCAATGGTGGGACCGTTTCCGCCTGTCGGCGCATGCCCCACAGTCAGGCATAGACCAGTAGTGTTTACGAAAAGTTAACAGGCGTAATAATGAGTGTAATTTTTTAAAACATTGCAGTTATCTCTGCCCGTTATAGTCATTCCGGAAAAAGAGACGGCATGAAAAATTTAAAGTGCACAAAAAACAACCGGCGGGAATCGCTTCCCGCCGGCTGTCGTTTAGTCAGAATCAGAGCCGATTAGTTGGCCGTCTGACGGTTACGGCGCTGGTCGTCAACGCAGTTACGGTCATCCGGGTTCTTGCTCCATTCGTTATCGAGGTACGCGTTGGCGCAGTTCACGCCAGCGGTGCCGCTGTTGCCACCCGCTGCGGGTGACAGGTCTTCAGGATTGTTGCCACCGGCTGCGGGGGTCAGGTTGCCGAGATTGGTAACGCTGCCGCCACCTGCGCCACCAGCTGCAAGCAGGGTGAGCTTGCCATCGGCGATGGAAGTATCAAGGTTTACGAGGTACGGACGCGCATAAGTAACGTTGTTCTGACTGGGATCAACGGTCGTGTCTTTGGTCGTTTCATCACCAGCAGAAATCAGCGGATTGGTCAGCGGATTAATGATGGGTATGTTATAGCCCTGAGTAGCCGGGGTTGGAGCCGGAGTGGGTGCCGGGGTCGGGGCCGGAGTAGGCTCAGGCGGCTGAGTGGGTTCCGGAGTCGGGGCCGGAGTGGGCTCAGGCGGCTGAGTGGGTTCCGGAGTCGGGGCCGGAGTGGGTTCCGGAGTCGGGGCCGGAGTGGGTTCCGGAGTCGGAGCCGGAGTGGGTTCCGGAGTCGGAGCCGGAGTGGGTTCCGGAGTCGGAGCCGGGGTGGGCTGCGGAGTCGGAGCCGGGGTGGGTTCCGGAGTCGGAGCCGGGGTGGGCTGCGGAGTCGGGTTCGGTGTCGGAACGGGGCTCGGAGCCGGGGTCGGAGCGATGGAAATGCTTACGCTGCCATCAGCGAAGGGAACGATACGGGCCTTTTCGAAATCCTTATCGTACTTGCTGCCGCCCTTGGACGGAGGAGTGCCAGCACCGGTTACGAACTGGTTGAAGTGGCTGCCAAGATGATCGCCCGGCTGGTCGAATTCACCACCGAGGTTGATGATATGATCCATAACAGCGTCTTCACGAACATAAGCAGTGAACCTCACCTTTGCGGTGTCAGCAGCTGCGTCGGTTTCGTTGATCTGGGTGTAGGGACCAACAAAGATGTTGCTCTGGCCGTTATCCTGCAGGGTACCGTCTTCCTTGTTGGAGAGAACCTTTTTGCCGGCAACGTAATCTACATAGAGCTGGTCGCGCGGAACGTTGAGTTTCTGGGTAACAGGGGTATCGGTTCTGGAAGTATCCCAGTTCACGAGGCCGTCGCCAGCGAAATCGACCGTGAAGGTCTGGCCGGAAGCGGCAGCGAAAGTACCGCCGTGAGTGTCGATGCCTACGCCGCTGGAAGCGGTGGGGTTATCGGGGTTGGAGTTGGTCAGCGCGATACCGGGAGCCAGCAGGATCACGTCACCACGAGCCTTGTTCTGATTGAAATTGCTGGGATTTGTGCCACCCACTACCGTGTTAACGAGATTACCGTTCATCGTAATGATCGCGTTAGGCTGGTCAGGAGCTGCCTGGCTGAAGGTGTAGCGCTTAACGCCTGCAACGCTGGTGCTGTCGGGGTTGTTGAAGTTATCGTTCGTGATGTCAGCCGTAGAGAGCAGCAGGCTGCCGACGCGGATGGTGGAACGGGAATCAAACAACATGCCGTTGGGATTGATAATCCATACTTTGCCGTTAGCCTGGAGATTGCCGTTGAAGATCGTTTTCTGACCGTCGGTCACACGGTTCAGCGTGATGGAAGTGGAACCGGGCTGGATGAAACGCACGGTTTCGCCGTTTGCCGTGTTGAAATTGTTCCAGTTGATGATCGCCTTGTCAGTGGACTGGTTGATCACGGTGTTGGTCGCATCCGGGTTGGTGATGGTCGCCGTACCAGACACTACGTTGCCACCGGTGGGCAGTGCGTTGGCGTTGACAGCCAGCGTACCGGCAGCCACTACAACCGCGCTGGACAGCACACGCGCGGACAATTGAGTCGAGGTAGTCAGGAAACTCTTGAGCATATTGCTCAGAGAAGCCTCTTTCATCTGGTTACGTTTCGTATTCGGCATACACAATCTCCTTGTGGTCATACTGTTTATATAGTTCCCGCTTCCTTAGCAGCGTTGGCAATTTAACTAAGAAAGGGTTAATCGTCAATAAATTTTTAACTAAATGTTAATGAATATTACGTTACAACTTCCTTTAATCCGCATTCCCATTAAAATTCAGTCGATTAATTGTTAATAACGGCCAGTGATGCTGAAGAAAAGCCTCGGATCTTCATCGTTTTCAGACCCGACTTTTTTGGTCAGGGGCACGCCCACTTCTAAATAACCATAGAGATTATTGGTGAAGTTTGCACGTACACCGGCACCTGCGGATGCAAGGCTGACCGCATCGGGAGTGCCCGGAGCGTTGCCGCGCGTGTAGGCTTTGCCGATATCGTAATAACTGTAGAGCTGGAACGAATCAAAGTACTGGTAGCCGACCGGCTGGCCGTAGCGCAGTTCGAGCTTGCCGCCGACACCCTGGTCGCCGCCGATCTCACCGCTGTCATAAGCCTGCCCGAAACCAACACCACCGAGTGTGAACTGCTCGGAAGTGGGCAGCGGGGTAGCCGATGCCTGCGAGGTAAGGGCGGTCAGGAACGAGAAGCCGCCCGGAAGGTTCTGGATGCGGGATACGTCAAAATTAAATTTGGTGAAATTGGGGTCGCCGATCACGTTGCTGCGGCCCGCGCCCGTAGGGGTGGCACCGAGCCAGCCCACGCCCTGGCTACCTTCTGCATTCACAAGCACTACGCCGTCGAAACTGTCGGACACATCATAGCTGCCGCCCATACGCAGGGAGCGAACGCGGTCGCTGCTGATGGTCTGGCCGAATGCGTCGCTTTCCGTGTTGCGTGCATCAAACGTGAAGCGGCCGGTGAAGTTTTCCGCGCGCGAACGCAGGTAGGGGTGAACAACCGACAGGCTGAAATTGTCGGACTTGCCAGAGAGCTCGAGGTCTTTCAGGTAGTCGCCCGGACGCGTGCGGGTAAAGCCAGCAAGGCCGACGATCTTGGTGCCTTCGGACCCGATCTGCTGTTCATGCTGGATATCGAAGAAATGCAGCTCTTTCAGCGGAATCGTGTTGATGCCGCGGATCGTGGTGCGCTCACCAAGGCCGAACATGGAGTTTTCGGTAAGGGTCGCCTGCTGCTGCCAGGGACCAATGAATTTGTTGCCGCGATTGTCACTGGTGAAGGACGCGCCGAAGGGAGTGGTCTTCACTTCGATCACAAGGTCGGCAGCGCCGAACGTGCCGCCGGACGGGCGCAGAATAGCTTTGGCCTGCATGCCGGGAAGGTCATTCGCCAGCAGCATGTAACGCTCAAGCTTCTTGGTGTTCAGCGGGCGGATCGCGCTGATCTTCTTGCCGTAACCTTCGATGAGGCCGCGCTTGTCGGCATCGGGGTTGTCCATCTTCACAACCACCTTGTCCACGAAGCCTTCAACCACGCGGATGCGCAGCACGCCGGTGCCGATGTCCTGATTGGGAATCACCGCCTGGGAGAGAACATAGCCGTCCTTGCGGTATTTGGTGGTGATGCCGCGGGCGATAACACGCAACTCATCCAGCGTGGTTTTCTTGCCGATCTGGGATGCGAACAGCGCCTCGAACGTGCCGGCGGGGTAGACAGTGGAGTCGTCGATCTGCACGCTCCTGAGCGTGAAGGGACGGTTCATCTGCTTGGAAAGCGAACCGGCAACAGGAACCGCAGCGGCCTCGGGAGCAGGCACATACACAGGCGCCTGCTGCACGGGAGTCCTGGGTTCATCAAAACGCTTCTGTACGCGTTCGGGCTTTGCGGAGCTGGGAGCCACCTGCGCGAATGCTTCGCCGGTGAGCACGAAAGGCAGGGTAGCAGCACAAACAAGCAGGCCCTTACGGAACTGGTTGCGGACAGAAGAATTAAGCGATGACACGTGAACCATATACACTCCAAAAAACAAAAAACTACGCCAGCAACTGGCAAAAATTCTATCACGTTCCTGTAAAGCCAAAATTAGCGT
This sequence comes from Alphaproteobacteria bacterium, assembly GCA_035906055.1. GTDB lineage: Bacteria > Pseudomonadota > Alphaproteobacteria > Rickettsiales > JABCZZ01 > JAMIFV01. The sequence goes on along the minus strand of JAMIFV010000017.1, from coordinate 494 downwards.
TCCTGTAAAGCGCAAACACAGGTGTTTCCTGCCCACTGTTGCAGATGTGTTAAAAGTGTTTTATTTTTATCACATTGAAATATATGAAGTTCAATGAGCCCCCTGGCATACGTCACAAAAAATTCATAATTCCAGCGAGTTATGCGCATATAACACCCCTCCCTGCTCCGCAGGGTAAAATGCGAAAATTAAAAAGCGGCATAATTAAAGAAATGGGGGGCTGTTTTTGATATATATTGTATTAGAATCATGCTTTTAACCTATGGTTTGAAACGAAATGAATCAAAAACTGCCCTAAGTGCCACCGGAGTTCGACTAAAAAGAATGGTCTGAAACGCGGCCTTCAATCGTACAAATGCACGTATTGCCTGCATCGCTGGCGAGCATCGGGACACCGAACGCCTGACTGGCGCCGTTACTATCGTGACTGGCTGTTTGGCCGGCGCACCTTATCGCAGTTATGTTCCCTGCTGGACATTTCCTATCCCACGCTG
>JAMIFV010000016.1:0-80286 GCA_035906055.1 Alphaproteobacteria bacterium | reverse complement strand
GCACCTTCTTGCGGTACTTCGGAATGAAGACTATATGGTATTTGCACTCCCACAGGGTGTGCTGTGAATGTTCGTAGACTTTCATAGTGACTTTCCTCTGGTGAGCCTTGGGCGGCTAGCAGAGGGAAGTCACATACTTCCGAAGTCGTCAAACGATGATCAGTCCCCCGGCAGAGCCGGGGGTTTACCGAAGATAATTATCCTGTAATTGTATTGATGAATGGAATATATCAGCCTTGCAGAGTTTAATGTATTAAGTTTTGATTACATTTTAACCGATTGATTTTATTGCATATGCCACGTTACAAACTTACCATCGAATATGATGGCACCGGCCTTGCAGGCTGGCAGAAGCAGCCCGACCGCCCCAGCGTGCAGGGATATCTGGAAGTGGCCGCATCGCAGCTCAACGAAGCGCCGGTGGAAGTGTTCGGCGCTGGCCGCACCGACGCGGGCGTGCATGCCATCGCGCAGGTGGCGCATGTGGATCTGGCGAAATCCATCAAGCCCTATAGCGTCATGCAGGCGATCAATTACCATCTTCTCCCGCTCACACAGCAAATTGTGGTGACGCATGCGGAAGAAGTGGGCGAAGATTTTCAGGCGCGTTTCTCCGCCACGGGGCGCGCTTACTGGTATCGCATCGTCAACCGCCGCACGCGCATTGTGCTGGCTGGCAACCGCGCATGGCATATCCCTGAAAAACTGGATGCCGCCGCCATGCACCGCGCCGCGCAGAAGTTGCTGGGCCATCACGACTTCACCACCTTCCGCAGCACCGAATGCCAGGCGCAAAGCCCCATGAAGACGCTCGACAGGCTGGACATAATACAACATGGCGAAGAGATCCACGCGCTGGTGGGCGCGCGCTCGTTCCTGCACCATCAGGTGCGTAACATGGTGGGCACGCTCAGGCTGATCGGCAACGGCAAATGGAGCGATTCCGACCTCATGAACGCCCTTGCCGCCAGAAACCGCACTGCAGGCGGCGAAACCGCCCCGGCGGAGGGGTTATACCTCACCGGGGTGCGCTACTGACCGGTTGACGGCCAGATATATACGTTATAACATAACATCCTTGAAATTTTAGCCCTATGCCCCAGAAACCCCTTAGCCCGCATTGCCAGAAAGTGCTGGGGGCGCTTGAAAAGAGCGCCTCGCCCCTTTCCGCTTACGACCTGCTCGAAAAACTGCGCCCGCACGGCATCAAAGCGCCGCCCACGGTCTACCGCGCGCTGGAAGCACTCATGGAGCGCGGGCTGGTGCACCGTATTGAATCGCTGAACGCCTTCATCGCCTGCCACCATCATGATAACGGCCACGCGCACAGCCAGTTCGCAGTATGCCGCAATTGCGGCAGCGTGGAAGAAGTGCATGACAAACAGCTCAGCAGCAGCATCCGCAAGATCGCATCCTCGCTGAAATTCCAGATAGAGCGCGAGATACTTGAGATCATGGGCCTCTGCAAACGCTGCTCCGCAGGCGCATCGGGAAAGGCCTGAACCATGTATTTCTGGAGCGCAACGCAACGCATGATGGCGGCAGGAATAGTGCTCTCGTGGATGTGGGTCATCGCCTTCTGGGCGATGGGGAGCTGACATGGCATCGGTAACGCTTGAAAATGTGACCATCAGTTATGCCCGCCACCCCGCGATCCACCATATCAGCGGCGAATTCAAAACGGGTTCGCTCACGGCCATTGTAGGCCCCAACGGCGCAGGTAAAAGCACGTTGCTCAAAGCCATTGCCGGGGTGATACCTGTGCGCGAAGGCAAGATCATATTCAGCGGCATGGCGCAGACACGCGTGGCCTACCTGCCGCAATCCACCACCTATGAGCGCGACTTCCCCTTAAGCGTGCTGCATCTTGTGTGCACCGGGGCGTGGCGCTCCACGGGCGGTTATGCCGAGATAACCCCTGCCATCATCGCGCAGGCAAAGCGTGCGCTGGAAGAAGTGGGCATGGGCGCGCTTGCCAGCCGCAACCTGAGCACGCTTTCCGCCGGGCAGTTCCAGCGTGTGCTGTTTGCGCGCCTTATGATGCAGGATGCGTCACTGATACTGCTCGATGAACCTTTCAACGCCCTTGATGCCGCGACTACCGAACATCTGCTGGGTGTGGTCAGCAACTGGCACAGGCAGGGCAAAACCGTTATCTGCATCATTCATGACATCACCCAGATCCGCAAAATATTCCCCGACTGCCTGCTGCTGGCGCGTGAATGCCTCGGTTGGGGTGCGACAGCTTCCGTGCTTAGCTCCGGTCAGAGTGCGGACGCACGGCTGTTCCTTGAACCCAAACCGGCTGAGACGCCGGAGATCTGCGATAAGGCCGTATGACGCTTGCCGAAATATTCTTCGATCCCATCACCCATTACGGCTTCATGCGCCGCGCTTTCGCAGCCTGCACAGCCATTGCCATCGGCGGCGCTCCGCTGGGCATATTTTTAACATTGCGCCGCATGACACTGGTGGGCGATGCCATTTCCCACGCTATCTTACCGGGGGCGGCTATCGCGTTCCTGTGCTTCGGATTCTCGCTCACCGCCATGACGTTCGGCGGGCTGCTGGCCGGGCTTGCCATCGCCATTATCGCCGGGTTGCTGACACAGGTAACCCAGTTGAAAGAAGATGCCAGCTTCACCGGCATTTACCTCATTTCGCTGGCGGCGGGCGTGCTGATGATCTCGCTGCGCGGCAGCACGGTGGACCTGATGCATGTGCTGTTTGGCAATGTGCTTGCCGCCGACAACAGCTCCCTGTTCCTTGCCTGCACCATATCCAGCATTTCCGCTATCACGCTGGCCGGCATTTACCGCAAGCTGGTGGTGCAGTGTTTTGACCCCGGCTTCCTGCGCGCCGTGGGCAGCAACACGATGTGGACGGATATCGTGTTCCTTTCGCTGGTGGTGCTGAACCTCGTTTCCGCATTTCAGGCGCTGGGCACATTAATGGCGCTCAGCCTCATCGTGCTGCCTGCCATTGCCTCACGCTTCTGGACGCAGAGCATCGAGGTGAGCATAGGCCTCAGCATTATCTTCGCGCTGGTTGCGTCCTATTTCGGGCTGTTGCTTTCCTACCATTTCAACCTGCCTTCCGGCCCCGCCATCGTGCTGGTGGCAGGCGCCGGTTATATCTTCTCCGTGTTGCTTGGCCGCTATGGCAGCATCCGCGCTAATTTTACCGGAAGCAAACATTATGCGAGCTAGCTATTTTTTCTTATTGTCGCTGCTGATGCCGCTATGGGCATTCGCCGCCGATGCGCCTGCTGAAAGACCGGTGGTCATCGCCAGTTTCAGCATTATCGCCGACATGGCCAGGAATGTGGCGGGCGACGCTATCGAAGTGCAGACACTGATACCGCAGGGAGCCGACGCCCATACATACGAACCCACCCCAGCTGACGCAAAGCGCATCGCGCAGGCACGTGTGGTGCTTGCCAACGGGCTGGGGTTTGAAACATGGCTGCCCAAGCTGGTGAAAGCCTCACGCAACCGCGCATGGGTGGTCGAAGTTTCCAAAGACGTGCAGCCTATCAGGGCAGCAAACGGCACTGCCGACCCGCATGCATGGCAGGATGTAGGCAACGCCATACTATACGTGCAGGCCATCCGTGACGCATTGCTCATCGCCGACCCGCAGAATGAAGCGGCATATCGCAAAAACGCCGGGCATTATATTGAAAAACTTACAGAACTGGATGCGTGGGCGCGCGCGCAGATAGCGGCTATTCCCGAGCAGGAGCGCCGCGCCATCACCTCGCATGATGCGCTTGGCTATTTCGCCAAAGCCTATGGCATCACCTTCATTCCCGCGCAGGGCATCAGCACGGAAGGTGATATTACGGCCAAGGCCATGGCAACGCTTATTGACCAGTTGCGCGAGCAGTCGGTGAAAGCCATTTTTCTTGAAAACATGGGCAACCCGAGGGTTATCGAGCAGCTTGCACGCGATGCAAATACCGCGATCGGGGGAGAGCTTTTTTCCGACAGTTTCAGTGAAAAAACCGGCCCGGCAGGAGACTATATCTCCATGATAAAACATAATGTTAATACTATTGTATCCGGCATTATGAAAAAACTTTCATGAACGTCATCATTCCGTCATAATTCACTGCTATAATCGGGCTAGGTAAGATACCATTAAAAGGATTCTTAGCATGGCGATCAGTCCCCTTCACCCTCACGACGAGCATGCGGCTACTGTTGAAGCAGTAGCAGAAGCCACAAGGCTGAGCATGGAAGAAGCACGCAGGCTCGCTGAAGTTATGAAGGACAAGCTCTACCTGACCGATGAGGAACTGCGCACCGCACTGGCGCGCGAAGCAGAAGAAGCAAAGAAAGCAAAACCGGGCGAACGCAGAACCGCCGCTGCACGGGATACAACCACCGCGCAGGATGACGCATCCGCACGCGATATCACCGAAGCCCCACGCCCCACCTCGGTTGGCGCTGACCCCGAAGGCACGCGCCGTGAAGCTGTTACCCCGGTAATAAGCGGCATCGGCGCAGTTGCAACCGCCGCAGCGCTTGGCGATGAGGGGCAACAAGTTTGGGGACACAACAGCAGTGACAAAAGGAGTCACAGACTTCCTACCAATCCCAATGACATTGATCCTCATTCACTTCCGCTTGAAGCTCATTCTCCAAATTCTGCGAGGGAAGCCGACCGCGCCCTGATACAGCAGATGCTGGACCATGCCCGCGTTGCAAGGGCTGGCGACAGGGGTGATCAGGCTGCCGCAGACAGGGTTATCGCTGCGATTGGCAGCGGCGCATCACTTGCCTCTGTAATGCAGCAATATACTTACCTCCAGAATGCTGAAAAAGTGGGGGATACTGATATAACCCTTCGCAGAAGGGGACGCACTGTGCATGTGAGCCAAGTAGATGACGGTGACGGTTCTCCCGATGTGGATATCGAAGTTTCAGGCGGCGGTGAAAGCCTTGCTGCTCAAGGCAGTGCTGGCTATGGCCGCAGGGGAAGAAATGAAATGACTTCCGCAGCCACAACGCTGGGCGCCATACTTGGCGGCGGTGATTCAAACCGCAGCCTGCGCCAGCTTATCCCTGACAGCATGAACATGTCCGGCTTTGATCCCTTTAAGCTTACGTCCCCGCAGACCCCGGCGCAGGAACAGCGCGAACAGGGTCTTTTCCTCGCATAAGGTAAATTAAACGCATGGCCAGCAAGCCGACTACGGAACAGGGAGTACCGGGATGACAGTCAGACCCAGCCCTTTCCGCGGCGCGGGATTTCGTGCACTTAAGCAGGGCGAGCAGATTCGCTTTTCCGACCACAGCCTCGTGGACGCCGTGTTCTCAGGCGGCTATTTCATCGTGCTGATAAATGAGAACACATCGCCCGCCATATTGCGCAGCGGCACCGCCCAGACAACCCGCAACCGCAAGAGAGAAGAGATACTCCGCCTTGCCAACCTTGTGCGCGAAGCCACTTCTTGCGATGCCCCGAAATCCCTCAGGACAGGCAGCCCTGACCAGGCGAGCCTGCCGGAAACGCAGGCCATTGCCGCGCCCCAGCGTGAAAGGCTGATAACCGACCTGCAAACGCTTATCGCCATCAGCAATTTCAATAATACCGATTTTGACCGCCACCTCGCCCGCGAGCTGGACATTGCGCGCAAGCAGGTGCTCAATGGCGGCGCCATCGACGATTATGCGCTCATGCAGACCTTGCAGGAGATCGCCTCCATTCAGGGGCTGAGCGTGGCGGGCACCTCCATGAGGGGACGGTTTGCCTCCGATATCTTCAACGAAGCCGAGCCGGAACAGGCGCCCGCCGCCATACCCGCGCCTGAAGCCGCTTCCGGCCACAGCACCGATACGCCGCAGGAGAGCCTGAAGGATTACGAGCAGTTCTATGCGTATTTCATCAGCGATATAGGCGGTGCAAAGCATCACCCGTCCTATTTCTTTGCCAAAAAGATGATAGATTCCATCCTCGCCAACGACCTGGCGCAGAAACAGGAGCAAGACTCCTCTACCCTTGCAACCCCATTGCCTTAAGCTGTACAAAGCAGCATGGAATGGAAATTTTCCGATATGCCTGTGCCCTACGAGGAAGCCGTCGCTTTCATGGAAAGCCGCGTGCAGCGGATCATCGAAGGCAAGGCGGATGAAATGATCTGGCTGCTGGAACACCCGCCGCTTTACACGGCAGGCACCAGCGCCACCGGCAGTGACCTGCTGGACGCCTGCTTCCCCGTCTACCAGACCGGGCGCGGCGGCCAGTATACCTATCATGGCCCCGGCCAGCGCATCGCGTATGTGATGCTCGACCTGCGCAAGCGAGGGCAGGACCTGCGCCGCTTCGTGCAGCAGCTGGAACAATGGATAATCCTCACGCTGAAAGCATTCGGCGTGGAGGGGCTTATACGTGAAGGCCGCGTGGGCGTGTGGGTGGAACACACCCCATCCGGCAATGGGCGTGGAGGAGCATTTCACGACGACCTCGCAGGGGACATTCTGCGGCGGCAGAATGGGGGGAAGCGTTCCCCCCTTATGACGGAGGCCAAAATAGCGGCGCTCGGTGTGCGTGTAAGCAAATGGGTGACCTATCACGGCATCGCCATCAACCTGTCGCCTGACCTCAGCCATTATGCGGGCATCGTGCCCTGCGGCATCACCGAATTCGGCGTTACGTCATTGAAAGCGCTTGGTGCACCGCACAGCATGCAGGCGGTGGATGCAGCTCTTAAACGAACCTTCACACAAGTTTTCTAATCTTGTCATGCCGTCGAATGACGGCATCCAGCCATGCAACGAGTGATTGGTGGGGCTGGCCCCCGGCATGCGCCGGGGTGACAGTTTGTATTTTAATTAAGCCGAAGCCCGCTGCTCACCACCGCCCTGCTTGCGCCTGAAGAACGGACGGCGGCGGCGTTTGGGTTTATCGCCTTCAGCACCATTGCCAGCCTGGCCGCGATGCGGTTTCGGCTCACGCGGTTCATGCTGTGCAGGTGCGCCTGCTGCCTTAGGGTTCAGCATGCGCTGGATCTCACGCCATTTGAGCATGTCTTCCGGGGAGATGAAGCTGATGGCAAAGCCCTGCGCCCCTGCCCTTGCCGTGCGGCCGATGCGGTGGATATAGTCTTCGGGCGCCTGCGGAAGGTCAAAGTTGATCACATGTTCGATATGCGGGATATCAAGGCCGCGCGCAGCGATGTCGGTTGCCACGAGGATGCGGTATTTCTTATCGCGGAACCCTTCTATCACGCGGTCACGCGCGCTCTGCTTGAGGTCGCCGTGAATCGCTTCGGCGCTGAATTTCTGGCGCGCAAGTTTGAATGCAAGGCGTTCAGCCCCGCGCTTGGTCTTCACGAACACGATGATCGTGCCTTCGCGCTGGTTCAGTTCCTCAGTGAGCCTGCTGTACTTCTTATCGGAGTCCACATGCTCGTAGGAAAGGTCTATGTTCTGCGCGGTGGCTACCGTGCTGCCCACTTCAATACGCACGGGATTGGTGAGGTATTTCTGCGAAAGCTGCATGATATTGGATGGCATGGTAGCCGAGAACAGCAGCGTCTGGCGCACCTTGGGCAGGAATTTGAGGATCTTTTCGAGCTGGATGGAAAAGCCCATGTCGAGCATCCTGTCGGTTTCATCAAGCACGAGGAAGCCTGCGTCATGCAGCATGAGCGTGCCGCGTTCGAGATGGTCGAACACGCGGCCCGGCGTGCCCACGATAAGGCGCGGGCGGTTGCGCAGCTGGATGAACTGCGGGCCCATCGATTCGCCGCCGATCAGCAGCGCGGTCTGTATGGTATTATATTTACCCAGCATCTTCCTGAGTACGTCCATCACCTGCGAAGCAAGTTCGCGCGTGGGCGTGAGGATGAGCGCCGAACCACGGTGGCTGGTCTGTAATTTTGTGATCAGCGGCAGGCCGAACGCGGCGGTCTTGCCGGTGCCGGTCTGGGCGGAACCCAGAATGTCCTTGCCTTCCAGTGCGGGCGGAATCGCCTGCTCCTGAATGGGCGTGGGGGTCATGTAGCCGATAGCGGTGAGGGTCTCCAGCAATGCCGGAGTTAAATTGAACTTCTTGAATTCAGTCATTCTATATCCTTGTCGTCGTTAAAAGCGCTGCCTGAACGGCAGCAATCAACACCACACATCGCGGTGTTTTTTACTCTTAACTCAACGCCAATAAATATAAGAAAAGCTGAGTGGCACTAAGTGCCTCGTCTGTCTTAACTGGTGCGCTGGCACCCCCGCGTTCATTTCCCTGCGGTCACTGTCATCAATCCAAGAGTCGTATATAGCTTATACGTTAAAACCAAAAAAATAGCTATAGCGTTCAGGTATTTATATTTATATTGTTTTTATTCAGATGGTTATCGCCTTTGAAATCACCACAAATGCCTGTGCAACGGGGTAATCGTCGGCAAGGCTAACATCGATACGCGGCAATATGCCACGCGGAGCAATCGTGCGCAATTTGCTCTGCGCAGTGCCGCTGGTAATGATAGCGGGCTTGCCCGCACTGTCAGAAACAACCTCGATGTCTTTCCATGTAATGCCGCCGGTGAACCCGCTGCCGATGGCTTTCACAAATGCTTCTTTCGCCGCGATACGCTTGGCCAGCGTGGAGGCCTTCACATGCGCACCTGCCTTGCCGCGCGCATTGGCATAGGCGATCTCACCTGCGGTAAACAAACGCTGTTCAAACTTTGCGCCAAAACGCTGCAGCAATTTTTCCACGCGCTCGATGTTCACTATGTCAGCCCCGATGCCCAGTATCATGCGCGCGCCTCCCTCATAAGGTTTTTCATGTGCTGCACCGCTTCTTTCAGCCCCGTGAACACGGCCTCTCCAATGAGGAAATGGCCGATATTGAGTTCCACTATCCCAGCAATGGCGGCAATGGGTTTTACCGTATTAAACCCGATACCGTGCCCGGCGTGGCACTCAAGCCCCAATGCCACAGCCAGTTTTGCTGATGCCTGTAATGCCGTAAGTTCTTTCTCACCGGGCTGCTCGCAATAGCGCCCTGTATGCAGTTCCACAATATCCGCGCCCACTTTGGCAGATGCTTCCAGCTGTGTTTTATCCGGGTCAATAAACAATGAAACGCGGATGCCCGCATTCCTGAATGGCTTGATATATTCTTTCAGGCGCGCCGCCTGCTCTGCCACATCCAACCCGCCTTCGGTCGTCACTTCCGTACGCTTTTCCGGCACGAGGCACACGGCGTTGGGTTTCACGGCAAGCGCGATACGCTGCATTTCTTCCGTCGCGGCCATTTCAAAATTGAGCGGCAATGCCACCTCTTTCTTCAGGCGCTCCATATCCGTGTCGCGGATATGCCTGCGGTCTTCGCGCAAATGCGCGGTGATGCCGTCAGCGCCCGCATCCCTCGCCAGCAGGGCCGCTTTTACGGGGCATGGATGCACGCCGCCGCGCGCATTACGCAGCGTGGCCACATGGTCGATATTCACTCCGAGACGCAAGGCTTCCATCTTTTAATTTGTCCATTCAGGCTGGCGGGAGTAGAGTTGCCTCCCGTCTCCCATAGAAAGGATATACCCATGAACAGTGAAAAAACCAAGGCTGAACAGCAGCAATCCGCCGTAACCCCCTACCTTATTGTAAAGGGCGCGGAGAAGGCCATTGAGTTCTATAAAAAAGCCTTCGGCGCTGAAGAGGTTATGCGGATGATGGCGCCGGATGGCAAATCCATCATGCACGCCGAAATAAAAATTGACGGCGCGAGCGTCATGATGACGGAAGAGAACCCCGAACGCGGCGCACTGGCGCCGGATATGAAGACCGAAGCACGCTCCGCTTCCCTTTACCTGATGTTACCGGATGTTGATAAAACGGTTGAACAGGCCACGAAAAACGGTGCCAAAGTCATCTACCCCATAGCCGACATGTTCTACGGCCACCGCACCGGCACGGTGATGGACCCGTTCGGCCATAAATGGACGGTTGCCACGGTCAGGGAAGTGCTGACCCAAGACCAGATGAAGCAGCGCCTTGATGATATGCTAAAGAAGGCGAGCTGATCTTAATCAGACCGTTTTATAATAAAACCATTCTCTATTTTCTCCATCTCGATAGATGGATAGTAGCTCATCGCATCGGGAGCAGACAGCAGGATAAGACTCGCTTGTTTGCCCCCGATACGGCGGGTTTCTTCAATAAGGCGTTTTCCAATGCCTTGTTTCTGGTATGCGCTGTCTACAGCCAGATCAGAGAGGTAGGTGCAATAAGCAAAATCCGTCAGCGCCCGTGACACTCCGACTAACTCATTACCTACCCACGCTGTCACAAGAAGGTTGGAACTTTCAAGCATTGTGCCGATACGCGCTACATCCTGCACTGGCCTGCGAGAGGCAAGCCCAGAGCGCTTAAGAACATCAATGAACTGTTCCGGCGTTAGTGCGCGTTCATGCGTGTATGTGATCATACCAGCATTCACTCTCTAGAAGTGCAGCACTTTCACCAGCTTCACGTTCGGCAGTTTGGATATCTGCGCCAGCGTTTCAGCGGAAATATCCTGATCCATTTCCACGAGCGCCACAGCTTCGTTGCGTGCGTCGTTGCGGCCAAGGTGGAAGTTGGCGATGTTGATCTTCGCTTCGCCGAGAATTTTACCGAGGCCGCCCACAAGGCCGGGCTTGTCTTCGTTGTTCACATAAAGCATGCGTGCGCCAAGCGCCGCTTCCAGCTTCACGCCCGCATGTTCCACCAGGCGCGGCTGCACGCCGAACAGCGTACCGGCAACCGTGCGCTCCCCTTTTTCGGTGATAAGCGTCAGGCGGATGAGTGTCAGGTAATCGCTTGCACGGTCATGCTTCACCTCGCTTACGTCGATATTGCGTTCTTTCGCAATTACGGGAGCGTTGATCATGTTCACTGTCTCCACCAGCGGAGACAGCAGGCCTTCAAGTGCCACAGCGGTCAGCGGCTTGGTATTCATTTTGGAAACAGCGCCTTCAAATTCGATCTTCACGCCTTTGATTCCGGTGTCTGCAAGCTGGCCTGCGAAGCTGCCAAGCTGGCTTGCCAGCGTAATATAAGGCTTCAGCTTTGCAGCGTCTTCCGCAGAAACCGACGGCATGTTCACCGCGTTGGTTACGGTGCCCACGGTCAGGTATTCCGACATCTGCTCGGCCACCTGTACGGCTACATTTTCCTGAGCCTCAGACGTGGAAGCGCCAAGATGCGGCGTGCAGATAAAGCTCTCCATGCCAAACAGCGGATTGGAGGTTGCGGGCTCGGTCTCAAATACGTCAAACGCCGCACCGGCCACCTGACCGGATTCAAGCGCTGCCTTGAGGTCGGCTTCGTTCACGAGGCCCCCGCGCGCGCAGTTGACGATGCGCACGCCTTTTTTGCACTTGGCGAGGGAGTCTTTATTAAGCAGGTTGCGGGTGGAATCGGTGAGCGGCGTATGCAGCGAGATGAAATCCGCACGCCCCAGCAGTTCGTCCAGTTCTACTTTTTCCACCTGAATGGAAGCGGCTTTTTCGGTAGAGAGGAAGGGATCGTATGCAATCACTTTCATTTTGAGGCCCTGCGCGCGGTCGGCCACGATGGAGCCGATATTGCCGCAACCGATGAGGCCGAGCGTTTTTCCGGACATTTCCACGCCCATGAACTTGTTCTTTTCCCATTTGCCCGCATGGGTGGAGGCATTGGCCTGCGGGATCTGGCGCGCGAGGCTCATCATGAGGGAGACTGCATGCTCAGCGGTCGTCACCGAGTTGCCGAACGGGGTGTTCATCACCACCACGCCTGCGGCGGTGGCGGCCTTCACATCCACGTTATCCACACCGATACCGGCACGGCCAACCACTTTCAGCTTCTTGGCTTTTTCAAGCACCTTTTGGGATATCTTGGTGGCGGAGCGTACGGCAATGCCGTCATACTGGTCGGCAATTTCCAGCAACTGTTCGGGTGTGAGGCCGGTCTTCACATCAGCTTCCACCTTGTTCTGCTTGAACACGTCAATCGCTTGGGGGCTTAATTTATCGGCAATCAGTACTTTAGGCATTGGGGCGCTCTCATAAATAAGGATATTTCACGCCTCCTTATGACAAGCGCCAACATGCTTGTAAAGGGATAAATAGGGGGATTTTTATGTGGCCGTCAGCCTGTAACGGTACCGGGGGAGGCAAATAATTTCATGAAGAAACATATTGCTCCCCCGGCCCCTTGTGACTCAGATCTCTCTGCGTCACATAAAGCACTATGCCACACGCGGCATAAGGATGAAGTTCCTAGCCGGGTGGATTTTTGTAAAAATCCGGTAAGTGAAATCACGCAGCCTTGGTAGCAGCGGCTTTCACTTCACCGAACGCCCAATCCAGCCACGGGAAGAGCGCTTCAAGGTCGGAAGTTTCCACCGTAGCGCCCGCCCAGATGCGCAGGCCTGCCGGAGCATCGCGATACGCGCCGATGTCATAGGCAACGCCTTCAGCTTCGAGCAGTGAGGCAATTTTCTTCGCGCCTTTTTCCTGTTCTTCAGCGGAAAGGCCAGCGTACCACGGATCAACGATCTTGAGGCATACGGACGTATTGGAACGGGTTTCCCTGGTTTCCGCGAGGAAGCCGATCCAGCCAGCTTTTGTCACCCAGTTTTCAATGGCTTTCAGGTTATTGTTGCTGCGGGTAACGAGGCCTTTCAGGCCGCCCACCTGTTCGCCCCATACGAGGCCATCCAGCGCATCTTCCACGCAGAGCATGGAGGGTGTGTTGATGGTCTCACCCTTAAAAATACCTTCAATAAGTTTGCCACTTTTGGCCATCTGGAAGATTTTCGGCATCGGCCATGCGGGGGTGTATTCCTGCAGGCGCTTTACGGCGCGCGGGGAAAGCGCGATCATGCCGTGCGCCCCCTCGCCGCCCATGACTTTCTGCCAGCTCCACGTGACCACGTCGAGCTTCTCCCATGCCACATCCATGGCGAATACGGCGGAGGTCGCGTCGCAGATGGAAAGGCCTTCGCGGTTATCGGGGATCCAGTTAGCGTCGGGCACTTTTACACCAGACGTTGTGCCGTTCCATGTGAAGATAACGTCGCGGCTCCAGTCGGCCTGCTTGAAATCAGGTATCTGGCCATAGCCTGCTTCAAACACGCGCAGGTCTTTCAGCCTGAGCTGCTTCTTGCAGTCAGCCGCCCAGGTGGAGCCGAAGCTTTCCCACGCGAACACATCCACACCGCGCGCTCCCAGCAGTGACCACATCGCCATTTCGATAGCGCCGGTATCGGATGCAGGCACGATGCCGAGCAAATAATCTTTCGGCATGTTCAGCACGGCCTTGCTCTTTTCAATCACCTGTTCCAGCTTGGTCTTGCCGATCTTGGCGCGGTGCGAGCGGCCAAGGGCAGCGCCTTTGAGCGCATCAAGGCTCCAGCCGGGGCGCTTGGCGCAGGGACCAGAGGAAAAACAGGGATTTTTGGGCTTGGCGGTGGGTTTCATGATACTACTCATTTTAGGATGGATTATGCCGCAAGATGTAGCGTATTCGCAAGGTGTTGCAACTATTTCTTTAGCGTTAGTAACCCTTGCGGATTAAAAATAGCGATATCACGATAAGGATGCATGCTTTGCAAGTGCGAATCACCGCTGACAATAATCGTAGCATGCGCAGAAATGACGAGTTCCAGGAATTTATTGTCTTTGGGATCACTGCAATCATTTACGCAAGCCGTTACATCCATAAACTCACTTGCCCGTGCAATGGAAAGGATAAAATTGCTTCTGTCGTTACCGTTGAAATAGCGGTCAAATTTTGCGCGTGAGATAACCTCGCAAAACTCCTCCCATGTCGCTTCGGACTGCACCAGCTGATAATGCTCTACCGCATACAGCAATGCTTTTGCGCTGGTGCTGGCCGGAAGAAGCGCGGCACTTACCAGCACGTTTGTATCCACTACGATGCGCATGAGCACTTATGGCTCGCGGATCATGGCGTGAATGTCTTTTTCTGTAAGGCCTTCCTTTTCCGCCTGCTTGCCCAAACCGGAAAGAGCTTGCTCCATATTGCGTGCGGCCTCTTTCCCACGCAAGGGAGAAAGCTCCCCAAGCGCTTTTATAAAGCTGTGCATCGCCTTGGTTACATCCCCGCAGGGAGAAATTACTATGGATACAGGCCGCCCCCTGCGCGTAATGAGCACAGGTTCGCGCTGGGAAGAGTCAATCATCTCGCCAAAATGATTCTGGGCTTCAAGAGATGTCATTATCTGCATGTTATTCCTTAATTTAATTACATAACATATGTTACAGCTATTTCAGCTATAAGTCAAGGAACAACGTCGTCACAAAACCTTAAGCGGCGAGCGGTATTAAAAATTTCTATGTCAGAGACTTCAAAGCGCTTGCGGAACCTGTCACCGGCGGCAACGATGTAAAATCCCATAACGACTTGCAACCAACGCCCGCTGCCGAAAAATCAGTTGATGGGTAGAAGAAATAAACTTCTCTTGTCAGCCCTAGGGTCAGGACTCATAAATCCCCTCTCCTGCAAAGCGGGAGAGGGTTGCGCAGGCTTTGCAGCGCAGCAGCTTAGCCGAAGCTGGGTGAGGGTGAATGTAAATGCCCCCTCACCTCGGTTTGCCTAAGGGCTTAGCTAAAGCTAAACCCAAGGCAAACGCGTCCTCTCCCTCAAAGGGAGAGGAAAAGAAAGCAATAATTTAATGAGTCCTTAGCCTAGACTTGTCACGGGGTCGTTTTTGGCAGAACCGTCATCCTGAGGAGCATAGCGACGAAGGATCTACTTGCTATCTATACCAAAGCAAGAGGATCCTTCGTTGCGCTCAGGATGACGGCTCAATAGAACCCAGCAGCTTGGCCGTAACACTCAGCAGTTTTTTAATGTCGTCCGGCTCGCTCAGGCGGTGATTGCCGTTTTCGATGAGGATGGTTTTCACGTCGCTGCTGCCCACCTTCTCGTTTACGGCCATCGAAACCTCCCACGGCACGTCGTCGTCTTTCATGCCGTGCAGCAGACGTATGGGGCAATATACGGGAATATCCCTATGTAATATCAGATGATTGCGACCATCCAATATCAGGTCAGCGGTAATGGGGTAAGGATCACCATAATCGGACGGCACCAGAATCTTGCCATCCTCTTTTAACTGCGTCTTCTGCTTATCGGTGAGCTTATCCCAGATGAGGTGCTCGGTGAAGTCGGGTGCTGCCGCTATGCCGATAATGCCTTCGATACGGCGCGGTTTCTGTATCGCCAGCAACAATGAAAGCCACCCGCCCATGGACGAGCCAACTATTATCTGCGGCCCTTTGGCGAGCTTGGTGAGCACCAGCAAAGCGTCTTCCAGCCACGTGCTGAGCGTGCAATCCCCGAATTTACCGGAGGACTGGCCATGCCCGCGATAATCGAACCGGATGAACGCCTGCCCCCGCTCCTTGCAGAATCCTTCAAGCGCGGTCGCCTTTACCCCGGTCATGTCGGAACGGAAGCCACCGAGAAAAATTATCCCCGGAGATACCCCGGCAAGCCGGTGGTAGGCGATGCTGCCGCCATCGGCGGTCTTAAGAATCGAAGGCTTTTCCATAGGTCGCAAAAAAAGATTGGATTACAGATATAAACTGTCATAACACTCGAACTGATTCCGTAGCAATAACGAACATGAAACAGCCCGTTGTATTACAGGTTTTGCCCGCACTGCGCTCCGGCGGCGTTGAGCGCGGCACGGTGGAGGTCACCGGCGCGCTGGCACGCAGCCGCTGGAAACCGCTGGTAGCCTCCGAAGGCGGCGCGCTGGTCTCCAACGTTACTTTCGTCGGCGGCGAACATATCAACCTGCCGCTGGCCACTAAAAACCCGCTGATCATGTGGCGCAATTCCAAAGCATTGGAAAAAATTATCCGTGAACGCAAGGTGGATATCGTCCATGCGCGCTCGCGCGCCCCGGCATGGAGCGCGTTTTATGCCGCCAAGAATACCGGCGCGCATTTCGTCACCACCTTCCACGGCGTCTATAATTTTAAACATGACTGGAAGAAGCGTTATAACGAGGTGATGACCAAAGGCGAGCGCGTGATCGCCGTTTCCAACTTCGTGGCCGACCATATCACTGCCAATTACAGGCTTGATAGCTCGATTATCCGCACCATCCATCGCGGTGTTGACCTCAACGTGTTCGACCCCGTGCGCGTGCTGCCGCAGCGCATGGTGGAACTGGCCACCAAATGGCGTTTGCCGGACGATCTGCCCGTTATCCTCATGCCCGGGCGCATCACGCGCTGGAAAGGGCACCATGTGGTGGTCGACGCGCTGGACAAGGTGCCGCATCGCAATTTCTTCTGCCTGATGCTTGGCGACAATGTGGGCCACAAGGACTATCACCGCGAACTGGAGCAGGACATCATGCGCCGCGGGCTTGGCGAGAATATCCGCATGGTGGCACCCACCGTGCATATGCCGGAAGCCTATATGCTGGCGGAAATAGTAGTCTCCCCCTCCATCGAACCCGAGGCCTTTGGCCGCGTGCCGGTGGAAGCGCAGGCCATGGGCAAGCTGGCCATAGCCACCAGCCATGGCGGGGCCTGCGAAACGGTGATAGACGGTGAAACGGGCTGGCTCGCCAGCCCCGGTGATTGCGATGAACTGAGCAAAATAATCACCCATGCGCTTTCGCTCAGCAACCTGGAAAAGAACCGCATCGGCATTCAGGCGATGCAGCATGTGCGCAGCCATTTCTCAGCAGAGGTGATGTGCGCCAAGACCATGGAAACCTACTGGGAACTGATACACAGCAAGTATGAATAGAATCCTCGTTATCAAGCACGGCGCGCTCGGCGACATCGTACAGGCGACGGCGTCATTTGCCGCGATCAGGAAACATCACCCTGACGACCATATCGTGCTGATGACAACCAAACCTTATGCCGGGCTGCTGGGTTCCAGCGTATATTTCAACGAAGTCTGGATCGACAACCGCCCGAAGCTGTTCAACATACCCGCCTTCCTGGGCGTTGTGGCGCGCATCCGCAATGGCGGGTTCTCGCGCATCTATGACCTGCAGACCTCGGAGCGCACATCGTGGTATTTCCGCCTGCTGGGTAACAAAGCGCCGCAATGGTCGGGCATCGCGCCGGGCAGTTCGCACCGTCACAACACGCCGGAACGCACGTCGCTGCACACGGTGGATCGTGAACGGCAGCAGCTGGAGATCGCAGGCATCCCCACCTCCCCTGCCCCAAGCCTAGACTGGCTCACGGCGGATATCTCTTCCTTCAACCTGCCGGAACACTATTTCCTCGTGGCGGCGGGCGGTTCCGCGCATCGCTGCGGCAAGCGCTGGCCCGCCATCCATTTTGGCGAAGCGTGCAAATGGGCAAGTGAAAAAGGGTATACCCCCGTGCTGCTGGGCACGCACGCGGAAGCCTCGGTGCTTTCCACCATTGAATCGCTCTGTCCCGGCGCCATTAACCTGCTGGGAAAAACGGGCTTTGCCGAGATCACGACGCTGGCACGCAGCGCCGCGTTTGCCATCGGCAACGACACCGGCCCCATGCATCTGATAGCCACGGCTGGCTGCCCTTCACTGATATTATTCTCAGAATTTTCCAATCCCGCACTGTGCGCGCCTCGCGGCAGGGACGTCACCATACTGCGGGAAACGCGCCTTGCCGACCTGAAGCCCAAGACCGTCATCGAATGGATTGGCAAGCGCATTTAACCATGTTATCGTCTTGCATGCTTTCGTCATCGCCTGAATTGCGCCAGCAATTCTAGGGCGAACCACCTTGCAGCAAGGTGGATTCCCCTATAATTTAGCTATACAAAATTCGGGGAATGACAGTTTATACATAAGGAGAATCACATGAGCACCGCACCAGCCGCTAAAACGCCCAATCATCCCGCAGAAGGTTCCACCGCGCCGGATTTCACCCTGCCCACGCAGGGCAATGGCAGCGTCACCCTTTCCGCCCTCAAAGGCCAGAATGTGGTACTGTATTTTTATCCCAAGGACGACACGCCCGGCTGCACTATTGAAGCCAAGGACTTCCGCGACCTGATGGGCGATTTCAAAAACGCCAATACCGTTATCATCGGCCTCTCCAAGGACGATGTGAAAAGCCACGACAAATTCGTGGAAAAATTCTGCCTTCCCTTCACGCTGGCATCTGACACGGACGGTGCCGTGTGCGAAGCTTATGGCACATGGGTGGAAAAGAGCATGTACGGCAAGAAATACATGGGCATCGACCGTGTAACCTTCCTTATCGGCAAGGACGGCAAAATTGCAAGGACATGGCCGAAAGTAAAAGTGGAAGGCCACGCCGCCGAAGTGCTGGAAGCGGCTAAGGCGCTTAAGTAAGCGCTACCTCGCGCACAGATCGGCCTTCGCTGGTTTAGGGTGGTGCTGCCCATTTTTGCGCACGATCTTTAACATTGAGGCATATCGTCAAAGCTGGCTGACCGCACACGAATATTGCTGCTCATAAAATTATCCGAATAAGTCCGAATGCGTGCCAGTGCGCAGGAGCATGATGTATTCATCGTACGCTTCAAATACCAGCAACCAATCAGGCTCGATATGGCATTCAAGCGCAGGCACCCATTCACCTTTCAAGGCATGCAGCCTGTAGCGTGCTGGCAGCATTCTGCCAGATTGCAGCATATCCACCACTACATGCAGCTTATCTATATTTTTATGGCGTTTCGATACACGCTTCAGGTCACGTTCAAACTGCTTCGTTGAACGCACCTGCATACTCAAACCTTTAGTTTCTTACGCAATGCTGCAAAATCATTATAACGGTTAACAGTTTTTCTGCTTCGCGCCTCTTTTAGCGCCTTGCGGCTGGCCGCATTGGGAATTTTAACGTCAAACGGCAGCCCCTCATGCAATTGCACCTGCTTAAGGAAAAGGCGGATAGCGTCCGCCATTGTCAAGCCAAGCGCGGCAAACACCTCTTCCGAGGCAAGCTTGAGGGAAGGATCGATGCGCGCATGAATAACTTGTGTTTTTTCCATAAACTTAACGTATCACAATTGTGATACATTTGCAAGCACCGCTCTTACAAACTCCGGCACTATCTCGGTGGCTTTGCCGTAGATGCGTTCCTCGAACAGCGAATAACCCTGCGAAGGTTCAAGGTTTAGCTCCACCGTGCGCGCATTGCGCCCGTTGCGGCGCACTTCCTGCACGAAGCCTGCTGCCGGGTACACATTACCCGACGTGCCGATGGAGATAAACAGGTCGCACTGCGCCAGCGCATTGTATATTTTTGGCATTTCCAGCGGCATCTCGCCGAACCACACGATATGCGGGCGCAGCGTGCCTATCTCATTGCAACAACCGCATTGTGATTCCGCCTTAACATCACCCGTCCAGTCAAAAATGGAGCCTGTATCGGTGCAGCGCACCTTGCCCAGTTCACCATGCAGATGGATAAGCTCGAAATGCCCCCTCGCCCGCTCGCTTTGCTCGCCTCCCTCTCCCCGGCGGGGAGAGGGTTGGGGTGAGGGGGTGATGCAGCGCCCTAATAATGCGCGGTCATGCAGATCATCTACATTCTGGGTGATGAGCAAAAACCTGCCCGGCCATTTCTCTGCCAGTTCCGCCAGTGCTTCATGCGCAAGGTTGGGCTTTACCTCAGCAAGCTGCGCGCGACGCTGGTTATAGAATTGCTGCACCAGCGCAGGGTTGCGCATGAATCCTTCCGGCGTCGCCACATCTTCAATGCGGTGGTTGCACCACAGGCCGTTATTGTCGCGGAAGGTCGATACACCCGACTCCGCCGAAATACCTGCGCCGGTGAGAATAACGATAGTGCCTGTTTTCATGATGCCTTAACGTTAATAATTTTTAAATACATTCACAAGTAGGAAGTATATAATCACGGCGAGGAATATATGGCTGAGTTTATTTCTACTGGACTAGGCGGCTTAAGTGTAAAGCCTGCCGTGCGCAAGCCGGTGACGGGAAAATCCGCCGACAAAGACGGCAGCAAGGAATTCGACCGCGAAGAACTGATGCCGCCGCCAAGGCCTGCGCGCAATGTCATCCCTACGCCGGAAGCCATGCAGTCGCTGGTGGAACGTGCGCTCGCCGCGCTTGCCCGCGGTCTTTACTGGGACCGTGGTTCGATTGTGAATATCGTATTATGAAACAGGCTCTGTTGTGGGATGACCCGCTTTTGCTCCACGAGCAACTGACGGAAGAAGAAAAACTGGTGCAGGACGCCGCGCGCCGCTTTGCGCGTGATGTGCTGTTCCCCGGCATCATTGAAGCCAACCGCCATGAGAAGTTCGATCCGCAGATACTGCGTGAAATGGGTAAAATGGGCATGCTCGGCTCCACTATCGAAGGCTATGGCTGCGCGGGCACCAGCCATGTGGCTTACGGCCTCATCGCGCGTGAAGTGGAATGGGTGGATAGCGGCTACCGCTCGGCGCTCTCGGTGCAATCGAGCCTCGTGATGCACCCGATCCATACGTTCGGCAGCGAAGAGGTAAAACAGCAATACCTGCCGCGCCTTGCCACGGCGGAACTCATCGGCTGCTTCGGCCTCACCGAGCCTGACCACGGCTCCGACCCCGGCAGCATGGTGACGCGCGCCGCGAAGGTGGACGGCGGCTATAAACTCAGTGGCAGCAAGATGTGGATCACCAACTCCCCTATCGCCGACATCTTCGTGGTATGGGCCAAGCTTTACGGCGACAAGGAGATTCCCGACGGCACGATACGCGGGTTTATCCTTGAGCGCTCCATGAAAGGCATCTCCACGCCGCATATTGAAGGCAAGATGTCGCTGCGCGCTTCCACCACCGGCGGCATCATGCTGGACGACGTGTTCGTGCCCGCAGGCAATATGCTCAACGTTTCCGGCCTAAAGGGGCCGTTCTCCTGCCTCAACAAGGCGCGTTACGGCATTGGCTGGGGCGCGCTGGGCGCTGCGGAATTCTGCTACGGGGCGGCACGTTCCTATGTGCTGGAACGCAAGCAGTTCGGAAGGCCCCTTGCCGCCAACCAGCTCATCCAGAAAAAACTCGCCGATATGCTGGTGGATATCACGCTCGGCCTGCAGGCCTGCCTGCGCGTTGGCCGCCTGATCGACGAGAATAATTACGCGCCGGAGATGATCTCCATCATCAAGCGCAACTCGGCGGGCAAGGCACTGGACATCGCCCGTATCGCGCGTGACATGCACGGGGGCAACGGCATCGCCGATGAATACCATATCATCCGCCATGTGATGAACCTTGAAAGCGTGAACACCTATGAGGGCACGCACGACATCCATGCGCTGATACTTGGTCGTGCCATAACGGGGCTACAGTCCTTTACAGGCTGATTTAACGTTGCGCGGCGCGTCCAACAGTCATGTAGCCCTGCACATGATTAGTGATTACGGCGGGCAGGATGTCCTTTACGATCGTATCAAACACGTCTTGCGGCGTGGTCTCTTTCAACACATCATCCAGCCTTTTTCCGCCTGAAGCTTCTGCGCCGGAGGAGGCCTGCATTGCAAATACCCGCACTGCGTCATGTATGATTTTGCTGGGATTCACCACACCGTGATACAGCTCTTTCAGCCGCCCGTCGTCACGCACAAGGCGGCGCAGCATTTCATACTGACTGATGCCGGGCGCATGCGCATCCCGGTTCAGTAATCCTATCACTTTCAAAATGCCTTCATTAAGGCTGCGCATATCGGCGATCTGATGGCCTGACGCTTTTGGCAGGCCGGTTACTGAGGCATCACCATTAGCCCTGGGTTCGTTTTGCATGTGCTACATCACTTCTTACTGTCTATCAGCGCCTGCACCGCTTCGGGATTGGCCAGGGTGCTTACGTCGCCGAGGGTGGATGTATCACCCTCCGCGATCTTGCGCAATATCCTGCGCATGATCTTGCCGGAGCGGGTCTTGGGCAGCGCCGGGGTAAAATGGATCACGTCCGGCGTGGCAATGGGGCTTATTGCCTTGCGCACCCACGCTATGAGCGCCTTGTTAAGGGTTTCATCAGGCTGGATTTTTGCCTTCACGGTCACATAGGCATAAATACCTTGTCCTTTAATATCATGCGGGATGGGCACTACCGCCGCCTCCGCCACGGCTTCATGCCCCACCAGCGCGCTTTCTATCTCCGCCGTGCCGAGGCGGTGGCCGGAAACGTTGATAACGTCGTCCACACGTCCTGTTATCCAGTAATAACCGTCTTTATCGCGGCGGCAGCCATCGCCGCTGAAATAATACCCCTTATAAGTGGAAAAATAAGTCTGTTCAAAACGCTCATGGTCGCCCCAGAGCGTGCGCGCCTGCCCCGGCCACGAGTCTTTCATGCAGAGGAAGCCCTCACATTCACCTTCCAGCGGGCTGCCGCCGGCATCCACGATAACAGGCTGCGCGCCAAAGAACGGCCACGTGGCCGAACCGGGTTTCAGCGGCGTCGCACCGGGTATGGGCGCTATGAGTATGCCCCCGGTTTCGGTCTGCCACCATGTGTCCATGACCGGACAGCGTTTTTCGCCCACCACGTTGTAATACCATAGCCACGCTTCAGGATTGATAGGCTCGCCCACGCTAGCAAGTATGCGTAGTGACGCGCGCGAGGATGCCGCCACATGCTCGTCGCCTTCACGCATCAGCGCGCGCAACGCCGTGGGCGCTGTGTAGAATATGTTCACTTTGTGCTTGTCGATCACCTGCCAGAAGCGCGAGGCGTCCGGATAATTGGGAACACCCTCAAACATGAGCGTGGTGGCGCCGCTGGAAAGCGGGCCATACACAATATAGCTATGCCCGGTTACCCAGCCCACATCCGCCGAGCACCAGTAAACTTCGCCGTCGCGATAATCGAATATGGTGGCGAAGGTCAGGTTCACATACAGGAGATAACCCGCAGTCGTATGCAGCACGCCCTTGGGCCTGCCCGTGGAGCCGGAGGTATAGAGAATGTACAAAGGCGTTTCCGCATCGAACGCCTGTGCCTGATGCTGCGGTGAAGCGGCTTCCACTTCTTCATGGTACCACAGGTCACGCCCGGCCTGCCAGGCCACATTGCCGCCCGTGCGGCGCGCCACCAGCACCTTGCTGACGAAGGGAAGCTCCTTCACCGCTTCATCCACATTGGCCTTCAGAGGGATCTTCTTGCCACCGCGCACGCCTTCGTCGGCGGTGATGACGAACGTGCTGCCGCAATCCTCGATACGGCCTTTGAGCGACTGCGCGGAGAATCCGCCGAAAACTACCGAATGCACCGCACCGATACGGGCACAGGCAAGCATCGCATATGCGGCCTCAGGTATCATGGGCATGTAGACCGTTACGCGGTCGCCTTTTTTCACGCCATGTTTTGTAAGCACGTTGGCCAGCCTGCATACCTGCTCATGCAGTTCGCGGTAAGTGATATGGCGCGATTCCGCAGGATCGTCCCCTTCCCAGATGATAGCGGTTTTATCTGCCTTGGTAGCGAGGTGACGGTCGATGCAGTTCTCAGCGATGTTGAGCTCGCCGCCCTCGAACCACTTGATGGAAACATCCGGCGCGTAGCGCGTATTCTTCACCTTTACCCAGCGTTTTCGCCACAGCAGGCGTCCGGCCTGCTCGCCCCAGAAGCCTTCGGGGTCGGAAACAGACTGCCGGTATAGCTGCTGATAACGCCCGGCATCAATGCTGTCCTTTGTATTCAATGCGGAATTTACGGGAATCACAACTTCCGACATGGGCATACTCCTTCTACCGTAAAAGCAAGAACCCATTGTAACTCAACGGCATGCCATTCACAACTTCCATTGACCGCAATCCAATCGCCGCTTTATCGCCTGATAAACCTAACTTATTATTCTGTATGGATAATCATCAGAAAATTGCGCAATAAGGCCAGATCAGCCGCTAGGATCAGGACTCATGACTCTTTTCCTCTTGCAAAGCGGGAGAGGAAAAGCAAGCAAGAGTTTAATCAGTCCTGAGCCTTGCTTTTATTCGCTTTCCTGAAATTTCTCTTCCACCAGCTTGCGCAGCGCGTCAACAGCGGCGCTGCCCTGCTCGCATTCCGAGCGCATGCGTATCGTTGAGCCGCATTCCGCCCCCAGCATCATCAGCCCGAGGATGGAGCCGCCAGATGCCTCCACCTGCGCGGAAGCGTCGGTTACGCCCGCCCCTGCAACTTTGGATACCCTGACCACCGCCTCGAACTGGCTTGCGGTTTTAACAAACTTAGCGGCGGCACGGGCATGCAGCCCTTTTTTATTGGTAACGGGAACCGTAATGTCCGCGCTCACGCCGCAGGGTCCTTTGTCAGCAGGTTGCTGGCGACGTTGATGTACTTGCGGCCTGCCTCCTGCGCGGCAAGAACGGCTTGCGCAAGCGGCATGTTATTGCGGATGCTGGCAAGCTTCACCATCATCGGCAGGTTGATGCCCGCCACCACTTCCACCGGGGCCTTGCCCATGATGGAGATAGCGAGGTTGGAGGGTGTGCCGCCGAACATGTCGGTAAGGATGGCGACGCCGCCGCCGGAATCCACTTTCTGCACCGCAGCCATAATATCTTCACGGCGTTTTTCCATATCGTCTTCAGGCTCGATGCAGATCGCTTCGATGTCTTTCTGCTTGCCTACCACATGCTCCGTCGCGGCTATGAATTCCAGAGCCAGCTTTCCATGAGTAACCACTACCAGACCAATCATTTCCGAAAACTCTTTCCCGTAGTTATACAGCCTATTTATCCACTAATTCGCGGTGCCGAACGCCCACCTTATACTCTTTCTTTTTCAAAAAGCCAGCAAGCTTTTCAGCCACCATTACCGAGCGATGCCAGCCCCCCGTGCAGCCGATACTGATCGTCAGATAGCTTTTGCCTTCCAGCAGGTAACGCGGCAGCAGCGGCGCCACCAACTGGGTGAGCCGTTCAAAGAAACCGGCGAAATCGGGGTCGGCTTCCACATGCGCCACCACTTTGGGGTCCAGCCCGGTCAGCTCACGCAGCGCGTCGTCATAAAAAGGGTTACGCAGGAAGCGCACGTCAAACACGAGGTCGGCATCGCGCGGCACACCGCGCTTGAAGGAAAACGACGTTACGAATATGGAAAGCGCTTTGCGCTCTTCGCTGAAGTATTCGCGCAGCACGTCGCGCAGCTGGGCGTTTGACCATTCGGTGGTGTCCAGCACGATGTCCGCCATATCGCGTACCGGCAGTGTAAGGCTGCGTTCGTGGCGTATGCCGTCCATCACGGGCCTGTCGAGCGCCAGCGGATGCTTGCGGCGCGTCTCGGTGAAACGGCGCTGCAACACTTCATTGTCGCAATTGAGGAAGAGCACTTTCACCTCATGCGCGCTTTGCCCCTTTAGCGTTAGCAGCATCTCCTGAAAATGCGCGACGGAGAAATCGCGGCTGCGCGCATCGGTGCCTATCACCAGCCGGTGCAACGGGTCGGCACTGCCGGACGCCAGCAGCGAAGGGATAAGCGCAAGCGGTGCGTTATCTATCGCCTCATAGCCCATATCCTCCAGCGCGCGCAGCGCCACGGAGCGACCGGCACCTGACAACCCTGTAATCAGCAGAACGCGCATAGACTCCTTTAATACTCTAGAGCGTTTTCGCTTTAATTGTTCGCTAGGCAGCCGAGGCAAGGTGCGCGGAGTGTACACGTAGTACATGAGCACACCGAGACCGAAGGATAACGACGCGAACGATTAAATGGGAAATGCTCTAAATGCAATGTACTTTAAAATACAGGGAGCGCAACGGATTTGGGCAGTACAGGGCCGGTCAGCCCATGCCGCGTCCGCCCTTGGCTTTGGGAGCGTGCGCAGATTCGATATAGCTGCCGGAGGACACGACATGATCACCCCAGGAACCATTGCTGATACCTGCGACTTGCAACATGCGTTCTCTAGCTTTATCCGCAGCTTGCACAGCCGCCATCTTGGCAAGAAACGGATCTAATTTATCTAAATCATCATTCGTCATACTCTTTTTCTTTTCCTGTCAGCAACGCCACCACGCCGCTGATAATCTTTTTTCCTGCTGAAAAGACCACGGGCCCTTTCTCATTAATGCCGTTTTTAGCTTCACTTTTCTTGGCGCGACGCCAGTGCTGGTATTCATCCCAAAGTCCCTGACGGCGAACTTCACGCTCGAACGCAGGAATATTATTTTCACTCGCATCCAGAAGATTGGCGTAGGCCACATACAGTTCAGGATTGTCTTTTAATTCTTCCCGCCAGTATCCCATGCGCGCGCACTTTCTGAATACGTTTCAGCTTACATCATACAGAGGTTTTGGATTTGTAATGTGAATATTTTGTGACAATTTATGCTGTTACCACATCGAGTTATCCACAGCGCCAGGGACTATTCCCTTAAAAATCCCACCTGTAACCTTCTGTCCTGAAAAGCGGAAATTGCACCTTCCACTTTGATGGGGGCGGAAGCTTCAAATGCGGATAATTCACATACAGCAAGTGTGATCCCGAGGAATTCCCGCGACTGCGGCAGGGGCAATCTTTCCACCTGAGCAGGCGGCACTAACTGCACCACCAGCGCTACCGGTATTGAATCCTTACACGGCATTTTGATAAGGCCTATGCCCCGTACCTCCAGCAGCCCCCTGATACTGGCGGGAGCGGAGGCGTGTAATACGCCGTTATCCGCAGTCAGTTGTATCTGGTCGTCCGCCACCAGCACGGCGCCACGATCTATCAGGCGCAATGCCAGATCGGATTTGCCGCTTCCCGAATCTCCCAGCAACAGCACTGCGCACTGCCCGATAGCCACACATGTGCCGTGAATATGCTGCGTGCCCATAGATGTGTCAGCAGCCTACGCCTGCAACGCCGCGCGCACCGTTCGGGCAAGGCACTGCCGGGGCGGATACGCCCATGCTGCCGCTATGCGCCGGAACGCCGGTGTTGAATGCCGGTGTCACCGGCTTCCAGCCGCCGCCATTATAGCTGGTAGCGGTCCCGGGAGCCGTATCAGGCTGGGCACGCACGGTCTGCAGCAACGAACCCAGGAATGCCGCATACATGGCGCGCTCCTGGGGCGAAACATCGCCGTCGCTGCTGACGCTTACATCACCGAAGCTCTGGCGCGCTCCGCCGGAAGCCATGCTGTTCAGCAGGTCGTTCGCCGCATTGCCGTTAGTGATGATATTATTGCCGCTCAGCGTACCAAGCGGGCTGCCATAGCCGCCATTCATGCCATTGCCGTTCCCCAGCACGCCGCCGCCATTAGCCGTGCCGGTGGTCAGCGAGTCCCATCCCGGCGGGGTGGCTGGCACCTCGTGGACATTGCCGCCATTACTGATAACGCCCTGCGGCTGCATTTCCTGCCGGGGTGCCGTTTCCTGCTGCTCGGCCACGGGTGCGGGCCTGCGGGTATATACGAAACTGTCATCGGCACCGGCAATGACGGGAATGAGCATAGCCACAACGAACGGCAAACAATAAAAGCGCATAGTTTCTCCTGCAAACAATGGACGCTGCGGCGCAGGCTATCTGGGGCTGGGCATAGTGGGCATATAATGCCTCTCAGGCGAATAATCCTTATTCGGGTCGTAATATACGGAATCGGGGCCGGGAGGGTAAGAGCTCTGCGGCGGGGGGATGACGGCACGCATCGCGTTGGGGTCAATATTTCTCTCACGCAGCACCCGGTGATAGTCTGCCATCCCCTGCGCCAGCGCTCTTTGCTGCTCTGTTGAGTGCTGCTGTTGCGGGTTATACGTACCCTGCTGATTCAGCAAATGCTGTTGCAGGTCAGAAGGAGGACGCACCATATCCTGTGCGTTCACGTCTGACTCCTGCCGTTCGGGCTCATACTGGCGAATCTTCTGCTCCTGCAGGTCCACCAGATTTTCGCGCTCCCGCGCATTTGTCGGCGACACATACGGAATGCCGCTGGACACAAAAGAATCAGACGCAAAGCCAATGGAAGGAATGAGTAACGCGGCGAGGAATGGCAGGCGTGAAGAGCGCATGTTTTTCTCCTGCTGAATGTATACGGCTGGCAGTATTTTAGCACTTCTGCGGAGCAAAGCACTACTAATTTTAAACAAATCGCGCGGCGGGATCGGGAATCGCGTTTTCCTTAAACCCCCTGGCACGCAGCAGGCAGCTGTCGCAGCGGCCACAGGCCCCGGCGTCGGGCGCGGGATCGTAACAGCTGATGGTATTGGCATAATCCACGCCAAGCTCCCGCCCTTTACGGATGATATCGGCCTTGGTCAGGCTGATGAGCGGAGCATGTATGCTCACACGCGTTTTTGCCTGCACCGCGTAGGCAGTGGCAAGGTTGGCGGTCTGTTCGAAGGAGATGATGAACTCCGGGCGGCAATCCGGGTATCCGCTGTAATCGAGCGCATTCACGCCGATGAAGATATCATACGCCTGCAACACTTCCGCCCATGCAAGCGCAAAGGAAAGAAAGATGGTGTTGCGCGCAGGCACATAGGTAACGGGTATGTCCTGCCCTATCTCATCCACGTTCGCATGCTTTGGCACGGCGATATCCGCCGTGAGTGCGGAGCCGCCGAACAGACGCAAATCGATATCGGCGATTTTATGTTCCTGCACGCCGATGGACTGGGCCACTTTCTTCGCCGCTTCAATTTCCACCTTATGGCGCTGGCCGTAACGGAAGGAGAGCGCGTAGGGCGCAAAGCCCTGTGACCTCGCAATCGCCAGCACCGTTGCGGAATCAAGCCCGCCGCTTAAGAGCACCACCGCTTTTTTCATGATGAGTGCGATTTATAACATATTGACTCATAAGTAAATATAAATCTCCCGCTACTGTCATCAAATCTTAATTTTTAAAGCTATCCGACATATCGTATATTATGCCATATTATGCTCAAACATCCTTAAGAGGTTCACCCGATGACAAAACATGCTGTAATTCTTTCTGATGAAGCCAAGCAACAGTTGGCTACCATAAGGGATAATATTGATTTGGCAGCACCGCAGTGGAACGGTACAAACACTCCGCTCATTGCTTTGAAGAAGGTTAACAGGCTGCTCAGTGGCGAAGAGTTTGATGCCTCTAAAGCATTAGAGGATGTTGTATACGTGCGTAATGCGGTAAGCGGTAAAGGTGAAGCCCCTTCCAACGGGGCTCTTACCTTTGCAGTACGAGAGGCCAGGGATCATGGCAAATCATTCAACATCCTGACTGCAGAACTGGAGAACCAAGCAAAGCTTCTTGAAGTATCCGCTGGACAAGCTGCCCGCAACGCACGCTAGGCTGCTTTATTCTATCCCCGCTATCTTGTGAAGCTGCAGCGAAAGGCGGCAACCTTTCTGCATCGCTATCTCCGTTGCGCGCTTGAGGTTGGCGGCATTCTTTGCAAGGTCATATTCGTCCATCGGCTGCACATAGACTGGTATATCCGCACCCTGTCCCACATCGGCAATATCGCGATAACCTTCCGCCTGCTCCGAGATAATAAACTTGAGTGCCCTGGTGCGCGCCAGCACGTCCGGCCTGATGGAGGCATAGCCCTTGCCGGTGTTCTTGGGCGAGCAGATGATTTCCACTTCCTGCGGCAGCTCACGCCACAACGTGCCGTTAGTCTCTATCTGTATCTTGAACCCTGCCCCTATCAGTGCCGTGCATAACGGCGCGATGGGCTGGCGCAGTGGTTCGCCGCCCGTGATGACCACCAGCATTGCCCTGCCAGCTTTGGCTTTAACCTCATGTACAATATCCGCCACGGAAAAACTGCTGAAGCTTTCAAATTCCGTATCACAGAATTCACAGGCCAGATTGCATCCGCCAAGGCGCACGAACACGGCAGGCCAGCCCGCATAGGGGCCTTCGCCCTGCAAGGTGGGGAATATCGCCTGCACGTCCAGCGTGCTGCCATCGCCCTTTGCAGGGGGGCGTATCGGGTTGTTTCCGTGCATAAATCCGTTGCTTATAGCCTGATGCTGCTTTATCTCTCAGCAATGCATAAGAAACAAGACCCAAAATCATGGAAATTAGCCACTAAACTCGTGCGCGGCGGCACCCGCCGCAGCCAGTTCGGCGAGACAAGCGAAGCCATCTTCATGAATTCCGGCTTCTGCTATGATTCTGCCGAAACAGCAGAAAACCGCTTTAACGGCACGGAACCGGGCTTTGTTTACTCGCGCTACGCCAACCCCACCTGCGCCATGCTGGAAGACCGCCTCGCGTTGATGGAAGGCGCTGAGCGCGCCTGCGTGGTAGCCAGCGGCATGGCCGCCGTGTTCTCTTCCATGATGTGCCAGCTCAAGGCAGGCGACCATGTGGTGGCAAGCCGCGTGCTGTTCGGTTCATGCCATTACATCATCACGCAGATATTGCCGCGCTTCGGCATTGAATATACCCTCGTGGACGGTGCCGACCACGGCCAGTGGAAGCAAGCCTTCCGCAAAAACACGGCGCTGGCATTCATCGAAACGCCCGCCAATCCCACGCTCGATATCGTGGACATCGCCGCCGTCGCGAAGCTGTGCAAAAAA
Organism: Alphaproteobacteria bacterium; assembly: GCA_035906055.1. GTDB lineage: Bacteria > Pseudomonadota > Alphaproteobacteria > Rickettsiales > JABCZZ01 > JAMIFV01. The sequence continues at coordinate 49,847 of JAMIFV010000016.1, read as the reverse complement.
GCCGGTGCAAAGCTTATCGTCGACAACGTGTTCTCTACCCCGCTGCTGCAGCATCCGCTGGAACTGGGCGCGGATATCGTGGTCTATTCCACCACCAAGCATATTGACGGGCAAGGCCGCAGCCTTGGCGGTGCGGTGCTTTCCACGAAGCAGTTCATCGAAGAAAAGCTGATGCCGTTCCACCGCCATACCGGCCCGTCGCTCAGCCCGTTCAATGCATGGGTGATACTCAAAGGGCTTGAAACGCTGGAGCTGCGTGTGGAGCGCCATTGCAGCAATGCGCTGGCCATTGCCAAGTGGCTGGAAAAGCACCCCAGGATTACACGCGTTATTTACCCCGGCCTTGCCAGCCACCAGCATTACAGCGTGGCCAAAAAGCAGATGAAGAAGGGCGGCCCGCTGGTGGCGTTCGAGGCGAAGGGCGGAAAGAAGGCGGCATTCAGCTTTATGAATAAGCTGGGCATCATCGACATTTCCAATAACCTAGGCGACGCCAAGAGCCTTGCCACGCATCCGGCTTCCACCACACACTTTAATATCGGGCCTGCGGAACGCGCCAAAATGGGCGTAAGTGACTCACTTATAAGAATTTCCTCAGGCATTGAAGATCCGGACGATTTAATTGCTGATATTAAGCAGGCTTTAGGTTAGAATCGTTCTAATTATGGAAGAAACGGCACAGATCCACCCCCTCGTACACATGTTCCTAGATATAGCGAAGTGGTTTCTCATTTCGCTTATCATCTTCATCCCCCTCTCCTACGCATTGCCCGATAAAAAAACGCAGCCCTTGTTCCGCAAGGACATGAAGGCTGACATGTTTTACTTCTTTGTCGGCCCGTTCTTCTACAATCCGCTGCTGCGGTTCTTCATCGGGTTCCTGGGCACTGTCGCCGTCGTGCGCTACATGAACCTTGCCGGTGAGAGCAGCCTCGCCACGCTGCCCATACTCGTGCAGGCTTTCCTGATCCTGCTCGTTTCCGATTTCTTCCAATACTGGCTGCACCGTCTTTTCCACCGCGACCCGTTGTGGAAGTACCACGCCATCCATCATTCTTCCAAACATGTGGACTGGCTTTCGTCGGCACGCTTCCATCCGGTGAATATCATCCTTTATTCCACATCGGTAAACGCGCTGGTATTGTGCATGGGCTTCCGCGTCGAAGCGTTCCTGCTGCTGATACCTTTCAACGCCATCTTCTCGCCGCTGGTGCATGCCAACGTACCGTGGACGTTCGGGCCGTTCAAATATTTCCTCGCCAGCCCCGTGTTCCACCGCTGGCACCATACCTACCCCAGCGAAGGCGGCAACATGAACTTCGCGCCGACCTTCTCCTTCCTCGATGTGATGTTCGGCACATTCTACATGCCCAAGGGCAAACAGCCGGAAGTGTTCGGCATTGAAGGCGATCCCGTGCCCGACCATATCACCGGGCAGTTGGCCTATCCGTTCAGGAAACAACCTTAAAATTGTCATTCCAGAAAGCGAGTCAGCAGGCGAGCTTATCTGGAATCCATCTTTCACATGCTGGAACGTGTAGTAGCAGGTCAGCAGACCTGCTGTGTGAGAAGTATCGTACACGACGCGCCTGCTGCCGCGTCATGTTTCTTCCTTGCGGATGAAATATAGATACCGTATCGCGCGGTCTACTGACCGCTTGTACGGCATGACAATTATTTCAAAGAACTGAGAATCGCTTCTGCCTTTTGTTTACCGCCCACATCTCCCACATGCAGCCACTCTCCGTCATGAATCACCCCTTTAATCCGCTGCGGGGATGCGCTGATAAGCCGGTCATATAGCAGGTTCATGGAGAAGGCCCCCTGCGGCACATCCCTGAACAATCTTGGATGCAGCAACTGAACGCCAGCGAAAACATAAGGCGCTGAAGCATTGCTTCCTCTGCGCGCAAAACCTTTATCATCATAAAAAAAGTCACCTGCACCGGCATAACCAACCGCTTTTCCGGTCGGGTGCAGTAGCAGCACCGCGTCCACATTATCATCCCATGACGCCGCCAGACGCAGCAATGCAGGTTGTTTTGTATCCAGCCAGATAATGTCGCCATTCACCACGAAGAACGGCTCCTGCCCGAAATGCGGCAGCGCCCTGGCTATGCCGCCGCCGGTTTCCAGCGCCGTTTCCTCACGCGAGAAGGTTATATTGCCGCGTTTTCCCAGATGCGCTTCGAGCATCTCAGCCTTATAGGATGTGTTCACCACTATATCAGTAACGCGGGCTTCCAGTAGCCGGTCGATAGCGCGGTCGGCCATACAGCGCCCCGCCACTTCTATCATGGGCTTTGGCATATGGTCGGTCAGCGGGCGCATGCGCTCGCCCCTGCCCGCCGCCAGCACCATGCCTTTGGTGACTACCATGCTCATGCGCTCGCCTGTTTCTTTGCAGGTTGCGCACTGATCACCCCGCGCCATTGCGGTTTAATATGTTTATCCATCCACTGCGCCAGCTCTTTCATCTGCGGGTGCTTCAGGTCAGCCTGCAAATGCCCCCACACGCGCGGCAGGAAAGAGAGGTAATTCTGCTTACCGTCACGCACGCACAAACGCACGAAGATGCCGATGATCTTGCAGTTGCGCTGCGCCCCCAGTAGCGCATACGACGTCATGAAGTCATCCTTCCTTATACCTGTGGAATTCACATATTGTTCGATTATGGCGGCGACCGTGGCACTGGACACATCGCGCCGCGCATCTTCAAGGAACGAAACCATATCATACGCAGGCGAACCGGCTACCGCATCCTGAAAATCCAGCAGGCCGACTTTTCGCGTGCCTTCGCGTTCAGGCATCCACAGCAGGTTGTCGGCGTGATAGTCACGCATCACCAGCACGGGCTTCAGCGGCGGCAACGCCTTCAGCAGCTTCATCCATAGCTGGCGGTATTCTTCGGCAAGCGTTGCCGCCTGCTCCTGCTTCATCACGGCAGGCAGGAACCACTCGGCCAGCAGCATACATTCGCGCAGGAGCAACGCCTCATCATATGCCGGGAACGCGGAAAGCTCCGCTTTATGTTCTTCATGATATAATTGCTCCAGCACGCGCGATGCTTCGCGGTAAAGCTCCAGCTCCGGTTCCGGGTTTTCACGCAGCACGCGGGAATAAAGATCGTCGCCTAAATCTTCCAGCAGCAAAAACCCCTTCTCCACATCCGCATGCAATATGCGCGGAGCACTTAAGGCCAGCGCCTGCAAGGCCTCGCCCGCCCGGATGAATGGCCGCACGTCCTCTTGCGGCGGCGGCGCATCCATCAGCACGGCCTGTTTGCCGTCCATATGCACCCGTTCATAACGGCGGAAAGACGCATCGCCCGCGAGCGGCACACGCGAGGCACTGCCCCATCCGGCAGAGGCAAGAAATGCATTGATCTGTTCAGAACGTGTCATAAGCCTATTCTCTTTCTGTCATGCCGCACGTAATGCGCCAAGCCGTTTTCGCCAGCCCTCGTTTCCATGCAATAGCAGCGTGCGCTTTTCCGCGTCATCGCCAAACGTAAAATAAATATCCAGCCTTGCTCCGGGTAACTGCTTCTCGATTATTTCCGGCCATTCGATGAGCATGATATGCGCTTCCAGTTCATCGAGTCCCAGCGCCGCAGCCTCGCTTGCCTCTTCCAGCCGGTAAAGGTCCAGATGCCAGAGGATATCCCCTTGCCCTGAGGCAAGCGTAACATCATAGGATTGCATGAGGTTGAAGGTAGGGCTGGTCACATCGCCCGCATCCGGGGCCAGCGCGTAAATAAGCTTCTGCGCAAAACTGGTTTTGCCTGCCCCCACCTCGCCGCGCAGCGTCACCAAGTCGCCTGCAATCAGAAGCATGGCTATCGCTGCGGCAATTTCACCCGACGCATGTAACGTGAGGCCTTCTATTGTCTTAATATGGGGCAGTTTTTGAAGTTCAGTCACGTTCTTCAATCCAGCAGGACTGGATAGCTTCCAGTATCTTTTCATTACAGCCGTCGGGCTTGTCGGCAAAACCCGGCAGCGCCAGAACCCAGCCGCGCAGGTCGGTGAAACGAAGGTTCACATTGTCCTTTTCCGGGTGCGCATCCTCAAGCGCAATCGCTATTTCCCGCACGTCCGTCCACCGCATAACCCCTCTGCAATCCTTAAAAATTGGTGCAAAAATACAACTATTCACTCGGAGCCTGTTCATGATTTCGCTGGGGCGTAGCGAAAACAGGGATTTTTAAGAACCGCAACGCAATGTACATAGCGGTACATGAGTAGCGGATCGCAGAAAATCACTGGTTGCAGCCAGCCACAGCAGAGATGATGAACAGGTTCTTAACCAAGCCTTAAATATTATTCCCTAAAGTAACCTCAATTGAAACCGTTATTTTTTGTCTTTCTGGAGTAACTATGGCTGTCGATAAAAACATGAATATCCTTATTGTGGATGATTACAAGACCATGCTGCGTATCATCCGCAACCTTCTCAAGCAGATCGGCTTTGAAAACGTCGATGAAGCGACCGACGGCACCATGGCGTTAGAGAAGCTCAAGGAGAAGACCTACGGCCTCGTTATCTCCGACTGGAACATGGAGCCGATGACCGGTTTCGACCTGCTGAAAAACGTGCGCGCCGACGAAAAATACAAGGCTGTGCCTTTCATCCTCATCACCGCTGAAAGCAAGGCCGAGAACGTGGCCGCCGCCGTTAAGGCAGGCGTGAGCAACTATATCGTCAAGCCGTTCAACGCGGAAACGCTTAAGTCTAAGCTTACCGCAGTGCTTGGCCAGTTCTAACAACAGAGACGCTCCCCATGTCCAGTAATGACCTTCGCGCGACCATCGCCCAGGAACTCGCCACCATCAAGGGTGAAAAAGGCGTGGTCCCCATTGAAGACGTAAGCGGCATCCTTGAGAAGCTGGTTTCCGCCATCACTCCCGGCAGCTCCGCTACCGAAGTGTTCCTCAGGGACGAGATCACCAAGATCGCCAACCATATCCAGGCCACCAAGAACGAGATACTGGCGCTCTCCCCCGGTGCCGAAGAAACGCATACCATCGGCGGCGCCGCCGTGCAGCTCGATGCCGTGGTGAAAGCCACCGAAGAAGCGGCCCATACCATCATGGACGCCGCCGACGAGATACAAAATACGGTCGGCGCTTCCAAAGCGGATGACGCGCTGAAGAACCAGATCACCGATATCACCGCACGCATCTATGAGGCCTGCAACTTCCAGGACCTGACCGGCCAGCGTATCAAAAAAGTGATGACGGCCCTTGATTTTACCGAGGCAAAGATCCGCAAGCTCATTGGCCTGTTCTCCAGCGACGGCACTATCGCACCGGAAGCAATCACCTCCGCCGCTAAGGAAGATGACAGCCTGCTCAACGGACCGCAGCTTCCGGGACACGCCCCTTCACAAGCCGAAATCGACGCCATGTTCGGCAAGCTAAGTAACTAAGCCGGAAAACGAATTTTCATTTATCGCTTGCTGCTTACCACGCAGAGGAATAATCTCTGCAGCATATGCGCGCAGGGCTTTCAAAAATCGTGGCTTTATCTTTGTTTATCCTGTCGGGGATGACGGCTGCGGCATTTGCTGAAGATACCGGCTATGTCAGTTCTGAAATCACGGAAAAAGGCGCAAAGCTCGTATTCAGCTGGGACTCACGCTCCAAAGTCGATTTCAAGACCGAGACGCGTGACGACAAGGTTATCCTCAATTTCAAAAACCCGGTAAAACTCAAATGGGACCGTGCCCTCGCCGCGCTCACGCCTGTGCTCAGGGAAGTGGAATCTAAAAACGGCGGCAGGACCGTGGTGCTTACGCTCAGCAACCCGGCGGATGCCAAAAGCTTTCTGGTGTATAAACGTGACGGCATAGACTTCGCCAAGAACGGTGTTGACCTCAAAACCAGACCAAGAAAACCGCGCCCCATCAGCACGATGACACCGCCGGAATCCAGAAAGTCAAAAAAGACCAGGGATCCGGCTAAAAAAGAGCCGAAGAAAAAGGCCGAAAAAACACCTCCTGTTGCTTCCGCCTCTCCAACATTCACCAAACCCGCCCCGGCGGCTCCTGCGACGTCTTTAGCGACGATCGCCACATCCTTAGCCCCCGTGGCCGCCCCCCTTGCGCCTGTAGCCGCGCCGGTAGCCAGCGCCGTGGCCGCTGTCGCCATACCCTCGCTTTCCCCCACGGCAATTCCGCCCGCTCCCGTGCCTGCGCCTGCTGAGGCAGCCACACCGCTCAGCAAGCCAGTGGAAAGCGAAATCGCCGCCTCCCCCGCGCTTGTGGATGACTATATCTCGCTTACCCGGCTCAGCCCTGCCGCAGGGCATACTGAGGAGTCCGAAGCAGCCGTGAAAGCTGAACCTCTGCCTGCGGCCAGTGCTGCCCAGATAGCACAGGCCATGCCCGCTGCGGAAATAACGGGCGAGAAGATAATGCTGCCCCTGCTTGCTGACGACCCGGTTGCGGTGTTCACGCAGGGACAGAATATATGGATCGTCGCCGACGACACACTCAAACTGTCGGAAAGCCAGCTCAGGAATGAGAACAGGCAACTCAGTTATCCGGTAAAGGTGATTCAGGCGCAGCAGGGCAGCATCCTTGAGATCGCCCCCGGCAAACAGGTAGAGCCCTATGTAACAGCGCAAGCGGATGGAAAACTCGCCCTCATCCTCTCCGAACGCCCTGCTTCCCCCGGCAAATTGCTGATACCCTCGCTTACTACGGCAGAAAACAAAAACAGCATCAGCATTGAAGCCGCCAAAACCGGCAAGGTCGTTTCCGCATCCGACCCGCAAACCGGCGCTACGCTCTACATGGTGCCGGTATCAGGCGCTGGCACCGGTATTGATACCGAACGCAGGTTCGTTGAATTTGCGCTGCCGGTAACCGCGCAGGGTGTGGTGGTGCACAAGATCACCGACGATGTGGCCGTGGCGCAGGAAGACCACGCCATCAGCATCACTTCCGGCAATGGGCTCGCCATCTCGGCGGAATTCAAGAAAGAGCTGGAAGACATCAAATCGGCTTCACTCTCGCGTAAGATCCCCCCGGTATTGTTTCCTTATGCCGTGTGGAAGCTGGATGATCCCAGACAGTTCGTGCAGACGCAGAAAGACCTGTTCAAAACCATATATTCGGCCAAGCCGGACGCTGCCAATAAAGCGCGCCTGCGCCTGCTGCAGATATTCCTCGCCGAAGGGCTTTTTGCCGAAGCCAACGGCATGGCCAACGACATATTGCGCAGCAGCGATACGTTCTACAAAGAAAACAAGGTCGCCACCATGCGCGGCGCGGCCAATTTCTTCCGCCAGCGTTACCCCGAAGCGGAGCGCGATTTTACAGCGGGAGAACTGGCAGGCCTGCCTGAGGTTAAAATGTGGCAGGACCTTATTGCCATGGCTACGGGAGAAAGCAGGGATACGTTCGATTTCAGCAAGTATTACAACACCACTATCGCCTATTATCCCCCCACCTTTATCCAGAAACTGGCGCTTCTGGTGACGGACAAGCTCGTGGAGCGTAAACATTACGAACATGCCAGCGCCGTGTTTCTTGCACTGCAGAAGGACGCGCTGGACGAGCCGGTGAAGAAATATTTCGACTTCATGCGCGCCAAGATACTTTCGGAAACCGGCGATGAAGAAGAAGCCGCCAAAATATGGGAACGCCAGGCGGGCGATGTGAACGACCCGCTGATAAGGGCGCGCGCGGAGTTCTCGCTGGTCAACATGTACCTGCGCGAAGAAAAGATTCCCTATGACGAAGCGGTAAAACGCCTTGAAAAACTACGCATCGTCTGGCGCGGCGACGCGCTGGAACTCAACGTGCTCACGCTGCTGGGCAACCTTTATCTTGAGCAGAAAGACTATGTGAGGGCGCTGCGCGCATGGAGGGATATCGTCGCCTATTACTCCGACATGCCTGAAGCCATCACCACCGCGCGCAAGATGCAATCCGTATTCGTGAAACTGTTCAATAAAGGTGCCGCCAGCGAAATGCCGCCGCTTACAGGACTCTCCCTTTTCTATGAATTCAGGGACCTTGTACCCACCGGCACTGAAGGCGACCTCATGATCCGCAACCTTGCCGAAAGACTGGTGAAGATGGATCTGCTCGAACGCGCGTCGCAATTGCTCAGCCACCAGATAAAAAACCGCCTGCAGGGGGCCGAACGCAGCCGCGTCGGCGCAAGGCTGGCCGAGATATACCTCATGAACCGCCAGCCCAAACAGGCGCTGGAGATACTTAAAATATCCGGCTATGGCGACCTTGGTGCGGATATCCAGCTTTCGCGCATCCGCCTCACCGCGCAGGCGCTGGCGCAGCAAGGGCAGCTTGATAAAGCCATTGAGGTACTCAGCAGCGACGCCAGCGCGGAGGGTAACCTGCTCAGGCTGTCAGTCTACTGGACAAACTGGGACTGGCCCAACGTGGTGGCCATGGCGGAGGAAATCCTCAGCAACCGCAACGACCCCAGCGCCGCGCTGACGCTGCCGGAGTCCGAAGTGCTGCTCAAGCTTGCCACCGCATATGTCTATGAACAGGATTCCGGCCAGATCCAGTATCTGAGGGATTATTTCACGCCTCTTCTGAAGAATAATCCCAATAAGGAAAGCTTCCTGTTCATCACCAGCGAATCGGGCAGCATCGACTACAATAACCTCTCCAACCTCGATAAGGACATCAGCACGGTGAAATCCTTCATTGATAATGCGAGGAAGGAGGCCAAGGGAAAATCCGAAGCTGCTACACTCACCGCACCGGATGAACCTGTAAAATCTTTGAATTGATTTAGGACCCCTCCGCGCTTACGGCAACGGTGTCTATTCCAGTGTGTAGCCGTAGGTATGGAGGAGCGTAGCGACGACCTCGCAGGGGTGAATCGGCGGAGCCGAGAGGGGGCAGCGTGCCCCCCAATAATTCAGGCCCTGCCTTTTATAAAGCGCGTATTGCTGATCAAATTATGGAACCCGCTTTTATCCTGCGTCAACGCCACTGAGAGCGTCCAGATGAGCAGCATGAACGCGGTAAGCAGCGAGGATCCCTGCAGCATTATCTGGAAAGTGTCGAAGGGCACGTCAATGATATTATCCACTTCCGCCAGGCAATCTTCCATCATTACGTTTTCTTCGTAACAGCTTTGCAGGAGCTGGAGCACGCCGTAAAGGTCGAAGCGGTACTGCATATACAGAAACCCGCCGCAACAGATCACAACGCAGATCGTAGTGACAATGCCCCATTTAAGCGCCTGCGAAAAGCCAACGGCCTGTCCCTGACGGTCTACCACATGCACACCCAGCAGCTTAAGACCCGGCGTTGCATGCCACCTGCTGGAGAAAAAACACGCATAGAAGAATATGGCGATCACTGCAAAAAAGCATTGCGCCAGCAGTAGCTGATCGTACCCCACAACAGCGCGGATGCCCCAGTAAACGGGAAGGATTAACATGATGTCGATATGTGCGGCGACACAGCGCACCCAGAACCCCGCATGCCTGCCAGACAGGGGGTCGGAAAAATCGGTGGCAACCATAGAATTCGCGTTCATATTTTCTTCCAGAGAATTAACGCAAGTATTAAAATTTTTTGTCGAAGCAACGTCAAGCCCGCGCTATAATGCTGCGCGATGAAACACATACTGTTCGTTACCAGCGGAAGCATCGGAGATGCGGTCATATCCACGGGAATTCTCGGTTGGCTGATGGATCAGCACCCGGAAGCAGAATTCACAATTGCCGCAGGTGTTGCATCTTCGCCACTATTTTTACCCTGTCCCCGCGTCAAAAACGTCCTGCCCATCACCAAACTGCCGATGAACCGGCACTGGATCAGTTTATGGAAACAGACCCGCAGCACGGAATGGGACATCGTGGTGGATCTGCGCGGATCGCTTCTGAGCTATCTTATCCCCTGCAAAAAGCGTTATGTGTTTACCAGCCCTGATAAATCACTTTCCAAGGCCGGGCAGCTCTCAGCCATGATGGGCATCACTCCCCCGCCGACACGGCTATGGGTAAGCGAAGAAGGCCGCGCCAGGGCGCATGCGTTGCTGCCTGACCGCCCGTTTCATGTAATAGCTCCCAAGACCAATTCCACCGCCAAGGACTGGCCAATAGAGCGCTTTGCCGAAGTGGCGCGGCATCTGCATCAGCAACACCCGGACATCGCCTGCGTTGTGCTGGCTACCAAAGAGCAGCGGGAATCCGTGCGCCCGCTTGTGGAAGCATTGCCTGAGGAGAACATGATCGACCTTTGCGGCAGCACCGACCTGCCCACGGCCATCGCCGTGCTGGAAAAGGCGAAACTGTTCATCGGCAATGATTCCGGCCTGCTGCATATGGCCGCGGCACTGGGCAGGCCTGCGGTGGGCATTTACGGCCCCTCCAATGACAAAACCTACGCTCCCCGCGCAACGCATGTAAAGATACTCACCACCCATGATTTTATGCCCGGCGAGCCGGAAAAGCGTGATGTTTCCTATATGCTCAAAATGCCGGTCTCCAGCGTTTTGCAGGCTGTGCAGGAACTGGCCATATCCCACATAAGGCCTATTGATTAAAACCAGTCACCAAAGCTATACTGCACTCATGCTTTCAAAGGGGGAATTATGAAACTGTCAAAAGCTGCTTCTCTTATATTGATAATTGGCTTAGCCGCCAGCGCACAGGCGCAACAGGCCGCCGCTCCCGCCCAGCAGAACGGGCAGACCGCCGCCAGTGCTACGGCTACGCCTAAGGTTGACCCGGCAGAGGTTAAGGCGCGCGCGCAGGAACATCTCGCTTATATTGCGCAGTATTCCCTGACGCTGCCGGAGAAAGAGCGCAAACCTTATAATGACCTGTTCTTTTCGGTAGGCATAATAATGCACAAGGTGGATCGCGGCATGCTTCCGGCCGAAGAGCTTGACGCCAAAATCAAGGACCTGGAAAAGTTTTATGAAGATGACCAGAAGCTTTCCCCCCAGGAAGCCCAGACATGGGGCGCTTCCATCGCCCCGCTGGCAGCACCGCAGAGGCGCCAGTAATCAGAGCTTTTCCGCTACGGCGATTGCCGCATAGGTGAATATGGCGGACGCGCCCGCGCGCTTGAATGCCAGCAACGATTCCATAATCGCCGCATCGTAATCAAGCCAGCCTTTTTCGTCCGCCGCCTTGAGCATCGCATATTCGCCGCTCACCTGATAGGCCAGCACGGGAACAGCGAAACTGTCGCTCACAAGGCGGATGATATCCAGATACGGCAGTCCCGGCTTCACCATTACCATATCCGCACCTTCATCGATATCCAGCGCCACTTCGCGCAACGCTTCCTGCGCGTTCGCCGGTTCCATCTGGTAGGTGCGCTTGTCGGCCTTGCCTAAATTGTTTTTTGAGCCTACCGCATCGCGGAACGGGCCGTAAAAGCCGGAAGCGTATTTGGCCGCATAAGAGAGTATGCGCACATGCTGCTGGCCTTCCTTATCCAGCGCCGCGCGTATAGCGCCGACGCGCCCGTCCATCATGTCGGAAGGCGCTATCACGTCGCAGCCCGCCTTCGCCTGCGTCACCGCCTGCCTGCACAGCACTTCCACCGTCACGTCATTCTCCACGTCACCGTCCTTCACGATGCCGTCATGCCCGTGCGAGGTGTAGGGGTCGAGCGCCACATCGCAGATGATGCCGATGCCGGGCACTTCTTTTTTAATGGTCTGAATCGCACGGCATACAAGGTTTTTAGCATTGAACGCCTCTTGCGCACCTGCCGTTTTCAGCGATGCATCCACCACCGGAAAAAGCGCGACAGCGGGTATGCCAAGTTCTTTTGCCTTCCTGCACTGCCCCACCAGCAGGTCAATAGAGAGGCGCTCCACGCCCGGCATGGAAGCAATAGCGGTGCGCGTATTTGCGCCTTCCTGCACGAATACCGGCCAGATGAGGTCAGACGGATGCAGGCGGTTTTCAGCCACCAGCGCACGCGACCATTCGTCCCGGCGGTTGCGGCGCAGGCGCGTGGCAGGGTATCGCCCCTGCCCGCTCACGCGAACCTCTTTTTGAGAAACTTCCCGGCGATGTCTAGCCCTTCAGGGTCAATGCCGTGGCCAAGGCCCGTGCGGCGGTGCGTTTCCACCGTCACGCCCGCGTCCTTCAATGCCTTCTCGGCAAAGCCCATCGCCTGAAACGGCACCACCATATCGGCATCACCGTGGATGAGGCATACAGGCGGGCGCACAGATATCTCGCGCATCACCAGCGCACCCGAAAAGCCCACTACGCCCGCGCATTCCTGCCCGCGAAAAAGGGCGGTTTTAAGCGACATCATCGTGCCCTGAGAGAAGCCTACCCAAGCGAGTTTGGATTCCGGCAGGTTATGGCGCTTCAGCTGTTCATCAGCGAACGCATGCAATGCCGGTGCCGTTTCATCCGCACCGCGTATCATCGCTTCCTGCTCGCGGTTGATCAGCGAAAACCACTGATAACCATAGGGCGCCATATCGCACGCCTGCGGCGCGTTGGGAGAAATGAAATGCGTATCAGGCAGGAATTCCGCCAGCAAAGGCGCAAGACCTATCAGGTCGTTGCCGTCCGCACCAAGGCCATGCAGCAGCATAACAAGGCTGGTAGGCGCTTTACCGGATTTTGGGGCCCGTTCGGGGCCGTCTAGTTTTATATCATATGCCATAAGCAGGGTTTACGGCGGGCACTATCCATTTGCAAATGGTATTTGAGTGTTTAAAACTCTTTCAGCCGTCATCCTGCGCGAAAGCGCAGGATCTCATGCCTTATGCACGGCAGAATCCGCTATCCGGCGTGAGAAGCGCTTAAAATTTTGGAAGCGACAATGGAAGCTGGAGTTGATAGATACGATGAATCCGGAATGGAATGATTTATATGAAGCCATTGTTGCATAGTATTTTCCTGTTACCTGATATCCTGCGGTCGAGCCGCAGGACGACGAGTGACATATCATGAAAAAACTCTATCTTATCGACGGTTCCGGCTTCATTTTCCGGGCCTACCATTCCCTGCCGCCGCTCACCAACCCGGCAGGCACTCCCGTGGGCGCGGTTTATGGCTTTATCAATATGATGCTCAAGCTTATGGAAGGCGCGAAGGCCGACCATATCGCCGTGATATTCGACGCGGGCCGCAAGACCTTCCGCAACGATATTTATCCCGAATACAAAGCCCACCGCCCGCCGCCGCCGGAAGACCTTATCCCCCAGTTCCCGCTGGTGCGCGAGGCCACGCAGGCGCTTAACCTGCCCGCCATCGAGATGCCCGGATTCGAGGCGGACGACCTCATCGCCACCTACGCCACTGCGGCTCGCGCCGAAGGCATGGAAGTGGTGATCGTATCTTCCGACAAAGACCTCATGCAGCTTATCGGCCCCGGCATCAGCATGTATGACGGCATGAAGCAGAAGAGCATCGGCCCTGAGCAGGTGATGGAAAAATTCGGCGTGCCGCCGGAAAAAGTGCGCGATGTATTATCGCTTATGGGCGATTCGTCGGATAATATCCCGGGCGTGCCCGGCATCGGCCCTAAGACAGCGGCGGAGCTCATCGGCAATTTCGGCACACTGGAAGGCGTGCTGGCCAATGCTGCCAACATTAAACAGAACAAGCGCCGTGAAACGATCGAACAGAACAGCGACAAAGCGCGGCTGTCTTATGAACTGGTGGGTTTGAAGAGCGATATTCCCCTGCCCGTGCCGATTACATCCTTCGCATGCTGCGATCCTGAGAGCGAAAAACTCATGCCGTTCCTCACCGCGATGGGTTTTAAGTCCCTCATCGCCAAATTCAGCGAGAAGTTCGGGCTTGTAAACACCGTTACCCCGGCGAAGGCCGGTGCCTCACCCGGAGATACAGGCCTGCGCCGGGATGACACGACTAAAAATTATGAGCTGGTGCAGGATGAAGCGGCGCTTGCGCGCTGGATAGATGACGCCCGCGCAAAAGGCGTTGTGGCGTTCGATACGGAAACGACTTCACTCAATGCCATGCAAGCTGAGTTAGTGGGCTTCTCGCTATGCAGCACCGCAGGCAAGGCGTGCTATGTGCCCGTGGCACATAAGGCCTCAGGCATTGGGGAACAGGTATTAGGGTCTATCCCGGACAGCGGGGACCTGTTCTCCCCCAAAGTCCAATCCCCAAAGCCCAATCCCCTCCTGCCGGGACAGCTGCCGCTTGAACGCGCTATTTCCCTGCTCAAGCCGCTGCTCGAAGACGCATCCGTGCTCAAGATCGGCCAGAACATCAAATATGATATGCTGGTACTGAAGAAATACGGCATCGGCGTTACCCCGCTGGAAGACACGATGCTGTTGTCCTACATACTCGCCGCTGGCAGCCATAACCATAATATGGACGAACTGGCAGAGCGCTATCTGGGCCTTAAGACCATCAGCTATGACCAAGTGACCGGAACCGGCAAAGCGCGAATTCCGTTCGCTGAAGTGGCGCTGGACAAAGCGCTGGCCTACGCGGCGGAGGACGCCGACGTCACGTTCCGCCTCTGGCAGGTTCTCAAGCCGCAAGTGGCCGATGCGATGATGCTCACCTTGTATGAAACCATCGAGCGCCCGCTGGTGCCGGTGGTGGTGGCGATGGAAGAGCGCGGCATCAAGGTGAACCAGTCGGCACTCGCTGAACTCTCTGGCGACTTTGCCACGCGCATGGAGAAACTGGAAAAGGAAGTGCACGCGCTGGCCGGGCATCCGTTCAACATCGCCTCGCCCAAACAACTTGGCGAAGTGCTGTTCGACGAAATGAGCATTCCCGGCGGCAAAAAAGGCAAGACCGGCGCTTATGGCACGGGTGCCGAAGTGCTGGAAGAGCTGGCGGATAGCGGCCATACTATCGCTCAGAAAATTCTCGACTGGCGCCAGCTTGCCAAACTCAAAAGCACCTATACGGATACGCTGGCGGAGGAAATCAATCCCCAAACCCGCCGCGTGCATACGTCCTATTCCCTCGCGCTCACCTCCACCGGCAGGCTTTCCTCCAACTCGCCGAACCTGCAGAATATCCCCATCCGCACCGAAGAGGGCCGCAAGATCCGCCACGCTTTTGTTGCGGAGCAAGGCAACCTGCTTATTTCAGCCGACTATTCACAGATCGAGTTGCGCCTGCTTGCGCATATCGCCGATATTCCCGTGCTGAAAGAGGCGTTTAAGAACGGCGACGACATCCACGCCATAACGGCCAGCCAGATGTTCGGCGTGCCTGTGCAGGAGGTGAGCGGCGACCTGCGCCGCAAAGCCAAGACCATCAATTTCGGCATCATCTACGGCATCAGCGCGCATGGGCTCGCCGCACGCCTTGGCATCTCGCGCAGCGAGGCGGGGGCGTATATTGAAAAGTATTTTGCCCAGTATCCCGGCATTCAGGCTTACATGGAGCGCACCAAGAAATTCGCACATGAACACGGCTATGTGGAAACGCTATTTGGCCGACGCTGCCATGTGCCGGGCATCAACGATAAAAACCCCAATATGCGTAACTTCTCCGAACGCGCCGCCATCAATGCGCCGTTGCAGGGCACTGCCGCTGACATTATCAAACGCGCGATGATAGCAGTGGAACATGAGTTGACCCTCTCCCTACCCCTCCCCCTAAAGGTGGAGGGAACTCCCTCTCCCTTCAGGGAGAGGGCGGGGGGAGAGGGTCCGCGCATGTTGCTGCAGGTGCATGACGAACTTATTATCGAAGCGCCGGAAGCGCAGGCAGAAAGCGTCGCCGCGAATGTAAGGAAAATCATGGAAAGCGCCGCGCATCTGAGCGTGCCGCTTACGGTGGAAGCCAGCTTCGCCACCAACTGGGGCGACGCGCATTAAGGTACAGGCACATAAAAAGTTGCAATGTTTCAGAATGCCCTTATAGTGCGCTCTCTTAGCTAGGGTTTTATGGCATTTATTGATAAATTAAAGCCGGTTGTGCTTTCGGGCAAAGAAGTGCTGCCCATCGTTGAAGGCGGCAAGGGTATTGCCGCCAGCAGCGGCGTCACCAGCGGCGCTTTTGCGGCCGCTGGAGCCGTGGGCACCTTCTCCGGCGTTAATCCGGACAGCTACGACGCGCAGGGCAATCCCATCCCGCAGATTTACAAAAGCAAAACCCGCCGTGACCGCCATGAGGAACTGGTGGAATACGGCATTCAGGGCGGTATCACGCAAGCCAGAATTGCGCATGAAGTATCTAACGGCAATGGCCGCATCCACATGAACATATTGTGGGAAATGGGTGGCGCCGAACGCGTAATGCGCGGCGTGCTTGAAGGCGCCAAAGGCCTCGTTCACGGCGTAACCTGCGGCGCGGGCATGCCTTACAAGCTGGCGGAAATCGCCGCCGAGTATAACGTCTATTATCACCCCATCGTGTCCTCCATGCGTGCGTTCCGCGCGCTGTGGGTGCGCTCTTACGGCAAGATCCCGCACCTCCTGGGCAGCGTGGTGTATGAAGACCCGTGGCTGGCAGGAGGGCATAACGGCCTCTCCAACAACGAAGACCCCTTCAAACCGCAGGACCCCTACCCTCGTGTGGCCGAGATCCGCAAATACATGAACATCGTGGGCTTGCAGAACACCCCCATCATCATGGCGGGCGGCGCATGGCACCTGAAGGACTGGGAGCACTGGCTGGACAACCCCGAGATCGGCCCTGTCGCGTTCCAGTTCGGCACGCGTCCGCTGCTCACTAAAGAAAGCCCCGTATCCGACGAGTGGAAAAAGAAACTGATGACGCTGAAGGAAGGCGACGTCTACCTCAACCGCTTTAGCCCCACCGGCTTCTATTCTTCTGCGGTGCGCAATGACTTTATCGTTGAACTGACGATGCGCAATGAACGTCAGGTGGAATACCATACGATGGCCGAAGGCGAATTCACCGCCGAACTGCGCATCGGTCCCCGTGGCCGCCCGGTTTATGTGCGCCCCGACTGCCTCAGCCGCGCGCAGGGTTACATCGCTGAAGGTTACACCGATGCGCTCAAGACTCCCGACAATACGCTGGTGTTCGTGACGCCGGAAAAAGCGCAGGAGATCCACATCGACCAGGTGGACTGCATGGGCTGCCTCAGCCATTGCCGCTTCAGCAACTGGAAGGACAAGGACGATTTCACCACCGGAAAAAAAGCTGATCCGCGCAGCTTCTGTATCCAGAAAACCCTGCAGACCGTTATCCACAGTTCGGACGTGGAGAACCAGCTTATGTTCTCCGGCCATAATGCATATAAATTCGCCAGCGATCCCTTCTACAAAGACGGTTTCGTACCCACGGTCGGCGAATTAGTCAATCGCATCATGACCGGCCAGTAAGACTCTGCCCGCGCTGCACAAAAATGCTTTTTCTATAATTTCCCGCATTTTGCCTTTAGCGCTTGCCTAACGGCATATTAAGTGTAAATTCCACTGGATGCCATCACGTATTGAACTGAAATGTGCCGAAACCGGCCTTAAGATCACCGGGCAGCGCCGGATCATCGCCCGCGTGCTCTCGGAGTCTGACGACCATCCTGATGTGGAAATGCTTCACAGCCGGGCACACAAGCTTGACCCCAAGATCAGCATTGCCACGGTCTACCGCACGGTGCGCCTTTTTGAGGAATCCGGCATCATCGAGAAGCATGATTTCGGGGACGGGCGTGCGCGCTATGAAGAATCCGGTGACGTGCACCATGACCACCTGATCGATGTAAAAAATGGCAAGGTAATCGAGTTCAGCAACGACGAGATCGAACGCCTGCAAAAAGAAATCGCCGAATCGCTGGGCTATGAACTGGTGGACCACAGGCTGGAACTATACTGTGTGCCGCTTAAAAACAAACGTTGATGCATGAACAACCTGGCTAAAAAGAAGAATATCGAAGGATGGGGCGAAATTCGCGCAGGCAACCTCGCTGTGCATATCGCCACTAAGCCGGAAGAGATCCGCTGGTCGCAGGAACTGCGTTACCGCATCTTTTTTGACGAGATGGGCGGCATTCCCTCTGAGGAAGCCAAACGCACCGGGCGCGACTCCGACCAGTTCGACGATTATTGCGACCACCTGCTGGTGCGCGATTATGATCTTCCTGCGGAATCGGGACAGGTAGTAGGCACGTACCGCCTGCTGCGCCGCAGCGCGCTGCGGGACCTTCCGTCGTTCTACAGTGAAAGTGAATTCGATATTTCCGCCATCAAGCGCATGAAGGGCGAACTTCTGGAGCTTGGCCGTTCCTGCGTGGACCCCAATTACCGCAACCGCGCTGTGATGACATTGCTGTGGCGCGGCATCGGCGCCTATGTAACCCAGTATAACGTACAGCTCATGTTCGGTTGCGCCAGCTTTTTCGGCATCGACCCGCAGGCGCATAAAATGCCGCTTTCCTACCTGCACCATTACCATCTTGCACCAGAGGAAATGCGCAGCAAGGCCCTGCCCGGCCAGTATATCGAAATGAACCTGGTGCCCAAGGAAGACATCAACGAAAAGCGTGCGTTTGCCTCGTTACCCGCGCTTATCAAAGGTTACCTGCGTGTGGGCGGCTATATCGGCCATGGCGCGGTGATCGACCCGCATTGCAAGACCATAGACGTGGGCATTATCGTGAAGACCGACCTGCTCACCGACCGCTATTCCCAGCGCTACACGGCGCGCGCCACCACCGACGAATAATGCAGTACATCCGCTTCATCCTCAAAGCGCCACTGGTCATACTGTGCGTGCTCATGACGCTGTGCGCGATGGGCATCTGCAGCCTGCTAGGGCTGCGGCGCCTCAATCGCCGCATCATGTGCCTGTCGTTTGCCACGGGCTGCGTAATCGTGGGCCTGCGTGTGAGCGTAAAGGGCGCATTATCGGCAGAGCGCCCGCTGCTGCTGGTTTCCAACCACTTCTCTTACCTTGACCTGTTCGCCATCGGCAAGATCGTGCCCGCCGCCTTCACTCCTAAAAGCGAGATCGCGGGCTGGCCGGTGATCGGGACGTTATGCGCAATGGCTGGCTGCGTGTTCATCGACCGCCGCCCGAGCAAAACGCTGGAAAATAAAAAGCTGCTGGAAGAAGCGCGCATAGGCGGCGAGGTCATCAGCCTGTTTCCCGAAGGCACCACCAATGAAGGCAGAAGCATGCTGCCGTTCAAGTCCTCGTTCTTCAGCCTGGCCGACTCCGGCGATGTAGCCGTACAACCGCTTTCCGTCGTCTATACGCATTTCAATGGCAAGCCGCTCGATGAAGCGGCGTTGCCTGTTGTGGGCTGGTATGGCGACGCGTTCTTTTTCCCACATATCGCCGCGTTCCTGAAGCATAAAAGCGCGCATGTGACGCTGGTATTCCACGAAGCGGTTACCGGCAGCCGGTTCGCGTCGCGCAAAGAACTGGCGCAGTATTGCCGCCAGCAGATAGAAAAGCCGTTCGTTGAGATGCTGCCGAATCTCTATCGCACGGCATAGACAACCCCGCACCGCCTGATATAATTTCACTATAGCCACTTATGATTAAGGGAAACTGCTGTGAGGATAAAGCAAAGCGTTTTGCAGGCATGGTAGAAAAAATGCATACCACTTAAAAAAAGCCCCCGGACTTTCGTACGGGGGCCAAAAAACCAAACAATGGAGGGTAATCAGGTCGTACTTCCTAGGAAGCACTCACAAGATCATTTAACCATATAGTGGTTAACAAATAGTTACCTATATTTACAAAATTATAATTATAAATATCAATATATTATGGATCTATTGCTAATAAACGAAGCTGATTTTGGCGTTAAAATTGATATCCGTTACGCCACTTCCGACAATTTTACCGGCAAGCCGGTCTATAAAAAAGGCCTGTGCTATCTGCATAAGGACGCCGCGGAAGCGTTGCGCAAAGCATGTGATATAGCACGTCCGCTCGGCTACAGCTTCCGCATATTCGATGCGTACCGCCCCACCGAAGCGCAGTGGAAATTATGGGAACATTCGCCGGATCCCGACTTCCTCACCGACCCCGCCAAAGGCTCCCCGCATTCGCGCGGCGTGGCCATTGACCTCACCCTTACCGGCCCGGACGGAAAAGATGTGGATATGGGAACCCCGTTCGACGCTTTCACACCGCTTTCCCACCACGCCCGCACAGATATTTCACCGCAAGCCCAACGCAACAGGCTGGTGCTGCTTGGCATCATGAGCGCCGCAGGATGGGATTTCTATCGCAATGAATGGTGGCACTACCAGCTGTTTAATTCACGCAGTTACCCGCTTGTCAGCGACAAGGAGGCCGGATTCGGCATGATGTAGGTCAAATCGGGCCGCGGTCGATCAGGTCGTTCACGGGCACGGGATTGGCAAGAAAATGCAATTCCACCATCGTGCCGACATTGAGCTCACTCTGGATGCGTATGCTGCCATGATGCAGGTCCACCAGCTTCTTGGTGAGCGGCAGGCCGAGGCCGGTGCCTTCGTATTTGCGGTTGAGGTCGCTATCGATCTGGCCGAAACTCTGGAACGCCTTCTCAATATGCTCCTGCGACATGCCGATGCCGGTATCACGCACGCTGATGACGAAGTCCGTCACGTGGCTGCCGCGTGACTGCGTATTGACCGTAATATGCACGCTTCCGCCTCTGGGCGTAAATTTAACCGCGTTGGAAAGCACGTTGAGCATGATCTGGATAAAGCGCAGGCGGTCAGCCATGATAGGTGGCAGCCCCCGGGGAATATCCGTACTGATAGTAACGCCTGCTTCCGAAGAGCGTTCCGAGGTAATAGAGATGCACTTATTAATGGCGCGCTCGATGAACACGTCCTCAAACACCATCTGCAACCTGCCCGCTTCGGCCTTGGAAAGGTCGAGAATATCGTTGATGATATCGAGCAGGTGCACACCCGCTTCGTTGATGTCCTTGGAATACTCGCCATATTTGGCATGCCCCAGCGGGCCGAAAAGCTGATTGATGAGAATGGACGAGAATCCGATAATAGCATTCAGGGGCGTGCGCAGTTCATGGCTGATATTAGCAAGGAAATGCGATTTGGCGCGGTTGGCGCCTTCCGCGAATTCCTTGGCTTTGCCCAGTTCCTCATTCTTGCGCTGGAGCTGGTGGTCACGCGTCTGTATCTCATCAAGCATGGAATTGAACGCAGCCACAAGCGTGCGCATTTCGTCCGAACTCTCAGCCCCCCCCTGCTCGGCGCGTAACGCGTAGTCTTTCTGGTTGGATACCCTGCGTGCCGTATCGGCAAGACCGAGAATCGGACCGGAGATGCTGCGCTGCACGGCCAATGCGAAGCCATAAGCCACACCGCTGAACACGACGACCACCAGTAACGCTATCACCACCTGCCTGCTGATATAGTCGGGTATTTCCTTCAGGTCGGATTCCATGAGGATATACCCCACCGGCAGGTTGCCGCTATCGAGCTGATGGACGTAACGCACATTGCCTTTTTTTACGGTGGAAGGAGCATCCGTCACCGACGGGCAGAATGCATAGGTTTCATCGTGATTGTCAGGTGCGTAACCGGCAAACACCTTTCCCTGATCGTTATAAAGGCATGCCAGCACAATCGAGGGCTTGCTGGTGAATATCTTCAGGTTGTCATGCGCCAGCTCCACTTCACCGAAGCTGATAAACGCCTTGTTGCGCTCGCCGACCACCTTGGCAGTAACCTCAAGCTCCGACACAAGGTTGCCCTTGAGGTTGTAAACGTCGATGAATGTCAGCGCGAGCGTGGTCAGCAGCACCGCAATGGCGCTGACGGCGGTAATAAGCAGGGTAAGGCGCTGCTTTATCGAACCGCTAGAAAACACTGCCTGCGCCTCCCTTCGTCATTTGATTACCTCCGCGGCGATCTCAAGCAGCTGCGCGTTGATGCGCAGTGACGAAGCCTCCGCCGCCTTCAGGTTGACCCTGAGGTTGATCTTGTTCGAGGAGAACAGGCCGATCGCCTTTTCCACCGTCTTCATTTCTATTACGCCGCCCTTGTCAGCAAAGTCATTGCTTTCGCTTACGGTGAGCACATTCTGCTTCTTCGCCTGCGATATGAATTCGGCGATGCTGTCGGGCGCGCCCGTGCCGATGAACAGGATATTGCAGTTTCCAAGTGCAGAGGCATCCGCATTCATGGCTATGGTAAGTTCTATTTTGCCTGCAAGCTGCGATTTAAGCGTATCCAGCGCATTCTCGAACGGATGGCTGCCTGCGATGCAGATGGTAGCTTTCTGGGTGTCGGCAGGAGAGCGCTGCGGCCATTCCACGAACTTGATGAAGTTATAGAGGAATGCCGCTTTTACCTTGGCAACCTTGAGGGCGCTGGCGTCCTGCGCATCGGTGCTGGAAAACGACACCAGCACGAGCAGCGACATGGCGCACAGCATCCGGCCCGCGCGTGAAACCGTTTCGCGCAGACATGCAGACCAGCCATGTTTATGTGCGTATGACACGATGCTGACTTTCCCTAGAACCTGGCTGTGACTTTGGCGAACACGCTTCTACCGATCTTTTCAGCGTCCTGGTAGAGAAATCCGCTATATTCCTGATGATCGGTTTCCAGAAGATTCTGGCCTACTATGCTCAAGTCCAGCCCCTGTATGGGCACCCAGCCGATGCGTGTATCATAACGGGTATAGGACTTGACGCCCTTACCCGGAACCGGATCGACGATATAGAGCATGTTATCCCACTGGAAGTCGTAGGGCAGGTCCATATACGACCTGAAATTAATCTGCTGGGTAGGGCTTGTGCCTTCTGCCGTCACGAGGCTTGCGCCCGTGATCTTCAGGTTTGAATAGAACAGCGTATACCCGCCGCTCAGCTTTACACTGGGAGTGACCTCCCACGTGGCGGCGGCTTCAAAGCCGTGCGTTTCGCCGTGGCTGTTATTCTCACTGATGAGCGGCTGATACAGATAATCGCCAAGGAAAGGATCATTCTTCAGCGTGGCGTCGCCATAGGAGAATGACGCAAGACGTTTGTATTCATTCACGAAGGCGGTCATATCCACCGATACGTTTGGAACCGGCTGAATACGGTAACCCAGCTCATAGGCTATCACCTCTTCCGATTCGGTGCCATAATCGCCCTCCTGCACCAGCAACGTGCTGTCGGCAATCACGTTATACGGCGAGGGCGTGGCAAAGCCCGCCGCCACCAGCCGCAGATTCTCATCGGACTGGGTTTTCGCACGAATGGAACGCGACACGGAAGCCCATATGGTCTGGTTGCCGGTAGGCGTCCACGCCATACGTGCGCTGGGTTCATATTCCAGCCCGCTGAAGCCGTTATGCTCAAGCTTGGTACCGAATGTAAAATAAAGCTCGTCAGGAATTAGTGTTACTTTATCCTGGATAAAACTGCTGAAGAGATTGGAATTGAAGTCTTCCGGCACGTAGCCAATGTAAAAGCTGTTCGTATAGCCGCTGCGAATAAAACGGTAGCCAATACCCCAGGTAATATCGTGGCGCTGGCTCAACTTTAAATTATGCTGGAAATCCATGTCAACGGTTTGCGTGTGCATGCTTGCGCCCACTTCACCGAAATCCCTGCGCACATCGTCATAATACGCCTGTAGCGAGATATCAGACCCCTTGTTCAATTCATGTTTCCAACGCCCGAGGATGTTAGCGCCGCTGGCGCTGTCACGATCGTCTACCTCACGACCGAAACTGGAGGAAACGGCAGACGTCACCGGTAGATAGCGCTTGGCGCCTTCGCGTGCTTTATACACATCGCCCTGAAGGGTCTTCTGTTCTTTTTCAGAAGTATTCCAGTCAAAGCGGAAGCCGCCCTGCATGTTATACCAATCATCATTGGCCTCAGCGCCTGAAAGCAGCTTTTCTTCGCCATGGTTAACGTATTGTGCATAGGCACGGTATGACATCTCGCCCTGCTGGCCGCCATAACGGCCAGCTGCCTTGGCACGCTGCTGATTGCCCGCACCTGCCGAAACCAGACTGCCCTGCGTGTCTTTTGCGTTCTTGGTAATAATGTTGATCACACCGTTTACGGCATTTGCCCCCCACAAAGTGGCGCCCGGGCCACGAATCACCTCAATGCGCTCGATGTCCTCAAGCATCAGGTTGTGGGAATCCCAAAACACGCCTGAGAATACCGGGGTGTATACCGTCCTGCCGTCTATCAGCACCAACAGCTTATTGGCGAACTGGCTGGCGAAGCCGCGCGAGGTCACCACCCAGTTCTGTGAGCCGGATTTAGCCACCTGAAGACCGGGCACCATGCGTAGCAGTTCTGGCACATTTTCCAATCCCGAACGCCTGATGTCTTCCTGCGTGATAACATAAATAGCCGCAGCGGCCTGCGAAGCTTTTTCCGAACGTTTGGATACGGAGGTCACTTCGATATCAGACAATTGCTGCAGGGACAGGTTAAGCATATCCGTATCCTGCGAAGGCGTTTCATCAGCAGCACGCCCTTGCACGGGAACTGCCGTTAGCGCCGTCGTCATTACGAGCAATGCAAATAGATGCTTATGCATAACTGTCTCCATCGTATGTTTTGCACGATGGTTAACGAGTAGTCCTAAATATCTAAGGAAGACTTAATTAATACCTAAGGAATGGTTTCAATAGGAGCTTGACTACGTTTCAGGCTATATCAAAACGGGATTGAGGCAAAAATACTACAGTGCCTGAGCATTACCCCTCAAAGATGAAATCATACATTCTTTCAGTAACTTACCGTACCCCCTTGTCACATGGGCATGACGTACATAAGTCTCCTTGGTCATAAGGTGGCGGTGCAGTTCTGCAAGACGGTGGCAGGGAACACCGGGGAAAATATGATGCTCAATATGATAATTGATGCCATGCGGCGCGAAGAGGTGCATTTCCCAGAACGGCCCTACCACTGTGCGCGTCTGGTTGAGGGGGTGGGAATATTCGATGCAGAAATGATCCGCGACGCTGCGCACATAAGCGAAAAAAAGCAACGAGGTGAACAACGGAACCACCCAATAGAGCAGCAGCCCTTTCCAGAACGTGAAATAGACGGATGCCGCCACCAATGCGGCAAAACATGCCATGCGCACTCTTTTCAGGCGTGGGGAAACATAAACAGCCCCCTCCACTTTTCGTACATCGCGCAATTCCTGATAGGCCTTGATGCCGGTGGCGAACTGAACCAGCACACAGATAATCTCAAGTCCGGTCTTGGGAAATTTAAACTCATCCTGCCCCATCTTCCTCAGCCATTCGAGATCCTTCTCGGTGTTGAGTTCGCGGTGATGCGAATAGTGGCTGTTGCGGTATCCCTGCATCGTCATGGTAACCGGCCAGGCAAGCAGTTCTCCTACAATGTCATTCACCTTGCGGTTCCTGCAAGCACGGAAATGCGCAGCGTCATGCATGAGGATAGCCAACGCATGCAGGCGTGAACCGATAATGATAACCGCGAGGACATACAGCGGAAAGCTCCAGTAAGCCTCGCAGACCCAGACTGTAAGCGCAAGCGTTACTGCTTCAAGCGCCACTGCGCCTGCAAATCTCCAGCCATTGAGCTGAGAAAAATATTTTATCTCTTCCTTTGAAAGTAATTTGGAGGCGATATCGGCTTCACATTTTCCTATTGGAGCATCTGTGCTGCCGTTACCGGTTGTTTGAGGGGCTTTAGCGACTGAAGTGTTCAAAACGGCCTCTGTATCACATGTTGAGATGCCAACCAGAAATCAGGCTTCCATACTCTCCAGAGCATCAAACGCAGGCGAGTATCCAAAATTGTCCCCAACTGCATTCTGCTCAATGACCGCACTGATCAGATAATCCTTCACATCTTCAAAGCCCGGATAAGGCGGCAGGTCAATTTCGGTATGTATAGTGGTTTGCCGCAGCCCTACCGCTTTGCAGTTAACACGATACATGCGCGCGTTGGAAAGCGGGGCGGCGGCAAACATCATATGAATGCCGATCGCCAGCGATTTGCGGTAAAAGTGATAGAACAGTTCACGGGTTATGTCGCCGGTGCGGAATTCCGGAAGCAGCACCAGCCTGGAAAGCTCGGCATAATGCATCTCTTTTGCGCAGAGTTCAGGAAACAAGCTATCAAGCCTGAAATTGCCGATTTCCAGAGGTAGTGGCGCGGGATTGCGCGGGGAACGCACTGAGATTCGTGCGCCGCCAATACACTGATTGCCCTTGCGCACAACAATGATATGCCCTTTGCGGTTATATTCTTCTTCCGCATTGCAGAACTGGGGCACATCCACCACGCGGCATTCCGACTCATACAGGCGAAAATACTGATGCAGAAGCGCGGGGTCACGCGAAAATTCAAAGGTGAGCGCCTGCCGGTTCTGGCGCTTGTGCCTGTGCCTTAGTGCGAGGACTTCTTCTTCGTTCTGTGCATCGAAAACGGAAGTAGGGACTTCCCTGATTGCTTTAACAAGTATGTGCTGTGGCACCACCGTAGATGGCACCGTTTCGCTTAAGTCCAACATAAATACCCATCCCGTAGCCTTGTTTGTTTGCTGCTGGTTTTTCAACCGCAGATTTCTTATTTTCGTTACGTTTACGGATGATTCCGAAAACGTAATATTTTTTATTTTTATAATTCAATATGTTGCAACTTCTATCCACAGTTTAAATATTGACTGGAATTATTTCAAGTAAAACCTTATACCCTGCGCTATTTTCTGTTACGTGTTGTCCCCTTTACACCCCTTTCAGTGAGCGTTCTTCATGTGTGGAATTGTTGGCATCCTTGGCAAGAGCAGTGTAGCCGCGCGTTTAATTGACGGACTTAAGCGTCTGGAATATCGTGGCTATGACTCGGCTGGCATTGCTGTTATCGAAGACAGCGCCATCTCGCGCCTGCGCGCTGAAGGCAAGCTTGGTGCATTAGAGCAACTGCACGCCAAAAATCCGCTGCAGGGTCACACCGGCATCGGCCATACGCGCTGGGCCACCCATGGAAAACCGTCGGAAGTAAATGCCCATCCCCACGCCACCCAACGCGTGGCCGTGGTGCATAACGGCATTATCGAGAATTACCGCGAGATCAAATCCGCGCTGACCGGCAAGGGCGTAACTTTCACGTCCGAAACCGACACGGAAGTGATCGTACATCTTATCGACCAGGCGCTGGCCAGCGGCG
The DNA here is from genome assembly GCA_035906055.1 of Alphaproteobacteria bacterium. GTDB lineage: Bacteria > Pseudomonadota > Alphaproteobacteria > Rickettsiales > JABCZZ01 > JAMIFV01. The sequence goes on along the minus strand of JAMIFV010000016.1, from coordinate 22,816 downwards.
ACACACCAGAGCAGGCCGTCATCAAGACCGTGAAGGAACTGCACGGCGCATTCGCGATCGGCATCGTGTTCGCCCAGCACCCTGAACTGCTCATTGCGGCGCGCAAAGGTTCGCCGCTGGCAGTGGGCTATGGCAAGGATGAATGCTATATCGGTTCCGACGCCATCGCCCTTTCCACCTATACCTCGCGCATCAGCTACCTTGAAGACGGCGATATCGCCGTGCTTACGCCGGGCACCATCCGCTTCCTTGACCAGAACGGCCAGAGCGTGGAGCGCGCAGTAAAAATATCGTCACTCACCAACGAAGCCATCGGCAAGGAAGGCTTCCGCCACTACATGCTGAAAGAAATTCATGAGCAGCCCACCGTCATAGGCCAGATCGTGCAAAGCCTGTGCAACATTGCCGAAGGCGACGTGAGGCTGCCCGCATTCCCCATCAGACTTAATGACATTCAGGCCATCTCCATTGTCGCCTGCGGCACGTCCTACTACTCCGCGCAGGTGGCGCGCTACTGGATGCAGGAGCTGGTGAACGTACCGGTTTATGTGGATATCGCGTCGGAAAACCGCTACCACCCTACCCCGCTGCCAAAGAACACGCTTGCCATCTTCATCTCGCAGTCTGGTGAAACAGCGGACACGCTGGCCGCCATGCGTACCATGAGGCAGGCGGGACACACCTGCCTCGCGGTGGTGAACGTACCGGAAAGCACCATGGCAAACGAAGCGGACGTGGTGATGCAGACCCACGCAGGCCCTGAGATAGGCGTTGCGTCCACCAAGGGCTTCACCACGCAGCTTGCCACGCTTGCCTGCCTTGCCATCGGTCTTGCCAGAGCCAAAGGCACGCGTTCGGCTGACCAATGCCGCTCATTGCAGCAGGCTCTTGCCGAAGTGCCCTCGCGCATGGTGGAGATACTGCACAACCCTGAACTGGCAACTGCCGCCTCCGCGATACTGTTCGAAGCGCGCGACATACTTTATATTGGTCGTGGCACCAGCAACATCATCGCCATGGAAGGCGCCCTGAAGCTAAAAGAGATATCCTATATCCACGCCGAAGGCTATGCGGCAGGCGAACTGAAACACGGCCCTATCGCGCTGCTGGACGAAAACGTGCCCGTGGTTGCCATCGCCCCCACCAGCGACCGCACGCAGTTCGAGAAAACCGCCTCCAACATCCAGGAAGCGATCGCGCGCAGCGCCAAAATCATCCTCATCAGCGACGCCGCGGGATGCCGCGAGTTTGGCACCAGTACCGCCTGTTCCATTGAGATGCCTGCGACCGACAGCTTTTCCTCACCGCTGCTCTATGCGCTGCCCATCCAGCTCATCGCGTATCAGGTGGCAGTGCTCAAGGGAACGGACGTCGACCAGCCAAGAAATCTTGCAAAATCAGTCACAGTAGAATAAGCATTTCACATGACACAGAAGACCGTTGAGAAAGACGCTGTGATTTTTCAGGAAGGCGATACTCCTGATACCGCTTACTGCCTTATTGCGGGTAAAGTGCAGCTTTACCAGACTGACCGTGGGCAGACCAGCACCATCCGCACCGTAAATGAGAACGAAGTATTCGGTGAACTGGCAATCTTTGATGCGCTTGCGCTTCGCCCTTATTCCGCCAGGGCGCTGGAAGCCTGCACGATCGTTGCCATTACGCCGGAAGAATTCAAAGCCGTTATCGATAAGGCGCCGCAGTCCATGCAGGCTTTGTTCACCATGATGGGTGAACGCATGAAACTGGGTAAGGTGAAGTCCAAACCCAAGGCGGAAATGGCTATCAACACCAGCATTAAATCCATCAGGATCGCCCCGCATGGCGACCGCATAAAAGACATATTCAAGCCGGTGAGCGTGCCCCTTGCCAACCTGCCTTACCGCATTGGCGGTTACCCGGAGGGCGGCGAAGCTAACAAACGCGACATGGTGCATCTGTCCATCGCAGCGCAGCCCTCTCCCTTAAGGGTATCACGTCAGCACTGCGAGATAGCGATAGAAGACGGCGCACTGGTAATAGTGGACCTCGGCAGCCGCTTCGGCACCAAGGTAAACGATACGATCATCGGGCGTGGTTATGGGCTTTACATCGCGCCACTGGCAATTGGCCATAACACGGTGACGCTGGGCAACGCGGAAGACAACTATACGCTTGTCGTGACGTGTGAATGACTCTTCACGGAGAAAGCATTTTCCCTGAACTATTTAAGCTGCAAGCAGCACGGCAATGGTGCTGCCGATAATGGCATATTCCGGCAGCCATTTTTTCTGATCCCTTACCAGCGCCGCAAAGGCGCATATCGGCATGATGGCCAGGAACTTCGGAAAGGTCAGCAGCCCTGCGCACGCTATCAGCAGCTTAATATAAGGCGGGAAAGCGCCGAAGTCGCGCGCCATGGGTTTTTTGGAGAGTTTCCATATGGCCCCACCCAGCATGAGGCCTGCGAACACGCCCCCGGCAAAGCCATAGATGGTGGCCTCCGTCAGCGTCCGGTATACCGCCCCCAGCGCCAGCACAAGGCCGAACGTCCGGTCAGAAAAATAGTTATCAATATAGAGCATCATCGCCAGCGCTATCAGCGTGGCGCTGCTGAAGGAAAGCAGCATGAAGGTTTCCGAAAAACCATGCTGCAGGAAGAACACCACGAACAATACCGCGATTACTGCCTCCGCGAAGGTATAAGCGCCCGGCACCGGCGCGCCGCAATAGCGGCATTTACCTTTGGTGGAAAGCCATGACAGCACCGGGAAAAGATCCCTGGGCTGCAGCATGGCGTTGCAATCGCCGCAATAGGGGTCGCGGCCAAACAACGACTCTTTGCGCGGCAGGCGGAAAATGGGGCTGGTGGCAAAGTTGCCCGCAACAAGCCCCATGAAGCCGGAAATGATGATCCCCTGTAACGTACTCGCCCATTCCATCAATTTTCTACTTTCTGATTCGGATTAACCAACCGGTCTATGTACCTGCCCTGAAATAAATTTATTCCCATGGCCTGTCCATAGCTGACTGCCTGCCTCGTGTCGCAGCGGCAGAGTATAACACGCCCGCTTCCGGCAATCTCCACGGCGCGCTTCAGGGGGCGGTTCTCCACTTTATTCGCATCCCCTTCCAGATCTGCATTCCATTGCAGTTTGATAAGGTCTACCCCCAGTTTTTCGCGGTCTATCTGCATCATGCTGAAGCCGGTTACGCCGTCGAGGCAGGTCTTGTAGCCAAGGCGCTCAAGAATATTGCGCGCGGCCATGAAGCCTGCAAGGTCGGAGAAAGCATCGCCCACCTGTATCTCAATGACCACCGGCACCTTGATGATAAGCTTGATGGTGGAGTCGAACTCGATGAATTTTTTCGACAGCAGCGTTTCAATATTGAAATTAAGGCTCAGCGGCTTATCGAAATAACGCATCGGCGTGAGCATCAGCATGTCGAGCATGCGTTCGTCGAGCAACTGGGTCAGGTATTTGAACAGCCAGCGATTGCCCAGCAGGTCCGTGTCGGTATGCAACATCTGTCGCAGATGCGCTATATGGATGTAATACTCGTCGAACACCATGCGCGTATTCATGTCCATGGTAACAGCACATACAGGCTGGCGCCTGAATACGCGGCTAAGGTCGGCCTTGTAAAGATCATGTTCAATATGGGCGAGCTTCGTGGGAGTAAGCGTCAGCTTGCCCGATGGCGGCTTCGTCCCCGCTGCCGCGCTGTGCACGGGCTCTTCCCTGCCCTGCGGCTGCACGGACGCCACGGCGCTTTCTTTCGCGTGGTCGCCCTGCGCACTCTGGGAATGTTTCTTGCGGCATAACTGGAAAAGCTCGGCGAATTCCACGCCGAGATCATACACGCGGCAGAAATTTGGATTCTCATCGCCGGATGCGTCATAAGCCAGCGGATCGTCCATGAACAGGTAGCGCAACTGGAATATGGCCTTTTCCAATTTGTTGCGCGTCACATTGCGGCACAGCAGAATAATGCTGCGGTCATAGCAGACGAACACCCCGCCCTGATTGGTGGTAAGCAGGTCGTTGAGCAGGTTGACCGCTATCTGTATCTGGTAGTCGCTGCGGTATTGCTCCAGCAGTTGCTCAAAACGGAAATACACACCGCGCCAGCTGGGAGCCTCGTCGGCAAGCCCGTTCATGGTGTCAACCAGCTTGGTTTCTGCATCGCGCGTGTGGGTCAGCATAGGCGGGCCTAAAGGTAGAATACATTACGGACAGCCCGACAGGCAGGCTTTTGAGCCATACCAGTTCTGCCCCCAATGTTCAATGGCTTAAGGGGTGCATACGCAGCGCAGCGCAAGAAAATGTGATTTGCAGCCGGGCACAGCAGACTTTTTTTACTGTTCGTTGGACTGTAACAGTTTTTCCGAGGTCTTGTTCGCCACGTACTGCTCAAGAAGGCTCGTATCCAGCTCTTTCTCTATCTCGTCAAGATTGCCGCGATAGCTGATAGCCATTTTCGGCGGCGTTACCCTGTCGAGGTAGGTGATGGCAAGCATGAGATTGCCCACCATCTTCCAATTTATAAGGTCGATCTGGCCGGTGAACTCGCCTTCGGCAAAGTCGTTCCTCAGGACGCTGGTCGGCACTCTCATCACGCCGTTGCTCAGCGTCATTTCTCCGTCCATCGAGTCGAACACCGTGCTGCCGCCGGGGAATGCCCTTTTCACCGCGTCCAGAATGTCCGCCACCGTGCGCACATAGCCTACCGCATTCACAATGCCCGGAAGGTTAAAGCCGTCGATTGTGGCATCCCTTGACGATAACAAGACGGTACCCTGCGCGTTGTAGAGCCACGTATAGACGTCGATACCGCTGGTATGGACGCGAAGCTGCGAGTTTACCCTGCCCGAAAGCCCGGCAAGAGCTGGCATGAAGCCGGTCAGGTAGTTGACATCCAGGCCCACAAGATCGCCCGTGAGCGAAAGCGTGGGAATTTGCCCGTTCTTGATAAAGCCCTTGCCCGTGAACTGCGCGCCCATCAGGTTACCGGAAAGAGTAGGTACGTTCAGCGTCCTGTCTTCAATGGCCGCTTTAATATCCAGTGACGAGACTTCAAAATCACCGTTCTTGATATGCCCAATCCTGAAATGCAGGGTAGCATTAAGAAAATCCATCCAGCTGAAGCTGATGCCTTCGCGCGACCAGATGCGTTTGCCTTTTTCCGACGCTCCGCCGGATTTTGTATCGAATACCCAGTTCCTCTGCCCGGCTTTCGAGGTCAGGTCTAACGTATCCATGGAAATATCCATGTCGACATAGGGCAGCTTGCCTACCACATCCAGCGAGGCCTTACCGCCGAACTGTGTGCCGTCGTACAGCACTTCAAGTTCGGTAAGCATCAGCCTGTTCTTGGTGACGGCCACACGGATCTTGCCTTTTTCCTGTTGCTTGCCATGCAGCGTGAACTGCTCGGCGGAGACTCGTACATCCAGCTCGTAGTCGGCAGTCCTGAGCCACCGCGAAAGTTCATCATCTGCCTTTACGGTATTCATATCCTCGTTATAAAGGCTGTCGATGAACTTGTTGACGCCCCATGACTGCATCAGGCGGTCGACATCCACGCCCCCCATGCGTATAGCGGCCTGCACCTTTGTGATATCCTCGAACGTGGTGATAACGCCTCCCACAAACGCCATGTTTTCCACGCGGGAGGATAGTTCCGTCAGGCGCAGCTCCTTGCTGGAGAGCACCATATTGGTCTTAAAACGGAAACGTTTAAAATCCTTGGGCAATGACGTCGTGCCACCGGTACGGAAGAACGAAATAAGATCCACGAAATTCTCGCCGGAACCGTCAAGCTGGCCGTCGACCATGAAGCCCTGATAGCTTTCCTTGCCCAGCCCCGTGAAGAGCAGCTTGGATTCGCCGGGGAATGAACCGGATATCTGCGAGATCGCCATGTCGCCGTCGGCCATGTCAAACTCGATAAGGCCTTTTTTGATCCTCTGCTTGTTATAGCTTACATCGGCTACTTTCACGCTGACACCGATGGTGATATAACTCCAGAAAGACTTCTGCGCGAGCATGTTGAGCGCAACCGAGCTGCTGTCATCTTTGCTGGACTTCTTATCCTGCTTTACAGCTTGCCCGGATGCGAAAAGCCCGCTCTCCACGATGCTGTCCATATCCACACTGTCAAGCGTACCCTTGATCTCAATATTCGCAGGCGGCTTGATGATAGCAGCCAGCTTGCCGCTAAAAATGCCACCTTCCACGAGTATCTCAGGCAACTGGATGTTCTTGCCTTCAGTCGTCACATTGCTGCTTAGTTTAACCGGGATGGGCCTGGCATTCGCTGGCAGCTTCACTGTTACGCCGGCTTTTTCATTCAGAAGCTTGACCCACTGCGCAAGGTTGGGGGAGTGGAATACTGTTTTACCCCTCATGCTCAGCGTGTCGGAGAAACCGATATCGCCCTCATATTCAAAGGCGGTCTGTTCCGACTCCAGACGAAATTTAACGGTGGTGGTCTTGAGCTTATACGATGCTTCGATATCGTTAAGTTCAACATTGATGCTTGCCGGAAAGTCGCCGTAATAAAGGCCTCCCGTCAGCGTGGCGGTTTTGGCGCTGCGGTTATTGAAGAAATCAAACCCGATGTCGTTGTAATGCGTTATGATGCCTGCCGGGCCGTCCGTATAATGCAACTCCGCGTCCTGCACCCTGATGTTGGATACTTTGATAAGCCCCTGCACAAGGCTGTCTAAATCCACAAACTGGCGGGCAAGCGCCAACTGGCCCACGTCGTCATTGCTGATGATCTCCATCTTGGGAGATTCTCCCGCGTCTTTCACCGCATTATTGGCTATATATTGCCTGATCTCCTGCCAGTTGAACCGCCCGCTTTTCATGCGTTCTATCTGTATGACGACCCCGTCAAGCGTTATGCTGTCCGCTGCAGGATTGGCACTGAACAGCGACGTGGTCTGCAATTTCATGTCCATCGTGCGGATGGACAGGAGGAATGAGGATGAAGCGCCGGGAATGTTGGCGACATAGAGGTTTTTGAGTACCACATGCGGCGACGGAAAAATGCTGACTTCCACTCCGTCCTGTATCTCAAGGTCAAGGCCGGTGGACGCTTTAAAAGAAGTTTTGATCTGGTTCTGGATCGCGTTAGTGTCCACAAGCGCCGGTAATGTCAGAAAGAGGGTCAGCGCCAGCAGCACCAGTCCCAGCCCCCCGACCATGAGCTTTTTATCCTGCCTGGTAAGTGCAAAGCGTTCTTTTTCTGTCATAGTCAACTGCCTGTGATTACTTCTTAGGTTTTGCCGGTTTTCTGGATTCGTTGCGCTCGTCCTCTATCTCGTCAACAAGCGCCTGCGCTTCTTCTTCCTCGATATTATCGACAAGGGTCTTGCCGCCCGTATCAAGCTCTTCGATGATGGCTTCTTCGTCCGCATCGTCCTCGGCAAGCTGTTCGTCCTCGTCTTCCTCAAGTTTATTGAGTTCGTCCACGTCGTCCATGCTGTCCATGTCCTCCATTTCCTCAATATCGTGCCCATCCACGTCACCATCATCGGACGATTTCTTCTTTTTCTGTAATTCGTCTTTTTTGGCAGCCGCTTTCCTGATCGCAGCCTCATCTTCCGCCGAACGGCGCACTGCCTTCTTTTTACTGCGCACCAGCGACGCGGGATCGAACTGGTGCGTGCATTTGGGACAGATGGCTGGTGACTTGTTCAAGTCATAGTAGTTTGCTTTGCATTGCGGACAGGATCGTTTGGTACCCAAGGCTGGATTAGTCACAATAGAGGCTCCCTGTAATAGACTATTATTATTGTTTTTCCGTCAGTATAGGTATAATCGAGTTTTTATATTATTCAATTTCCGTATCATTTGCACTACCAATATACTGCATTAACACGTTATAATTTATTAATTTTTAGTCAACCTTTTCTTGCAATGTACCATCCCCCCCTACCGGCACGATCGCTCAAAGCCACCAGTTTCCGCGGAAAAATCGCCGTGCCTGGCGATAAATCCATCTCGCACCGCGCCCTCATCCTTTCCTCACAGGCATTAGGCAGAACCACAATAGAAGGACTGCTCGAAGGGGAAGACGTGCTGCGCACCGCCGAGGCATTGCGCCAGATGGGCGTTACCGTGACCCGAGACCTCTCAGGCCGCTGGTGCATCCATGGAGTGGGGGCTGGCGGGCTTTGCGAACCTGCCAATATTTTAGACATGGGCAATTCCGGCACCAGCACAAGGCTGCTGATGGGGCTGGTTTCCACTTATCCGTTCCGCGTGTTTTTCACCGGCGATGACAGCCTGCGCTCCCGCCCGATGAAGCGCGTGATAACCCCGCTTGAACAGATCGGCGCACATGTGGAAACCCGCGAAGGCAGCAAACTGCCCGCCGCCGTTACCGGCACAGCCAGTCCCATGCCCATCAGCTACACCCTGCCCGTCGCTTCGGCGCAGGTAAAGTCCGCCATTCTGCTTGCGGGCCTCAACACCGCAGGCACCACCACCGTTATCGAGCCCGAAGCCACGCGCGACCATACCGAACGCATGCTGCGCCATTTCGGCTGGCAAGTATCGGTGGAACACGACAAAGCCAGAGGCACCGTCATTTCCGTCAACGGCCATCAGAAGATTGAGCGCGCGGAACGGCACCTGCTCGTACCGTCTGACCCCTCTTCCGCCGCCTTCCCGGTCGTTGCCGCGCTTATCGTTGCGGGCTCTGACATCACCATCCCCAACATATGCATCAACCCGCTGCGTACCGGCCTGTTCACCGTGCTGCAGCAGATGGGTGCATCCATAACCTACCTTAATAAGCGCATCAGCGCAGGTGAAGAAGTTGCCGACCTGCAGGTGCGTCACAGCACATTGCGCGGTGTGGACGTGCCCGCGCATGTAGCGCCTTCCATGATCGACGAATACCCCATACTCGCCGTGGCGGCGAGCTTTGCCAGCGGCACTACCACCATGCACGGCCTTGCGGAACTGAAGGTCAAAGAAAGCAATCGCCTGCAGTCGGTGCATGACGGGCTGCTGGCCTGCGGCGTAAGCTCCGAGATTCAGGGTGATACGCTGATTGTTCACGGCAACCGGCACCCGGTGGGCGGCGGAATTATTAAAACCCATTTCGACCACCGCATCGCCATGAGTTTCCTCGTGATGGGCATGGCCAGTGAAAACCCCGTGGAAGTGGACGACACCACCGCCATCGCCACCAGCTTCCCCAGCTTTGCGGAACTGTTCAACAATGCAGGTGCCAGGATAAGCCTTGTGCATTCAGCCGTAGTGAACACGGCGAAAAAAAGTTTTGTCGTTGCGGTGGACGGCCCCGCCGCTTCCGGCAAAGGTACGCTCGCACGCCGCATCAGCGAGCATTACGATATCCCCTACCTCGACACAGGCAGCCTTTACCGCGCGGTGGGGTTGAAGCTGGTCTATTCCGAGAAAGACCCTTACGACAAACAGGCTGCCATCGACGCCGCGCGCGACCTGACCGAAAATGACCTCACCAACCCGCGCCTGCGGCAGGAGCGCGTGGGTAACGCGGCTTCAGTCATTTCCGCCATACCAGAAGTGCGCGCCGTATTGCTCGACTTCCAGCGCAACTTCGCCGCCAGCGGCAAAGGCGCCGTGCTGGACGGCAGGGATATCGGCACCGTGGTCTGCCCGGATGCCGACGTGAAGTTCTTCATCACCGCCAGCCTTGAAACACGCGCCGACCGCCGCCACCGCGAATTGCAGGGCGAGGGCATAGAAGTAGTATACAGCTCCGTGCTCGAAGACCTGCGCGAACGCGACCAGCGCGATTCCACGCGCGCGGCAGCGCCGCTGGTTCCTTCCGACGACGCGATACAGATCGATACGTCGTACATGGATGCGGACGATGTGTTTGCTTTCGCGGTGCAGCAGATTGATAAGAAACATTCCAGCGCGCCGCTTGCGGCAAACAACTAAAGACGTTACTATCCCACGAGTTAAAGCGTTTTTGCTTATAGGGGATTTTATGCGCGCATCATCATTCTGGATCATTGCCCTCAGCAGCACGATGCTCACGGCATGTTCGCCCGGATTCGATGCCGGAGAGAAAAACAACAAGGAAGCGATCGTCTCCGACAACGCTGATTTGCAGCGAAAGCTTGCCATGGCGTCTGAAGCCGGTGGCGACCTTGCCGCCGCCGAGCGCATGTTTACCAGGCTCGCTGAAAGCGGCTCCGCGCAATCCTCCATTGAGCTTGCCTCTTTCTATACGCGCAATAACAAGGCGGAAAGCGCGGTTGCCATTCTTGACAAAGCCTACAGCGCCAATCCGGGCAATGCGGACCTGATGCGCGCTTATGCCAACAGCCTTATCAGCGCTGGCAAGGCGCCGAGCGCGCTGGAGCTTCTGGACGGCGCTATCGCCAGCGGCAACAGCAACGCCTATGTCTATAACAGCCAGGGCGTGGCGCTGGATACGCTGGGGCAATACAAGCAGGCGCAGCAATCCTACAGGAAAGCATTATCGCTCAGCCCTTCGGAAGAAGCGGATTTCAAAACCAACCTCTCCATGTCCTATATATTATCGGGTGAATACCATACCGCCATTGAGACACTGGAACCGATGATGAAGACAAAGGGTTCCACCCCGCAGTCGCGCCAGAACCTTGCGCTCGCCTACGGCCTTCTGGGTGATATGGAAACCGCCATGCGTATCGGCAGCAAGGATATCTCGCTCAAACAGATGAAAGAGAATATCCGTTTCTATCAGCATTTCTCCGAAACCAAAGGCATGAGCTCCCTGAAAAAGAACATGCCCGCGATGCCGCCCGCCAGCATCGCCAGCAAGCCAGTGACTGTGTCGGTCGCGGGTGAAGAAGGCGAACTTCCGCCACCGCCGCCGCCCCCCATGAAGAACCTGACGCAATACCCCGCCGCCGTGCAGCCAGTTGCAGCACCGGTAATGCAGGCCCCTGTCGCACAGTCGCCGTCCCCGCCTCCTGAAAAAACCGCCCCGGTTGCCGCAAGCATCCCCGTTAAGATTGCCAATCCCAACTACGTGGACCAGTACACGCCTTCGCCCAAACCCATCGAGCCGATACGCATGCTGCCGCCAGAGGAGCCTGCCGCACCTGCCGTACAGCATAAAATGCTGACCACGATGCCTGCGCCGAAAGAAACCGGGGCAGTGCCTGAAAGCGAATTGCCCAAAGCTCAGGAAGACGGCCTGAAGAACGAAGACGTTCTGAACCTGCAGCCTTCCGCCGGAGGCAATAAAAAGCCTGTGGTAGTGAAACCATCCCCCAGCGACATACTCAACAGCAGGGAAGCGGCGAAGCTGCTGGAATCCATGCCAGCAGAAGACGTGCACATCCTCCAGCCAGCCGCCGGTGAACAGAATAGGGCAAGAGTGGTTAAGGTTTCGCAGAAGGCCTTATCCGCCAGGGAAGCCAGAATGTCGCCCAGCGATGTGCTCAACAGCAGGGAAGCGGCAAAGCTCGCGGATGAGGATAAACCCCTCGTACCCGCACCGGCGCAATCGGACAACTGGTGACTCTCGAACGCTTTCGCTTCGCGTGATTGCTCTGATTTTATACATTCCCCCTCCTGCAAAGCGGAAGAGGAAAAGAAAGCATCAGTTTATTGAGTGCTGAGCCCGCAATTCACTGCGCCAATTCAGGAAATGACTATAGAGCGTTTTCGCTTTAATTGTTCGCTAGGCAGCCGAGGCGAGGTGCGCGCAGTGTACGCGCAGTACATGAGCACACCGAGACCGATGGATAACAACGCGAACGATTAAATGGAAAGTGCGCTATCACATATTATGCGAGACGCGTATAAGCGCGGGTGACAGCACCACTATAAAGAGTGTCGGCAGGATGAATATGATCATCGGCACGGTCATGATGGCAGGCAGCCTTGCCGCTTTCTGTTCGGCGCGCAGCATGCGCGCAGTGCGGAATTCGGCGGCCAGCACGCGCAGCGCCTGAGCGATCGGCGTGCCGTATTTCTCCGTCTGGATAAGCACGCCCACAATGTTTCGTATTTCCGGCATATCCACACGCTCCGCAAGGTTTTGCAGCGCCTTCTTCCTGTCCGGCAGGAAGCCTATCTCGATAGAGGTGAGCATGAGTTCCTCGGCCATTTCGGGATAGGCCAGCATCAATTCGCGCGATACCCTGTCCAGCGCGGCGGCAAGGCTTAAGCCCGCTTCCGCGCAGATCATGAGCAGGTCAAGCGTATCGGAAAGCGACTTCTGAACTTCATAATAGCGCTTGTTGCGCGCGTTGAGCACAAGGATGCTGGGCAGCTTCAGGCCGAGATAGGCCGAGCCTAGCACAAACAGGGGCCTCCACTTCACAGCAAACGGCTGGGAGAAATCAATCTTGGAGATGATAATGGCGATCACAAGGAAGAAGATGGGCAGCACAAGCTGGAAGAACGCATAGATGAAGATGGCGTCCTTGGAACGGTAGCCCGCGTTGATGAGCATATGATTGATCTTGCCGACCTGCGATTTCTGCAGAAGGTTGAACTTGTTCACCACGGCGCGCATCATGCCCATGCCCACCGGGGCCTGTTGCCTGCGCGTGCGCTTGCGGGTGTTGACCAGTTCGGCACGCAACTGTGTGCGGCGTTCCTGCAGTGCTTTCACGCGGGTGGCAAACTTGTTATGGTGCAGCACGTTTTTGATGAAGAACCACACCACGATGATCGTGATAACCGCCACGAACAGGAACATGGCGGAGTCTACTGGCAATCCTACGAGCAGGTTTGAAAACATCTGGAAGGTGCCCCCTATATCTCGAACTGCGACATTTTGATCATGATCGTGATACCAAGCGTAAGGCTGAGCGCTGCGCACCCGGCGGCGATATTGCCGCTGGAAGTTTCTATCAGCGGCGTCAGGTAGTCGGGCGCCACGAACGTAAGCGCGGCGATAACGATGAACGGCAACGAGCCCACGATCATCGCCGAAGCCTTGGCTTCGGAAGACATCGCCTTGATCTTCATGCGCATCATGTAGCGCTTGCGCAGCACATCGGCGAGGTTGTTGAGGATCTCCGAAAGATTGCCGCCTGTTTCCCTCTGCAGGATGATGGTGGTGGTGAAGAAGTTGAACTCCGTGGATTTCAGCCTTTTTGCCGTGTCCTGCAGCGCTTTTTCCAGCGAGACGCCCAGTTTCACCGATTCACCTATATCGGCGAATATGCCCGCGATGGGCTGTTCCATTTCCTTGCCTACCATGTTCATGGATTCCGATACCGGAAGGCCGGAGCGCAGGCCGCGCACGATAAAATCGATCGCGTCGGGGAACAATATGAGGAACTTCTTGATGCGCTTGTTGGCGCGGAAGTTCACGATAAACCTCGGCACCAGGAACCCGAAGAACAGGCCCAGCGCCACGCCGATAATAATCTTTTTCTTGAGCAGCACGAACAGCAGCACGAACGCAACGATAATAGACACGCACAGCGTGATAAACATTTCCGCGCCGATACTCATGCCCGCGCGCTCCAGTTTGGCACGCAGGGATGCCGTAAGCTCAAAGCCGCTGAACAGCTTGTTGAGTCCGGGGATGGAGCTGCCCTTCGCCTTGCGGCGCAAGCTGAGCGCGTCGAATGAACGCTCAACGGCAGTTGACCGGCGGCGGGTCACCCTTGCCATGCGTTTTGCGCTTACTTTGCTGCCCAGGATGGCGGATATCATCCCATGGCCTCCAGCAACGCTTTATCGAGGCCGTAATAGGCTGCCTGCGCAATGCAGTTGGGGCGCAGGCCGGTGGATTTGAACTCGCCCACCAGCTTGCCTTTTTCATCTTCGCCCTGAAATTCAAAATGGAATAGATCCTGCGTCACGATCACGTCGCCTTCCATGCCCACCAGCTCGGTAACGTGGGTAATGCGGCGGATGCCGTCGCGCATGCGGCTGATCTGCACGATAAGGTTCACGGCGCTGGCTATCTGCGTGCGCACGGCCTTGCTGGGCAGGTTGATGCCCGCCATGCCCACCATGTTTTCCATACGCGTGAGCGCTTCTCGCGGGCTGTTGGCGTGCAGCGTGCCGAAAGAACCGTCATGGCCCGTGTTCATGGCCTGCAGAAGATCAATACATTCCGCGCCGCGCACCTCGCCAAGGATAATACGGTCAGGCCGCATACGCAGCGCGTTCTTCACAAGATCGCGCATGGTGATTTCGCCCTCGCCTTCGAGGTTGGCGGGCCTTGTTTCCAGCGGCACCACGTGGGGCTGCTGCAACTGCAACTCGGCGGCGTCCTCAATGGTCACGATACGCTCACCGTGGTCGATCATCTGCGAGAGCGCGTTAAGCAGGGTAGTTTTACCCGAACCCGTACCGCCGGAGATGATGATATTCAGGCGTATCGCCCCGGCTATTTTCAGCACCTTGCAGAGATTGTCGGAGATATTCTTCTGCGACGCCATGATATCCAGCGTGATCTTCTTCTTGGAGAATTTACGTATGGAGACGCTGCAGCCGCGAATGGCAAGGGGCGGCGCTATCACGTTCACGCGGCTGCCGTCCATAAGGCGCGCGTCGCATATGGGGCTGGATTCGTCCACGCGCCTGCCGATCGCCGTCACGATGCGCTGGGCGATGGCCATTACATGGCCGTTATCGCGGAATTTCACGTCCGTCAGGCGCAGCTTGCCTTTCTGCTCCACATAAACCTGATTGGGGCCGTTGACCATGATATCCGTAATGGTCTCGTCCTGCAGCAACGGCTCAAGGGGGCCGAGGCCGAGCATGTCGTCCACGATCTGGTTGGCCAGCATCTGCTGCTCGGTCTGGTTGATGAGCAGTTTCTGCTCCATCACGATCTCACCGATCAGGTCGATGATCTGGCGCTTCAGGTCCGGGCGCGGAAGGCGCGACGCGCTGGAAAGGTCGATCTGCTCCATCAGCAGCGAGTAAATCTTATCCTTGGTGGCGCTGGCTTGCGTAAGCGCCTTGAGCTTTTCATTATCCGCCGGGGAATCCTCAACATGCACCTGCGGCTTCAGGCGCTCTTCCGCCGGCTTCACCGCCTCGGATGCAGCAGCCGGGGAAGACGACATGTTTGCAGCGGGTATGACAGGCCCAGCCCCCGCCGGGGCAGACGCATTATCCACCGAACTGCGCCGGCCGAATGCTGCCATCTGCTTATCCTTTTTTCATGAAAGATAATATCCCGCCTTTTTCCGGCTTCCTCGACGTTGCGCCGTCGGCGGCTTCCACAAAGCGCTGGGCCAGCATATGGAACGCCTTGACCGCAGGAGAGTTCTTGGTTTTTTCCGCCAGCACCTTGCCTTCGGTCGCAGCGGCATGGGCGTCAAGCACCAGAGGAATGGTGTATTCCACCTTGGCGCCAAGCCCTTTTTCAAACTCCGATTGCGGCATCTGGTGTTTACCTGCCACGCCTACGCGGTTGGCTACAAAAACCGGCGGCGCGATCTTGAGCACATCGCGGCAATATTCAAGATAACGCAACGACTCACGCAGCCCCATAAGGCTCAGTTCGGTCACGC
Source organism: Alphaproteobacteria bacterium (assembly GCA_035906055.1). GTDB lineage: Bacteria > Pseudomonadota > Alphaproteobacteria > Rickettsiales > JABCZZ01 > JAMIFV01. The sequence goes on along the minus strand of JAMIFV010000016.1, from coordinate 7,338 downwards.
AGATCACATGGTCGGAAGCCTTAAGCGCAAAGCGCGTGAACGGCGAAAGCATGCGCGGAACGTCCACCACGATATGCGTGTATTTGGCGCGGGTTTGCCTGAAGAGCGCCTCGGCGGCGGCTTCGTTCGGGGTTATCTGCTCCTCCATGCCCTCCTCGGTGCTGAGGATGGAGAGGTTGTCGTCTACTTTCACCATTACCCTGTCAAGGAACAGCGCGTCGATACGCTCAGGTTTCTCCAGCGCTTCACGCAGGCCCCTTCCCGGTTCGAGATCAAGCGACAAAGCCACGGTGCCAAGCTGGGGGTCAAAGTCCAGCAGCGCGGTTTTCTGGCTGAGCTGGTGCGACAGCAGCCACGCAAGGTTGGTGGCAACCGTCGTCGCGCCAGAACCGCCCCGCGCGCCGATGATGGAAATCACTTTGCTCGGCGCCCGCGCGGCCTGCGCGGCTGCGGCCACGGGAGCGGCAGGGAGGATATCGGTGGCTTTTTTGTATGCGCCGTCCAGCGCCGCCGCCGTGAGGGGCTTCAGCAGGTAGCTGGAAATGCCCATATCCACCAGCCAGCAATAGAAACTGTATTCATTGACCTTGCCGGTGACGATGACCTTTACGCCCGGCTCGCACACGTCGGCGAGGCGGTCGAATGCGGCGGGCGCGCTTTCCGCCGAAGCCACATCAATCAGCAGCACATCGGGCGAAGGGGAATTCTTGAGGTAAGTGACGGCCGCGTCCGTATCGCCCTGATGCACGACCGCGTTGTTCCAGCCTCTGGCTGCGCAGAATTGCTGCAATTGGGCGACGCTCTCCGCATCGGACACAAATGCTATGAACGGATGTTTCTTACCAGTCCCCTGTCCGCCGCCTGCGGCGCTGCCAGCCGTATTGCTCATGGCTTTTATCTACTCGTCGATGCTGCGGACGCATCAGATGAGGAAGACGCCGCACCCGAGCCCGCGCCGTTCATGTAATTCTGCATGATGGCACTGTCCCTGCTTGCGGTGATCCCTGACTTACTGCGTCCATGTTTATAGTCTTTTTTGTCCTTCAACTGCACGTAAAGGTTATTGGATGTCGCGCAGCCCAGATTGCTGAAATCCTCATTGCTGTAATTGGATACCGGGTCGGAGCTCCAGTCCGGGCATTGCCTGACCTCGGGCGAGATCGCGGTCTTGCTCGTTATCCCCTGCGACTGGGAAGTGTGGCACCCTGCCAATACCACCGCCAGAGCACCTGCCACCATCATCACATACTTGTTCATACCTTTACCCCGGTTCCGGCTATTTCAGAATATGCCCTGCCTTGCCATAGAGCCTCGGCCTTTCGGCGGAAACCGGCTCGTCACTGGCAACAGGCATGTTGTTCTTCTCACGCACAGGCTTGTCTTTATAAAGCTTGCCCATCAGCAGGCTTTCCGCTTCGCTGGCCAGCACAAGGCCCTGCGTGGGATCGCTCAGCTTGTTGGGGTCGCTTACGCCGTCCACGATGTAGGGCGTTACGATGATCACCAGTTCCGACTGGTTATGCTGGAACTGGCGTGAGCGGAACAGCGCGCCCAGCACCGGCATGTCGCCAAGGAACGGAAATTTGTTGATGTCGTTGCTGCGGTCGTTCTGCAACAGACCGGCGATGGCAAAGCTCTGGCCGCTGCCCAGTTCCACCGTGGTGGAAGCCCTGCGGGTCTGCAGCGCAGGAATGTTGAAGCCCGCATTGGTCACGGCGCCCGTCTGCGAGAGCGAGCTGACTTCAGGCGACACCACCAGGCTGATGCGGTCTTTGGAGAGCACTACCGGCGTGAATGCAAGGCTCACACCGAAGGGCTGATAGCTGATGGATACCTGCGCATTGCTTCCGCTGCCCGTCACGAGCGGAACGGGGAACTGGCCACCGGCGAGAAAGCTGGCGGGCTGGCCGGACTGCGTGGTGAGCGTGGGTTCCGCAAGGGTGGAAACGAGGTTGTTGTCTTCCAGCGCGTCGATAACGCCGTTGATATTGGTCTGGCCGTCATTGAACTGGCCGAACACGCTGTTGTCGGTGCCGTTGCGGGTAAACACGCCGGTATCCGCATCCAGTATCTGCCTGCCGCGCAGCAGGCCGAAAGCGAAGTTCGACATGCTGGAAAGGTTCTGCAGGCTGATGCCGAAGCGCTTCAGCTCGGTGCGGTTCACTTCCGCGATACGCACCTTGAGCATCACCTGGTTGGAGCCCAGCGGACGGATCATGTTCACCAGTTGCTGGTTGGGCCGGGTGAATGAGGATGCGAGGCGCCTTACGTCTTCTGCCTGCAGGGGGGAGTCCACTTCGCCGTTCATCACCAGCGCACCGTCGATCGACTGGAAGGTTACGTTGGCATCGGGAACGAGGGCTTTCACAGCCCTGTTCAGCTTGCTGAGGTTATTGGTAACGTTTACCACGGCGCGCAGTATCTCCTTATCGCCGGAATCCACCGCGAATACGGTGGTTTCACCCACGGCCCTGCCATTGACATAGACCATCGTGGGCGAGATCACCTGCACGTCGGCAATGGTAGGGTCGGCTGCGATAACCGCAGAAGCTGGCGAACTGAGCTTGATAAGCTTACCCTTGCTCACTTCGATGTTGTAATTCCGCTCAGCCCCGATCTCTTCCTGCGCAAGCGCGGGAGCGGCAAACATCACGCTCAACGCCATAGTGAGTCTTAGAGACTGTTTCAGAAGCCGCCATGCCGAAAGCGAAAACTGCGTTTTGCGAGCATTGCAGCGCAGCGTACACGCCAGTACGTGAGCAGCAACGCGCAGGAAAACGCGGTTTGCAGCAAGGCATGGTAGACTTACGGAACATTCTCTCATTCTGTGGTTTCCTTGCTGAAGTCTATGGCCTCTGCCGTACTGCCACGTATGACGTTCACCTTCGTACGCACGGCGCTTTTTTCACCCATCAGCTTGCTGACGTCATTATTAGTAGAGAAATCGCTTGGCTGATTGTCGTTAGCCTGAACCGGATGCGGCTGCGCGGATGTCAGCGTGCCTTCGCCTCTGGGTTCTTCGGCACCGGCAGCATCCGTTTTGGCGGCGAGGCTGCGCAGGCTCACGGATATGGAACCAAGATTGATGGCAACATTCACCATTTCAGCCTGCTTGGGAGTCACTTCGAGCGTGAGGGTCTTGGCGACCACGGCTACGTTCTCAGGATTGGAAAGCATCTGGTCCACGGCGAGGATACGCGCATCACGGATGAATGTCTCGCTTGCCAGCACATCGCGGTTGCCTTCCTGCACGGGAATGCGGTGCGTGAGGATAAGGTCAATATGGTCACCGGGAAACACGAAGCCCGCATTGCCGGAAGTGGGGCTTACCGCGATGGAAACGGCACGCTTGCCGGGCGTGAGCACGGCAGACATGAAGCCGCCTTCATTCACGCGCACTACGGAGATGGCCGTCACCGGCTCGCCAGAGAGGATGGGGCGGCGCGCGACAGCGCCGTTGAAATCTTCGATCCTGAATTTTTCGGACGTGATGAACGAGGGAGCTATCTCGCCCTGCCATTCCACCCAGCCGAGCTGTTTGTCAGCGCGGACGAACGCGCCCATATCTATGTTGCCCTTGGCAACCAGCACTTTAGCGCCTGCCGTGCTGCCCGTGCGATTCTTCACGATGATGATCGCAGAGACTGCAATCATGATCGCAACAACGAATAAAACCAGGGTGCGTCCGTTCATAAAGAGAAAATTTTTTTAATGATCCGCGTTAACAACATTTCAACGTAAACATTTCGGGCTTAAAATAACGTTAAATTAAATATGCGAGCGCATTACTCTTCAGGTTAAATCAAGAACGTGCCAAATATACCACAGGTTAAATGGGAAAGAAAAGTTTTAATATCAACAGCTTGCTTAACAAATTTTAATAAAAAGCATATTAAAATGCATGAGAATTTAAAATTATATGAATGCATGCCACGCATTTTTTAAAACTTCGAGTACAGGGATGTTTTGGAAAAACGCTGCTGCGCTTTTTAGCAACCGATGTTCTGCGCCTGACGCTGCGCAAGAATAAAGAGGATGTGGAAAGCTCTCTGGGTCAGGACTCATGCTACCATTTCCCCTCCTCTTTAGAGGGAGAGGAAAATGTATGAGTCCGGAGCCTAGCCGACTGCTTTTTTCAAGGTTGAGACGGCAACGGGCGGAGAAAACAAATACCCCTGAAAGAGATCCACGCCCGCTTTCATAAGCTCGTTATGTATCTCCTTGGATTCCACCCCTTCGGCAGCCACCGTAACGCCCACGCCATGGGCCAGCCTCACCAGTTCGGCAATGGTTTTCTGTTGCTCGCCGCCCAGCGCACCACGCACCAGCGCGATGTCGAGCTTGATGAAGTCGGGGCGTATTGCATCAAGGATCTTCTTGGCAAGCGCCGTGGATGAAATATCATCGAGTGACAGCGAATAGCCTTTGGCGCGGCAATAATCAAAAATAGCCTTCATCTGGTGCAGGTCGTTGGGTGATTCGCAGCGTGTAAAATCCAGCACGATCTGCTTGGCAGGCATGCCGTTGAACTTGGCGGCGTCGGTAAGCCCTTCAAGGTATTTTTCCGGGCGGTGGATGAAACCCGGCACAAAATTGATAAACAGGAATCCTTCAAGGTCGCTGGAAATAAAAGACGTCACCGCTTTCACATGCAGATGGCGGTCGAGTATGTATTGCGCGTTGAGGCCTTTGCTCGCCTCGATGATCTTGCCGCCGCCGATGGGCGGGCCATCCTTTGTTTCCACACGCGCGAAGGCTTCATAGCCGAACACTTTGCCGCGCTTATCCAGCATGGGCTGCATGTAACTGACCACGCGGTCTTCAAGCATTGCATTACCCAGCCATAAACTCTCTGCCAGCGCGTCGATCGCGGCCACGGTGGTCTTGCCCATATGGTAGTCCTGCAGGCCCGGCGGAGCGTCGGAAGGAATGAGCGCCACCTCGCATGTGTCTGCGGATTCATGCTGCGCAATAGCGGCACGCACGTTCTTCCAGCCTTCCGCCCAAGGCCTGCTTAAGCGCAGCGCAAAACCGCCTTCGATCACCTGAAGCCCAAGACTCATAAGCGACGAGGAAAGAGCCGCATCCAGTACATGCGGGAACAGGGCAAGCCAGTAAGTCTCGGACTGATTGTAAGGAAGATGGAAATTGACGTGGGCCTTGGCGAAGTTCATGCAGGTTATAATTCCATGGCAAGAAGTTTGGACAACGCATCCATCGCCCTGCCCGCTTCGTCTGCAAGCATCGGATCACGCAAATCGTCCGGACTGATTCTATCACGATAGTATTTTTCAATCCACCCACAAAGCGCATTATAGAGTGAGTCGCTCAGCCACACCCCGGGATGCACCGCATTCCTTTCTTTCCCACTCAGCACTACGCGCAGGCGCAGGCATGCGGGGCCGCCGCCGTTCTTCATGCTTTCGCGCACATCGAGGTAATGCACCCTGTGCACATGGCCGTTATCAACAATTTTAGTAAAACACGCGCGAGAGTTAGGGTTTTCTTCACACTCTTTCGGGGCCACCACTATGCGCCTGCCGTCCGGCAGCGTCAGCAGTTGCGAATTGAAGAAATAGGTCGAGACCGCATCCGCTATCGGCAGTTCTTTTTCGGTGATGCGAATAGCGGTAAAGCCGATGGCCTTCTCATCCACCTGCGTATAGGCCTTCTCATGATAGATGAATAACGGGCCGTCGCTCATCGCTATTACGTCGTTATGGAACACGCCTGCGTCAATCGCCCCGGCGCTCTGCTCAAGGAATACTGTACGCGATTCATCGAGTTGGTGTAGACGCGCCAGCGCCTGTACGGAGGCTTCTGTCTGCCGTGCGGGATATTTTTTAGCTGCGCCGCCATAGACGAATATTTGCGTACCCTTCCCGCCATAGGCATTGCACAGACGCATATGGTTGGCAGCGCCTTCGTCGGCATACGTGTGCTGGCGCGGCAGCGGCGCGTGATGCACGAAGTGATCACCCTTGAATATCTGCTTCAGGTAGCTGGCAGTGCTATCCACTTCCATATAACGGTGGAAATTGCTGATTAGGTTCGCAGGCGTGAAATGCACCTTACCGTCGGCGCTATCGGCGCTCGGGCAGACCGTTGCCGCGTTCGCCGCCCACATGCAGCTTGCCGAAAAAACCTGATTGAGCAGAAGCGGCGGCACACCGGCGAGCGTTTCATAGCCCAGTTGCTTCAACATCCCCATTGCCGGGCGGCGCTGCGGCGGCATCACCAGTTGCGGCAACCCCAGATCATGCACGAACTTCATTTTGCGCATGCCCTGCAAAGCAGCTTCTTTAGGGTTTGATACGGACTTTGCAAATTTCTCGGAAGCCACGTTGCCATGCGAAAGCCCTGCATAATTATGCGTGGGGCCGACCAGGCCATCCAGATTCACTTCGATCGATGTCACGGCTCGTACACTTCTTTCCGGTGCGCAACACGCGTGATGCACACCACTTTACGCGCTTCATCGACGGTATACACGACCCTGTAATTCCCTACGCGAATTCGCCATGTATCTTTATGCCCCGCAAGCTTTACGCACCCGGCAGGCTTGGGGTCGCCAGAAAGTAATATGATTTTACTGTCAATACGGGCAAACAGCGTATCACTGAGATTATTCAGCTCTTTTTCAGCAGATCGCTTAAGCTGCAGTGAATATTCAGCCACGCTTGCCACGGTTCTTTCTGGCGTTACGGTATTGCATATAGCTGCTTGATTTTTCTTTCCGGCGGGACTCTGAAACAATGCCGTCCCAGAAATCTTCCCACACATTACCGTACTTTTTCAGGTCTATCTGCACCGCGACCCGTTGGCCTTTTTCATCCATAACATACTGTATTCCGGAAGCCATAAATATTCCTTTGTTGAGCCTTGCATTGTAATTAAACGCAATGAATTAGTCAAACCAGACCGATAATGCTCCCTGCCAGCGCAAACATTTTTCCTCGAACCGCATGCCCGCATGCGCGGGGCTGGTGGAAGGCAGGCTTACATAGGTCAGAGCCTGCATTTCGGGGGTGAGTTCCGGCCATACATTGCGGCGGTAGATATCTTCCGCTTTCCTGCCGTTGAAACACACAACCCTGATTTCATGCTGTGCGTTAAAGAATGCTGCGAAGTCATTGGTAACAATGGAAGATGCATTAATATTTGAATCGAGACTTCCTTTGCGTTCTGCCGCCGCGCACACGTCCCACACGGCCACTTTATGCTGCCGCAACCCTTCGGCGCGCCCGGCAAACGGCGCATCATGAGGAATGCCCAGAAGCCGCTCCATGATTTTCCAGAACGCGTTCTGTTTCTGGGCATAATATTCACCCCGCCTGA
>JAMIFV010000015.1:0-53483 GCA_035906055.1 Alphaproteobacteria bacterium | reverse complement strand
GGTGTCCCGATGCTCGCCAGCGATGCAGGCAATACGTGCATTTGTACGATTGAAGGCCGCGTTTCAGACCATTCTTTTTAGTCGAACTCCGGTGGCACTTAGGACAGTTTTTGATTCATTTCGTTTCAAACCATAGGTTAAAAGCATGATTCTAATACAATATATATCAAAAACAGCCCCCCATTTCTTTAATTATGCCTGTATTTCAATGCAACAGAATATAGCGGCAGGCTTGCTGGCCAGCAACGTGGTTCAGGATCAGGCTGTGTAAAGCGCAGCGTCGAATTCACCTTTGAAGACGGTGGCCACTTCACCGGTCATGAGCACATGATTGTCGCTCTCGCGCCACTCGATCTGCAATGCCCCGCCGGGCAGTTCAACCGTGGCGCTCCTGCCGGTCAGCCCACGGCGGCTTGCCGCCACCAGTGCCGCACACGCTCCCGTGCCGCAGGCAAGTGTGAGGCCGGAACCGCGCTCCCACACCCTGAGGTTTATCGTTTTCCTGTCCACCACCTCTGCCACACCGATATTGGCACGCTGAGGGAACAGCGCGTGGCGCTCCAGCTTCGGCCCTGAAACATCAAGCTTTACAGCGTTGACATCCTTCACAAAGAACACCGCATGCGGGTTACCCATGCTCACGCCTACCGCATCTTTAAGCTCGCCATCGGCGGCGGAAAGATGCAGCGTGTCCTCTTTGCCGGAGAGCGGTATCTCGTTCCATTCAAGACGCGGCGCACCCATATCCACCGTGACAAATTTTCCATTCATCTGTGCAGTAACAAGCCCTGCCAGCGTCTCAATGCTTACTCGCCCCTCGCCTCTCGTGCCTTGCTCCTGCGCTATCAGCCAGCCGACGCAGCGCGAAGCATTGCCGCAGGAGTTCACTTCGGAGCCGTCCGCATTCACGATGCGCATTTTAACATCCGCATTGGCCGCATTTTCGAGGATAACCACCTGATCGCAGCCGATGCCGAATTGCCTGTCTGCAATACGTGCGAAATCAAGGCGCGGCAATGCTGCGCTTCTGGCGTCCAGCACCACGAAGTCATTGCCGCAGCCCTGCATCTTCAGAAAAGGAATCATTAAGATTAGCTCTCCGTATGCGTGGAGGAGTTCTATACGACGCCCCCCTTAATTCCCTAGAAAGGAATTTCATCATCCAGATCAGCCGCAACACGCTGCTGCTTCTGCGCCACAGGCTGCGCAGCCTGCGAATAACCGGAATCGCCATGCTGCGATGCGCCGCCGCCTGCGCTGCGGTTATCCAGCATGGTAAGCGCGCTGCCAAATCCCTGCAGCACTACTTCGGTAGAGTATTTTTCCACGCCGGACTGGTCGGTCCATTTACGGGTCTGGAGCGAACCTTCCACATAGACTTTCGACCCCTTGTGCAGGTAATTCTTGATAACGCCGATTAGGCCGTCATTGAACACCACTACGCGGTGCCATTCCGTCTTTTCCCGGCGTTCGCCGGTATTGCGGTCCTTCCATGATTCGGAAGTTGCCAGGGTGAGGTTGGCGATTTCCTTGCCGTCCTGCGTGGTACGGATTTCGGGGTCCCGGCCTAAGTTGCCGACCAGAATAACTTTATTGACACTGCCTGCCATAAATACTCGCTAAAAATGAATTACCGATGAGCTAACGCTGATGCGCCCCATATAAGCGTAAAAAGCGGTTACATTCTACAAAAATAAAACCTATAATGCAGCCCCCCGGAAGACAGACAGTAAATTGGATGGCAAAATGGACGACTTTATTCGCATTCGCGGTGCAAAAGAGCACAACCTCAAATCCGTTGACCTTGATATCCCGCGCAACCAGCTCGTGGTGATCACCGGTCTTTCGGGATCGGGTAAATCATCGCTCGCGTTTGACACCATCTACGCCGAAGGCCAGCGCCGCTATGTGGAGAGCCTTTCCTCCTACGCGCGCCAGTTCCTTAATATCCAGAACAAGCCGGATGTGGAATCCATCACCGGCCTTTCGCCCGCTATCGCCATCGACCAGAAGACCACCTCGCGCAACCCGCGTTCCACGGTCGGCACCGTTACCGAAATCTACGACTACATGCGCCTGCTGTTCGCCCGCATCGGCGTGCCGCACTCCCCCGCCACCGGCCTGCCCATTGAAAGCCAGACCGTCACCCAGATGGTGGATCAGGTGATGGAACTGCCCAGGGGCACCAGGATCATGCTGCTTGCCCCCATCGTGCGCGGCCATAAAGGCGAGCACCGCAAAGAGCTGCAGGCGCTGCAAAAGCAGGGATTCGAGCGCGTAAAGGTAGACGGCACGCTGCACATGATCGGCGAGATGCCCGAGATCGACAAGAACAAAAAGCATAACATTGAAGTGGTGGTGGACCGCATTGTGGTGTCCGACGACCTCGGCAACCGCCTCGCCGACAGCATCGAAACCGCGCTCAGGCTTAGCGACGGGCTGCTGCTGGTGGAGATAGTAGAGGATTCGAAGACTAGAGGACTAGAGGACTCCAAAAAGAAAATAAAAATCGAGTCCTCAAGTCCTCAAATCCTCACCTTCTCCTCACGATTCGCCTGCCCGGTTTCCGGCTTTACGCTGGCGGAGATTGAACCGCGCATGTTCTCTTTCAACAGCCCGTTCGGCGCGTGCAAGGCATGCGACGGCCTTGGCACTGAAATGGTATTCGACCCCGAACTCATCATCCCCGACACGTCGCTTTCGCTGCAGGATAAAGCCGTTGCTCCGTGGGCTAACACACCGTCCAAGTATTTTATCCAGACCTTTGAGGGGCTTTCGCGCCATTACGGCTTCCGTCTTGACACCCCTTTGCGCGAACTGCCGCAGAAGATACGCGATGTGATCCTTAATGGTTCCGGCGACGAACCCATCAAGATACAGTATAATGACGGCACGCGCTCCTATGTTGCCAATAAGCCGTTTGAAGGCGTGATACCCAGCCTCACCCGCCGCTACCATGAAACGGAAAGCGAGTGGATGCGCGAAGACCTGGCCAAATACCAGAACATACATCCCTGTAACGCATGCAACGGCCACCGCCTGCTGCCGGAATCGCTCTGCGTGAAAGTAGCCACGCTGCATATCGGCGAAGTGTGCAGCTTTACCATTGAGCAGTCCGCCGACTGGTTCGCCACGCTTGATAAAAAGCTCACTAAAAAGCAAAAGCAGATCGCGGAGAAGATCCTCAAGGAAATTCGCGACCGGCTGGGCTTCCTAGTGAATGTTGGCCTGAATTATCTCACACTTGGGCGCGAATCCGGCACGCTTTCGGGTGGTGAATCGCAGCGCATACGCCTTGCGTCGCAGATCGGCTCCGGTCTTTCCGGCGTGCTGTACGTGCTCGACGAACCGTCCATCGGCCTGCACCAGTGCGACAATGAACGCCTGCTTGGCACGTTGCAGCACCTGAAGGAGCTTGGCAATACGGTTATCGTGGTGGAGCATGACGAAGACACGATGCGCCACGCCGACATGCTGGTGGATATGGGCCCCGGCGCGGGCGTTCACGGCGGCCATATCGTGGCGCACGGCACGCTCAAGGAAGTGATGAATAACAAGAAGAGCATCACCGGGCAGTACCTCTCTGGCGTCAAGGGCATCGACGTGCCCGGCCAGCGCCGTCCCGTCTCCAAGAGCAAGAAGATCACCATCAAAGGCGCGCGCGCCAACAACCTGCAGCGCGTGGACGCGGATATTCCCCTTGGCGTATTCACCTGCGTTACGGGCGTGTCGGGCGGCGGCAAATCCAGCCTTGTGATACAGACGCTTTACAAAGCCGTGATGCGTGCCCTGCACGGCAGCAAGGACGCCGCAGGTATCCATGACAGCATGAGCGGGCTTGAATACATCGACAAGATCATTGAAATCGACCAGTCCCCCATCGGGCGCACGCCGCGCTCCAACCCTGCCACCTACACCGGCGCGTTCTCCCCTATCCGTGACTGGTTCACCGCACTGCCGGAATCCGCCGCGCGCGGGTATAAATCAGGCCGCTTCTCCTTCAATGTAAAAGGCGGGCGCTGCGAAGCCTGTGAAGGCGACGGCATGATAAAAATTGAAATGCATTTCCTGCCGGACGTGTATGTGAAATGCGACGAATGCCAGGGCAAGCGCTATAACCGCGAAACGCTGGAGATCAAGTATCGTGGCAAGTCCATTGCCGAAGTGCTGGAAATGACTGTGGACGAAGGCGTGGAGTTCTTCTCCGCTAATCCGTCCGTGCGCGAGAAATGCGCGGCGCTTCAGGAAGTGGGGCTTGGCTATATCACGCTTGGCCAGTCCGCCACTACCCTTTCAGGCGGTGAGGCGCAGCGTATCAAGCTGGCGAAAGAACTTTCCAAGCGTTCCACCGGCCGCACGCTCTATATATTGGATGAGCCGACCACCGGCCTGCACAGCGAGGATATCCGCAAGCTGCTGGGCGTATTGCATAAGCTGGTAGATGCAGGCAACTCCGTGGTGGTGATCGAGCATAACCTTGACGTTATTAAAACCTCCGACTGGATCATTGATATCGGGCCGGGAGGCGGCAATAAAGGCGGCAGAATCGTAGCTGCCGGTACGCCGGAAGCCGTGGCGGCCAATGCAGAAAGCGTTACAGGTAAATACCTTAAGCCCCTGCTGAAAAAGCGCCGCGTCGCGTAAGCCAGAGGCGCATGCAGGATTGTAACACGCCCGCTGTGAATGACAGCGGTTGAACTGTCATATTTATCTAAAATCGCTCTATTTAACCAATTGTTAACCATATGAGGCTTATAATCCAGATATTACTGACTCATTAACTTATGCGTAAACACCATGCTTAATAAGTTTTCTCAATTTATTAAAGACGAGTCAGGCGCAACGGCTATTGAATATGGCCTTATAGCGGTGCTCATTGCCATCTTCCTCATAGCAGGAGCCACACAGGTTGGGCAAAGCCTGAACACTTCGTTCAACACGGTCAATAACGGCTTTACTGCCGGTGCAGCTAGTAGCGGCGCTCGCTAAATTTGTTAAAATTTAGTTAATCTTTTCAACATCTTATCAAAATTAATTTAAAGTTTCAGTTGAGAAATATCGTAACTTATGTTACTTTATTTTCTAGCTGGTATTTCCAGCGCTGTCTGGGGTGGGTTTCACCTTACGTCAAAACTCAAAGCAAAAGGTACCTAACTATGAGTAAATTCGTAACCCTCGTGCGAGATGAGTCGGGAGCTACCGCGATCGAATACGGTTTGATCGCAGCACTCGTGGCCGTCGCTATCATTGCAGCCCTTTCGCTGCTTGGTACGCAATTGTCTAACACCTTTAATAAGGTGGCTGGCAACCTTGGTGCCGCGACCCGTTAAGCCTACCAATCATTTTTTTAAAAAAAGGATCTACACATGAAAAAGTTCATTTCCCTTATGAAAGACGAATCCGGTGCGACCGCAATCGAATACGGTCTTATCGCAGCACTGGTAGCTGTAGCGATCATCGCAGCTATCTCCCTGCTCGGTACCCAGCTGTCCAACACCTTCAACAAGGTGGCTGGTAACCTGGGCGCTGCTACCCGCTAATACGGCAGCGAGCCACCAAAAACCCCGCCATAGCGATATGGCGGGGTTTTTTATTGCCTGTTGATTCGTCATACCGATGAAAATCGGTATCCAGAAAGGCTGGATTCCGGCTTCCGCCGGAATGACGTGAAATATAGTTCTGCCCCAAACTCGCCAGACCGCAGGCGAAAAGTGCTTTGTGTGAGCATTGCGGCCCCCGTAAGTGGGAGCGCTTTAATTGTGCGCTAGGCTCCGGACTCATAACACAGTCGCTCTCCTGCAAAGCGGGAGAAGGGTGCACAGGTTTTGCTGCGCAGCAGCTTAGCCGGAGCCGGGTGAGGGTGAATGTAAACGCCCCCTCACCTCGGTTTGTCTAAGGGCTTAGCTAAAGCTAAACCCAAGGCAAACGCGTCCCCTCCCTCAAGGGGAGAGGAAAAGCAAGCAAGAGTTTAATGAGTCCTGCGCCTAGCTGGATGCCCGTTTTCACGGGCATGACAAGCAGGATGATGGAGAGCGCTATTAAGCTTCGGCGGGAGAAGCCTCATCCCCTGCCCCGTCTTCTTCATAAAGACTGAGATTGCCGGACGGCACCACGGTGGCGATGGTATGTTTATATACCAGTTGCACCTGAGGGCCGCGCCTGAGGACTATACAGAAATTATCGAATCCTGTGATGTTTCCCTGCAGCTTCACGCCGCTGGATAAAAATACGGTAACCGGCATCTTCTTCTTGCGCAGGGTGTTAAGGAAAACATCCTGCACGTTCTGAGACTTCTCATTTGCCATTCGCACACTCCTTGTTGACCAGGATTAATTTTTTAGTGCCTATAGTTTATAGTGTTACAACAAAAAGCAGGCGGCGGAAAGCAAAAAGGCGCGTCCTTGCTTAGATATTGTATTAAAATGCTATAATGATTTTGGCAGTCTGATACCGAGGGCCTTTTCAAGCCTCTGTATCTCGCCGTAATACGCCACACGGCGCACAAAGCGCGGCATGATGCCCGACCATTTGAATTCGCCCACCACTTTACCGCCGCTATCCTCGCCGGTCTGCACGAAGTTGAACAGGTCATGCATGGTGATAACGTCGCCTTCCATGCCCACTACTTCGGATATGTAGGTAACGCGGCGGTACCCGTCTCGCATACGGCTGATCTGCACGATAAGATGCAGCGCCGAAGCCACCTGATAACGCAGGGACTTAATGGGAATCTGCAGGTCGGCCATGCTGATCATGTTCTCAAGGCGTGACAACGCGTCACGCGGGTGGTTTGCATGCACGGTGGTCAGTGAGCCTTCATGGCCGGTGTTCATTGCCTGCATCATGTCGAAGGCTTCGGGCCCGCGCACCTCGCCCACCAGAATGCGGTCAGGGCGCATACGCAGGGCGTTTTTTACAAGATCGCGCATGGAGACTTCTTCCCCGGCTTTCATGCCTACATGGAACGGCCTTGTTTCAAGGCGCACCACATGGGGCTGCTGTAGCTGCAATTCCGCCGCGTCCTCAATGGTTACCACGCGCTCGCGGTTATCAATATAACGTGAAATGGCATTAAGAAGCGTGGTTTTTCCCGAGCCCGTACCGCCGGAGATGATGATATTGAGGCGGCAATGCGCTGCGATCTTGAGGAATTCAGACACGGCAACACTTACATTGTGTTGCTCCGCCATCACGTCCAGCGTGATCTTTTTCTTGGAAAATTTACGGATGGAGATGGTAGTGCCGTCCACAGCCAGCGGCGGCGCGATGATATTCACACGGCTGCCGTCGGCAAGACGCGCGTCCACCAGCGGACGCTTTTTATCGATCTTACGGCCAACGCCTGCCACGATCTTGTGTGCCATATGAAGTACTTCGTGATCGCCGGGAAAAATGATATCGGTTTTCTCCAGCAAGCCATTACGTTCCACAAACACATTATTGGCACCGTTGATAAGAATATCGTTAACGGTGTCGTCGTCCAGCAACGGGCGGATGGCATCCATATGACTCAGCTGTTCGGCGAGGTTCTGCGTCATCTTATGATGATTGAGGTCATCGGCACCGTCGGAAGGCGACATGTCCGGCACCAGTGTTTTAAGTGTATTCTCTATATTGTCGCAGCGCTTTTCCATGAGGCTGGCCATACGCATAAGGCTTTCCGCCAGCTTGAGCATCCCGAGGGATTCATCGTTAGTGTCTGCGTTATTATTGTTATTAAATTCCATGTTGTATCCTGCTGTGATGCCCCAAGCTAGCACGCGCCCCTTAACAAACTGTTACCTGTAGGATAATTGACCGTTAATGCTTCTGGCGGCGCTGGGAAGAAGATGGAATATTCATAATTTCCCGATACTTGGCAACAGTCCTGCGTGCGACTTCTATGCCACGGTCTTTAAGTTTTTCGGAAATAGTATCGTCGGAGAGCGGCGATACAGATGCCTCTGCATCAATAAGTTCCTTAATAAGGTACTGCACCGCCTTGTTGGAGAATGCCGCCCCGCCATACGAGTTCTGCAACGACGCATTGAAAAAATATTTCAGCTCAAACGTGCCGCGCGGCGTGTTCATGTATTTGCTGCTGGTGACGCGGCTCACCGTGCTTTCATGCAGCTCAGTAACCGCAGCCACGTCTTTGAGCGTAAGGGGTTTAAGCGCTTTCACGCCGTCCTGAAAGAAGGCCTCCTGCTGTTTAACTATCTCGGAAGATACCTTGAGTATGGTCTGTGCGCGCTGGTCGAGCGCCTTTACCAGCCAGTTGGCGGTGGTAAGCTGGTCGGCGATGTATTTGCGTTCTTCCTTATCCAGCGATTTGGATGAAGCAAGCTGCGCATGATATTGCCGGTTTACCAGTACGCGAGGCAGTGACGCGGGGTTCAACTCCACCTGCCAGCGC
The DNA here is from genome assembly GCA_035906055.1 of Alphaproteobacteria bacterium. Classification (GTDB taxonomy): domain Bacteria; phylum Pseudomonadota; class Alphaproteobacteria; order Rickettsiales; family JABCZZ01; genus JAMIFV01. The sequence goes on along the minus strand of JAMIFV010000015.1, from coordinate 45,088 downwards.
TCGCCACGGATGCGCCGTACGATAACATCCGGTATCACCGCCTGCACTTCTTCATGCTGGAAGCTGCTGCCCGGCCTTGGGTTCAGCGCGCGAATCTCCGCGCACATCTCTTTAATGTCTTCGGCATCCACGCCGCATAATTTGCCAAGCTGTGCCACATTACCAGCCGCCATGAGATCAAGATTCTCCAGCAGCGCCTGCATCGCCGGGTCGAGGCGGTTCTTGTCCTGCAGCTGTATGGCCAGGCACTCTTTCAGGTTGCGGGCACACACGCCCGGCGGATCAAAACTATGCAAAACAGCGAAGGTTCTTTCCATAAGCGCCTCGTCACAGCCAAGCTGTTCGGGTAAGTGACCAAGGTCGTCTTTTATGTATCCCGACTCATCCACCAGATCCACCAGATGCTGCCCGATGATGCGTATAACAGGATCAGCTTCCGCCACCGACAGCTGCTCCATCAGGTAGTCTCGCAAGGAAACTTTATTTACGGCAAGTGATTCAGTGCTGCCTTCATAATCGTCGCTAATGCGGTTGTGGGTGCGCGGTTCAAAAGACTGCTCGGAATAGTCCGCCCCTCCCTCGTCTTCGCTCCATTCCCCGGAAGCGGCGCCGTCATTTTTATCTACTTCCAGCGGTGTCTCCGGCGCTTCCGGTGCGGATTCCCGCTCCTGTGCGCCTTCGCTTTGCGCGCCCTCACCGCCCTGTTCCTGCGGCTGTTCTTCTTCAGCGCTCAGCAGCGGATTCTTTTCAAGTTCCTGATCAATATATTCTGCAAGTTCCTGCGAGGAAAGCTGCAGCAGCTTGATAGACTGCTGCAATTGCTGGGTCATCACCAGCGACTGGCCCTGCCTAAGTTCTAGCCTCGGGAAGACGGCGGACATGTCAGCCTCTCTGAACTATTTACAGTGTAAATTTTTCGCCCAGATAGACGCGCCTTACTTCGGCGTCACCCACGATCTGCATCGGCGTGCCCTCCATAAGCACCACGCCGTCATGGATGATGTAGGCGCGGTCGATGATTTCAAGCGTTTCGCGCACGTTGTGGTCGGTGATAAGTACGCCGATGCCCCTGTCCTTGAGGTGTGAGACCAGCGTACGGATCTCCCCCACCGCAATCGGGTCAATGCCCGCCAGCGGTTCGTCCAGCAGTATAAAAGACGGGTTGGACGCCAGCGCCCTTGCTATTTCCACGCGGCGGCGTTCGCCGCCGGAAAGCGCGATGGCCGGGGCATGACGCAGGTGGGTAATGGAAAATTCCCCGAGCAACTCGTCAAGCATGGCCTGCCGCTTTTCGGCCACGTTTTCGGATACTTCGAGCACGGCCATGATGTTCTGTTCTACCGACATGCCACGGAAAATAGAGGCTTCCTGCGGCAGGTAGCCGATGCCCAGCCGTGCGCGGCGATACATGGGCAACTGGGTGATTTCATTGCCGTCGAGCAAAATAGAGCCGTAATCCGGCGAGATAAGGCCGGTGATCATATAGAAGCAGGTGGTCTTACCTGCACCGTTGGGGCCAAGCAGGCCCACCGCCTCACCGCGATGCACGGTAAGGCTCACGTCCCGCACCACGGGACGCTTAGCATAACTTTTGCCGATATTATGCACCTTGAGGCCGGAATTCTTTTCAACAAGAACGGGCTTAGCGCCTGTGGACTCAGGATTATTCTTTTTTACCATAGAATTACTATAAACAATACTACCCGGTTTGTCATGTATAACAGCTTATTAAAAGCCGTATCTGAAAATCATTAAAAAACAACTAATCAGGGCTTTTTAGTGGTTTCCGCGTTTGATTTAGGCACAAATACGCCCCTCACACGGTTGTCCCCTTTGGCGGGTACATCACCGTTCTTATTGGTCAGCACGCTGCGCCCCGTATCCAGATCATATTCCACGGACTTGCCCTTTAAAATATTCTGATCGCGGGTAAGGGTCACATCTTCCCCGGTCAGGCGCAGGAAGCGCTTATCCACTTCATAATCACCCTTGTCGCCGCGCGCCGTTTCTTCAGGCGTGGCTACCAGCACGTTGCCTTCAACCTCAATGAGGCTTACCGCGCCCATGCCGTCCGGCGTGCCGCCCTCCGGCTTCGGGGGGGACTTCCCGTTGCCGTTCTGCTTGTAATGCACCACCATTTTGTCGGCATTCAGCCTCAGTTTTCCCTGCACCGCGATGACATTGCCCTTGAAAATGGCACGGCTTTCCCTCTGCAATACTTCCAGGTTATCGGCGGATATCTCCACCGGCAGCCTGGTATCGTATTTGGCGGCCATTCCTTCTTGGGTGGCCGCTTCTTTTGCCGCAGCGCCTTGCGTTTCAGCCGCCAGCGCATGCCCGGCGAACAAACCTGCCGCGATAACCAACCCCAAATGCTTCATTTAGCCTTCTCCCGTTTTATCTTTTCCCTGCCATCCATATTCAGCGTCACGAACACCGGCCCCTGAAACACGATCTGCTGGTTTTCCGAGTCCGCCATCGCGCCGCCGTAAGCCTTCAGCGTTCCCATGGGGCCGTCACCGAACACTTCCAGCGACGTGGCCGCCGTATTGTGGTTGATATCGACTGACATCTGTTGCGTGGTCAGCGTATAGCCATCGTCGTCGTTAAGCCTTATAGCACCTTTTAATTCAAGCATGCGCGTTTTTTTATTGAACACTCCCGTATCCGCCCGCACATACATACGCTGCGTGCTTTTGAGCAGTATCTCGCCGGAAGGCTCGGTGAGGTTGATCCGCTCCTCGCTCACCTCTTCCACTTTTTTTACGTTCACGGTGTAGAGCTGGTTTTCCTTATCGAGGCCGTGAAAGCGCGCATTGGTCATGTTGGTGCTGCTTACGGGCTTTTCCGACGTGCCGGTAAGCGCGATGCGTACGCCGCCATCCTGGCTTTTAAATAACGGGTAAAACAGTATCAGCGCTATAAGCAGCGCTGCAATAGCCGCCATCATCACCTTCGTGGAATGCACAAAGCGCGTGTAGCGCCCCAGAGGCCGCCTGGCTGATTTCTCAGGAGTTGCCTGTTCCGCCTCGCTCACATCACCCCTGCGCGCAGGCAGTCATGAACATGCAGTATGCCCACCGGCTTACCCTTCTGCACCACGAACAGGCTGGTGACGGGCTTCCTGTCATTGTTCATGATGTTCAGCGCTTCCGCAGCGAGCATATCCGGCGGGATGCTGACGGGCGATTTTGTCATCACCTCTGCGGCCTTAAGGTTCACCAGTTCCGGGCTCATATGGCGGCGAAGGTCGCCGTCAGTAATAACACCCGCCAGCATGCCGTCCTTATCCAGCACGCCCGCGCAGCCGAACGATTTGGCGGTAATTTCCAGCAGCACCCTGGACATCGCGTCGCCTTCCTGCACCAGCGGCACCTGCGTGCCTTTGTGCATGATATCTTCCACATGAATGAACGCCTTGCCCAGCTTGCCGCCGGGATGGAACGTATGGAAGTCTTTCACGGAAAACCCCTTGCCTTCCAGTACGGCAACGGCCAGCGCGTCACCCAGCGCCAGCATCATCGTGGTGGAGGTCGTGGGCGCGTTCACGGGAGAAGCCTCCGCAACGTCCGGCAGCACAAGCGCAAGGTCAGCCGCAGAACCCAGCGTGGAAGGCTCCTTGCGCACCATGGCAATCAGGTAAATGGAGAAGCGCTTGGCGTATGCGATCATGTCGCGCAGTTCGGCAGTTTCACCGGAATTTGAAAGCAGCAGCAGCACGTCCTGTTCGGTTATCATGCCGAGGTCGCCGTGGCTGGCCTCCGCCGGATGCACGAAATATGCCGGGGTGCCGGTGGAAGCGAACGTGGCGGCGATCTTGCGCGCTATGTGCCCGCTCTTGCCCATGCCGCTCACGATAAGGCGGCCTTTTAACGCCTGAATATGCTCCACGGCATCGTCGAACTGTTTGCCCAGCGACGCATGCACCGCTTCCAGCCCTTTTATCTCCTGCAGGATAAGGCTCCTGCCGATATCGCTTGCCGTTCCCGTCTGCTTCTTGGTCATACCTGACATACTGCTTACATTAGCTATGTGCGAAGATATCTATATCCGGCCAGCCGGAAATATCGAGTATCGCCCTCGCCGGGAGGAACTGGAAGCACGCCTTGGCAAGGTCCTGCCTGCCTTCGCGCAAGAGCATCACATCAAGCTTTTCACGCAGCTGGTGCAGGTAAAGCACATCGCCCGCGGCATATTCCTTCTGTTCCTGCGTCAGTTCGCCGCTCCCCCAGTCAGACGATTGCTGCTGCTTGGAAATATCCTTGCCCAGCAGTTCACGGCAAAGGTCTTTCAGGCCATGGCGGTCGGTATAGGTGCGCACGAGGCGTGACGCGGTGCGCGTGCAATAGACCGGCTGCACTAGTATGCCCAGGTAATAACGAATGATGGCAAGGTCGAACCGTGCGAAATGAAAGAGCTTGGTGGTATCCGCCCTTGTCAGCAGGTTGATAAGGTGCGGCGCCTGGTACTGGCCGGGCTCGAACTGCACGAGATGCGCGTCGCCGTTGCCGTTGGAAAGCTGCACCACGCAAAGACGGTCGCGGTAATTGTTCAGGCCCATGGCCTCCGTATCAATGGCGATGTCGCCGGAAAGATCGAGGTGCGGGGGAATGTCGTTCTTATAGGTGTAGATAGTAATGGCGCTTCTCCTTCAGATGGTTACAAGTGACCCTGCCCTCTTCTATACTCCGGTCAGGGCTTCAACACCAGCATGTTGTCTTCAATCTGGAAACTACGGAAGCGCTTGAGAAAACTCATGCCCAGCAGCGACATGTTCATATCGGCCTTGTTCACGGAGCCTTCAAGCTGCGTAAAACTCAGTGAGCCTACCTGCAACGAGCCAATGGTCACTTTTGCCCCGCTGCCAGAACCGTTGGCGGTGTTGTAGCTCCTGTCATACGAAAGCGCCGCAGGGTCTATGCCCACCCTCTGCGCGTCTTTCGGGCTCAGCACAATATCGGACGCCCCCGTATCCACCATGAAACGCACCGGCACCCCGTTGACGTCCGCTTCGATAAAATAATGCCTGCCTGAAGCACGCACGGTTATGCTGCCGTCATCGTTCTCATGCACTTTATACGGCATAAGCTCGCCCATAAGCCTGCCGGAGAACGAATCGCGGAAGCTATAGGCGAATACCAGCAGCAGGATAACGCCAAGCCATATGCCGCCATTGCGCACCGCGTCCCTGCGCAGTTGCTGGCGCATCCTGCCGCCACCCATCATGATAATGAGCAGAAGCATAACCGTATAAAGAAGATACCCCTTGCTGTGCTCATCATCCAACGCATACGGAAAGCGCCAGTAAAGCAATGCAACACCGGACAGTACGATCGCTATGATAATGAGGGGGCGCATAAGTAACTCAGGAATGCCCGTTTTTTGCTTAATAAAGTCAGGCCGGAAACTACTTCGCCTGAGAAGCGGTTAATGGTCGCGCCACCCGTAGCCGAAGGCGTGGGGTGGCGGGAGTGACGGGGCTCGAACCCGCGACCTCAGGCGTGACAGGCCTGCGCTCTAACCAACTGAGCTACACCCCCAAAAAGGCAGGGGTTAGCAATTAGGCAATAAGGGGGAAAGAGTCAAGCACTTATTTAGCCTTTCTGTGCGATAGCCAAGCTTTTTTTCCGGAGATTATTTCCTGTATTGTGGAGATTTTTGTGGTTTTGTGCGCAACGCACTACTATCTGAAAAAAATTATGAGCTTGTGCTTGTCTTTATCCCCAAATCACGCTACAAGCCCATTCTCTTGATTATGTGGGTGATTAGCTCAGCTGGTTAGAGCATCTCGTTTACACCGAGAGGGTCTGCGGTTCAAATCCGTAATCACCCACCATTATCTTTCAGCAGGTTACATCCTGCTCACCCCCCCTTCCAATAGCACTTGCGCAGTTTTTGCGCACGTTCCCTGCATGCTTAGAAGTCCTCCTGCCGGGACGTGCCTGTCAAATGAATGAAAAGATTGCGTTAAACCACCCCATATATGCCGCATTAATTTTATATCCCATTGCCTAACATGGCTTCTTTATGCCCGATGCTTTCTAATGCCTTCCTGTAAGCGAAAACCTTACGCAACTTAATTCCAATGGAAGGAACAACATTATGAAGAAGTCAGTTTGTGCGCTCAGCGCGCTTGTCCTGTGTGCAGCAGCGCCTGCATTCGCCAATGACAAATGGTTTGAAAAGATCGACACCGACGGCGACGGCTATATCAGCAAGGCTGAAAACGCCGCTTACGCCGACGCCAAGTTCACCAAGGCCGACACTAACGGCGACGGCAAGCTCTCCCGCGAAGAAAAGCATGCAATGAGAGAAAAGCATGAACATAAACGCGAGAAGCACAACCGTGAACAGAACGGCGATATGAGCAAGGACGGTGGCACTTCCAAGGAATCCATCGAGAAGTAATCGCGCTGAGTGTAAAGAAAAACGCGCTGGCGATATTTCGCCAGCGCGTTTATTTTTTTAAGCTACAGCGTTTATTAAGCAGCTTTACGGCGCGCTTTGTTAACTTGTTCTTTAAGTGCTTTGCCAGCGCGGAACTTCGGCTGTTTGGAAGCAGCGATCTTGATCACTGCGCCGGTGCGCGGGTTGCGGCCTTCAGTAGCCTTGCGGTTAACAACAGCGAAGGTACCAAAGCCTACGAGACGGATTTCGTCACCGGAAGCGAGCGCCTTGCCGATGATATCGGTCAGTGCGTCGAGTGCTTCTGCAGCTTTAGCTTTGCTGAGTTCGCATGCGTCAGCAAGTTCTGCGATCAGTTCGTTCTTGTTCATGGTAGTAACTCCCTTCGTAGTATGGTTGAAGATTTTATAATTTTTGTTACGTCCTTAAAGCCTAGGCCAATCAGGCGTTACAGCGTGACTGAACCACTCTTTTTCCGAGATGTAAACAATATTCTTGGCATTGACATGAGATTTGCGAGGGTGAGAGCGACTTACAGTGGCCTAGCATAATTTTGCGCATGACGACATGAAGGTTCGCTCGTCATAAAAAAATGCCTGCAACATCATGCGATGCTGCAGGCACTTCAAAGCTGGCGCATCAGTCCTGCGCGTTGTCGTTCTCGCTGTTGCCGTCACCCTCAGCACCGTCTGCAAGCGCTTCGGCCTCTTCGCTCTCCTGCACGGCAGTAGCGGAAACAACCTTCTCGTTTTCCGCCGTCTTGAGAATAGTGACGCCCTGCGTGTTGCGGCCTGCGATACGCACGTCCTTCACCGGCGTGCGGATAAGCTTCGCTTTATCGGTCATCAGCATGATCTGTTCGTTATCGAGCACAGGGAAGCTGGCTATCACAGCGCCGTTGCGCGCGCTGGTAACAATGCTCACAATACCCGAGCCGCTGCGGTTGGTGACGCGATATTCATACGCGGAGCTGCGCTTGCCGTAGCCGTTCTGGGTGATGGTGAGGATAAACTGCTCCTGTGCTGCGAGCTCCGCGATGCGCTCGTCACTGAGCGTAATAGCCTGAACGCTGCCTTCTTCCGCGTCCATCACGGGAGCCGCTTCTGCTTCCTCGGCACCGGCGACGCGGCGGCGTTGCGCTGCTATCTTGAGGTAAGCAGCCCTTTCTTCCGTGGTGCACTCCACACCGCGCAATATGGACATGGAGATAACCGTATCGCCTTCACCCAGCTTGATGCCGCGCACGCCGTCGGACGTGCGGCTCTTGAACACGCGCACCGCGTCTACGGGGAAACGGATGCACTTGCCGGATTTAGCGGAGAGCAGCACGTGGTCTTTGTCGGCACAGGTCATAACTCCGGTGAGCCTGTCGCCTTCGTCCAGCTTGATGGCGATCTTGCCGCTGGTGCGGATATCGTGGAAATCGGACAGGTCGTTACGGCGCACATTGCCGGATTTGGTGGCGAACATGATATTCATGCTGTCCCAGAGTTTTTCGTCCTCCGGCAACGGCATGAAATTGGTGATGGTCTCACCTTCCGCCAGCGGGAACAGGTTGATGAGCGCCTTGCCGCGCGCCTGGGCGTTGCCAAGCGGCAGGCGGTAAACCTTCATCTTATACACTTTGCCGTGGTTGGAGAAGAACAGCACCGGCGCATGGGTATTGGTGGAGAACACTTCGGTCGTGATATCTTCGTCGCGCACGGACATGGCCTGCTTGCCCTTGCCGCCACGGCGCTGTGCGCGGTAAGCGGAAAGCGGCACGCGCTTGATATAGCCGCCCATGGTGATGGTGACGACCATATCCTCTTTCTGGATGAGGGATTCGATATCGATATCGGAGTCGGACTCCTCGATCTGCGTGCGGCGCGGGGTGGCGAATTCCGTGCGTACCTGCACGAGTTCATCGCGCAGTATGCCCATGAGCTTGGTGCGCGAGCCGAGAATGGAGAGGTATTCGGTGATTTCCTTGGCGAGCTGCTGCAGTTCTTCGTCAATCTTGCTGCGCTCCAGTCCGGTGAGGCGTTGCAGGCGCAGCTCGAGAATGGCTTTGGCCTGCGCTTCGGTAAAGCGGATCTTGCCTTCTTCGATACGGTTGCCCGAATCGTCCACCAGCGCCAGCAAAGCGCCCACGTCGGCGGCGTCCCAGTTGCGCGCCATCAGTTCGGCTTTGGCGATGTTGGGGTCGGCAGCGGCGCGGATCACCCGGATCACTTCATCAATGTTTGCAACCGCAATGGCAAGGCCCACCAACACATGCGCGCGGTCGCGTGCCTTGTTGAGCAGGAACATGGTGCGGCGGCTGATCACTTCCTCGCGGAAGTCCACGAACGCGGTGATAACGCGTTTCAGGTTCATCAGTTCCGGCCTGCCCTGATCGATAGCGAGCATATTCACGCCGAACGAGGTCTGTAATGGCGTATACATATAGAGCTGGTTGAGCACCACGTCGCCCACGGCGTCTTTCTTGATTTCCACCACCACGCGCACGCCGCTCTTGTCGGACTCATCGCGGATGTCGGAAATACCTTCGATCTTTTTGTCCTTAACCAGTTCGGCTATGCGTTCGATCATGCGCGCCTTGTTCACCTGATAGGGAATTTCGCTGATGATGATGGCTTCGCGGTTGTTCTTGGTCACTTCCACTTCGGCCTTGCCGCGCATGATGACCGAGCCGCGGCCCGTGTGCATGGCGGAATGGCAGCCCGAGCGGCCAAGAATAATGCCTCCGGTCGGGAAATCGGGGCCGGGGCAAAGCTGCATCATTTCGTCGATGGTGGCTTCGGGATTATCAATATAGAGGCAGCACGCGTCGATCACTTCGCCGAGATTATGCGGCGGGATGTTGGTGGCCATGCCAACCGCGATGCCGCCCGCGCCATTTACCAGAATGTTGGGGAACTGCGCGGGAATAACGGTGGGTTCATTCTCCTGCCCGTCGTAATTGGGCTGGAAGTCGACCGTGTCCTTATCGAGATCGGCCAGCAGTGCATGCGCGGCCTTGGCAAGGCGCGATTCGGTATAACGCATGGCTGCCGCCGCGTCACCGTCCATGGAACCGAAGTTACCCTGCCCGTCCACCAGCGGCAGGCGCATGGAGAAATCCTGCGCCATGCGCACCAGCGAATCATAGATCGCGGAGTCGCCGTGCGGATGGTATTTACCCATTACGTCACCGACCGTACGCGCCGATTTGCGGTAGGGCTTGTTATAGTCGTTACTGGTTTCATGCATCGAGAAAAGGATGCGGCGATGCACGGGCTTCAGGCCGTCGCGCACGTCCGGCAGCGCTCGTGACACGATCACGCTCATGGCGTAATCGAGGTAGGACTTCCTCATTTCAGCTTCAATGGAAACGGGAATCAGGTCGGATTTGAGCGCGGTGGAATCGGACACGGTGGGACCTCAACAGGGGGATGAATTTCGTCTGATTGTTCTATCGGCTCGCAAGGCCGATTTCCAGCAAAAAATATTACCAGGATCTACCCTTGGCGCCTTTTTCCGTACCCAGCCATTGTTCCAGCTTGGCGCCTACGTCCTGCACTATGCGCATATGGCTTTTTTTGACCAGCGCCATGCCCTCGCCTTGCTCAAACCAGCGCACATCCTGAGTAGTGGGCTGCGGACGGATAAAGTAAGTGTCAGGGCTTTTAAGCTCTGCCGCGAAGAGGCGCATCTCCTTGGGTTTTCCTGTAGTTTCAGAGTTCACGGAATACACACCGAGATCAAACATGCGCCTGATATTGCTGGGCTTGAGACCAAGCTCTTCACGCCCTTCGCGAATAGCCGTCTCCAGATAGCTCTCCATCCTCAGCGGATAGGGAGTGACCTCTTTCTGCTGCCCCGTGTTCCATGACTTAGTGCCAGAGGTCGCTTCACGGGTGCCCTTGGCTATCTGGAAGCTTGGCGGTCCGCCGGGATGCCCCACGGTCGCCCTTGGTTTCATCAGCAGAAAATCAAGGCCGCCTTTTTCACCCGCCACGAACGGTAAAATGCCAATCTTTTGCACATCATTAAACTGATGCCCGCGAGTCATATCCACCACCGGCATGATACGCTCAAGATTAGTGCCCACGGTGCGTGCAGGAACCGGAACCTTTACGTCCACTTCGTCCATGCCGCTGGCACGATAGGTTTTGAGCTTGCCGTCGATCTGGCGGAGTATGGCACTATGGGTGTCGCGCATTTCAGCGGCATGCAGCAACGGGCTCTTCCAGCTTCTGCCAAACGGCTTTTGCGGTGTCAGAAAATCCGTAGTGTTGAAAAGCTGCACGCCGAACAGCTGCGTGTGATGATAGCCACCTTCCCTTGCACAGGTAGTGTAAACCCCGAAATCATACAGCCTTTTAATGTTGGCAGGGTTCAACCCCGCCTCCTGCCGTCCGCTGCGCAACGCGGTCTGCAACGCGGTTTCCTTAAAGCCGCTTCCTGGAGCTGCGCCTTCTTCACGTTCGCGCCCGCTTCGTATTATCTGGAAGTTGGGCGGCCCGTCCGGATGCCCTGCCGTCAATTGCGGTTTGATCATCAGGTAAATAATGCTGCCGTCGCTGTTCACCACGAAGGGAATGATGCCGCTGCGATTGGCACCCGGCATCCGCTCATCCGACAGGTCGGTTATCTCTAGCGCTTCGATGCGATGATAAGGATTTTCCGCCACGGGCGCTACTGCGCAATGCCTGCCCTGGCCTGCGTCAGCCTGGCCAGCATTTCCTTGAGTATGTTCACGTGGTCCTGCCTTCCTTTGGTGGCGAATTCGTCCATCGTCATCCACATCACTTCCGCCGTCTTGGATTCAAAATCGCCGAAATTGCTGTGATCATCTATTTCGGCTGCGAACACATGCATGGGCTTTTTTACATTGCGCCGCGCCGAGATCATGGAGAACACGCCGATATCGAACAGCATGCGCACGTTGGAGCGTTTAAGCCCTATCTCCTCATGCCCTTCACGCAGCGCCGTGTCGATAAGGTTCTCATAGAACACGGGATCGGCGTTGATGAGGTCGTCGTCGCGCATGTCGCACCAGCCATTGCCCATGTTGATGCGGCGCGTCCCCTTCGCAATCTGGAACTCAGGGGCTTCACCGGGATGGCCTATTTCCGGTATGGGTTTCATCAGCATGAAACGCCACTGCCCTTCATCCTCATGTGGTATGAAAGGTACAATGCCCACTTTAGTCACCTGTTCAGGTTCGTTTTTTCCATCGCGAAGCAGGATTAGTTTTGTCTTATTACTTTTAGAATGGTATTCCTTGTCCATATTGTTTATTTTGCGCCGTAAATATGAGTTACGTCAAACAGATTCTTTTTCCTGAAGAGCGCGTTCTTTACGAAGGCTACGTCCACCCTGTAGTGCTCTCGCGGGGGCTGTTCATCATGGCCTGCGCGGCATTTATAGCTTATTCAGCCGCAGGAACCGGCAGGCTGGACTCGTGGCTGTTAAACTTTATCCGCGCCAACGGCGAAACCTCCGCCACCTTCCGTTGGTTTTACGGGCTTTTTTACGGCTGGCAGGTAGCCTCCCCCAGCATTTCCTTTGAATATAAACTCGTCTGCCTCTTTTTTAGTCTCTGGGGGATCAACCACCTCTCCCGCGCCGCCATGCAGATGTATTCCAACGAGCTGGTGGTCACCGACCTGCGCATTATCGCCAAGGCAGGTATATTCAACATAATCACCCTTGAAATGGACCGCCGCCGCGTGGCCGAGGTGCTTGTAGACCAGTCCTTCTGGGGACGCATCCTTAACTACGGCTATGTCTATATACGCGGCTTTACCGGGGTTATTGGGGGCATGCCGGTGCTGGTGAACCCCCACCTCATCAAGCGCTTCATCACCTCCGGCTACAATAACCTATGAGCGCGGTTCTCCCCGAATTCATCTCTTTCGCCAATGAGCTGGCCGACATTGCAGGCAGCATCATCCGCCCGCTGTTCCGTACGCCGGTGGCTATCGATACCAAGGCCGATGCAAGCCCGGTGACGATAGCCGACCGCAATGCCGAAACCGCCATGCGCGAAGCCATCATGAGGCGTTATCCCGACCACGGCATCTGGGGCGAGGAATTCGGCCAGCATAACATGGACGCCAAATATTGCTGGGTACTCGACCCCGTGGACGGCACCAAGTCCTTCATTTCCGGCATCACCACCTTCGGCACGCTGATCTCGCTCACGCGCCTTGGCGTTCCGGTGCTGGGCGTTATCGACCAGCCTATCCAGAAAGAACGCTGGGTTGGCCATGAAGGCGGCACCACCCTGAACGGGCTGGCCGTAAAAGTGCGCGAATGTGAAAGCGTAACCAAAGCCACCTTCAGCAGCACCTCGCCGTATCTGTTCGGCGGGCATGAACGTGTGTGTGAGGCGCTGCGCACCAGGGCGGCTTATACTGTGTTCGGCTATGACTGCTACGCCTATGCACAACTTGCCAGCGGCCATATCGACCTGGTGGTGGAATGCGGCCTGAAGCCTCATGATTTCTGTGCATTGCGCGCCGTGGTCGAAGGCGCGGGCGGCATCATGACCGACTGGCAGGGCAATCCGCTCACTCTCGCCTCGGACGGAAAAGTGGTTGCCGCAGGCGACAAAAGAATGCATGAACAGGCACTTGCATTAATTCAGGGCTAGCCTTGCAATTATTTGTCATACATGTCATACTTGTATGACAAAGGAGATATGACATGCTTTCCATCAGGCTTGATCCGGAAATTGAAAAACGGCTGGCGCATCTTGCCAAACTCACCGGCAGGACGAAATCTTACTATGCACGCCAATTGATAGAGGCGAACATTGAGGATGTAGAAGATATTTATATCGCAGAATTACGCCTTGAAAATCCTCAGCCCACGTTGAGCCATGAACAGGTAAGGAAAGAGCTTGGTCTGGACAATTGAGTACGATTTACGGGCTTTTAAGGATATTAAGCGCCTTGGTCGAAATGTTCAGAATGAGATATATGCCTACATAGACGAACGTATCGCCGGAGCATCTGATCCTCGCCAGCATGGAAAACCTTTAGCAGGTAACATGCGTGGCTTATGGCGCTACCGTGTCCGCGATTATCGTATTGTGTGCAGAATACACCATGAGAAACTCGTTGTGCTAGTAGTGGCAGTAGGCCATAGAAGCACGGTATATGAGTAATTCACTCCACATCATAGGCTCTGGCCTTGCGGGCAGCGAGGCGGCATGGCAGGCGGCGGAGGCTGGCCGCAAGGTCGTCATCCATGAGATGCGCCCCGTGCGCAAAACCGATGCGCACCACACAGACAAATGCGCCGAACTGGTATGTTCCAATTCGCTCCGTTCCGACGACCCGCTCAATGCAGTTGGCCTGTTGCATGCGGAGATGCGCCTGTGCAACTCGCTGATCATGCGCGCGGCTGACTCCAACAAGGTGCCCGCAGGCAGCGCGCTGGCCGTAGACCGTGACGGGTTTTCGCAAGAAATTACCGACGCCCTCAGCAATCACCCGAACGTCCGCTTTGTACGCGAAGAAATTACAGCGCTGCCCACAGAGGGTGACACTATCGTTGCCACCGGCCCCCTCACCTCGCAGGCGCTGTCGGACGATATTTTGAAGTTAACGGGAGAAGCCTATCTTTCCTTTTTCGATGCCATTGCGCCCATTGTGCTCAAAGACAGCGTGGATATGGGCAAGGCGTGGTTCCAGTCACGCTACGATAAAGGCGGCAGCGCCGACTATATCAATTGCCCCATGAGCAAGGAGCGGTATTATGGCTTCATCGACGCGCTGCTGGCAGGCGATAAGACCCAGTTCAGGGAATGGGAAAAGAACACGCCGTATTTTGAAGGCTGCCTGCCGATCGAGGTAATGGCCGAGCGCGGCCGCGAAACCCTCTCCTTCGGCCCCATGAAGCCGGTAGGCCTGACAAACCCGCACCAGAGCGAACAGCCTTATGCGGTGGTGCAGCTCAGGCAGGATAACAAGCTCGGCACGCTGTATAACATGGTGGGCTTCCAGACCAAGCTCAAATACGGCGAGCAGCAGCGCGTATTGCGTATGATACCCGGCCTTGAGAATGCCGAGTTCGTGCGCCTTGGCGGCCTGCACCGCAACACCTTTATCAACAGCCCGCGTTTGCTGATGCATGACCTGCGCCTTAAAGCCGCCCCGCATATCCGTTTTGCCGGGCAGATAACCGGCGTGGAAGGCTATGTGGAAAGTGCCGCCACCGGCCTGCTGGCGGGGCGCTTTGCCGCTGGCATCAGCGACGCTCCGCCCGCCGCCACGGCGTTTGGCGCATTGCTTGGCCACATCACCGGCGGGGCGGACAGCAAGACCTTCCAGCCGATGAATGTCAATTTCGGCCTCTTCCCGCCGCTGCCGGGTAAAGTGAAGAAAGACCAGCGCGCCAAACTCATGAGCGAACGGGCGATTAGCAATTTAAATCAATGGCTTGTCGGCAAGGCTGCCTGAGGCCGGAGTTGTAACAATATCTTCACGTTACATGCTAGATTTTCTACGTATAGTAAGTGCCATAAAATTACACGGCCTTAAGGAGGCATCAATATGGCATGGACCACGAAAGAAGATACCGCAGAAGGTTACAACTCAGCCGCTATTGCAGAGATGAAGCCGCTTTTGCAGAAGATCGAAGCAGAAACGCGCGAAACCTTCCCAAAGGAAGGCGCGAAGGGAGATGTTCCCGGCAGCGAAGCCCAACACTCCCGCTCAACCATCCTTTCTGCCCTTGGCACCTTAGGCTCCGCAAATATCAGGCGCATCGACAATCCGAAATATGCAGAAACCATCAAAGAGGCTATTGATCTGGTGGTTACCGGCGCACACTCCCCTAACGCACACCAAGACGGAACTCAAACCTTCGTCAGGGAAAAAGTATCATCCGATCCAAAAATTTTGGAAGGCCTCGCCCAACTAGACCTTGCTGCCACACACAGCCTCCAAAGTGCACCACGCCAACGCTAGAACTCGATCCTGCGCTCTTTTTTCCTGCGGTCAATGTCCACAGGCACATTGTTCTTGCGGCGCTCCTGGCGCGGCCCGCTGCGGCGCTCATGCGTCACCACCAGCTCAATGGTATTGACCAGCTTCCTGCGCATGCCGATTGCGTAGGCTTCACATTTTTCCACCACTTCGGCGGAAGATATTTTACCGTCGATCTCGGCAAAACCGATATTAACCTGCGAGGATATCTCCTTGCTGGTCATCTCGATCGGGCTGACGCTCACGATCCAGCGCAGGCGATTAAGCACCAGGCGCGCTTCTTCCTGCGCGGCATCTACCAGCAACAGGCCCAGCATGCGGTCGTTAAGCGTACCCACCGTGTCTTCCGGGCGGAGCTTCTGCTTGCACAGATGGCCGATATGGCGCTGCAGGCGCAGTGGGAAATCATCCCCGTGTTCCGACCTCAGGCCGGTGTAATTGTTGATATCCATCACGGCGAAGCTGGCCTTGATCTGCCCGCTCTGCACCGACTGCATGACCACGTCCATATTCCTGAGGATAGTATTGCGCAGTGGCAGGCCGGAACTGGTGTCTGCTGACTCGCTGTTGTTGAAGCTCTCTTTCAGAGACTGGCGCACGGCCATGGCCTGCCGTTGCTTATCTTCATCTTCGAGGATCAGGTGGAACCACGGATTGCGTTCCACTTCTTCACCGCGGATAACGCGCAGGTGTAACCCAAGCTCCTGCCCCGTGTGCCCCTTTACGGCAAAATTGCGGATCTTCATCAGCACCGACAACAGATCCTGATGCTCGTTTTTATAATCCACGTATTCCGCTATGGTGCTCTGGATGCGATCCGGCAGGATGGCACTCAGCTTCTGCCCCACGATCTGCTGAGCGCTGAGCCCTGTTATTTTCTCCGCCTGTTCATTGAGCGCTTCGATCTGTATGAATTTACCCTGATTGTTCTGGCTGACAATAATTACAGCATCTGATTTACGATAGGAATCAAGGATATGCGCAGGATTAACAGCGGGTTTTGTCATAGGGTACACCATGATAGCCATGAATAATTCAGCCTATATAGTAATTGCCTGATTATTAAAGATGGTTTAACACCAAGCACTTTATTTTTCCAAGGGGGATCAGTAGCGTGGACAGCACTATCCGATTGAAACGCCTGCTATTCAGGAGCGCGCACCGTGGCACCAAGGAATCCGACCTGCTGCTGGGCCCTTATGCTGAGCGCAACCTTGCGCATATGAGCGAAGCCGAGATAAACGAGTTCGAAGCCTTCCTTGAGGAAAGCGACAGCGACATATGGGACTGGGTAAGCGGTGCCACGCAAGCCCCCAAATATGAGGCGCTGATCGATAAACTTAGAACTGTACAAGTAACTTAAAAAGAAATTACAACCGTCATCCCGACGAAAGTCGGGATCCAGTTCATCAACAAACACACTGTAAGGCTGGATACCGGCTTTCGCCGGTATGACAAGATTACAGATAACACTATGACAGCATTGAAAGACATATTATCCTCCAAAGGCAGATACACGCTGGGCAATATTCCGCGTGGCGCTGAAGGTTATGCGCTGGCCCGGCTTTGGCAGCAGTCTACCGTCTCCCTCATTTACATTGCCGCCAGCGACCGCGACATGGAACAGATGCAGGCCGCCCTCGCCTTCTTTGCCGCCGATGCGGAAGTGTTGTTCTTCCCCGCGTGGGATTGCCTGCCTTATGACCGCGCATCGCCCAATGCCTCGCTGGTAGCCGAACGGCTTGTGACCCTTTCACAACTCGCCGCCAGCAACGGCAAGCGCATCCTGCTTACCACTATCAACGCAGCGCTGCAGCGTGTGCCATCGCGTGACTTTATCAAAAGCGCGTCGCTGAAGCTTGGTATTGGGGACAGCATCAACCAGCAGCAGCTTGTCACCTTCCTCGTGGAGCATGGCTACCGCCGCACCGCTACCGCCATGGAAGCGGGCGAATTCGCCGTGCGCGGCAACCTGATCGACATCATCTCCCCCGGCACCGCAGGCGGCGTGCGTTTAGATATGTTCGGCGACGTTATCGAATCCATCCGCAGCTTTGCCTCGGAAACACAGATAACCACTGGCCAGTTAATGGAAACCACCCTTGTTCCTGCCAGCGAAGTAGTGTTGAACGATGCCACTATCAAACGTTTCCGCGAACGCTTCCGTGAATGTTTCGGTGCGGGAGCGGCATCCGACCCCGTATACGAAGCCATCTCCGAGCAACGCAGCCAGACAGGCATGGAACATCTGCTGCCGTTGTTCTTCGAGAAGCTGGATACGCTGTTCGACTTCCTGCCCGGCGCCGCCGTGGTGATGGACGCGCAGAGCGAAATGGCCTATGCCGAGCGCCGCGAACTTATCAATGAATATTACGCCGCGCGCAGGAATGACGCGCTTGCGAAATCCTACGGCGCGGCGCCCTACCGCGCCCTGCCGCCGGAAGAGCTTTATATCTCGCCTGAAGGCTGGGATGGCAGGCTCGAACATGTGCCGAATATCCTGCTCACACCGTTCGCAGGCACCACCGATGCCGGACTTCACTTACGCGCCTCGCGCAGCTTCTTCAGCACGCAAGGCTCCGGCGAAGCCTTGTTTGAGGCATTGCGCACTGTAACCGGCGCAGAACGTGCCAAGTCACGCGCCACGGTCATTTCCTGCTATACTAACGGCAGCCGCGAGCGTATCGCCAGCATGCTGCAGGAACACGCTATCCATCCGCTGCGCGTGGACTCTTACGCCGGTATCCGCGAGGTAAGCGGCAAATCGGTGGGGCTTATCGTGCTGCCGCTGGAGCACGGGTTCGAGGCGGAGCAGTTCATCTGCATCAGCGAGCAGGATCTCTTCGGCGACCGCGTCATCCGTTCATCGCGAGCCAGGAAAAAGCCGGAACAGATCATGGCGATGGCCGCCAACTTCATGCCGGGTGAACTGGTGGTGCATCGCGAGCATGGCATTGGCCGCTTTGAAGGGCTGGTGACGCTGGAGGTGCAGGGCGCGCAGCATGACTGCCTGAAGATACTCTACAAGGACGACGACAAACTCTTCCTGCCGGTGGAAAATATCGACCTCGTTTCGCGCTACGGCACGGAAGAAGAGACGTCAGAACTCGACAAGCTCGGCAGCGCGTCGTGGCAGGCGCGCAAGGCCCGCCTGAAGGAGCGCATCAGCATCGCGGCGGAAGAACTGATAAAGATCGCCGCCGCCCGCGCCCTGCAAACCACCGGCACGCTCACGCCGCCGCAAGGGCTTTACGAGGAATTCTGCGCACGCTTCCCCTACCCCGAAACCGAGGACCAGGCCAACGCGATTGAAGATGTGCTGGGCGACATCGGCTCCGGCAGGCCTACCGACAGGCTGGTATGCGGCGATGTAGGCTTCGGCAAGACCGAAGTGGCGATGCGTGCAGCCTTCGTGGCGGCTTCGGCCAATAACGAACATGGCGCGGTGCAGGTGGCCATCATCTGCCCGACCACGCTGCTCTGCCGCCAGCACTTCAAGACCTTCAGCGGGCGTTTTGCGGGCCTGCCCTTCACCGTGCGCCAGCTTTCGCGCCTGACCACGCCTAAGCAGAACAAGGAAACGCTGGAAGGTCTGGAGAACGGCAAGGTGAACATCGTCATCGGCACGCATGCGCTGCTTGGCAAGAGCCTCAAATTTAAAAATCTCGGCCTGCTCATTATCGACGAAGAACAGCATTTCGGCGTAGCGCAGAAGGAAAAGCTCAAAGCCCTGCGTGCGGATATTCACGTGCTGACCCTCACCGCGACGCCCATCCCCCGTACGCTGCAGCTTGCGCTTACGGGCGTGCGCGAACTGAGCATCATCGCCACGCCGCCGGTGGACCGCCTCGCCGTGCGCACGTTTGTAACGCCGTTCGACCCCGTGGTGCTGCGCGAAGCCATCCTGCGCGAATTCCATCGCGGCGGAAAGATATTCTACGTCACCCCGCGCATCGAACATATGGCCGAACTGGTGCATATGCTGCGCGAAGTGGTGCCGGAAATCCGCACCGCCTCCGCCCACGGCCAGATGCCGCCCAAGGACCTCGACAGGATCATGAACGATTTCTACGAAGGAAAGTTCGACCTGCTGCTTTCCACCAGCATCGTGGAATCGGGACTGGACATTCCATCCGCCAATACCATCATCATCGACCGCGCGCACATGTTCGGCCTCGCCCAGCTTTACCAGATGCGCGGGCGCGTGGGGCGCAGCAAGGTGCGCGCCTATGCCTACTTCACCCTGCCGCACCACCGCACGCTTTCCCGCAACGCCACGCGCAGGCTGGAAGTGATGCAGACGCTCGACAGTCTCGGCGCTGGCTTTACGCTTGCCAGCCATGACATGGACATTCGCGGCTTCGGCAACCTGCTTGGCGACGAACAGTCCGGCCATGTGCGCGAGGTAGGCATTGAGCTTTACCAGCAGATGCTCGAAGAAGCCGTGGCGCGGGCGCGCAGCCAGAAGAAAGCCGAAGCTGTACTGGCAGATGAAAAATGGAGCCCCCAGATTAATCTGGGCATGACCGTGCTGATTCCCGAAACCTACGTGCAGGATCTGGAGTTACGCCTCACGCTGTACCGCCGCGCCGCATCACTTGCCACCGAAGAAGACATCCATGCCTTTACGGCGGAACTGGTCGACCGGTTTGGCGCAGTGCCCGAAGAGACGGCGCACCTGCTTTCCGTGGTGCGCCTCAAGCAGCTTTGCCTTGAAGCGGGCGTGGAGCGAATTGATGCCGGGCCCAAGGGAGCCGTGCTCAGTTTCCGTAACAATCACTTCGCAAAGCCTGAGAAACTGCTTCACTATATCAGCAAGAACGCCGGAAAAGCGAAGATCCGCCCCGACCAGAAACTGGTGCTGATACGGGAATGGGGCACTCAGCAGCAAAAGATTAGCGATGTACATCAGTCGATTGCCGAGATCGCGCGTCTGGCAGCCTGATATATACAATGCTATGGAATCGTCACAAAACCTTAACTGTTAACCTGTAGTTTTATCCGCTACACAGTTCTCAACAGGATCAAGGCAATCACATGAATCAGGGTTCAGAGAAAACAGCCGGACTTCCCGATCTTTACGCAACGCTCAGGCCTGCCCAGAAATTGATCGTTGACCGCCATATGCATCTCATGCAGGCGCTGAGATTCCCCGGCATCGACGACGATGTGAAATTCGAGCATATCCGCCAGACCGCTTCCAGCGAACAGGGCATGAGGATCTTAAGCGAAGCCATTGCCGCCACCGAAGCATGGAAGAAGGATACATCCATCACCCTGCCCAGAGCCGTTAAAATGCCCAAGGATGCCAAGGACCGCCATGTGCTGCTGCTGAAACGCCATAAGCAGATACTCCTTGCCGCCGACCCCATGATCACCTCACCCGCGCAGGCCGACAGCTTCGCAAACGCCAATACCCCTGCCGGGCTGCAAATGCTGGAGCAGCTTGAGTTCCTTCGCCAGCATGCCGAGAAACCGCCCCCTCCGGCACGCAAGGCAACACGCGCAGGCGACAGGGCTTCCACAGCAGTTGCTCTGCGCTAAGCGAGGAATCCACCACCCCTTCACTTTTTCTTCGTCATACCGGCGGAAAGCCGGTATCCGGCCAAACCTTGTGCTACATGCACAGGCTGGATCCCGATTTTCATCAGGATGACCCTAATAACCAACCCCGCCGCAAGCAGCGGGGTTTAAGTGTAAGGGGGATGAAGACATCGCCCTTCGCTAACGCTTACCCCCTCTGAAGGGGTCGTCGCCTTCGGCTCCTCCACGCCGCAAGCGGCGGGGAATGCACCCGGAGGGATTCAAACTGCTGCTTCAGGCATGGCGTAAAACCAAAAAGCTCTAGCCCCGTCCTTTAAAACCGTTTATAGCTGCACGCTCTCTTTACACTTCATACGGTTATGTCTGACATTGATATTCAACACCTGCGCGCCTCCATCGACGCGGTAGACAGCAAGATCATCGCGCTGCTCAACGAGCGCTGCGGCTATGTAAAACAGGTTGGCATGACCAAGAAAGCCCGTCAGGCCGCAGGTAAGTCCTTCATCCGTTCAGGACGTGAGGCAGACATGGTGCGGCGCATGTTCGACACGTTCTCACGGCAGGCTTTTCCGGCACAGGCCGCCGCGCATATGTGGCGCATCATCATCGCCGCGTCGCTCTCGCTGGAGTCGTCGCTCAACGTATCGGCCTACTGGTCTGACGCCAGGCAGGACGTCTACTGGCTTAGCCGTGAATATTTCGGCAATTTCATCCCCACTATTAAGCAGACCACTACCCGCCGCGTGGTGGCAGACATCATGGACGAAAAAGCGGAAGTGGGCGCTGTGCCGATGCCCGACGCTTCGCCGGAAGGAAGCTGGTGGCTCAAGCTGCCGGACGATATAAAAATATTCGCCTGCGTGCCGTTCATCATGACCGGCGATTCCTCTCCGCCCGTGCTGCTCATTGCACGCGTCGACCCTGAACCCACGGGGGACGACGTAACGCTTATTTCCATCGAAACGCAAGCCGATGTAAGCCAGAGCCGCCTGAAGGCCACGTTTGAAAAACACAGGATACAGGTGAACTGGCTCAGCGCCGAAAGCTTCCCTTCCGGCCACCGCATGCATCTGGTGGAAATGAAAGGCTTCTTCACCCTCAATGACGAAGTAGTGCAATCCGTCAGCGCCGATATCGGCAGCCCCCTCATTTCGCTGCGCCATCTGGGCAGCTACGCCGTCCCCATACGTTACTGAAGGTTTTTTATGGCTCCGTCTTACGCACAACTCGTCCCCAAACCCGGCATTATGGACATTACCCCCTACGTCCCCGGTAAATCGGTTGCGGCCAATGTGAGCAAGGTGCTCAAGCTCTCCTCCAACGAAAACCCGCTTGGCCCCAGCCCCATGGCCATTGAGGCTTTCAGCAGGCACGCCGCCAAGCTGCACCGCTACCCGGACGGTTCCGCAAGCGAGCTGCGCAAGGCCATTGCCGAAACATACGGCCTGAACCCTGACCGCATCATCTGCGGTGCCGGTTCGGACGAACTGATCGGCCTGCTCATTCACGCCTATGCGGGCCTTGGCGACGAAGTGCTCATCAGCGAGCACGGCTTCCTGATGTATAAAATCTACGCGCTGGGCAACAGCGCCACGGTGGTGACCGCGCCGGAGAAGAACCTCACTACGGACGTAAACGCGCTGCTTGCCAGCGTTACGCCGCAGACCAGGCTGGTGTTCGTGGCCAATCCGAACAACCCCACCGGCAGCTACCTGCCCGCCACGGAAATTAAACGCCTGCGCGACAAGCTGCCGCCGAACGTGATACTGGTGCTGGACGCAGCCTATGCCGAATATTCGGATAAGCCGGATTACACTGCCGGTGCCGAACTGGTGGAAGAAACGCCCAATACGGTGATGCTGCGCACGTTCTCCAAGATATACGGGCTTTCTTCACTCAGGCTTGGCTGGGGCTATTTCCCAGAGGAGATCACCGACGTGCTCAACCGCGTGCGCGGGCCGTTCAATGTGTCGGGCGCAGCGCTCGCCGCAGGCGTAGCCGCAGTAAAGGATGTTGAGTACCTCCGCAAGGTAAAGCAGCATAACGCCACGTGGCTGAAGTCCGTAGCCAGAGACATCTCGGCGCTTGGCCTCACGGTTTATCCCTCCATCGCCAATTTCCTGCTCATCGGCTTCCCCGACAACACCCGGACGGCTGAACAGGCCAATGCCTACCTTATGGACAAAGGCATCATCATCCGCGATGTAAAAGCGTATGGCCTGCCTGACTGCCTGCGCGCCAGCATCGGCACGGAAGAAGAGAACAAGGCGCTGGTGGAAGCTTTAAGCTCTTTTATGAAGAGTTAATTGGAGCACGCGCAGCCCCCCATTTCTTTAATTATGCCATTATACCCTATTTCGTCAGCACCATCAGCACCGACCATGCATGACGCTTAATGTAGGGAAGCTTAAGGATTGCTGAATCCATTTTCTCACACAGCTTCATCATGCTATTGCCAAAAGCAAACTTCAGCGTAGGCACCGCCAGCACCGTAGTCATGCCAAAATATTTTGTGTCTACATCACGGAAATATTTTCCGGCGATTTTAAAATCCTCCACCAGCAACGGGTGTTCGTCCGGCGTTCTTAAGTGCGGCGTCCTGCTGCGGTAGAAATTCAGCATGGGATTATGCCCCAGCGGTTCATTAAAAATGGCCTTTCCATTTGGACGCAATACCCGGTGAATCTCCGCCAGCGACTTTTCCACATCAAGGTGATGGATAATGCCCGTACCAAATACCACATCGAAGCTGGCATCACTGAATGTCAGGTGTTCGGCATCCATCACATGAAACGAACAGTTGGTAAGCCCGGCGCTGCGTTTCACTGCCTGCTCTATGGCCTTGTCTGAGATATCGATACCGTTGTAGCTTTTAAATTCGCGCCCAACGTCAAAGTCCTTGAAGGTGATCTTGCCATCAGCGCAGCCATATTCCAGGACATCCCTGTCCTTGCCCCATTTGCGGATAAGGGAGTCCTGCTCCGTTTTGCAGGAATGCAGCGCTCTGTACCATTTATCCAGATGCTGCCGGCTGTCTTCTTCGCCGCCAAACCTTTGATTATGGAACTGGCGTTCGGATTCCTTCACTTCATCGTAAGCATTCATGCCTGTTCACCTTGAAAAATTTTAAACGTCACTGTCATGCGAATCGCCAACCTACATATAGCCGCATCACAAGTCAATTATTCATAAGACTCAAAGGGCTGTACTGATGCCCTTTTTATTACGTTTTCGTAAGTTCCCTTTCTTGTGCAACAGTATTATTATCAATGCAGGTAGAATGGAGAAGCGTATGCGTTCTTTGGCAGTAGCGGCACTTATCATTTCCATCTCAGGCAGCGCACTTGCTGTGACGCAGGCAGACCCCGTGCTTGGTAAAAACCCCGTCGCCATTACCGATCCCATACAAAAACAGGAGGCGGGGCATATCGATCCCGTACTGGGCAAAAGCCCTGTGGCCATTATCACCAGAGAACCTGATGCCCCGCCTGTGCCGCCTGCGCCCGCTCCGGTAAAGCCCCCGCACCGGCGCCATGACGTGCACATCATCAACCAGTATTATTACACGCCGCCCGTGCAGGTTATCGATGCGAATAACAGCACCGTCACGCTCGGCGTCACCAAGACCCATTCCAACGAATCCGCCACGGTGGACGGTGAAAAATACATGCTGCTCAACCGCTGGCGCGGCACCTGCTATAACCGCAACTGCATGCTGAGTTCAGGCTATATGGCGTCCAACCCGAATAAGGGCGTTATCATCCTCATGAACCCCAACCTCAGCAACGGGCCGCAGGTGTTTTTCCCCGCCAGCGAATCCGGCCCGCTGCTCATTACGCAGGATAACAGCCTCAACAACCAGATCATTATCGAATCTCAGGCGGGTATGTATGCAGGCACACGCACGAAGGGCGGTGAACGCTTTACCTTTAACATCGCCACCGCCGAGTGGGATTTCTGAAGCTTTATTACTTTTGTCATGCCCGTGAAAACGGGCATCCAGCTCAATGCGCCTGCATTACCAATACAAATCTGGATTCACGCCTCGCAGGATAAGACTTAGCCTCTGCCCTTATAGGTCGGCACGCCGGTATCAGGCACATTCACGCCTTCGGGCAACCTGCCCTGCTCGAAGAACACGTCGATAGGGATTCCCCCGCGCGGATACCAGTAGCCGCTGATGCGCAACCATTTGGGTTTGGCTTCCTTTATCAGACGCAGCGCGATGCCAACGGTGCAGTCCTCATGGAACGCGCCGTGATTGCGGAAGGAATGCAGGAACAGCTTAAGCGCCTTGCTTTCAATAAGCGATTTATTCGGCACATAATCTATGACGATATGCGCAAAGTCAGGCTGGCCGGTGATAGGGCAAAGCGACGTGAATTCCGGGCAGGTGAAACGCACAACGTAATCCACGCGCGCGTGCGGGTTGGCAACCGTCTCGATAACCGCTTTTTCAGGTTCGTCATATGCCTTTACCTGTTTACCCAGCAACGATAATTTCTTGCTCATTCCGGTTTTTCCACTTCAGCTACTTTTTCCTTGGCGGTGTCTTGCTTCTCCGGCGCCTGCGTGCTGGTATCCTCAATGTCCTTCTTCGTGTCAGCGGGCTTTTTCAGGCTGCGCAGGTAACGCAGAATTTCAGGATCTTCCCAGTCTACGCGCCCCATGAACTTGCGGCGCATCATCATATCTTCGTCAACGATAATCGTCTCCGGGAAAGCCGTCGTCTGGAACGTATCGAATATCAGCGTGCGCATGGGATCCCATCCATACAGCATATTGTCGGGCTTTACTCCTGCGGCGTTCTTGGCTTTTATAAGAAACTCCCTGGCAGGCTCAGCCGTCTCGTCACCGGCAATGGTAAGGAATACCACATCGTCCCCAAGCTGCTTGGCTGCACGCAGCATGGCGGGGAATTCCACGCGGCACGGCCCGCACCATGATGCCCAGAAATGCAGCACCACCACTTTATTCTTGATGCTCGCGAACGAGCGCTTTTCACTGTCAAAATCACGCCAGTCGAAATTGGGAACGGGGCGCTGTCCCATTTCCACCGAATGCCTGAACTTCATATCCATATAGGCCTGCGTGAACCTGAATACGATGGCAATCGCCAGCAGCGTATATACGATGCGTTCAAGCCGCTTCTGTCCTACGGTTTTTTTCTTCATTTCTGGCGTGCTTTCGATATTTCAATGGCTTTGTATTGCTGCGCTGACAGCATAGCCAAAATGCCGGTAATTACAATTTCTGTTATGCAGAACATGGGCAGCCCCCATGCTGCGGCGTCGCTGAAGCCGTAACTGTGCAGGCCCACGCTGAGCAGGTTGACCCCCACCCATGCCAGCGCCACGATTATCGTGGTAAAGCAAAGCACTGCGGCGAATGCGGTTTCACGCAAATGCCCTGAGATCCTGCCATGCAGCGCCCATGCCAGCCAGATAACAATAGCAAGCGCGCCGTTTTCCTTGGGGTCCCACCCCCAGAAGCGCCCCCAGGACTGGTCCGCCCAGATACCGCCCAGCATCGTGCCCACGGTGGTAAAGAACAACGCCACCAGCGCCAGTGTCTGCAACAGCTTATAATGTTCGGCCAGCGCTTCATGCGGCATGGCCATGGCACGGCGGAACAGGTAGAAATGCGCCATCACGCCCGTTATCAGCGAGAAAGAATAGCCCGCCGTAATACAGATCACATGCGTGCCCAGCCAGAAATTGGTGTTGAGCACCGCCGTCAGCATTTCCAGCGTGTCGCCGTCGCGCGCGAAGATGTCGGCGAATATCAGCACGCCCAACCCGATGATGCTGCCCGCAAGCGCTCCTTCGGCCCCTTCGCGCTTCCAGCAGAGATAAAGCCCGCACAGCGCCGCAAGCAGGCTCACAAACAGCATGGACTCATATAGCGTGCCCACCGGCGGCCTGCCCAGTATCATGATGCGCGCAAGTATCGCCGCGCCATGTATCGCAATGGTAATGACAAGTGCCGCAGTCGTAGCGGTAAGCAGCCAGCGCCGCTGAAGCGCCACAGCACACAGCGCGAGCAGAATGGTGATGCCGTAGCCCAGCCTGCTTTTTTCCAGCGGGGAGATAGCATGATACGCCACTTCCAATGCGAGGCGGAACGCATCGGCGCCGTGCGCTCCGGTGGTTTCGGCCTGCAGCTTGCCGCTCAGCTCTTTCCATGTATGTGCATCCCGCGTTTTCCATGCTTTCTGCAACGCCTGCCATAGCGTGAACAACTGCGCGCTCCGGGGCGAACCTTCGCTGCGTGCGATCACCTGCCACGGCGAAAGCCATTCCTCTTTGTCGCTCCATTCCCCCGGCACCACGCGCAGCAACGCGTTAAAGCGCTGCATGGCCTCGCGCGAATCCAGCTTATAGGAAAGCTCGGCGATGTCCTGTTCCAATGGTGTGTAGCTGGAAACGTTATTCTTCTTTGTTGCTACAATCGCTTTGAACTTCTCACCCAGTTCATAACGAACCCTGAGCATTGAATAGAAATTCAGATCACCTTCAGGCGGCAGTTTAAGTTCGGCGCGCAATGGATTGCTTATGCCTTCGATCGGCGTGAACAGCGAGAAGCTGTTGGCAAGCTCGGAATATAAGCCCGTCATTTCGAACAGGCGCACCAGTTCGCGTTCGGAATCGGAGTAGCTTTTGGGTTCGCGCTCCAGCAGCCTGCCGATATTATCCTGCTGCCCGGTGAGCGCGGGCACCAGTTCGCTGTAGCTGTAGCGTTCGGTTTTACGCTTTTCCAGCCCCATCACGCTGAGCAGAACAGGCGACCTCACTACGAACAAAGGGCGATCCGCTGCGGCTGCGGGGTTAAACAACACCTCCGCCAGCCACGCCATGGCGGTGGCATTGTCCGCCTGCTTGTCGCCGCTCATGCTTTTGATGAGCGCGCGGGCGAAGCTTTCCATCGGCTTGATGCGCCCCTCATGCAGAAGCGGAATGTGTGAGAACGCGTCGTAATCGAATGCAGGCGGTTGCTGTGCCTGTGCTTCAGGCGCGCCCATGAACAGCAGCGCCGCAAGCGCTGCCACCGCCGTCTGCTTCTTCGCCTTGCGCATGAACAGGTGCAACAGCAGGCCTATGCTCAGCAGCGTTACCGAAATATACGGGAACACCCAGCCCGCATTCTTCACCACGGCAAGCACGCTCGCTTTCTTTTCGCCGTCATCCACGAACGACGACTGATAGATGGTATAGCCGCGATAACGCATCGGCTGGTTCATCGAAACGGTTTCCTTCCACTGCAATTCGCCGTCCTTAATCTGTATCCCGGATCGGTATTCTCGCGCCATGACGGTGCCGGGGTGGTTCTCCTGCTCGAAGCCAATCAGCTGAACAGAGAATGGCAGCGAGCGTTTGGCTGCCCGCATCAGAAGCTTGTATTCACTCCCTCCTGCCTTGATAACCGGCGGCTCCGCCAATGACTCAAATATTATGTAACGGCCAGCCTGCTCTTTACTTACGCCGACGATTTCAACCATCGCACCCGCACGGTTGAGTGCGTCGTCAGGCCCCGGCTGCGCGTCTTTGAGTTCCATTGCCGCCGCCATGCCGTACGCGCCCAGATCCGCCTCCCCCAGCGGTTCTGCCGTGCAGGGGTAGCATTTCTGCTTTATATTTACCGTGAACGGCGCATCCTTAAGTGGTAGTTTATCCTGCTCTTGCAGGGCCGTATACGGTATCACCTGATACTCTTTGCCGTCCTTTATCACCGTCACTTCGCGCTCGTGATAATCGGACACAAAACTTACAACTTCCTGAGGGAAAATAGTGATATAGCCCTCCTCACGCGTAAGCGCGCTCACCAGCCCGCCAAGCAGCAGCATCAGCACGCTCGCATGCGTGATAACCGTGCCCAGCGTGCGGCGGCGCATGGGGGACTTAAGCACCAGCTTGGCCGTTAATCCCGCTGATAGAAAACATAGCGTTGCATAAGCTCCGGGCAGCGGCACAAACCCAAGCCACAGGATAAAAGAGCCGAAGAATAATTTCTCCGAATGATACAGGCCGATATAACGTTGCGATAGGGTGCCGAGCGTCAGCAGCACCAGCAGCCACGGCAGTGCGTAAAACACCACCCTTGGCCCGGCAAGCCAGTGTAGGCACGAAGAAACGGCACTGCGCAGCTCACTCATCAGGGTAACCATGGCGATTGGAGGCATGATTCATATCAGCCTACTTCCGCGTTGCAACCCTTTAGAACTGGAATTGTTATAATACTGATTTAACATTATTTATCTTGTTCAGACATGCTCGTTCACTTATAATGACCATGCTATTCCCAATATTGGTACACGTTACATGAATGAACTTTCCAACGGCACTAAGATCTTTCTTATCGTCATGTGCGTACTTGTAATGATATGGGCCTATATGCAGTTTCAAAGCAAGAACGAATGCCTGCTTCCGGGTTACTCTGCAGAATGCAGGCGATGACTGTAATTTTTACAAATAATTTAGTTGTACTTCCAATACGGGGCAATACACTGCCCCGATGACTACATTAAAATGGTTCTTAATCGCAGCAGCGCTGCTTGGATCAGCATATTATTTCCTCGGGGGAGATAATAAGGATGCACCGAAAGACCCGCGCAATACCGTCAACAATGTCAACTTCGTTGCGGCAGCAAAGGGTAATATCGACATCGTAGTGGAAGCACTCGGCACCGTAACGCCGCGCAATGTTGTCACCGTGCAGAGCCGTGTGGACGGGCAACTGGTGAACCTGCATTTCAGGGAAGGCCAGATGGTGGCCGCAGGTGACCTGCTTGCGGAACTCGATGATCGCCAGTATGCCGCGCAACTTAAACAGGCTGAAGGCCAGAAGCTGCGCGACGAAGCGCAGCTTACAGAAGCGCGTCAGACACTCCGGCGTTACACCACGCTCGTGGCGAAAGACTCCATCCCCCGCCAGCAGCTCGATACGCAAGCTTCGCTCGTCAAGCAGTATGAAGGCGCGGTGAAGAATGACGAAGGGCTGGTCGACGCCGCCAAAACACAGCTTGATTACACCCGCATCACCGCCCCCATCTCCGGGCGCATCGGCCTGCGCAAGGCGGATATCGGCAATATCATCAAGGCATCTTCCACGGACGGCATCGCGGTTATCACCGAAATCGATCCCATTTCGGTGCTGTTCAGCATCCCCGAAGACCGCATCCCCGAAGTGATGAGCTATATGAAAGACAATGCGGGCCTGCCCGTGGAAGCCTGGAACCGGGAGAAGACCGGCAAGCTGACGGACGGAAAGCTGGAGGCGGTGGACAATCAGGTGGACACCACCACCGGCACGCTCAAGATGCGCGCCGAATTCGGGAATAAAGACAGTGCGCTCTATCCCAACCAGTTCGTCAACATCAAGCTGACGCTTGGCCAGAAGCAGGATGTGCTGGTGCTTCCTTCCTCCGCCCTGCAACGCGGCTCCATCGGCACGTTCGTCTACCGTATCAAGGACGACAGCACCGTGGAAGCCGTGCCTGTCAAAACCGGCATAACGCAGGCCGATATCATGTCGGTGGAATCCGGCATTGCAATTGGCGACAGGATCGTTTCCGAAGGCGCAGGTTCATTGCGCAACGGCGCCAAGGTTGTGACCGGCGACGGCAAGAATAAAAAAGATAAAGAAGGAAAGAAGCACGCAACGGATGAAAATCCGCCTTCAACACCCTGAATCACCAGATGGAGAATGCTATAATAATGCGCCTTCCATTCTTGTCATTCCCGCGAAAGCGGGAATCCAGTTCTTTTTATTTGTCGGCGCAATGCGCCGCGCCAGATTCCCGCCGCCTTTGTTTTAAAGGTCTTGGCGGGAATGACAGTAATTGCGTATGAACCCTTCAAGAATTTTCATTCTGAGGCCTGTAGCTACCTCTTTGATGATGCTTGCCATCGTGCTGGCAGGTTTCATGGCCTACCGCATGCTTCCGCTGTCGTCGCTGCCGGAGATCGACTATCCCACTATCCGCGTGCTCACGCTTTACCCCGGCGCCAGCCCTGAAGTAACCGTCTCCACGATCACTTCGCCGCTGGAGACGCAGTTCGGCCAAATGCCCGGCCTCAACCAGATGACATCCACAAGTTCCGCCGGGTCTTCGGTTATAACGTTGCAATTCTCACTCAGCGTGAGCCTTGATTCCGCCCAGCAGGAGGTGCAGGCCGCCATCAACGCCGCCACCAACTTCCTGCCGAGCGACCTTCCCTCTCCGCCCATCTACAGCAAATTCAATCCGGCGGATGCACCCGTTATCACGCTTGGCATAACCTCCACCACCCTGCCCATGACGCAGGTGCAGGATTTGGTGGACACGCGCCTCGCGCAGAAGATATCGCAGATCACCGGCGTCGGCCTGGTGAGCCTTAGCGGCGGGCAGCGCCCCGCCATACGCGTGCGCGCGAACCCCACCGTACTGGCCGCTTACGGCATGGACGTGGAAACGCTGCGCACCGCCATCAACACCGCCAATTCAAACATGGCCAAGGGCAGTTTTGACGGCCCGATGCGCGCTTCCACCATTGAAGCGAACGACCAGATAGATTCCGCTGAGGAATTCAGCAGGATTATCCTCGGGTATAAAGACGGAGCGCCCATACGCATCGCCGATGTGGCCGACATTGTAGAGGACGCGGAGAACACCAAGCTCGCCGCATGGGCCAACACCTCCCCCGCCATCATCCTCAACGTTTATCGCCAGCCGGGCGCTAACGTGATCGAGGTGGTGCAGCGCATCCGCCAGATATTGCCGCAGGTGAAAGCCACGCTGCCCAGCGCCGTGGATGTGATAGAGCTATCCGACCGCACCGTAACCATACAGTCCGCCGTGAAATCGGTGGAGTTTGAATTGCTGCTCGCCATGGTGCTCGTGGTCGGGGTCATTTACTTCTTCCTCGGCAACGCCTCGGCTACGCTTATTCCCGGCGTGGCAGTGCCTATTTCCATCATCGGCACGTTCGGCGCCATGTACCTGCTGGGCTACAGCCTCAACAACCTCACGCTCATGGCGCTCACCATTGCCACGGGCTTCGTGGTGGACGACGCCATCGTGATGATCGAGAATATCGTGCGCTATATCGAAAAAGGCGAAAAGCCGATGGAGGCGGCGCTGAAAGGCTCGCGCCAGATAGGCTTTACCATTATCTCGCTCACTTTCTCGCTTATCGCAGTGCTGATACCGCTACTGTTCATGGGCGACGTGCTGGGCAGGCTGTTCCATGAATTCGCCATTACGCTGGCCGTCTCCATTCTCATTTCGTGCTTTGTGTCGCTTACCCTCACACCGATGATGTGCGCGCGTTACCTGCGCCACGAGAACAACGCGCATGATAAGGCGCACACCTATTTCGATAAGCTCATAAAGGCCTACGGCCATGCGCTGCAATACATCTTCCGCCATCAGGGCAAAACGCTTGCCGTGGCAGTGGGCACGCTGGTGCTGACCATCGCGCTCTATGTTATCATCCCCAAGGGCTTCTTCCCCGAGCAGGATACCGGCATCATTCAGGCCATCACCGAAGCGCCGCAGGACGTATCCTTCGCGTCCATGCGCATCCGTCAGGAGGAGTTGCTGAAGATACTGCTCGATGACAAGGATATCGAAAGCATCTCGGCGTATATCGGCGTGGACGGCGACAACAGCACGCTCAACACCAGCCGTATGCTCATCACGCTCAAGCCCCACGGCAAGCGTGATTCCGTTTCTGTGGTCATGCGCCGCCTTCAGGGGAAAGCCGCCGACTATAAGGGCCTCACGCTTTATCTGCAGGCCGTGCAGGATCTCACCATCGAAGACCGTGTGAGCCGCACGCGCTTCCAGTTCACGCTCACCGACACCAGCTTTGAGGTGCTGGAAGAATGGACGAACAGGTTTACCGAACACCTGCGCACCAGGCCTGAACTCAAAGGCGTGGCTAACGACCTGCAGGCTTCCGGCCTCAAGGCCATGATAACCGTAGACCGCAACGCCGCATCGCGCCTTGGCATTACCATGTCCAAGATCGACAATGTGCTTTACAGCTCTTTCGGCCAGAGGCTTGTCTCCACCATCTTCACGCAATCAAATCAATACCGCACCGTGCTGGAAGTAAAACCTGAATTCCAGAAAGGCATAGAGGAGCTGAACTCTATCTACA
Organism: Alphaproteobacteria bacterium; assembly: GCA_035906055.1. Taxonomy (GTDB): domain Bacteria; phylum Pseudomonadota; class Alphaproteobacteria; order Rickettsiales; family JABCZZ01; genus JAMIFV01. The sequence continues at coordinate 12,030 of JAMIFV010000015.1, read as the reverse complement.
TCACCAATGCCGACGGCAAGCCCGTACCGCTTTCCAGCTTCGCCAGCGTAACGATTGAGAAAGCGCCGCTGGCGCTCAGCCGTCTGGGCCAGTTCCCCTCCGCCACTATCTCCTTCGACCTCATGCAGGGCGTCTCCCTTGGCAGTGCAACCCAAATCATCCGTGCCGCCGCAAACGAAGTGAACCTGCCCGCGACCATGCAGCTTGATTTCCAGGGCACGGCACGCGCATTCGAAGGCTCGCTCAGCAGCACCGTATTCCTGGTCATTGCCGCGGTCATCACCATGTATATCGTGCTGGGCATACTCTATGAGAGTTACGTCCACCCCGTCACCATTCTTTCCACCCTGCCCTCTGCCGCCATCGGCGCGTTGCTTTCACTGATGCTCGCAGGGGAAGACCTCGGCATCGTCGCGGTCATCGGCATCATATTGCTGGTGGGTATCGTGAAGAAAAACGCCATCATGATGATCGACTTCGCGCTCTCCGCGCAACGCGAAGAAAACCTTTCCGCTACTGAAGCAATTTACCAGGCATGCCTGCTGCGCCTGCGCCCCATCCTCATGACCACGGCGGCGGCGCTGCTTGCCGCATTGCCGCTGATGTTCGCCACGGGTGCCGGTGCGGAGCTTCGCCAGCCGCTTGGCATTGCCATGATCGGCGGCCTCGTGCTGAGCCAGGTGCTCACCCTGTTCACCACGCCCGTCATCTACCTCTATTTTGAGCGCCTTCGCACTAAAGTTACACATGCCGAAGAGAACAGCGACCTGTTCACCCGTGGTGCGCCATGAACAACCTTCCCGCATTTTTTATCCACCGCCCGGTTACCACCACGCTGCTGACGCTGGCGATCATGCTTTCAGGCATCCTCTCATTCATATTGCTGCCGGTAGCGCCGCTGCCGCAGGTGGACTTCCCCGTTATCATGGTGCAGGCTTCCTTCCCCGGCGCAAGCCCTGAGGTAATGGCCTCCACGGTTGCCACCCCGCTGGAGCGCACGCTTGGAAAGATAGCTGGCGTCTCCGAAATGACCTCCGTTTCCTCGCAGGGCAATACGCGCGTCAGCGTGGTGTTCGACATGAACCGCGATATAAACGGCGCCGCGCGTGACGTGCAGGCCGCCATCAATGCCTCGCGCTCCATGCTGCCAAGCGGCATGCCCAAGCTGCCTACCTACCGCAAGGCCAACCCGGCGGATTCCCCCATCATGGTGCTGGCGCTGACATCGGACACGATGCGTCAGGGCCAGCTTTATGACGCCGCCTCAACCATCCTCGCGCAGAAAATATCGCAGGTGGAAGGTGTGGGCCAGGTCACGCTTGGCGGCAGCGCGCTGCCCGGCGTGCGCATAGAAGTGAATCTCGATGCGCTCAACCAATACGGCATCGGGCTTGAGGATGTGCGCAGCACCATCGCCGCCGCCAACACCAACCGCCCGCGCGGCATGCTGGAAAATGACGACCAGCGCTGGCAGATCTATACCAATGAGCAGCTTACCACCGCCGCCGACTACATGCCCCTCGTCATCACTTACAACAACGGCGCGGCGGTGCGCATTTCCGACATCGGCATAGCGAAAGACTCCGTACAGGATTTACGCAATGCGGGTCTCTCCAACGGCAAACAGGCGGTGATATTGCTGGTGTTCAAACAGCCAAGTTCCAACATCATCGAGACAGTGGAGCGCGTAAACGAAATGCTGCCGAAACTTCGCGCGGCTATTCCCGCCGCCATCAGTCTCGATGTGATGATGGACCGTACGCCAGCCATCCGCTCTTCGCTGCGCGAGGTAGAGCACACGCTGGTGCTTTCCGTGGTGCTGGTTATCTTTGTAGTATTCATGTTCCTTGCCAATCCGCGTGCCAGCATCATCCCCTGCGTGGCGGTGCCCATTTCGCTGCTGGGTACGTTCGGCATCATGTATCTGTGTGATTTCAGCCTCAATGCGCTATCGCTGATGGCGCTTACCGTCGCCACCGGCTTTGTAGTGGATGACGCGATAGTGGTGCTTGAAAATTCCTACCGCCACCTGGAAGCTGGCGATTCGCCTCATGAAGCCGCCACCAAAGGCGCGCGCGATGTGTTCTTCACCGTTATCTCCATGACCATTTCCCTTATCGCGGTATTCGTGCCTATATTATTCATGGGTGGCATAGTCGGGCGCATTTTCAGCGAATTCGCCGTGACGCTCAGCGCAGCCGTTGCCGTGTCGCTGGTGGTATCGCTCACGCTCACGCCCATGATGTGCGCGCATTATATGCGCGAGGGCGAACAGCATTCCAAAAACCGTTTCCTCGTTGCGTTCCAGCGCATGTTCGAGTGGCTTCAGTTCCATTATGGCCGCACACTCCAGTTTGCGCTGCGCCATGCGCGCATGATGATGCTGTTGCTGTTCGCCACCATGGCATTCAACGTCTATCTGTATATTCAGGTTCCCAAGGGCCTCTTCCCTCAGCAGGATATGGGCAGGATGATGGGCAATATTCAGGCCGATCAGGATATTTCCTTCCAGCTCATGAAAAAGCATCTCGACCATTTCATGGCCATTATACGGGAAGACCCCGCTGTGCAGAACGTCGTGGGCTTCACCGGGGGTAACGGCAACCGCAATAGCGGCAATTTTTTTATCACGCTCAAATCATGGAGTGAGCGCGGCAAGCTCACCACCGACGAAGTGGTGGCGCGCCTGCGCGGCAAAACCGGCGGCATCCCCGGCGCCAAGCTCTTCCTGCAATCGGCGCAGGATATCCGCGTAGGCGGCAGGCAGGGTAACGCCCAGTATCAGTATACGCTACAGGCGCCGGAGCTTGATGTCTTGCGCGAGTGGACACCCAAACTGGTAGAGGAATTCAAGAAGATCCCGTTCCTGGCAGATGTGAATACCGACCAGCAGGATCGCGGTGCGGAATATTTCCTCGAATACGACCGTGATACGATGGCGCGCTACGGCATTACGCCTTCGCTGGTCAACAACACGCTTTCCGACGCGTTCAGCCAGCGGCAGGTCTCCATCATCTATAACCCGCTGAACCAGTATAACGTGGTGCTGGTGGCAACCGAACCTTACCTGCAGAATCAGGACGGGCTGAAAAGTATTTATGTTAAATCGGCATCCGGGGAAATGGTGCCGCTTTCCGCCTTCTCCGATATCCAGCCAGCCGCCACCGCGCTGGCGGTAAACCATCAGGGGCAATTTGCGGCAGGCACCATCTCGTTCAACCTTGCGCCGGGCAAATCGCTTGGCGAAGCAAAGACCGCAGTGGACGAAGTGTTCCGTAAACTCAACCCGCCCGCCTCGTTGCAGGGCGGGTTCCAGGGTACTGCAAAAGTATTTCAGGAATCGCTCGATAACCAGCCCATGCTCATACTCGGCGCGCTGCTCACTATTTATATAGTGCTGGGCATGCTCTATGAGAGCTACCTGCACCCCCTCACCATTCTCTCCACGCTGCCTTCAGCCGGTGTTGGCGCAATCCTCGCGCTTATGCTATGTAAGATCGATTTCACGCTTATCGCGCTTATCGGGGTATTGCTGCTTATCGGTATCGTAAAGAAGAACGCCATTTTAATGATCGATTTCGCCATTCACGCAGAACACAAAGAGAACCTCAGCCCGCAGGACGCCATTTACCGCGCGTGCATGCTGCGCTTCCGCCCCATCATGATGACCACCATGGCCGCGCTCTTCGGCGCGCTGCCGCTGGCGCTGGGGTTTGGCGAAGGGGCCGACATCCGCCAGCCGCTGGGCGTTACCATCGTAGGCGGCCTCATCGTGAGCCAGGTACTTACGCTCTACACCACGCCGGTGGTTTACCTCGCACTTGATAACATGCGTATCCGGTGGATGCAGCGCAAGGAACAAAGGAGTGTCGCCCATGCGCTATAACCCTTCCCTGCTAATGCTCACGCTTACGCAACTGCTGCTCAGCTCATGCGCCATGGGGCCTGATTATCAACGCCCGGGGTTGTCCATTCCCGCCGAGTTCAAACAATCGCGCGACTGGAAAATCGCCCGCCCGCTCGATATGGCCCCGCGCGGCCAGTGGTGGCAGATGTTCTGCGACAGCCAGCTCAACCGCCTGCAGGAAGAACTGCTGGCAAACAACCAGAATATCAAAATCGCCGAGGCACGCTTCAGGCAGGCGCAGGCGCTCGTGGCACAATCGCGTTCTTCTTACTTCCCCGCCATTTCCGTGGATAGCGGCGCATCACGCGGGCGCACCGGCGGCGCAGGCGTCGCCAACAGTTATAACGCGTCGCTTTCCTCAAGCTGGGAGGTGGACATCTGGGGGCGCATACGGCGCGGCGCGGAAGCAAGTGAAGCGGAAGCGGCCGCGTCCGAATCCGACCTGCTGGCCGCGCAACTTTCCGCACAGGCCGAGCTTGCCACCAATTACCTGAGCCTGCGCATCGCTGACGAACAAAAACGCCTGCTCGATGAAACCGTAACCGCATACGCACGCTCGCTGCAACTGACGCAGGATCTTTACGAATCGGGCATACAGACACGTTCGGATTACCTGCAGGCCAAGGTGCAGCTTGAGTCCGCGCGCGCGCAATCGGTGAATGTGGGCGTCGACCGTGCGTCGTTTGAGCATGCTATTGCGGTGCTCATTGGCAAGGCGCCGTCGGATTTCTCAGTTCCGGGTACGCTCGCCGTGCCCGTTACGCCGCTGTTGCCGGAAACGGTTCCTTCGGACATTCTAGAGCGCCGCCCGGATGTGGCCGCTTCCGAGCGCCGCGTGGCCGCCGCAAACGCCACTATAGGCGTGGCGCGCGCTGCGTTCTTCCCCAGGCTCACGTTATCTGCCGTTACAGGTTATGCCAGCAGCAGCATGGCGGACATTTTCACCAATCCCTCGCGCATCTGGTCGCTGGGGCCGGATATTGCGCTTCCCCTGTTTGACGCGGGCCTGCGTGCCGCGCAGACCGATCAGGCCATCGCCTCCTATGACGAAACCGTGGCAACCTACCGCCAGACGGTGCTTGGCGCATTCCAGGAAGTGGAGAACAATCTCGCCGCTTTGCGCATTCTGGGCGAAGAAGAAGCCATCCGCCGCGAAGCGACGCTTGACGCCAGGGCCTCCACCGAGGTTATCACCAACCAGTATAAGGAAGGCATCACCAGCTACCTGAACGTGGCCAATGCGCAGACGGCGGAACTTAACAACGCCCTGTCAGCGCTCACGGCACGCAAACAGCGCCTGATAGCAGCCGTGAATCTGGTGAAAGCAGTGGGCGGGACGTGGAAGAGAGCCGCTGCTGAACCGGCAGTAATTCAACCATGATTTTTGCTGCGGCCCAAGTAGTTAATTTCTGATTAACTGCTTGTTTTTTATCCGCACTTTAGCTGATTATGAATTATTTATGACAGCTTTACTAAAGAGTGGTTTTTAAATGCTGTTGAAGCAGCAAATACAATCGTATGATGCTGTCTGGCAGCTACGACAGCCCTCCTAGCACATCGTTGAAAGATGAGCAGGATTATGCTATTAATTAAGAAGCATACAATTGAATAAAATTGATATTAAAAACATCTGCGGTATATAATTAACTACATTTACGCAACCACGCACTTAACGAAAACGTTATGGAAGCACAAAATAACAGTAAAGGCGATGAGTTTACCCCGGTTAACACCGTACTCACGGGCAGCGGCGTAAAGACCAAAAGACCCAAGAGGCAATGGACGTCAGGCATGTTCATGATAATCGGCATACTACTGGTAATGAGCGGCGGTATGATTTCGGTAACCGCCGGCGGTATAATTGGCAGGTTGGGCTTCATGATAGGGCTAGCTATCTTTACCCTCGCCCTTCTGATCAAAACGATTACTCTTGCAATGCTTATTTATAACGAAAGGCATGAATAATGGCCAAGCATAATTCCGGTTATATTCGTAGCATGGATACATCGCTGCACGTACAGTTCTCTATAGCCGTAATTGTTTTTTATGCCGTACTTGCCATCATATCCCTGTTACCGGATGCGGCTCTTGCAGGATATGCCGGATATATCAACCCCAGCAATACTCCCGATCCCGCCAGCTCGGTGCCAACTGTTTCAGGCGATGAAGATCGCATCGACCCTGTAACGCATGTATTTTATGTGGTTGTGCATCATGCCACCGGCTTTACCGGTAAAGCCATCTGCACCATCGCTATTATCGTGGCGGGCATTGCCGCGCTGTTCGGCAAGATCAGTTGGGGTCAGGGCCTGATTATCTCTGCCGGTGTCGCTCTGGTGTTTGGATGCGTCGCGATCATGAACATGATCGTGATCGGAAATCAGGGACAAATCGTAACCCCGGATGCTATCACCTGCTCCATGCCTTTTGGGGGAGGCCTTGCAGCTACCATAACAAGCATAGTACCGGCCAATGTAAGTTTTCTGGTCACTCCACTTAATCCAGCCTGCGGCTTGATGGTGAAGCTTGTCAATACCATCCAAGGTGAACTTGCTGCCGGTATCGGAAGCCTGTTTGTATTATTCCTTGGCTTAGCAGCATTATTTGGCAGGGTTTCCTGGCCTCAGGCTGTGGTGCTGGCAACAGGTATTGGCCTGATATTTGGTGCCGCAAGCATAGTTCATGCGGTTTGGATAGATCCGCGAGACTGCAACTTGCAAGTATCTGGCATCTTGGGTTCAGTTTCCAATCTACTTAGCGGTGGCGGAACTCCTACGGCAAGCCAGCTTATGGCCGCGGTGCTTTCAGGAGTAACGCCGGAATTCGTGGTCTGCCAGTACCTCATGATATTGCAGGGCACAGCGGGCAAGATGATGGCCACACTTGCGGTTATCATCATGGGTTTTCTTGCCATGCTTGGACGTATCTCCTGGCAGTATGCCGTGGTGGTGATGGTGGGCATCGCCTGCGTGTTCGGCTCGCACCAGATATTGACAATCCTTCTTCCCGGTTCAACATCGTCTTCATGTTCCAATGCGCTGTTGCAGTGGTCAATACCAGGCACCCTTGGACCAATTGAGAGAGTGCTCTGTGATATTCATAGCATCATCACCGGCCCTGTGGGTAAGGCGCTTGCATCCTGCTCCATCATCATGCTGGGCTTCGGCGCCATGATCGGCAAGGTCAGCTATCACGCAGCACTGGTGACTGCAATCGGCATCGCTATTACCTTTGGTGCTCCGCAGATCGTATTTTACCTGACACTGGCAGTGGATGTGTGCGTATTGCCAAATAAATTGCAGTTGCCTCCCATAGCAGCCGACCCAGCATGCAGCGCGCTTAATACGATATTTGCGGCCACAAATTTTCGCTAGACTAAAGCATTGGGGGGGGCTTCAAGACGATTATGTGTTATCTGGTACAGGCTCTCATTCCTTACCGAGCAGCCTTGGTCTGGATAAGACGTTCTTCAAGCCTCTGCGTTTTTTCCGAAAGCTCACGGATGAGCTCGAAATCCATACCACGCTTGAACTCAAGCCTGAGCTTGTAAAGCCCGCCCTCATCGGCGCAAGGGCGCTGAAGGATATGAAACTCTTCATCATTGAAGCCGCATGCCTCGCGCATCAGTGCGCAGATATAGGACTTCATCTTCACCGCCACTTCTTCATCCAGCGCGAACATGGTGTTGGTCTGCGAAGGCAGTAAGGGATAGGCATACATCGTGTCTTCCTTGAAGTTCTTCTGCAGCGCATCGATGAACGATGCAATAACCTGAAAGCACGAATCCAGGCTTTCCATCCGCTTTTCGATATTCACATTGGCAGGCGACATATATCCTCTGAAGGCAATATTCACTATCGCCTCAGTATACCCTTATTTATTAACAGCATCGTTAATTTTTTAGGATAAATAATTGCATCCTAGCTTCCCATGAATAAATTAATCTTATATTCTATTGTTATTTAATAATATTTACAAAAGCACCAAAAAGTTGTTATAAAAGTTTTTGTGCAATCAAAATTTTACTAAATTAACATTTAATTAATAATTGGTTCCTACTATGCCTTTACGCGCACAGGTAGTGGCGACTGTAATCCACAGGTAAGTAAGTTGTACATTTTTGAAATTTGAAAGCTGTGCCATGCGTAATGAACTGATCGATACCGTAAAAGAAGAAATTACCGAAAGACTCTCCGGCTACCTTAGGGATGAAGGCATCACCTTATTATTTGCCGCCAATGACAATGCCAGCCCCAAAGAACTGCAGGTGGTGCTTGAAGCCATCCGGCATGCGCCCCTGTCAGGCAATAAGCCGCTGGCAGAATTCCACATCATACTGAGCATACTGGGAAAGCACTGGGAAAGCGAAGTGCTCATGCAAGGGCTTTATTCCTGCCTGCACGCACATAGCCTTACCCTGCCAGAAATGGCTGTTTTGCTTATGAATATGCATGTGGAGACCGTGGTACGCCTGCGCCCGCACAAGCGTTACCGTAAAGCGGTCATGCGTTACATCATGGAAGAAGTGACTGAATAACACAAAAGCCTCTCCCTTAAGGGAGAGGCTTTAATTATATTGATGCTCATGATTTTACTTACAGGCCAAAAGCACCGCTTCCAGTTCGGCAATATATCCCCTGGCAATAAGCGCATCATGCATCACCTGTTTTATAAAGTGGACATCGCCCATACCTTCAGTCCATTCCACCTGCCATGGAGGATGCTGCGGCAGGGACTCCACACAGGGCACCGCAACCGGAACGGGTACAGTCACCACTTCAACTGGCACTGGCTCTGCCGTCTTGCATGCAACCAGAACAGCTGTAACGGTCAGGAATATCACTGTATTAATATGAAACATTATTCTTTTACTATTTTTTAACTAAAATGCGTTAAATTATTAAGATCATTTTCAAGGGTTGTTATGCAAACGATGAGCCATCATACCCTGCACACTATTGCAGCGTTGCCCACGCAGCCGCCCATGAACAGCAAACGGCGCGGATATACAATGAGCAGCGGCCTGAGCGGCAAGCACCTCAACCTCATGGGCATCCTGCGCATTCAGATGGTTTCGCTGCTGATCAACCTTATAATCACCAATATATGTCTTATACTGGCAGTATTCTGCCCTTCGAAAGCGCTGCTTATCAGCACCGGCATTCTGGGCGCACTTGCGTCCAGCCTTGCCCTGTTCATCATCTCACATTGCAGGAAGACCCACAGCACCGCCGAGGTCTGCGTGCTGGGCATGCTTATCGTCTATGTAACGTTCTTTACCGTGGTCGCTGTCATTATCAGCGTGCTATCTATCTCGATGGTATAGTTCCCGCGAGAATCCCACCAGTGCTTTTATCTGTTCGCACTGCGTTGCGCCTGCGGGCTCAAAACGTAGGAGCCTCTCTGCGGCTTTCTGCACCGCCAACGATTTATGCTGCGCAGACGACCTTAAAGCGGCCGCCTGCTGCATCTTAGCTTCCGACCGTTTTGTCAGTTCTGTCACAGCTGCATTTTGCTGCTTTAATGCCACCAGCAGCGATACGTTGGAGCGTTCAAGCGAAGCCGCCCTGACTCTGGCCTCCTCCAGCTGAGCCTCCCGCGTGGCCAGTTCACACCGCAGCCAGTAGCCGTAGCCTCCCGCAAGCATAAACAACACTGCCAACGCCGCAACCGGCAGGTTATTTCTTATCGTTGCAAGCAGTAGTGACATCATAAAACACATTCTCCGATATCTTCATTACATCGCCCTGCTGCGGCGTGCGGATAAGTATGGCCGCAAAGCTGCACAGCGCCGAGGCAATGAGACAGATGGTGGAATAGGGTTGTGCGAGCTGCGCGCCCGTACTGGCCAGCACACCGGCAAACCCCGCCCATACGGAAGGATGCGCCAGCGCCTGCCTGCCGCTGCTGTGCATACAGACATGAATCTTGCGGCGTTTCATCTGCGCCTAGCTCCCCTGCCCTGCGGTAAAATAGAGCTGCACCGTGCCGCTGGCACAGATGGCGCTGCACTGCGTGTGCGTGCCCTTACGCAATACAATGCTCCCGCCCGGCGGCACCGGGGTGGCATTGGAGGTTCCCAGCAGCGACGGCGCCTGCGCGGGCGCGCTGCCGAATCCTACGAACGCAAGAGCGCTTCCCGCATTGGAGATCATGCAATCCGTATAGGCGACGGACTGTACCAGCACAAAAGATGCGGACGCGCCGGAAGTGGTGGCGGTGAGCGGAATCGTCTCACCCGGAGTGAAATTGTCAGCCATAAAACCTCAATGTTGGTGAAAATAAAAAAAGCCGCCCGGAGGCGGCAAGTAAGCATCGCACAATACTACTGTTATTTTAGCTCGTAGAAGCTGATTTGTATTATCGCATCAACGGGAACTGGGATTCTGTCTTTTATAACTTTTCCGTCCTTCCCTGTAATACCCAGATTCGAGAACCTGTCACTTATCACTTTCTCCACATTAGTGGCTTCCATGCGCATTCCATATTTCGCCAGCACTTTGTTGTAGGGATCGTAAATGCCGGACCGATTGATAAAATCTATTACCATTGTATGTAAACCGTGTTTTGGAGACTGCCCATGATTGATTGCATAGCGATATGCCTGCCATTCTTTAGAAGCGCGCGCATATTTTGCCAACGCGTCTCTGGCGCCAATATCCCTGATCTGCTTGTATACCACCCCCAACCGCCCTAATTTAACGCCACGATCTACTATTGTTCGCAGCGCCTTTTCCATCGTTTCGGCTTCCAAACGTATTACATCTTTGTGATATAGAGGCTTAAGATTTGGAAACGAGGAGCCTGTGCCAATGTAACATTTATTCAAATGGTTCTCACAAGTAATACTCGCGGAAACCACTCGGTCAGGATATACAAATTTTTTACTGTAAAGCACTTGTTTCTCTGGCGCTGCTACTGCCGCAATTGGAAGCAAATTAACACACAAACATATTATCCAAAGTGCATACTTCATTTTAATTGCCAGAATAAAACCTGTCCCGCTTTACCAGTATAATCTCGATCTGGATCACGCTCTGGATTGCGCCCCACATTATTGAGCACTTCCGTACCGTTGTAAAGTTCCAGATGCCCTGTTGCATCGTTGTAACCTAAATCCCGAAAGCAGCAGGTGTATGGGTTATTTCTATGTATGTACGTACGCTACTTGCTGCACCGGAGGCCCTAGCCCTCCACCGGAATTGCCTGCTGGCTAACGTGCATGGATTGATATAAGGCCACCTCCTTAAATGAAGCGCGCCAGCGCCCACGAGACCACGGCGACGACTACGCCGCCCACGGTGCTTGCCACCATCATGAGCGTGCCGATGCTGCCCCGGCTCTGGTGGATGAATTCATAGATATTGCGGATGTCGTTGCGCATCTCCTTGAGGTTGTCAAAGAACGCGCCCGCCACTTTATCCAGTGCCGATTTGATCTCTTCCCTGTGCTCCCTGTGCTGTTCGCGCAAGCCCGCCAGTTCGCGCTCAAGCACGGCTATTTTTACATCCTGTGTATCGGTCATTGCTGTCTCACAACTCCACATTCGTTTCATTCGCCCACGCAAGCAGCTGCGCGCAATCCGCGTTGTCCGTATCCTTGGGAACCCACAGGATAGTGCCATCCTGTAACACTACTTTATAAACGCCGCCCGTATCGTCAGCGGACTGGATACCGGAAACGGCAGGTTCCGGGCGTGCAGGAATAACAGACATGGGAATACATCCTCTGGTTATGGAATAAAAAAGATTGTAGTAATTGATGAGTATACGCTCTAGGTTCAGGACTCATAAATCCCCCCCCTCCTGCAAAGCGGGAGAGGGTTGCGCAGGCTTAGCTGCGCAGCAGCTTAGCCGTAGCTGGGTGAGGGTGAATTTAAACGTGCCCCCTCACCTCGGTTTGCCTAAGGGCTTAGCTAAAGCTAGGCATAATTAAAGAAATGGGGGGCTGTTTTTGATATATATTGTATTAGAATCATGCTTTTAACCTATGGTTTGAAACGAAATGAATCAAAAACTGTCCTAAGTGCCACCGGAGTTCGACTAAAAAGAATGGTCTGAAACGCGGCCTTCAATCGTACAAATGCACGTATTGCCTGCATCGCTGGCGAGCATCGGGACACC
>JAMIFV010000014.1:0-14753 GCA_035906055.1 Alphaproteobacteria bacterium | reverse complement strand
ATATAACAGAGCAGAAAATACCTGATAATGGCTGACATTGCGCGGACGGCCAGCGCGGGAGTAATGCGCGGCAATCAATGGTAATATATGCGCATCAAAAAACGACTCGGATACAGGGTAAAAGCGTGGGTTCATATGATACACTCCTATCTTGGGAGCACTATCACCTAAATCTTAATAATTAACTAACAGTGTCTAAGGAGCGTGTTCACAAACTGCCCCCTAAAGCTGGTACGCGGTTTGTTGTTATCCTGCCGCCCGATATAGATCAAAAAGGCAAACACACAGTCTTCGTTGCAGAAGAAGAAAAGAAAAAAATATCCGAGCAGCTTAAGAAAACGCTGGTGGCAGAAGGCTATCCTGAAGATGTCGTGATTGAATTTCAAACTGCGCAGAAAACCAAGTCTCCTAAAAGCGCTACGAAGAAGTTGAAATCTGCTTCTGGCCCATCCTCGTTAGCAGCCACTTACACACTCGAAAGAACCATCTTTGTAAATCATGACTATCCTACAGCCATAGCATTCGTTGGCACATGGAGGACGGGTCCCTGTTCCCCCCATGCGCCGATTCCCACAACGCTGACTGATAATCCAGATAACGGCGACGTTGAATTTTCTCCCCTTTATAACCCCTATCAAGACGGTACCCGCTGCCTTATCTTTCAGAGAGCCGTGTATACATGGGATACTGTTACCGCAGCGTCGTTTGCCATGGACTTTTTTAGCGTCAACACAGGGCCGGTGAGTACTGATACCAATACCTTTGACACGAATGTCACCGTCTACTTTGATGACGGAAAATACCTTGGCCCTCCTTGTTCTGAGTGTGATCCAACGCAAGCAACCACAGACTATACAGGCGGGGCTTCCGCTGGCGAGCCGATAGACCTCGCTTCCGGCAATATGTATTTCGGCGTTACGGACTACAAGACCGCCGGAGCAGTAAACCAATTGACCTTCACACGTTCCTATAACAGCGGCTGGATGAATAATTACATCTCCATGCTGGGGCGTAAATGGAGCACCAATTACGACAGTTTCATCGAAGTGATTTCTTCCACACGGGTGATTGCAGTAAGGCCAGGGGGGCAGCAGATAGGGTTTAATTACGTTGGCAGCGCGTGGGTGACGGATAGCGATGTGGATATGACGCTGACCAAGTCCGGCTCCACATGGACGCTGACCGATGCTGTGAACACAGTGGAAACCTACACCACTACCAGCGGCAGCTTCGTGCTGGTGGACAGCATCACCCAGCGCAACGGCTATGCGCAAACGATGACCTACAACGGCAGCAAACAGCTCACCGCCGTTACGGACTCTTACAGCCGGACACTTGGCTTCGGTTACACCAGTGGCAGGCTGACCTCGCTCACCACGCCGGAAAGCAACGTATTCACCTATACCTATAATGTGAACGACATGCTGGAATATGTGATTTCGCCTGCTGAACCGCCCAGCGTTTATACCTCGCGGTATTTATACACAGATCCGCTTAACTCTTATTTTATGACTGCGGAATACAACCGTTATGGAGATGCCATTAATGAATGGACATATGATTCTTACGGCAGGGCCATTACCAGTTCCCAGGGGGGCAGTGGCTTAGATGCCAACCTCACCACCGTTGCCTATGACGATACGAACGGGGAAAGAACCGTCACAAATGCGCTTGGCGTAGCGGATACGTTTAGCTTTTCCACATCGCAGTATGTGCGTAAGGTATCCGGTATCAGCCGTGCAGCCACCGCCACCACACCGTCGATGTCGCGCAGCTTCACCTATGACAACAACGGCTACATGAACAGCCAGACGGACTGGAACGGTGTCAGCACTACCTATGTCAACAATGCAAAAGGCAATCCCACCACGATCAATGAAGCGGTAGGCACGGGTGCTGCCCGCACTACCACCATTGCCTATAACTCCACATGGCCGGAATTGCCGGATACCATCACCGTGCCGGGGCTTACCACTACCTTTACCTATGACGGCAGCGGCAACATGCTCACCCGCACGGGAACCGATACCACCACCCAGACCGTGCCTTATTCCACTAACGGGCAAACGCGCACCTGGACCTACACCTATAACGGCACGGGGCAGGTGCTGACGGTGACCAACCCACGCACCGATCTCACTGCTACCACCACTTTCACCTATAGCAGCGGCGGGCTTGCCAGCATCACCAATGCGCTCTCGCAGGCTACCAGCATCAGCTCACGCACGGCGGGCGGCTACCCGCTCACCGTGGTGGACCCTAACGGTGTCACTACCACTTTGACCTATGACGGCAATATGCGCCTGCTTACCCGCAATCTTTCCACTGCCGGGGGCACTCGCACTACGACCTATGAGTACTGGTCTGACGACCTGATATATTTGATTACCCAGCCCGACGGTACGGAATGGTACTGGCTGTATGATTATGCACAGCGCCTGATTGACACCGGCCCGCTGGATGACAGCATGACCTTCACGCTTAATGCGCTGGGTAAACCTGTACTCACGGAGTATTTCAGGCTTCCCACCAGCACTCTGACGCAGGAACGTTCCGCTACCTATGACGCGCTTAACCGCAAGCTGACCGACACGAACGGCGTGAATAAGACCACGACCTATACCTATGACGATACCGGCAACCTGCTCACCGCTACCGATCCGCTGTCCAATACAAACACTTACACCTATGACGCGCTGAACCGCCGTGACACTATAACGGATGCCAACAGCGCCACCACCACTATTGCCTATGATGCGCGTAGCCGTGTGACCAGCGTCACCGATGCATACAGCGCCGTAACATCTTATGTATATAACGGGTTTGGCGATGTGATCCAGGTCACCACTCCGCCTTACATGGCCGTGCCCACTGTGTATGTCTATGACAAAATGGGCAACCTCACCCAGAAGACGGATGCGGAAAGCATCGTCGCCAATTACACGTATGATGCTCTCAACCGCCAGCTCACGGCCACCTATCCGGCCAGCAGTGGCGAGAACGTGGCGTTCACCTATGACCAGTCCGGCCATGGCAAGGGCATTGGCAGGCTTACCACCTTCACCGATGCTTCGGGCAGCGGCAGCCGCGATTACGACGAGCGCGGCAACGTCACCGTGGATTCCCGCACGCATGGTGCGGTGACACTCACCACCAGCTACGCCTACAACGCCAACGGCTGGCTTTCCTCCATTACCTATCCTTCCGGCGCGGTGCAGGGTTATACGTATGACGATGCTGGGAAGATCGCAGGGCTGGCCTTCGCCTCCGGCCTCACCACGGCTACGGGCACGGCCACGCATATGCCCTTCGGCGGGCTGGAGACGCTCGCGGGCTATACGACGGATACGGCCTACACCTACGACCTCGCAGGCCGCATGACCGCAGCGCTCGGCCAGTATAGCAGTACCACGCTGATGGACTGGGCGTATGATTACGACGATGCCAGCAATGTCATACTGGCGGATAACGCCCTTACCTCTGCAAATACGCAGGAGTTCTGGTATTTTGCCACCAACCGCCTTGAGTCCACCGCATGGGGCTGGGGCATAGGCGGGCATGATTACCGTTACGACAATGTGGGTAACATGAATGACGACAAGCGCCGTGTGAGCAGCGTGGTGGTGGACGAACTCGTCTACACCAACGAACCCGGCAACCGCATCAGCAACATCTATGATTCCGCCACCACCACCAATCATGCCATCACCACCAACCAGAACGGCAGCATCACGGGCATATCGCCTGCGTTCGCCAGCAACACGATAGACAGCCTCGTTTATAACAATGCGGGCAGGCTGGCACAGGTGAAGAACGGTGGCACCACGATTGGCAGCTACACCTACGATGCGTTTGGCTTAAGGAGGGTGAAAACGCTCAGCGCCAGCGGAAGGTTATATGTCTACGGCCTGAACGGCGAACTGCTCTCGGAAACCGACGCTTCCGGCACGCCCATCAGCGACTACATTTACGTGGATGGAAGGTTGGTAGCCGTGTGGACTCCCGGCACATCGCTTCTGGCCTCGGTGCAGACCGACAGGATGATGGTTCCGAACGTAGCTACTGACGGAGCTGGCGCAGTCACATGGAGCGCGGAGTTCGAGCCGTTTGGCAAGACAAGGAACCTCACTGCGTCTGGCACCACTATCAACCTCCGCCTGCCGGGGCAGTATTACGATGCGGAGAGCGGCTATTATTACAACATCTTCCGCACCTATAACCCGCAATGGGGCCGCTACCTCGAAGAAGACCCCATTGGCCTCGCTGGCGGCCTCAATCTGAGGAGCTATGTGGGTAATATGCCTACACGATATACAGACTTCTTGGGGCTTAAAAGCTGGAATCCGTATGAGGACATAGCCGACAGAGTCGCAGGGATAGGACAAAATCCCGAAGTATTTACCCCTCAGCAAAGGATAGATTTGAGTATGGGGCTTGATAATCTTACAAACTATTCTGATGCTGCTGCTTTAGCTACAGGAATAACTGGCAATATTCCAGCGGCTACCACATTCGCTGGAATCAGTGCTTGCTCAAGGGCTTTATCAGAATATCTGAATCCAAATACACCAAAACTTATGGAGGATTTAGCATTGGATGTTCTCACGAATCCAGTGCCTGATATATATCAGGATATTGTCAAAGAGATATTAAAGGGTGTAGGCTCTGGAGGTGATCCAATTCAAAACATGGTGCCATATTTACCAAGTCCAAGAGATAATTGAAACATATGCTTTATTAAGCTGTTATATTGAGTAAGAAATATGAAAAATGGTCAGAATAATGAGGGCGATCTTCAGATTGGCGTTGGAGTCTGTTTAATATTATTAGGTTTTTGGCAACTTCTTACAAATCATATATCTGGGATAATCTCTTTTGTTGGAGGGATAATTTGCGTCCTGTTAGGCATTAAGAAAATTAAAAGAAAAAACAAGTAAGAAAAATTATTTCTTAGAATACATGTCATTGCTTAGAAAAGGATTTGTTATTGTACGTAAGCCTGTCTATTCACTAGACATCAATGATATTTTACCAGAGCCATTAGCTGTTGTGTTAAAGGATCAGGCTACTATTTTTTATCAAGGCGCTGATCGGTTGCCGTGGTATGATATTGATTGTCTCTCATCTGAGAAAAATCAAGATGTAAAAGAAATTTACAGTAAATACCGTGAGATTCAAAATCGTTCATCTTACGACTTCTCCAATGGACTTTGTGAAAACTATAAAGATGTAGTTTTTTTATTGAAAGCCAGCCCTCAAATAATTGAGAAGAATGAAATTATATATATTGATTTAGACAATCAGCACGTGAACTCAATTTCTTCTATACCTTCAAATGTTAAATTGGGTTTTATGGGGTTTGATCCTTATGTGTCTGGCTATGGTTCATTTTTGAACAGCGGCATATATACCAAGCAGCAGGCTTTTTCTTCTTTTACAGATAAACTTAATTCTTTCGGCTTGTTTGATGACATTCCTTCAATAGAATCATATTTGGAAGAGTATAAACAAGTTGAAATATTGGCAAATTTAGAACCCTTCACAGGGCTGGAAAAGTCAGTGGTGTACATTTCTGTATATAATGTATTAGCGATGACTTAAGTTCGTTTTTGTACAAGCTCAATTCCTCAACAGTAAGAAAAGGGTAGTGGGAGTGGACACCTACAAGACGACCTGTTCAGCCTAAAGAGCTTCATCATGCTGATGGATGCCTAAAGGGCCTCTTCAGCCTATGGATGGAGGGGAGTTCCTCTCGCATGGTGTAAATAAAATAACTGGCTTGAGTGAGTCTCTGAAACCTGTTACGTCTCAAACTTATTCTGAGCTAAGATGCTTGGATTCAAGGGCATTTGTTTCCGTCCCGCCCGGATCACCATCTCTCCGGTATAGAATGTTACCTATCTCTCAGGTAGGACATTGGGTCGGGTGGTGTGCTGCTTGCCACCTCAAATAGAGGGTTTCTGCGGGATTGCAGAAGAAGTGCGCTATAGCGTTTGATTTCATGCGGATATGCCATCTGTCATGAATCGGCATTTTTTAATTGCCGGGACGGCTGGAAAAAGCGTTGCAAATGCCCAAACCATGCTGTAAATTTTCGCCTCAGTGCCAGTGTTATTTTTTATCATTAAAAATCAGTGTTTTAGAGGTTGTTTGTGAGCCTTGGTTTCTTGGAATATTTCGAAAAAGGCGGCCCGGTAATGTATGTCATGCTCATGCTGTCGGTGTACGGCGTGGCGGTCATACTTTTCAAAATGTACCAGTTCTGGAACGCGGGAATGTTCTCGCGCCATAACTACATCGATCAGGCGGTGCATGAAATTCGCGGCGGCGACATCCAGAAAGCGTCGCGCACCCTGTCCCGCGTGAAGGGGCCTATAGCCCGCATCATGCGTGTGGCGCTGGATTGCGTGGCCAACCGTGAAATCTCCCAGCGCAGCAAGGAAGCGGAAATAGCCCGCGTGGGCGCAGCGGATATCCGCTACCTCGAATCGCACATGCGCGGCCTTGAGCTCATCGCCAATATCGGCCCCCTGCTTGGTTTGCTGGGCACCGTAATGGGCATGGTGACGGCGTTCTCCAAGCTCGAATCCGCCGGTGCGCGTGTTGACCCGTCGCTCTTCGCCGGCGGTATCTGGGAAGCGTTTCTCTGTACGGTTGCAGGCCTTCTCGTGGCGATTCCCGCTATCGCTGCGTACTATGCCATCGACGCGATGATCGAGCGCGTGCGCTCCACCATGCGCGACGTATCCATCCAGATCCTTGCGCTTGAAGACGAATTCAAGCGTAATGAAAAGGAGCTGAAACGTCAGGAAGCGGTGAAGCGCGAGATAGAAATGCGCGAGCTCGAAGAGCGCGTGAAGACCGCTGCCACCACCAGCCGCTCCACGCCGCAGAGCAACAGCACCCTGCATCTGCTGAACCCGCGTTATAACTCGTTCTGATAAAGGCGGGCAACCCTGATGGTGGATATTGCACGCACTCCCCGCAAAGTGAAGACGATACCGCTCGTTTCGCTGGTGGACGTGGTGTTCCAGCTGCTGATCTATTTCATGCTGACCACGAGCTTCACACGCTCCGAGTCGCTTGAGCTGGCGCTGCCGGATTCCGCCAGGCCTGCCATTGCGCTCGCGGCGGCGGCGGACGCCAAGACGCTGCATGTGTACATCTCCAACACGGGGGAGATATTCATCGAGCGCGACAGCGTAGGCGGGGAAGGGCTTTCCGAAGCGTTGGCCAAGATATTCATGGAAAACCCCGACCGTGGCGTGCTGGTAATGAGTGCCAGCAAAGTGTCCGTGGGCTCGCTGGTAAAAGTGCTCGACCGCATCTATACCGCAGGCGGCAAGAACATCGCCGTGGCGGACTGGATCATGAGCAAAACCTCCGCTGGCAAACCTCACGAGGGCGGCAATGGTTGAGATAGCACGCTACCGTCCCACCATTCGCGAACCCGGTCTCATCCCCATGATCAACGTGGTGCTGCTGCTGCTGGTGTTCTTTCTCGTGTCCGGTTCCGTTGAAAAATTCGAAGCGCTTTCGGTTGATTTGCCTTCCGCCAAAAACGGCAAGATGCTCAGCGACGGGCAGGTGGTGGTGATCATCGGCGCGCAGCGCGAGATCGTGGTGAATGACGACTTCGTCACCACGCAGGATTTCCAGCAGACCATTGAAGAGCTGCTCAAAGACAACCCGCGCAAGATCATCTCGCTGAAAGCCGACCAGTCGCTGCCTGCCACTGTCATGATCTCGATCATGAACCAGATCAAGGAAGCGGGCGGCACGAATATTTCCCTCATCACAACGCCGTTCTAGGGGGATGAGTTATGTTCTATAAACTCCCACAGGTAAGAGCGGTTAGCCGTTATGCGGATTTCTCTTCCCATCTGGGCCGCAAGAGCTTCTTCTCGATGATCGCCCTTGCGGCGTTCCTGCATGCCTGCGTGATCGGCATTATCGCCATGATGCCGCATAACCCCGTGGTAAAAATTCCCGTGCGCGTGCTGAACTTCAACCTCGGCGCCGCCTCTGTGCCGCAGGCAACCCAGCAGCCCGTGCCCAGCGATAAAACCTCCGGGCATGATGCTGCCCCCCCTCCGGCTGCAAGGATGAACGTGCCCGTGCAGCAGCCTGCGGCAGGGGAAGATCCCACCGATGAAGGCGACGAAGCCCGCAATGAGCTGGAAAAAGCGCTGGCCGGTACGCCTGCTGCTGCGCCAAGGGCCGAGCCTAAAGTTGAACCCAGGCCCGCCCCGCCGCCCAAACCGGCGGCCATCGTAGCGCCCGTTGCCAGGAAGCCGGTGGCAGTGCCCACGCGCCCCAATGCAGTTACGGAAAGCGTGGAAGTGTCCAAGGGAGTGGCGCTGGGTATGCCGGTTTCGCCCAAACGTTATGTGCGCGCGTCTCCGCTGGAGCTGACCCAGTCTGCGGCGAGTGCCGCTGCTGCCGCCTCCACCGGTCCTGAAGAGGTCGTGCAGCGCTACGAACAGGCTATTTCCGTGTGGATCGGCAGATATAAAGTATATCCCGAAGAAGCAAAGCGCCGCCGTGTGGAAGGCCGTCCCACCGTGCGCGTGCGCATCAACCGCCAGGGCAAAGTGCTTTACCATGTGATCGAGAAATCCTCCGGCGATGCCTTCCTCGACCAGGCGCTGATGAACATGGTCAAGGCTGCCGACCCCATGCCTGCCGTGCCGGAGAACTATCCGCAGGGCGAAGAGCTGGAATTCCTGATTCCGGTGTCGTTCAGCCTTAAAGGCCAATAGATTCATTGACGTGCCGCCCCGCGTCTTGTTACATCCCTGTCAGCGACTTTTAATCCCATGCATTGAAAGACAGGGTGTTCCAGTGAAAGGCATTATTCTAGCGGGAGGTTCGGGCACGAGGCTTGCCCCCATGACCAGCGTAACGAGCAAGCAACTCCTGCCCGTCTACGATAAACCGATGATCTATTACCCGCTGTCCATCCTGATGCTGGCAGGCATCCGTGAGATACTCATCATCAGCACCCCGCGTGACGTGCCGCTGATCGAGGCGTTACTGGGCGACGGCAGGCGCTTCGGCATTTCGTTGCAGTATAAGGTGCAGCCCTCGCCGGACGGCATCGCGCAGGCATTCATTCTCGGCGAGCAGTTTATCGGCAATTCTCCGGTTTGCCTCGTGCTGGGCGACAATATCTTTTATGGCGCGGGCTTCCGTGGCCAGCTGGAAGAATCCGCCGCCACCACGTCCGGCGGCGTGGTGTTCGGCTACCATGTCAATGATCCCGAACGCTACGGCGTGGCCGAAGTGGATCAGCACGGCAAAGTGCTTTCCATTGAAGAGAAGCCTGCCAGCCCAAAATCCTCCCTCGCGGTAACCGGCTTGTATTTCTATGACAATAACGTGGTCAGCATCGCCAAGAATCTCAAGCCTTCCGCACGCGGCGAACTTGAGATTACCGATGTGAACAAGGTGTATCTTCAGCAGGGAAAATTACGCCTCATGGTGATGCAGCGTGGCATGGCATGGCTGGATACCGGCACGCCGGACTCGTTGCTGGACGCGGCTAATTTCGTGCATGTGATCGAGCGCAGGCAGGGGTTGAAAATCTCCTGCGTGGAAGAGATCGCGCTGCGCAAAGGCTTTATCAGCGAAAGCGGGTTCATGGCACTGGCCGATGCGTATGGCAAAAGCGATTATGCCAATTACCTGCGCAAGGTGTATAAAGTATTAAAGGGGTAAGTGTGGGTAAAATACTTGTCATCGGTTCAGGCGGCCAGCTGGCGACGGCCTACAAAGACCTGCTGCCGGATGCGCTGTTCGTCGGGCGCGATACGCTGAATTTGCAGCACCCTCTGCAGGTGCGCGGCGTGCTTTCATCGCTTGCCCCTTCCGCCGTCATCAATACGGCGGCCTATACGCAGGTGGACAAGGCCGAGTCCGAAGAGGCCGTAGCGCTGGCGGTCAATGCGCAGTCGCCCACCGAGATGGCGCGCTATTGCGCCACGGAGAATATACCCTTCGTGCATTTCTCCACCGATTATGTGTTCAGCGGCGAGGGCAAAACACCGTGGAAGGAAACCGATGCCACCGCGCCGCTTAATGCGTATGGCCGTTCCAAACTGGCAGGCGAGCAGGGCATCGCTGAAGCGGGGGGAAACCATCTTATTTTCCGCACGTCATGGGTTTACGATGCGTATGGCAAGAATTTCGTGAACACCATACTGCGTCTTGCCGGAGAGCGCGAGGAACTGAGCATCATTGACGACCAGTTCGGCGCGCCGACCTACGCGCCTCATCTTGCCGCCGCCTCGCTGGCCGGGCTTGAGGCTGCCCGGGGCATGCGGGAATTTGCCTCCGGAGTCTATCATTTATGCAATGCGGGGGAAACCACATGGTATCGCTTCGCCAATAGCATTATCAGGCATGCGAAGCGTGCAGGCCTGCCAGTGAAGATGAAAACAGCCACGCCCGTTCCCGCCACGGAATACCCGCTTCCGGCGCACCGGCCCTATAATTCACGGCTTGACTGCACTAGGGCGCGCTCTATCTTGGGAATAACAATGCCTGTCTGGGAAGAAGGGCTTGCGGCCTGCATGGAGAAAAAGCGTGAAAGTGCATGATTGCCCGATCGGGGGCCTGAAGGTGATAGAACTGGCCCGGCACGGCGACGCACGCGGATTCTTTATCGAACGTTTCCATGCCGAACGTTTCCGCGAAGCGGGGCTTCCCTATGAATTCGTGCAGGATAACCACTCGCGCTCGGCACCCGGTGTGCTGCGCGGCCTGCATTACCAGTTTACGCCGCCGCAGGGCAAGCTGGTGGGCGTAACGCGCGGCAGGGTGTGGGATGTGGCGGTGGATATCCGCAAAGGCTCGCCCACTTACGGTCACTATCACGGCGTGGAACTCAGCGGCGATAACGCCACACTGTTCTGGATGCCGTCAGGGTTCGCCCATGGCTTCTGCGTGCTTGGCGACGAGCCGGTGGATATGCTCTATAAGGTAACGGGGCTTTACAATGCGGGGGGGGAAGGCGGCATCGCCTATAACGATCCTGACATCGGCATTGACTGGCCCATCGATAACCCCACCATTTCAGCGCGCGATACCGCGCAGCCGTCCTTTGCCGAATATGGCAGGTCAGGAGCAGGGCAATGAGCAGCGTCAGCGTAGTAATGGTAACATATCATACCGGCGACCTCTTCCTGCGGCTGGCCATGGATTCCGTGCTGGCGGAACCGGAATGCGCGGAACTGATACTGGTGAATAACGGCAACCCGCCGGGGCTGGACAAGGAACTCACCGCGCGCGCCTCCACCGACAAGCGCATCCGTTATATTAAAGGGCATGGCAATACCGGTTTCGCCAAGGCGTGCAACCTTGGCGCAAAGTCCGCCACGGGGGATTATATCCTGCTGCTGAACCCCGATTCCATGGTAACGCAGGGCGCGCTGGCCAGAGCGCTGGAAGCGATCCGTTCCTATCCGCCGCAGACCATGGCGGGCTGCTACCTTCAGAATCCATCGGGTTCCGAACAGCGCGGGGGGCGGCGTGGCCTGCTTACGCCGCTAAACGCGTTTTTTGAGACATTCGGCCTCAGCGCGCTGTTGCCCGCCAGCCAGCGCCTTAATCTTAACACCAGCAAAATGCCGCCGGGCACGCATGAAGTGCCCGCCATCTCCGGCGCGTTCATGCTGCTTGCGCGCAGCTATTACCAGAAACTGGGCGGTATGGACGAAGCCTACTTCCTGCATATGGAAGATATGGACCTGTGCTACCGCGTGCATAAGTCGGGTGGCAAGATCATCTGCGTGCCCGAAGCCAGGGTCGTCCATTTCCGCAGTACCAGCGAAGCCTCCAGCGACTTCGTGGAAAAAGAAAAAGCCAGGAGCTTTGTGCGCTACCTTAAAACCCACACCGACAAGGATGCGTTCAACGTGTTCCTTGCCGGTGTGATGACTCCCGCCATCTGGGCGCGGTACTACCTGAAAACCACCATCGGAAAGCTGGGCAGGGTGTTCGAGCCGCCGCTGTATGAAAAGCAGAAATCCATAAGGATGCTGCTGCTGCACCGCGCCATGCGGTTCGCGCAGCCTCATCCCGCGCTCGCCGGAAAGGTGGCGCTGGTCACCGGCGCAAGCGGGCAGCTTGGGCTGTCGCTGGTCGCGGGCCTGCTGGGGGCGGGGGTGAAAGTGATCGCGGTTACCAGGCGCACGCGCGTGGCGTTCAGGCATGAGAACCTGGTCTGGTCGGAACGCGATTTTCAGCGTAATCCGCGCGCCTTACAGGGAGCCAATGTGAATTTCGTCATCCATGCGGCAGATATGAAGTATCTGGGCAAGATGCTGCCGGATATCGCCCAGAGCGAAGCAACAAGGCTGGTGGCGTTCAGCTGCCTTGGCGTTTCCGATAAGGCGGTGTCGCAGCAAAAGCGGGATAAACGCCGTGCGCTCGCGCAGGAAAAGGCCGAGAAAGAGCTGGTGGTGTTCGCCCAGCAGCAGAAAATGGAAACCACCATTTTCCGCACTACCGATATGTATGGCGCGGGGCTGGATAAGGGCCTTACCAAGCAGGCCGACATCATCAAGCGTTACGGCCGCCTGCCGATAGAACATCCGGCCAAGGGACTGCGCCAGCCCGTGCATGTGGGCGATGTGGCGTCCATCGTCATCGCGTCGCTTGCCAACCCGCAGGCGGCCAACAAGGTTTATGCGCTTGGCGGTGCGGGTACGTTCTCCTACCGCGAGATGCTGGAGCGCGTATTTACCTATTTTGGCAAGAAGCCCAGCTTCCTGCGCATCCCGGCTATGAAACCCGTGCTCAATTTCCTGGGTAAGATCTATGGCATCGAATCGCTGAGCGCCGACACGCTCAACCAGATGAACCGCTCGGTGCTGGCGGATAATACCCTCGCCACGCAGGAACTCGGGTTTTCCCCGCGCCATTTCCTGCAGAGTGACACGGGGCTCTGAGTCATGGGACGCATATCCTACGTTAACGGGCGCTACCTCAACCATGCCGACGCCTATGTGCATATGGAGGACAGGGGCTACCAGTTTGCCGACGGCATTTATGAAGTGATTGCTTTTTATAACCGCACGCTGGTGGATGAAGCCTTGCACCTTGCGCGCTTTGCGCGCTCCATGCGCGAGCTGGGCATTACACCGCCCATGGGGGAAGCTGCGCTGAAGCTGGTGATGCAGGAGCTGATAGCCCGCAACGCGCGTACTGACGGCACTATCTATATGCAGGTGACGCGCGGCGTGGCAAAGCGCGACCATGTATTTCCAAAAGCCGCGCGCTCGGCGCTTACCATGGCGGTTACCGGCCCCAAGACCCCCAAAGAGCATGAGGTGAGGGACGGCGTGAGCGTTATCACCACGCCTGACCAGCGCTGGGCAAGGCGCGATATCAAAACCATTGCGCTGTTGCCCAACGTGCTGGCCAAGCAGAAAGCATCTGAAGCGGGTGCGCGCGAGGCATGGCTGCTGGATAAAGACGGATTCATCACCGAAGGCGCGGTTTCCAACAACGCCATCGTGAATGCAAAGGGTGAGATCATCACCCATGCGCTGACGCAGGATATCCTGCCCGGTTGCACGCGCGCCATGGTGTGGGAACTGGCAAAAAAAGCAGGCTATAAGGTTGTCGAGCGTCGTTTCAGCCTCACGGAGGCATTGGCGGCGAAGGAAGCGTTCATCACCGGCACCACGTCTAACGTATTGCCCGTGGTGAAGATCGACGGTAAGACCGTCAGCAACGGCAAGCCCGGCGAGGTTACAAAGGCGTTGCTGGCCGCATATCTTGCGCACATCACCAAGACCACAGGAAAACAATGGAACTGACACGGCCAAGAGCGATACTTTTTGACTGGGACAACACGCTTGTGAACACCTGGCCGGTGATCCATGAAGCGTTGCACAAGACCTTTGTGCAGATGAACATGGAGCCGTGGACGCTGGAGATGGTGAAAAAGCGCGTGGCGCGTTCTATGCGTGATTCGTTTCCCGTCGTATTCGGCGATAAATGGGAAGAAGCATCGGACGCTTACCAGAAACATTTCCGCGCCATCCACCTTGAACGCCTGCAGGCCCTGGCGGGTGCGGAGGATATGCTCAAGCAACTCACCGCTTATCCGGTCTATGTGGCGGTGGTCAGCAACAAGAAGGGCGTTAATTTGCGCCGTGAATCCGACCATATCGGCTGGAACAAATATTTTAAGAAGCTGGTTGGAGCGAACGACACCGCGCATGACAAACCCCACCCGGCACCTGTGCATTCCGCGCTGGAAAACAGTGGCATACAACCGGGGGGCGATGTCTGGTTCATCGGTGACAGCGAAGTGGATATGGAAGTGGCGCATGCCACGGGCTGCGTGCCGCTATGGTATGGTGACGTACCCGCCGAGCCGCTTAAATATGGCTTCCGGCAGCATTTTTCCGGACATGCGGAGCTGATGCAGACGCTGAAGAAGGTGTTTGCTTAGCCAGTTGTTGAGTTTCGTCATTCCCTGAATCGCTTCAGCGATTCTAGGGGAATCCGCAAAAGATGGATCGCCCTAGAGTTTGCTGGGCATAATTAAAGAAATGGGGGGCTGTTTTTGATATATATTGTATTAGAATCATGCTTTTAACCTATGGTTTGAAACGAAATGAATCAAAAACTGTCCTAAGTGCCACCGGAGTTCGACTAAAAAGAATGGTCTGAAACGCGGCCTTCAATCGTACAAATGCACGTATTGCCTGCATCGCTGGCGAGCATCGGGACACCGA
>JAMIFV010000013.1:0-88601 GCA_035906055.1 Alphaproteobacteria bacterium | reverse complement strand
AAAAACCGTAAAGTTAAAATCCTCTACGACAAGGCGGTGTATAAGCTGCGTGGCGGCATTGAGCGTTACTTCGGAAAGCTCAAGGAAAATAAACGCCTCTGTCTGCGTTTCGACAAGGAAGACAAAGTTTTCCTCAGCTTCGTGGCACTCGCCGCAACTAAAATCCTCTATAACTGGAAAATTAGCTAACAGTGCCTAGAGGAAGTGATATCAAATTGTGTACCGCTTTGCGTTCCGCCAGCGCCAACCAGCGTGTCGTACTGGAAGGTTTCAGTCCAGCCACTGATCGTTATCTGAACAGCGTCACCGGCTGACCAGGCAGTAGAGGCCCCGCCCCCGGAGAAATACATAAGCACGCGACCGTTGGTGCCCGCACCCTCATAGGTCAGCTGCGTAACATTTATGCCCTGCCCTGAATTGAGGGCGATAGGTGTGTTCGCGCTGGCTTGTGTGAACAGGTGTCCCGCGTTAGCCGCTGAACTGATGAACATGCTGAAAAAAAGCAACGCGGCGTGAATACGCAACGCGGGAAAAAATGATTTCATAATCTACGCACGCCTTGTTAAATTAGGTTATTTTATTGTTTCCTTATGCTGCCATTATTACAATCAATACTAATTTCTCGCAATTTTTTTTGCATCATTGTGCTGCTAAGCCTATGAGCAAGTAGTGTTAGTATCAGCACAACCATTTTCTGTGATTTTGTAAGCCTGCAGCCGCGATAGGCGCGGTTTACACCTGCCGGAAGCAAAAATAGATCCCCCATTGCGATAAAATTATCACATTGCGCAGGCCGTCCAATATTCTCACACGTAACCTTATTCCAGAAACTCTTCCGCATCCGGAATACGGTTAAAGGCTACCTTGGTGCCGCTGAAATTACGGCTGGCAGCAGGCATCATGCCCAGCGTCACGGAGTCCTTGCCGAAGCGGTGGTTGATGCGGTCAAGCGCCTGCGACATGCGCTCGGCGCGTGCACGTTCCTGCATTTCGTTTTCCTGCAACACGGGGATCAGTTCGGGCTGCTGCGCGATCTCCGCCTTCACCAGACCGTGCAACGCCATCGACAGTTTGCGTATACGCATATTGCCGCCCCTGTCCCTGTCACCCGCATATTCAAGTGCGCCCTGCCAGATACGCTCCAGCATGTGCAGGAAGGTCACGCTGTCCTGCGCGCGGAAGCATTTTTCGCTGCCCTCCACGCGAAAGCCATTTTCAAAACGCGCCGAGAACGTAAGCTCCCTCGCGTAATACTCCATGCGGCGCAGGCGCGCGGCGGCCTTCATCGTGAGGCGGCGCGCCACATAC
Source organism: Alphaproteobacteria bacterium (assembly GCA_035906055.1). GTDB lineage: Bacteria > Pseudomonadota > Alphaproteobacteria > Rickettsiales > JABCZZ01 > JAMIFV01. The sequence continues at coordinate 87,293 of JAMIFV010000013.1, read as the reverse complement.
CGCGCACGCCCGGGCATACGCAGCTCCGGCGCCATCACATGGCTATGGCCAACGGTGGAGCGGTGCGTTTCCAGCTCCGGCAACTCAACCCCGCGCAGCCAGAACCACATGCGTTCGCCCCACACCCCGCCCCAGATCCTGCGCATCTGGGCAACGCTGAGCGAAAGCAGCGTAGGCACATCGTTGATGCCCGCCATCAATATGCGATGCTCCATATTATGCCCGATGCCGGGAATATCCCTGAGCTTCAGGCCATACAAACGCTGCGGCAGGTCGCCATGATGCAATATCGTGAGGCCGTCGGGCTTCTGCATGTCGGTTGCCACCTTGGCGAGGAACCTGTTAGGCGCAACACCTACCGAGCATTTGATATATTCTCCCACATTGCGCGCGAGCCCTGCCTTGATGGAATGCGCTATCCCGGTGACGCGCTCGTCGGAATTCTCATTATCCATGAGGTGGCAGGCCACTTCGTCGATCGAGCAGACCGCGCTCACCGGTATATGGTTCCCGATTTCCTGGAGTATCAGGTGATGGTAATGCACATAATGCTTGTGGTCGCCCACCACGCAGATGAGGCCGGGGCACATGCGTTTGGCTTCGTACACGGGCGTATTGGTCCTGATGCCCAGCGCCTTGGCTTCATAACTGGCCGCAATGGCGCAGGTGGAATCCGTATCCACCGGCACCACGATCACTGGCCTGCCGCGCAAGGCCGGGTTCATCTGCTGTTCTATGCTGGCGAAATAGCTGTTGAAGTCGACATACAGCCAACGCAGCGGCAGGTTTTGAGATAACGCTATATCAGGTTGCATATATGTAAGGACGTTTTTGATCTGACCGATTCACCAGACAGCCAAAGCAAGGCCGCGCAGCGTACAGCAAAAGCACGTGAGCATCCAAGACCGAAGGATAACAACGCAAGCGGTCAGAGCAACGGCGCGTTTATTTGCTTTTCCAGTTGCCGCCGCCGTCCTGATAGGAAGCGCCAGCGGGCAGGCCGCCGACAATCTGTCCGGCAGCGAGTTTTGCCACCACGTTCACCGGCTGGCCGTTCTCTTTGGAGATGCGCGCATACTCGGCGCTGCGCTTGGCATTCACCTCAGCCACTATGGCATTCACTTCTGCGGAAGGACGCAATGCGGCGACGTACCCGTCGTTCTTTTCACCAATGCTGCCATTGGCGCGCGCGCCATGCAGGTCGAGCGCCATTACGGGCAGCGCGAGGCAGGCGGTCATCAGCATGGCGATAAGCGGCAATTTTTTCATGATATACGCTCCTAGAAAATATCCTTGTTCTTGGCGATTGCCTGTTTCACGTCTTTCTCGATCGACACTTTCACATGCTGCTCGATCTTTACATTGAGGTTGATCTCAATGGGTTTTTCCGGCGCTTCCACCTTCACGGTGGGATTACACGCCACTATCATGAGGGGCAGCAGGAGAAGAAGGGTCTTATTTCGCATGGTCAACCTGTTTGAGTAATTTATGCGGGTCATTCACCATCATACTTTGGTGCAGGAAGTCTAGCACATCGCCCGACAAATGCACATTCAATTTGACCGGCCTGCCATCATACGCCGCCGGGTTATTGCCTTCCACCGTAAGCCCGACGGACAGCTTGTTTTTTGCATCGTTATCCACAGATGCGGAAAGCACGCTGTAATGGAAATCCTTCATTACCTCGCGCACCACGTCCACCTGCGCGTTGTCGCCGGGTATGGCGTCCGGCTGCATCACGATCCTGCCCGGCGCTTCCGCTTTCAGCGACCCCGCATGCAGCATGAACGTGCCATCGGGCCTGAGCGTGACCGGCACCTTGCCCGAAACCACGCCCGTTCCCGTAGCGCGGTTGCCGGTGAGGGACTGCAGCAACGCATCCACCGAAACGCCCTTCACCGTCACGTTAAGCGTGTACGCTTTCTTGGCAAAAGGTATCACGGCGTCTTTCAGCGCGATGCTGCCGCCGCTCCACGGCATGGTAAAGGAATGCAGCCTGATTACGGAAGCGGTTGTATCGGCCAGATCGTAACCGACCGTGAAGTTTGCACTATAGGCTTTATCGGCGCTGCCCCATATGCCTTTGAGCACCAGCTCCTTCGCAGAGACGTTCCATGTACCTGACGATTCCGTTACCGGAACATCCACGGGCAACCCGGCAACCGTAATATTTTTACTCGTCCATGTGCCGTTCCATTCGCCCTTTCCATCCGGCACGGAAACGAAAGCGGTTTCGTGGCTGGTGGCGGTTACCTCACCCCATTTAAGCGTAATGCCTGAAAGCGTCACCTCGTTGAGGCGTCCATCCCAGAGCTCTTTGAGGGCGTAATTCACTTTGAGGGTATCGAGCATGAGCGGCGTGGCGCCTCCGAGCGAAATGCCTTCCAGCGTCACCGAGGTAAGGCCTATGCTTTTCACCTTCAGTTGCGCGTCGGCAAAACCCTTCTCCTGCAACAAGGCGACAAGCTTCTGCCCGGCGACAGCTTTCCAGTCCACCGCCGCGACAATGGCCACGCCTGTCACGGCAAGCACGAGGACACCCACTGCGAATTTACGTATAAACGTCATAGATCCGCCTTCCGTTTGTCAGAACAGATTCTCAACCATACCGGCAACTGCCCGCTTCCGCCCGGCATCGTACTCAAACATCCGCTGCGCCTGCTGAATAGCAGGCTGTAAGCACTTCTGGTAAAAGACTAGGACTTATAAATCCTGATGATTTCGTCGAGCATGGCCAGTGCCTCGGCTTTCGGACGCTGGAAGGTGTTGCGGCCAATGATGGAACCGTTGCCGCCGCCTTCATGTATCTCGCGGATTTCCTTGTAGAGATCGTCGAGCGTCTTGGTCGTGCCGCCGGAGAAAATCACGATGCGCTTGCCGCCGAACGTCGCCTGCTTCACATGCGCGATACGTTTGGCGAGCGTGGAACCGTCGATCTTTTCTTTCTCATACACCTTCTTGGCTTCCGGCAGTTCCAGATGCGCGGTGGGCGGCTTCACCTTGATGATGTGCGCGCCGATCATGGCCGCGAAATGAGCCGCATAGGTGCAGATGTCGAATGCTGTTTCGCCGTCCTTGGAGATAAAGCCGCCGCGCGGATACGACCAGATAACGGTGGCAAGGCCGTATTCTTTTGCTTCGCGGCAGAGCTCGCTGATTTCTTCCATCATTTCGTTGACGTGATGCGAGCCCGGATAAATGGTGAAGCCGATGCCCATGCAGCCAAGGCGCAGCGCGTCCTTCACGGAGGCGGTAACGGACTGGTCGGGAGCCTGGTCTTTCGGGGTCAGGGAGTTTGAAGAATTCATCTTGAGGATCAACGGCATAGCGCCTGCAAACGTATCGGCGCCCAACTCCAGCATTCCCAGCGGGGCGGCATAGCCGGAAAGGCCTGCTTCGATGGCGAGCTCAAAATGGTAATGCGGATCGTAAGCATCGGGGTTCGGGGCGAAACTGCGCGCCGGACCATGCTCAAAGCCCTGATCTACCGGAAGAATTACAAGACGGCCCGTGCCACCGAGGCGGCCATGCATCAAAAGGCGCGCAAGGTTGGCTTTCACGCCGGGGGTATCGCTCTCATACCAGCTCAATATCTCTTTGACTTTACGGGTTATTTTCATATTTGCCTCTTTTTGGAAATGCCTGTATTATTTCATAAAATTGTCACACTAAACGTGCGGCGGATGGTATATTCTGGCCGGGATATTCAATGAATGTGGAAATATGTCAAGCCTGCTCTGCTTTTTCTGCAATACATATGATCGTAACGGTAACGTAAGTAATAAGAAGCTTAACAAACCATAAATATGTCTAACGAATTTACAGCCCCCATAGTGATGCCATTTGCTGCCGAGTCCCCTTCGGCAACTCCTGATGCTCACACAGAAACTCAGCCGGCAAAGCAAGAGCCTTACGCGCCCAAAACATTCAAAGGCCGGGGGCATAAATTGATCGAGCGCGGACTGGTCGAGATGCTAGACCAACTGCCTAGCACTACTGTGGCAAGTTCTCCCTTCCAGTCGAAGAAAACAATGCCGGTCGAGCGTCATCGCCCCCGAGTGTTTGATAACCGGCATGCGGTGAACGCATTACATGCTGCACTGAATGAAAAGCCTATTCCTAATCCACCACTACCTGCTTTAACGGTATTAGACTATCTGCGCAATCGCAGGAACAGAAAGTATCTGGCGGAGGCGGAACTTCCTGCGGAAGCAATTGCCAAGAATAATTCTTCGCCTGCTTCCCCTAAACAGGTCAGAGAAGCAACCAAGGCGTTGGTAGAAGCGCTGGATAAGCTTCCCTATGCTGCGCTTCCGCAAAACAATGAGCCCATAACACTTGCATCTGCCTTGGGTACTATTGCATTTGCAGTAGCAGGCCCGCCTTCCGCCTTGGGCTGTGCTCTTATTATGACAGGTCAGGGAGTTAAAAATCCTAATATTGAAATAGTTTTTGACCAAAAAGGTGCTAATCGTTCTGCTTTCCCGATAATACAATTACGTCATGATGAAACGATTCAGGAACTTATCAAGCGCATTTCTGAGCATGAAGAAAAACAGCGCCAGAATGCCCCGCATAAACCACCGCAGAATATTCCTTCGACAGTGGGCAATGCGCGTCTGATGCGCTCATATCAAACTCCGAGCGCGAAGATACACAGTGCTTATCTTCTTCCTGATAAGCCCCCGACTAAAGGTAACTTTACCAATAAATTGAATAGGGAAGATAATACCACCTACAGCGGCCTGTCCTAGGGTCAGGACTCATAAATTCCCCTCTCCTGCAAAGCGGGCGAGGGTTGCGCAGGCTTTGCTGCATAGCAGCTTAGCCGGAGCCGGGTGAGGGTGAATTTAAACACGTGCCCCCTCACCTCGGTTTGCCTAAGGGCTTAGCTAAAGCAGCTAAACCCAAGGCAAACGCGTCCTCTCCCTCAAGGGGGAGAGGAAAAGAAAGTTTACGTTTAATGAGTCCTGCGCCTGGAACCTGTTCATAATCTCGCCAGGGGTCAGTCTCAACAGGTTCTAGAGCGTTTTCGCTTTAATTGTTCGCTAGGCAGCCGAGGCGAGGTGCGCGGAGTGTACGCGTGAGTCACATGAGCACACCGAGACCGATGGATGTGAACCTTTAGCCCCGGCGAAGGCCGGGGAACGCGAACGATTAAATGGAAAGTGCTCTAAGCCGCCTTCTTCGTCTGAAGTGCCAGCACTCCGGGAAGGGGTTTACCTTCCAGCCACTCAAGGAACGCGCCGCCTGCGGTGGAAAGATAGCTGAACTGTTCCGCAAGGCCTGCATGGCGCAGTGCTGATACTGTATCCCCGCCCCCTGCAATGCTCTTAAGCTTGCCTTCCGCCGTCTGGCGGGCAGCAACACGCGCCAGCATGATGGTGGCGGCATCGAACGGGCTGGTCTCGAATGCGCCGAGCGGGCCGTTCCATATCACCGTGCGCGACGCGCGGATAACATCACTGAACTGTTGCAGCGACTCCGGTCCCACATCCAGCATCATGCAATCCGCTGGCACTTTATCCACCGGCACCACCGTGCCCGGCGCATGAGCGGCGAACTGCGTGGTTGCCATCACATCCACCGGCAGGTGAATGGTGCAGCCCTTCTCTTTTGCCCTGGCACGGATGCGCCTGGCGGTATCCTTAAGATCAGGCTCGCAAAGCGACGCGCCCACCTTGCAGCCGTCCGCCAGCAGGAACGTGTTGGCCATCGCGCCGCCGATAATCAGGTTATCCACCCTGGCGACGAGGCTTTCCAGCAACGCCAGCTTGGTGGAAACCTTGGAGCCGCCCACCACCGCCGTGAACGGGCGTTCGGGCTGGGTAAGGTAGGTTTCAATGTTATGCAGTTCTTCTTCCATGAGCCTGCCTGCCACGAACGGCAGGTACTGCGTGATGCCAACGGTGGACGCATGCGCGCGGTGTGAGCAGGAAAAAGCGTCATTCACAAAAATATCGCCGTGCGCAGCCAGCTGCCTGGCGAATTCAGCATCGTTCTTTTCTTCGCCTGCATGGAAGCGGATGTTCTCCAGCAATATCACTTCGCCGGTTTTGAGTCCCGCCACGGCTTTTTCCGCTTCCGCACCCACGCAGTCCACACCGAATTTAACCGGCATAGCAAGCGCCTGTGAAAGCGCATCCACGATGGGGGCAAGCGAAAGATCGGGCACGTAAGCGCCCTTGGGGCGGCCAAGATGCGAAAGAATAACGGTCTTCGCTTTTTTCCTGATGAGTTCCTTCAGCGTGGGCAGCAGGCGCACCACGCGGGTGTTATCCGTCACGCGACCGCCAACCATAGGCACGTTGAGGTCCATACGCACCACCACGCGTTTTCCGCTGACGTCAACATCGTCCAGCGTCAGGAAATTGCGACTTACAGGTTTGGTATTCATACGCCTACTTATTTACAAAATCGCCGTCACGTCAAGCATGCGGCAGGAGAAGCCCCACTCATTATCATACCACGATGCCACGCGGCAGAAACGCTTATCCACCACCGAAGTGCCGGTGATATCGAAGATGGAGCTTGCCGGGTGGTGGTTGAAATCGAGTGATACAAGCGGCTCGTCGCACACGGCCAGCACGCCTTTCATGGGGCCGTTCGCCGCTTTCGCAATCGCTTCGTTGATGGCTTCCCTGGTCGCGTCTTTGCCTGCGTCGAAGGTCAGGTCGACGAGTGACACATTGGGAGTAGGAACGCGGATGGACGTGCCGGAGAGCTTGCCGTCAAGCGCGGGCAGCACAAGGCCGATCGCCTTGGCAGCGCCGGTGGAGGTGGGCACCATCGCCATGGCGGCGGCACGCGCGCGGCGCAAATCTTTATGGCTGCCATCCACAAGGTTCTGGTCGCCGGTGTAGGAGTGGATCGTGGTCATGTAACCGCGCTCGATGCCGAATGCGTCATTAAGCACTTTGGCCACAGGGGCAAGGCAGTTCGTGGTGCAGGAGCCTACGGAAACCACCGTATGTTCTTTCTTGAGCGCATCGTTATTCACGCCATACACGATCATCGCATCCGCATCGGGTGAGGGCGCAGAGATAAGCACCTTTTTAGCGCCACGCGCCAGATGCTGCGCGGCGTCGGCGCGCATGGTGAACTTGCCGGAACATTCCAGCACCACGTCCACACCGCTCCAGTCGAGCTTGTTTACATCTTTTTCATGCGTCAGGCGCATCACGCCGCGCCCCACATCAATACCACCATTCACCGCTTTTACTTCGCCACGGAAGGGGCCGTGCACGGAGTCATATTTGAGCAGATGCAGGTGAGTCTCAATGGGAGCCGGGCCATTGATCGCCACGATCTCAATATCTTTACGGCCTGTTTCCACCAGCGCCCTGATTACACAGCGGCCAATGCGGCCCAATCCGTTAATTGCAATTTTTATGGTCATATTTCTTCACTCTATCTACTGACGCACTCGGGCCTGACCCGAATGTCCAGCTGTCAAATACATACTTCTTCGTAAAGGTCTTTCCACTCAGGGTTCATACCCTCTATGAGGTCACAGTTTCCACTTACGATACCAGTGTTTAATATTGGCTTCGCGCTGATTAGCAAGCCTAATATCGTCATACTGCTCAAAATAGATCAATTGATGCACACGGTATTTCTGGGTAAACCCTTTGACTATATCGTTTTTATGTTCCCATATCCGGCGTATTAGCTCATTGGTGGAGCCGACGTAAAGCGTGCCATTCTTTTTATTGGCCAGTATGTAAACATAGTACATAGCCTTACCCATATAGCATTGACGTACTCGGGCCGTCGCAGGCGTGACCCGAGTATCCAGATAGACCCTCGGGTCAAGCCCGAGCGCGTCACTGTTGTAAAAGCTTTTTTACCTTCTGCTCCACCGCCTGCACCACCGCTTCCGCCGTGATGCCGAACTTCTTGTAAAGCTGCGGCGCCGGGCCTGACGCGCCAAAACCCTGCATGCCGATGAAGAGTCCGTCAGAGCCGATATACTTATCCCAGCCGAAACGGATGCCCGCTTCTATCGCCAGTTTCACGCCACTGCCAAGCACTTCCCTGCGGTAGCTTTCGGGCTGCGCGTCGAACAGTTCCCAGCACGGCATGGAAACCACTTTGGCTGCGATGCCCTTGGCAGCAAGCTGCTTCTGCGCTTCCACAGCCAGCGACACTTCGGAACCGCTGGCAATTATGGTTACAGGCACTTTGTCATCTATCAGATGCTGACTCAACACATACCCGCCTCTCGCACATAAATTCTCTTTCACATATTCCGTGCGCAGTGCGGGCAGGTTCTGGCGCGTGAGGCACAGCAGCGACGGCGCATTGCGCGTGGTGATGGAAAGCGCCCAGCATTCCGCTGTTTCCGTGGCGTCGCACGGGCGGAACACATTCAGGTTGGGAATGGCGCGAAGCGACGCCACATGCTCCACGGGCTGATGCGTCGGGCCGTCTTCACCCACGCCGATGGAGTCATGCGTCATCACGAAGATCACGCGGATACCCATAAGCGCTGCAAGGCGGATTGCCGGACGGCAGTAATCAGAGAATACGAGGAACGTGCCACCGTAAGGAATGAAGCCGCCATATAGCGCCATGCCGTTCATCACCGCGCCCATCGCATGTTCGCGGATGCCGTAATTCACATAGCGGCCTTTATAGTCAGCCGCACTTACTACGGTGAGCGTTTTGGTCTTGGTGTTGTTGGAGCCGGTGAGATCCGCCGAACCGCCGATCATTTCCGGGATCAGCGGATTGAGTATCTCTAAGATGCCTTCAGACGATTTGCGCGTCGCTTCGGTTGGCTTCTTTTCGGCCAGAGCCTTCTTGAAAGTCTCGAACGCCTCCTGCCAGCCTTCGGGCAGTTCACCCGACATCAGGCGCGTGAATTCCGCGTTGCCGCTGCCGGGCTTCTTCGACCATTGCGCGTACGCCTCTGCGCCGCGCGCACCCGCCGCACGCCAGCTACCCAGCACATGCTCAGGCACTTCGAACGGCGCATGCTCCCAGCCCAGCGCCGCGCGTGCCCCCTTGATTTCTTCTGCGCCCAGCGGCGAGCCGTGACAGGCCGCCTTGCCGGATTTATTCGGCGCGCCGTAACCGATCGTGGTGCGGCAGGCGATGAGCACGGGCTTGTCCGATGTTTTGGCGCGTGCGAGCGCTGCACGGACAGCCGCTTCGTCATGGCCGTTGATGGCGTCGGTCACCCAGCCCGCCGCCGTGAAACGCATGAGCGTGTCTTCCGAAGTGGAAAGGCTCGTGGGGCCGTCGATAGTGATCTGGTTATCGTCCCACAACACGATGAGCCTGTTCAGCTTCAGATGTCCCGCGAGCGTGATCGCTTCCTGCGAGATGCCTTCCTGCAGGCAGCCGTCGCCTGCGATGGCATAGGTATAATGGTTCACCGTGTCATCACCGAAACGCGCCGCCATCATGCGCTCAGCCAGCGCCATGCCTACCGCGTTGGTGATGCCCTGCCCCAGCGGCCCCGTGGTGGTTTCGATGCCGCAAGCATGGCCGAATTCTGGATGGCCTGCGGTCTTTGCGCCCATCTGACGGAAATGTTTGATGTCCTCAATGCTCATATCTTCATAGCCGGTGAGGTAGAGCAGCGAGTACAGGAGCATGGAGCCGTGGCCTGCGGAAAGCACGAAACGGTCACGGTTGGGCCACGCAGGATGTTTAGGATCAAAACTCAGGAATTCCCTGAACAGCACGGTCGCAACATCCGCCATGCCCATCGGCATGCCCGGATGGCCCGAAGCCGCCTTTTCCACCGCGTCCATCGAAAGCGCGCGGATGGCGTTCGCCATTTCCCTGTGCGTTGCTGCGGGCGAATTTTCGGATGCTGTCATGGAGGAAACTTTCACTGCTGAGTTTGCGCTTTTCATCTGCATGGGAGTATCCTCAATGAATTTGTTCGTTTTGCGATAGTGGATTTTGCTGGCATCCGCCAGGCGCTGCGAGCAGCAGGTAGCGGGCTCTACCTGCAAGCGCCGCGTCTTCCTCGTATATAACTATTTCTGCCGACAACAGAACGGACATATTCATTGACGATACTCCCACAACTCCGTTATACAATTTATAAACATTTTCTAGCAGGGAGCCAAGTATGGCACAACCACTCCCCATCACCGATTACGAAACGGCGCAGTACGACATGGAACCGTTAACCATGAACGGTATTGACGCATCCGCTGCCCGTCTTGAACAGGCTTTCCGCCGCCTTGAGGGCGTCACCGCCCGCATCGGCACAGGGTACGCCTCTCTTAAAGCAGATAAGGAAAAACTCAATCTTTTATTGCAGGATTCCGAGCGCGAAATCGTGAAGATGCGCGAGGTCGTCAGCCACGTGAATAACCGTCTTGATCATACCATCGCCACGCTGGAGGCACTGGAACAATGACCGCGCTGCGACTGCTGATCGGTGGCCGCGAATATGACTTAGCCTGCGATGACGGGCAGGAAACGCATCTCAAGAACATCGCCCGCACGCTTGACCAGCGCGTGCGCGGCCTCAGCGAAGCGCTTGGCAAGCCTACGGAAAGCCAGCTCATGATCCTTGCCGCCCTCATGCTGACCGACGAGTTGCAGGACACGAAGAAAGAGGTGGAACAGCTTCGCCACGACATCCAGAACAGCTCGCAGTCGTTCGAGCGTAACAAGCAGATTGAGCTGGAAAACGCTATCGCCCTGACAATCAACAATATTGCAGACCGCATAGAGACTATTGCGGGCGAGCTGGAAAGAGTATAGAATCTGCTGGTGAAGGGGTCTGCCGAGTTCGTGTAGGCTTCTTAATTCCTTGAGCCAATAATCACGCATAGGGCGCTGTCGCTGTTTCGGAGAACCGGTTCGTCCGTATTTCTGAAGTATATGGTGCCCACCTTAACTTTAGGTCTCATGCGATAAGTACTGCCCACGGCTATTGTTGCGGTCCCCCTTCACACTTATTCCCATGAGAACTTGCATCTAACGCTGTTTTTTCTGCTTCCGTTGCTCACGTACTTTGCTGTACGTTGCGCTACGGTTCAGAAAAGAACAACGTTATCCGCTCCGTCCTGATGGAAATAGACTTTAATTTATGAACGAAAAAAACACCCTCCGCGCCGCCTGCATCGCACGGCGAGACGCCATAAATGCCGAGCAGCATGACATGTGGTCGTTCGCCGCATGCGAGCGCCTTGTTGGCTATCTCAGCAGCCTGCCGGTCAAGGGCAGACAGGTGGCATTGTTCAACGCCATCAACAGTGAAATGGACATCACGCCGGTGCTCCATGCGCTCGATGCCGAAGGCGTCACGGTAGGCCTGCCGGTGGTGCAGCAGAACACACGCGAGCTTTCCTTCTTCCGCTTCTTCAGCACACTGCCGATGACCGAAGGCGCGTTCGGTATCATGGAACCGCAGCATTACGAGCAGATAACGCCTGAGATCATCGTGGTGCCGGTCGTAGGGTTCGACCGCGCAGGCCACCGCCTCGGCTACGGCAAGGGCTATTACGATGCGACCCTTAAACGCCTGCATGAACAGCATCACAACCTGCATGTGATCGGCATGGCGTTCAGCGCGCAGGAAGTGGACGCCATTCCCCCTGACCGGCATGATGAAAACCTCAACGTCATCATCACGGAAAAAGAGATCATCGTACTATGAAAACGGTACTTGTGGCCGCCGTGGCGCTTATCGACCGTGACCGGCGCATTTTGCTCGCACAGCGCCCGCAGGGCAAGGCGATGGCAGGCTTGTGGGAATTTCCCGGCGGCAAGGTAGAGCAAGGCGAAACCGCCGAAACCGCACTGATACGTGAACTGCACGAAGAGCTGGGCATCGAGGTCTGCCATTCCTGCCTTAGCTGCGGCCCGTTCGTCTCGCACACCTACAGCTTTGAACCACCGAAGGAAGAACCCGGCTGCGGTTGCCCGGTGGACACTAAAAACTTTATCTCCGCACGCGAGATGGGTGTGAAGGAAGAATTCAACCTGCTGATGACGTTATTCCTCTGCCGCAACTGGAAGGGCGCACCGCAGGCGAAGGAAGGCCAGACGCTCGCATGGAAAACCCTTGCCGATATGGGCAGCCTGCCCATGCCTCCGGCGGATATTCCGCTGATTACAGCATTAAAGGGGATGGTTTAGCTCGTACCCGGTACTCAGTTTTGCGTACTCGATTCACCGAGTACCCGGGACGCTTAACCGAGTACGTTTTTCAAATTCACCTGTCCGCTGCCGCGTTTGGAGGGGGTCTGCTGCGATATATGCGGCTTCCAGCCCGTCATCGCCACGAACTCGAAACTGGCCGGAATCGTGCCGTTTTTACCATGATGCTGCTCATAATGGGTGGCGATTGCGGCAAGCTGCGCGCGCGAAGCCAACCCCTTATGCTGCATGCGCAGCACATTGCTTTCGCCCATGCCTTTTAAATCCTGAAACAGCTTCCATACCGAATCATATTCCACCGTCAGCATTTCGCTGTCCACCACCGGCAGGGCGAATCCCGTGCGCTGCAATAGCGCCCCGGCGTCGCGCACTTCCACGAGCGGTGAAAGACGTGGCATCAGCGCGAACCCCTGCCCTGCCGAAACCGCCGTGATCGACTCACGCAGCTCCTTCAGCGTATTGGCTCCGGGCATGATGGCGATGAACAGCCCGTCCGGCTTCAGGCAACGTTGCGCCTGAATAAGCGCGCCGGGCAGGTCGTTGACGTGATGCAGGCTCAGCGCGCTGGTGATGAGGTCGAAGGAATCCTTGGCAAACGGCAGGAATTCTTCATCGCACACCATATCGGGCTGCATCGCCGCGCAGGCATCGCTGCTGATGATACTGTCCACCTTGTGCGCGATTTTCCCTGCCACCTCTTTACCGTGACAACCAAGATCCAGCGCTAATGTGAAACGGCGCGCTACATCGTCGAGCTTTTCCGCAATACGTTCCGCTGCTTCCTTCTTCAGAAAGTTATACTGCGCCCAGCCTTGCGCAACGCGCGCGCGGCGCATGCCATAAAGCTCACGGTTAAAGAGGTTGCTGTCGTTTTCCGTTGTCATATAATTACGCTTAAGCGCCGCGTCGGCTGCGCTCCCCTTGGTCGCTGATCGTCGCTACGCTCCTCCACCCCAAACGCTAAGTCATCCATGCTGGCAAGATTACGCAAATTCTCACAGAAAACCAGCCCCCTGTTGGTACGCGCGGCGGATACGCTGTTTCCCCCGCGCTGCCCGGTCTGCACGGCAGGCGTCACAATGCAGGGCACGTTATGTGCTGAGTGCTGGAAAGACATGCATTTCATCACCGACCCCATGTGCCATCGCTGCGGCCTGCCGTTTGAATATGGCATGGGGCCGGAACTGTTATGCGGGCGCTGCATGGAGACACCGCCCGCCTTCACGCGCGCCGTATCGGTCTGCCGTTACGACGATAAAAGCCGCCCGCAGGTGCTGGCGTTCAAGTTCCGCGACCGCACGCAGCTCGCCCCGCTGTTCGGTGAATGGCTGGCGCGCGTGGCAACACCGTTCGCAACGCAGGCCGACATTATAGTGCCCGTACCGCTGCATTACCGCAGGCTGCTGATGCGCCGTTATAATCAGGCGGCGTTGCTGGCGTTAGCGCTGGCAAACCTCTCCGGCCTGCCCGTGCTGCCCAACACCCTGCAACGCAAAAAACCCACCCCCGCGCAATCCGGCCTTTCACGAAAGGGTCGCGAAGATAACCTGCGCGGCGCGTTCACCGTGCCCAGGCCAAAGCGCTCACACATAAAAGGCAAGGCCGTGCTGCTGGTGGATGACGTAATGACCACCGGCGCTACGCTCAACGCCTGCGCACGCGTGCTGCGCGATGCCGGGGCGAAGGATATTTACGGCATTACGCTGGCAAGGACTGTATTATCAGAGTAGAGAATATGAAAAATTCTAAACTCAGTAAAACTGCATGTATTTTTGTTGCTTCTGCAACAATTTATTGTCTTCCCTATGTATGCCTTAAATTACTTGAGGGAATAATGGCGGGATGTATTCTGAAGCCTGTAAAAAACCCCAGTGATCTTTATTGTTACAATGATTCGCCGGGCATGTTTATCATTTCAGTCGCAATACACGTATTTTCGTTACTAATGATGCTTGCAGTATTACATTACGTTTATCTTCGCTTTAAGAAAACCACTTAAATCAACGCCCGCATCGTGTTGTCGGAATAGAGCTATTCCAGAAGGTTAGCCTGTATTAATCTTTTGTGACACCGCCTTGCCCCGCTTGTCCGCAATGTTAACGTTTGATAAGCTGAGAACTATCAAACCTTAGTAGTGAGCCGCGTGAATACTTTATCGTCACTCGCATTTAAAAATCGTAGCATCCAGAATCAGTTTCTGTTGCGCACCCCCCTCTACGATCACGGTAGAACGTTATGGATTTAGCCGAAAGCACGAAATGGCGTGATACCACAAAACGTAACGGCCAAGTAGCTGAAGAAAAACTTGCGGGGTTACAAGCACTCAACCGACTGGCGTTTCATGTTTATGAGCATGCGGATGAAACACGACCTTATCCCGTTGACACGCTTGCATGCCTCGAAAACAACAGCAAGTACCTTACAAAGAATGCCGCCAAACTGCAGAAAAGTCAGGTAGCAATTCTTTCCATGACGCCAGTACCCAGCTTGCAATCGCAAAAATCCATTCTTCCATACCGCGTATCGCCTCACGGGGAGACGCTCATGTATCTTTTCGACCTCGATACAAAAAAGGACATCCCTGCGCTGGTTGTCAGGGCTTTTGACAGAAATGGAAGCACGGGTGATAAAAGTAATTACAGTAAAAACCTACGCCTGAAACTTCACTCGTCTATTCCTGCACTTGACGAGCTGTATAGAAAGTATTGGAAATTTCATGTATTTGATTCTGCTGAGCACAATGCAGCTGAATGGATAGACTGCGTTTACAAGAAGCCGGAATTATCAGGCCTGCAGATGGATCTGCTTGCCAGCAGCTATGATGCAGTAAAAGGTCCCGGTATATTAGATACGCATGAATTGCTGGTAGTGCCACTTAAGTGCCATATCGCAGCCATAGCAATTCCTATGCTGCATGAGCCATCACGAACCGGAAAAGAACTTTCTGATAGCAAAGTCACGCGATCAATGGCTCAGCTGGAAGGGGCATTATCGGGATGGGAACATGCCGATAAAGGCATGAAACTTCCTGTTGTAGCATATCATGTTACTCCACCTTATCAGGGAAAGTGTACGTATCTGGCGCAAGGCAAAGACGAATGTCGGTTGCTGGCATTAGCTGCGATCCAGAAGCTTCAGGAGAACCCTGCTTTTAGAGCCTACTGCGATGAAAAAGAAAATAAACGCGCAGCCGCACGCGTGCATGACCACACACAACGCCTGTTGGGCGTAGACATGTCTGTGCCCCTAGCACAGCAGAACATTACCTTAAGCCAAGCGCAATCACATTAAACACATTAAAACAGTGCTTCACAAATGCGAAAGACGCGGTTTCCCTGCGGCCTCCGCCTTTTTCATTTTTCTAATCACCCCAGAGCGCCGCAAATAAATCCTGTATTCTCGAACCGCAGCCAATACCCACTCGCTCCGTATGAGTGGAGGAGTGTTATACGACGACCCCGCAGGGGTGAATTCGTGGAACGAAGAGGGGGCAGCGTGCCCCCTCTTGGCAATCCTTAGCTAGCTATTTTTTTTTTCTGCCAGTTCGGCGCGCATGGTCTTGGCGGATGCCACCATCGCTTCGAGCGCGGGTTTCACTTCAGCCCAGCCGCGGGTCTTGAGGCCGCAATCCGGGTTTACCCATACCTGCGAAGCGGCAAGCACTTTGAGCGCCTTGCGCATCAGGCCGTCCATTTCTCCTTGCGCGGGAACGCGGGGAGAGTGGATGTCATATACGCCCGGCCCGATCTGGTTGGGGTATTTGTAGTTCACGAATGCATCCAGCAGTTCCATCTGTGAGCGCGAGGTCTCGATGGAGATCACGTCGGCGTCCATATCACCGATAGCGGCGATGATGTCGTTGAACTCCGAGTAGCACATGTGGGTGTGGATCTGGGTTTCGTCCTTGGCAACGGAAGCGGTGATGCGGAAGGACTCCACCGCCCAGTCGAGATACGCTTTCCAGTCGGCGCGGCGCAGCGGCAGGCCTTCACGGATAGCGGCTTCGTCGATCTGGATGATGTTGATACCGGCCTTTTCGAGGTCGGCCACTTCATCACGGATCGCAAGCGCGATCTGGCGGCAGGTTTCACTGCGCGGCTGGTCGTCACGCACGAACGACCATTGCAGGATGGTCACGGGGCCCGTGAGCATGCCTTTCATGGGGCGCTTGGTGAGCGACTGGGAATAGGTGGACCATTCCACCGTCATCGGCTTTTCGCGGCTTACGTCACCGAAGATAACCGGCGGCTTAACGCAGCGCGCACCGTAGCTCTGCACCCAGCCGTTCTTGGTGAAGGTGAAGCCTTTGAGCTGTTCGCCGAAATATTCCACCATGTCGTTGCGCTCGAATTCGCCGTGCACGAGCACGTCGATATCGATCTCTTCCTGATACTTCACGCAGCGTGCGGTTTCTTCCTTCAGGAACTGGTTATACGCATCAGCGGTGATCTTGCCTGCCTTGAAGCTGGCACGCTGCGCGCGCACTTCAGCGGTCTGCGGGAAGGAGCCGATAGTCGTGGTGGGCAGCAGCGGAAGACCCAGCGATTCCTGCTGTTTCTTTTCGCGGGTAGCGAACGGGCTATTGCGGTTCTTCATGCCGGCATCGATAGCGGCCACGCGCTGCTTGACAGCCGGGTTATGGATGCGTGCGGAAGATTTGCGGGCGGCCTGTGCGTTGCGGCTGGATTCCAGCTCGGCTTTCACAGCGGCCTGGCCGTCATTAGCGGCCTTGGAGAGGATGGCAACTTCCGCCAGCTTCTGCTTGGCGAATGCCAGCCAGCTCTTGAGTTCGGTATCGAGCTTGTCTTCGATATCGAGGTCAACCGGCGTATGCAGCAGCGAGCAGGAGGGAGCCACCTGCACGAATTCACCGCCCAGCCTGGAGCAGGCTTTTTCCACCATTTTCAGGCATGCGTCGAGGTCGGAGCGCCAGATATTGCGGCCATTGACCACGCCCACGGAGAGGCTTTTCTTGGCGGGCATTTTAGCCAGCACGGTGTCGAGCTGTTCGGGAGCGCGCACGCAGTCGATATGGAAACCGGCAACAGGCAACTCCAGCATCGTGTCGAGGTTGTCGCGCAGGTCACCGAAATACGTAGCCAGCATGATATGCAGGCCGGGAGCGGCAGCGACCAGCTTGTCGTACACCGGCTTGAACGCCGCTTTCGCTTGCGCATTGAGATCCAGCACGAGGCAGGGTTCGTCGATCTGCACCCAGTCAGCGCCCAGCGCCGCGAGCTGCTTGAGCACGCGTTCATACACGGCTACGAGTTCATCGAGCAGCGTGAGGCTGGAAACGGCGGCGTCGCCCTTCATCTTGGCAACGGTGAGGAAGGTCACGGGCCCCAGCAGCACGGGACGGGTGTGGATGCCCTGCAGCTTCGCTTCCTTGAATTCGTCGAAGATCTTGTCGGAAGCCAGCGTGAACTTCTGACCGGCCTTCAGTTCGGGCACGATGTAGTGATAGTTGGTGTCGAACCACTTGCTCATTTCCATGGCAACGGCGTCGTCCTTACCCTTCTGCTGCACACCGCGCGCCATGGCGAAGTAGGTAGCGAGGTCAACTTTTTCGCCGGTGAATTTGTAACGTTCCGGCACCGCGCCCACCATGGCGATGGTGTCGAGCACCTGGTCATAAAACGAGAAGTCGTTGCAGGGCACATGCTTGATGCCCGCGCGCTGCTGCATCGTCCAGTGCGTCTTGCGGAGTTCTTTGGCCACGTCTTTCAGGGCGGTTTCGGTCATGTCGCCTTTCCAGTACGATTCCAGCGCCTTTTTCAGTTCGCGGTTTGCGCCGATGCGCGGAAAGCCGAGATTTGCTGCGATTACCATGTTGTCTACCTTGCGTTGCGGTGGAGGGCCTGTCATCACCACGATGACCTGAAGCCTCGCACACCAAATTAGCTGTTAATTGTTTTTGGAGCGTGCTATTTACCTGCCAAACTGCCCCTAAATCAAGCTTTTTCTCACTATCAAGGCCTATGTCCGACTGCGCACTCTACCTGATTTCCCCGCCCTCCTTCACACTTGGTGATTTCGCCAGGCAGCTTGAAGGGGCGCTCGCCGCATCACGCATCGCGCGCGCCTTCCAGCTGCGCCTGAAAAATGCCGATGATAATCAAATCATTGAAGCGGCAACAACCCTGCTGCCTATAGCCCGCGCGCATGATGTGGCCTTCATCCTCAACGACCGTGCAGACCTCGCGGCACAGCTTAAGCTCGACGGCGTGCATCTGGGGCAGGACGATATGAGCATCAATGATGCGCGCAAAATTGTCGGTGATGAAATGGTCATCGGCCTTAGCTGCCATGCCTCCCGCCATATGGCGATGGAAGGCGGCGAAGCGGGTGCGGACTATGTCGCCTTCGGCGCATTCTACCCCACGACCTCCAAGCCGATGGAAAAAGTGGAAAAATGGGGCATCCCCACACCGGATATCTTAAGCTGGTGGTCGGAAATGACCACCATACCCAGCGTCGCCATCGGCGGTATAAATCCGCAGAACGCCAAGCCACTGGTGGATGCACGCGCCGACTTCATCGCCGCCATCACGTCCGTATGGAACCACCCTAAAGGCGCCGCTGAAGCCGTGAAAGCCTTTGAGAAGGTGATGGGATAGAAAATTACTTCAGTATTTTTCTGGCTTTGTCCATATCAATGGCGTTTTCCCAGCGCGCCACCACCAGCGTAGCTACCCCGTTGCCGATCAGGTTGGTCACCGCGCGCGCTTCCGACATGAAACGGTCAATGCCCAGTATAAGGGCAATGCCCGCCACCGGAATATGTCCCACGGTGGCCAGCGTGGCTGCCAATACGATAAACCCGCTGCCTGTGACACCCGCCGCACCCTTGGAGGTGAGAAGCAGCACGCCCAGCAGGCCAAGTTCTTCCATAAAACTGACTTGCGTATTTGTGGCCTGCGCAATGAATAGCGCCGCCATCGTCAGGTAAATCGCGGTGCCGTCGAGGTTGAAAGAATAGCCGGTGGGAATCACCATGCCCGCCACGCTTTTATCACAGCCCAGTCCGGTAAGCTTCTCGATCATACGCGGCAACACGCTCTCGGATGAGGAAGTGCCAATCACAATCAAAATCTCTTCCCTGATATATTTGAGAAAGCTCCACAGGCTGAAGCCAACAATCCGCATCATGATGCCCAGCACGATAAATATGAAAAGGAAGCAGGTGATGTAAAACCCCGCCATCAGTTTCATGAGCGACATCAGCGATTCCACCCCATACTGCCCGATGGTGAACGCCATCGCGCCAAACGCGCCAAGAGGGGCAGCTTTCATAATGACATTCACCACTGCGAACAACACGTTGGAGAAAGATGCTATGCCCTGCACCACAGGCTTGCTTGCCTCGCCCATCATCGCCATCACCACCGCAAAGAGAATGGAGATGAATAGCACCTGAAGGATATTTCCCTGCGTGAAAGCAGATGAAAGCGTCTGCGGAATGATATCGAGCAGAAAACCTGCTATGTCATTTTGCTGCGATGCACTGCTGATATATTGCTGTACTGAACTGGTATCCAGGGTGGTGGGATCAATATTCATGCCTACGCCAGGCTGGTAGGTTTTTACTACTGCAATCCCGATGAAAAGCGCAAATGTGGTCATGAACATGAAATAGGCAAGCGCCTTCACGCCCACACGCCCGAGTTGCTTCACATTCCCCATTCCTGCAATACCCTGCACAACCGTGCAGAAAATAATGGGGCCGATGATCATTTTAATGAGCTTGATAAAGCCATCGCCCAGCGGCTTCATGGCAACGCCAAAGGCCGGATAAAAATGGCCAAGCAGTATGCCTGCCATGATGGCAACTATTACCTGAAAGTATAGCGATTTATATAGCGCTTTCTTACCGGTTTTTGTTTCCACTGTTACCAAAAAACAGTCCTGTCTTTTTTATAGATACAGCAGCTATAGCAGCATTTCCGGCAAATGAGAAATAATAATGACTACGCTGATAGTTTCTTTAATTCAAAGTCTTCAATTACCTTTGCCTCACTGACCGTCTCCACCTCGCCTTCTATCTGCATCTCGTCGCCGAATCCGGCAATGCGCGCGGGGATAGTGGCGTTCTTCTCAGGCTTCACGCCCAGCGTTTTCATCTTGCGCATCCTGGGCAGCACGTTGCGGTTCACGGAACGCGCGAAACTGTCAAAACTGCTCACAGCGGTCTTAAGCCCCTTGCCCACCTTCTCCGCATGGCCAAGCATGGTGATGACGTTATCCATCAGTTGTTGCGCCTGCGTGATGATAAGCTCCTGATTCTCCGACTGGCGCATGAGGCCGATGTTATAACGCGCCAAGCTCAAGAGCCCTGCGAGGCTTGAAGGCGTGGCGATGATGATGCCCTTTTTCTCCGCGCGTTCCATGAACTGGCTATCGGCTCGCTTGAGGTAATTCACCGTGTTCTCGGAAGGCACATACATCACGCTCAGCGTGGCGCTTATCTCGGCGGAGCGTCCTGCTTCCTTATACGCCGTGCGGATCGCCGCTGCGTAATTTTTGCCGGTGAGTGCGGCCAGATGATCATTCATCGTCTTGGCAAGGCCCTGCAACAGGTCATTCTCAGGAATACCGGCATTCTCCGCTTCGGTAAGTTCGATCAAATATTTGCTGGCTTTGCTGTCGATCACCATCACCATGTCCTGTGGCAGGAAGATGACCGCATCGGGGCGCAGGTTTCCCGCTTCGCTGCCCACATGATACTGCATGATAAAATCACGTCCCGGCTCCAGCCCAAGGTTCTTGAGCGAATTTTCAAGGCCGATCTCGGAAATCTGCCCCACGCCTGCGGGCGTGGAAAGCGCGCGCCACACCGTGGACATTTTTTCTTTATTCTCACCGGTCTGTTCTTTAAGCGCCGCCACCGTCTGACTGAGCCCCTGCATCTGCTCCATGAGGGTGGCGGCATTTTTCTTCGCTGCTTCCTCGGCTTCTTTCTTAGCCGCTTCGGCTTCGCGTTTATGGTCCTCCAATAATTTACTGGAAAGCTGGCCGCCCGCTTCAAGGATAGACGCTTTCGCCGCCTTCAGGCTTTCGCTGCGCTGCATTTCCCAGTCCTGCATGCGTTTTTCCATATCCTCGGCATGCTGCTTCATGAGCGCCAGTTGCTTCTGCGCTTCGGCGCGTTCATTCACCGCGGTATCTTTCTGCTTCAGGAACTGGTCGCGCTCGCTGATGGCGGCTTCCAGCTTCTTCTCAGTCTCCTGCTGCCTGGTTTCGGCAACGGATTTTTTTTCCAGATACTGGCGGTTCTGTTCCTTGAGGGTTTTGGAGTCTTGAAGTTCCCTGTCCTGCGCTTCGCCGAGCGCGGAAAGCGTTGCCAACTGAATAGCCAGCTTTTGTGAGCGTTTGCGGGTCTTACTGAGCGAAAATGCCAGCAATGCGGCTGCGGCAATGAAAAGCGGGCATAGCAGCGCGGCCACCTGAAGCAAAATGTTCATTGCAAATCCTCCCCCATGTTTTAAGAAATAAGCACTGTACAACCAAGATTAGCCGCATCATGCCCCAAACAAAAGCTAAAAACGAATCCATCGCCTGCGTCATCCTCGCTGCCGGAAAAGGCACGCGCATGCGCTCGCAGCTGCCCAAGGTCATGCATAAGCTGGCGCAGCAACCCATGGTCACGCATGTGATCAACACGGCTGCCGAACTGGGCGCGGAACGCATCGTCGTGGTGAGCGCGCCGCAGATGCAGAAGATGCGCGATGCGCTCACCGGGGATTTCGGCAACCGCATTACCCACGCCGTACAGCAGGAGCAGCTCGGCACGGGTGATGCTGTCAAAAGCGCCCTGCCCGCGCTTGCGGGCTTCAAAGGCACGGTGCTGGTGCTGTTCGGCGATACGCCGTTATTGCTCACAGCAACGCTTGCCAGGGCCTGCGAAAGCACGAAGAAACATGCCGTCACCGTGCTGGGCATGGAGGTGCCTGCCCCGAGCGCTTATGGCAAGCTGGTGCTCGACACGCTGGGCAATGTGGAACGCATCGTGGAAGCCAAGGACGCGGTGGGCGTGGAAAAAGAACTCACCCTCTGCAATTCCGGCGTAATGGCCGTGCGTGCCGGCATTCTGGCGACGCTGCTGGGCAAACTCACCAACAGCAACGCGGCAAAAGAATATTACCTCACCGACCTCGTGGGGCTGGCACGCGCAGCGCACGAAACCTGCGCGGTAGTAAAAAGCGACGACCCCAGCGAACTGCTCGGCATCAATGCGCGCGCAGAACTGGCCATCGCGGAAGGCATCATCCAGAACCGCCTGCGCGCGCAGGCGATGCAGGACGGCGCAACGCTCGTTGACCCCGCCACCGTTTACTTCTGCGCTGATACCAAACTGGGCACCGATGTTGTGGTTCACCCGGGTGTGGTGTTCGGCCCCAAGGTGAGCGTGGGCAATAATGTGGAGATACGCTCCTTCTCGCATATCGAAGGCGCAAAGGTGGCGGATAACGCCATCATCGGCCCCTTCGCGCGGCTGCGCCCCGGAGCAGTCATTGGCGAAGGCGCGCATATCGGCAATTTTGTGGAAATAAAACAAAGCAGCATGGGCAAAGGCGCCAAGGCCAACCACCTTGCTTATATCGGCGATGCGGAAGTGGGTGACGCCGCCAATATCGGCGCGGGCACCATCACCTGTAATTATGACGGCTACCACAAGAACCGCACCGTGATAGGCGCAGGCGCGTTCATCGGCTCCAATACGGCGCTCGTTGCACCGGTAGTGGTGGGCGACGGCGCAATAACCGGGGCCGGGTCCGTCATCACCGAGGACGTGGAAGCCCACGCCCTCGCCCTTGGCCGCGCCGTGCAGAAACAGAAGCCGGGCTGGGCCAGAAGCAACCGCAATAAAAAGAATAACTGATTATTAACCCGTTGTTTAATAGTTCTTAACCGCTTTTTATTACAATGCGGAGCGGATTATTATTGCACAGGGTCGTATGATTGAAAGCTCCGAAGTAAAATCTACCAACGGTATCGCGCGTTTCGACCTTCTCGAAGGCATCGTGCAGAATCACCAGACACAGCGCTGGGCGGAAACCCATGTGAGGGGTGGCGGCGGCGGCGGATATGTGCATCCCACCCATGGCGGGCAGGTGCACACGGGAGGGGTCAGCAGTTCCATCGTCAACCGCGAACACACGCAGTTCTGGCTGACCGATGAGAAAGGCATACAGCATGCGGTGAAGCTCTCCAATGAAACCTTGCCCACGGCGGACGGGCAGAAAGTGCGCGTCATCTGGGGCAGTAAAAAAGGAAACAGCAATCAGACCCTCCTCTATGCGCGCAATTACACGTCACAGACCGATGTGATAGCCAGCGACAAGGAACTGGCCGAATGGGTGGAAAAACAGGACCTATTCAGCTATCCGGCATTGTATAAACTGATATTCTTCCATATTCCCATCCTGCTCGTGTTCTATATCACCTTTGTGTGGGCACCGCTTGTCAACGTGATGATCGATGAGAGGATAATGGAGAGGGTCCCCAGATATCAAAAAGAATTTTCGTATTTCTGGAATGCGTTCCTTGTGCATTTTGACCATCTGGATCTCTGGTCTGTAAAGATCATGCTCAAGGAAACATTTGGCCGAGGCCTCAGCTTCTCAAGCACCTTTGCTTTCCTGATCATTATAGTGCTGTTTCAGGCCGTCGGGCGCATTATCGGGCGCATTCTCATCGGTCGGCATATTCGCAGGCGCGCGCTGGTTCCCATAAGGAAAGCACTTGAGGAAATAGTCAACCTGCCACCTTCTACCTAAGCAGGTTCTGCAGGCCTTCTTTCGTTATGCCCTTCTTGATGTCTTTCAGGTCGCCCTTGATGTTCTGAAGGTTCTCTTTCAGCTTTTCAGGGTTTTTCAGGCCTTCCTGAATCACATTGCCCAGATCGGGATGATAGGAGGGAGAATCAAGGCTGCCTTCGATCTTCACCGGAACCGTGATGCCCGAAGCGGAGGCGCTCTGCGAGCCGCGATTGGTGATCAGTACCGGCGTCACCAGATAATGCACCAGCCATTGCGGCAGGTCGAGCTGCCCCTTGCCGGTGAGGCTGAGCAGCGTGCCGGTCATCTTCAGGTCGTCATTGAAGAACACGCCGTCTTTGGCGTTAAAAGTGCCGGAGAGTTCCTTGAAATCCGTCTTGCCCGCCGCGTTGGTGCCGCGCTGGAACGAGGTGGCGACGTTGCGCGTCATGTCGACGAAGTTACCGCCGTTATAGCTGCCGTCCTTCAGGTCGAACGCGCCGGTGCCGTCAAGGCTCGAAACCATCGCGCGCTGTGAATTGCCGCGCATGTTCAGGTTCACGTTGCCGCTCATCGTGCCAGACATGATGCGCGACTGCGCCAGCGTAACCAGCATCTCTTCAACCTGCACGTTGGTCATGGAAGCCTTGATCCCCGCAGCGCCTGCGGCCTGCGCGGTCACTGCCAGCTTCACCGCGCCGGAAAAGAGCTTCATTTCGTCCACGTCGGCAGCGAGGCTGCCATTATTCAGCTTCACATGCGCTTTCACGTTATCAAGCGTCATCTTGGTAAGCACCAGTTTACCGATCTCCACATTCACGTCCGCATTGGCGGCGCTCAGTGGCTGCATGGAGATGGGAGCTGAACTCCAGCGTTCGGACGAAGCGGGTGCCGCCTTGCCAGTACCGCCCGCCCCTTTGCCACCGGCAGCGCTGAGCGCCACCGTATCAAGCGTCGGGATCTTCACCGTGCCGGTGATGGCAGGCTTGCCCGCTTTCATCGCCAGCGTTCCGTTCCATTCCACCGAAATATCCTTCACGCTCGCTTTGAGGTCCACATTGGAAGCGGCGCCTTCGGAAATTTCAAAGGGAGAGCCGAGGGTAAGTGCAACGGCAGCCTTGGTGCCGTTATACACCGCGTCGCCTTCCAGCTTCAGGGACTTTGGCAGGTCCTTGCTGGAAAGTTTCACGTTTGCATCAGTCAGAACCTGCTTTGTTCCGGCAACGGAATCCTCGAATATTATCGAGCCTTTAGACATGGAAAAACTATCAAGGCGCAAGGGCGCACCGGCAGTGCCTTTCGTGGCAGGCGCCGCTGGCTTCTCCTCGGTCTTTGCCTCTTCCTTCGCTTCGTTCGCCGCCGGGGTGTTGAACTGCCAGTTGGCCTTTTCACCCTGCTTCACCAGATGGATCCTGGGCGTATCCAGCGAGATGTCCGTCACATGAATATCCTTCCGGAACAACGGCATCAGCTCCACGCCGATGCGCAGGTTCTTCACTTCCGCCATGTCACCCGCGCCCTTCACCCAGTCCGGCTGGCCGATCTTCACATCGTCAGCGCTCAGCGCGATATTGGGGAATACCGACAGCGACACATTACCCATGCTCACCTTGCGCCCGGTGAATTTCTCTATCTGGGCTACAGCCTGATTCTTCAGGGTTTCCACCGGCACTACGAACGGGATGGAGACAAGCCCCACCAGCACGAGCAGGACAAGGATCACAAAGATTTTAATGATGCGGCGCATAATTTTGCTTATTTCTCTGAAGTTGATGATATATGGAGGTTCTTATCTAGCAGAAGCAGAGATTACGAATCAATAATCAATAGTCATGTCCAGAATATTTATTGCCGTTGCCCGTTTCTATGAAGACCTCGCTGACACCTTGCAGCGGGGCGCCAGCGAACGTCTTGCCAAGCAGAGCATGGCGTATGACATTGCCGCCGTGCCGGGCGCGTTCGAGCTTCCCGCAGCCATACGCATGGCCATCGCCAGCGGCAAATATTCCGGCTATATCGCGCTGGGCTGTGTCATCCGCGGCGAGACCACGCATTACGATTACGTGTGCGCGCAAAGCGCGCGCGGCCTCAATGAACTTGCACTTCAGCACCTTGCTCCCATCGGCTACGGCATCCTCACGGTAGAAAACGAAGAACAGGCATGGGAACGCGCCGCCCTTGACAGGGGCAACAAAGGTGCGGATGCTGCCGCCGCCTGCCTCATCATGATGGACCTGAAACAGAAATTCTCCCTATGAACAAACCCGTTCCCCTTTCCCTTCGCAAAAAATCCAGCGCGCGCCTCGCGGCGGTTCAGTGCCTCTACAAAACGAAAGTGACGGGCGAAACCGCCAGCGCCGAAAAGCTGATGGCCAATTACCTCGACCACTGGCAGGACGACCATGACGGCGACGACCGCGCCTTCAGCAAAGACGCCGAGCCGGACAAAAGCCTGCTGCGCAAGCTGCTGAACGCCAGCATCGAGAATGCATCCGGGATTGATACCACCATCCGCGCCTCCATGACGGAAAAATGGACGATGGAGCGCACCAGCCCGCTGCTGCTTGCCATCCTCACCTGCGCGATCGTGGAAATGCGCTTCATCCGCGCGCTCAGCCCCCCCATCATCATCGATGAATACGTCACCATCACCGGCCGCTTCTTTGAATCCGCCGAAATGGGCTTCGTCAACGGCCTGCTCGATAAACTGGCAGCCACTCCGCCTTCCGCCGCTACTGCACATTAAAGGCAATGAACGAGTTCGACTTTATCAAAACACTGCTTCGCCCGTTAGCAGGCGAAGGGTCGTTCGCACTCAGTGACGACGCGGCGAGCATCCGCGTGCCGGACTTGCATGAACTTGTCATCACCAAAGACGCGCTGGTGCGCGGCGTGCATTTCATCGGCACGGAACCCGCGTCACAAATTGCCCGCAAGGCGCTGCGCGTGAATCTTTCCGACTGCGCAGCCATGGGCGCAAAGCCTTTTTCATATCTGCTGGCGCTCATGCTCCCGCCCGGCATCACCGAGGAATGGCTCGGCAGTTTTGTGCAGGGCCTGAAGACAGATCAGGAGCATTTCGGCGTTTCATTGCTGGGCGGCGACACCACGCGCAGCAAAAGCGAACTCGCCGTCAGCATCACCATGCTTGGGCTGGTGCCGCACGGCAAGGCCCTGCGCAGGAACGGCGCTAAAACAGGTGACGGTATTTATGTCAGCGGCACGATAGGCGACGGCGCGCTCGGCCTGATACATAAATATGATACGTTCCTGCTGCAACGCTACCAGTTGCCGGAGCCGCGCATTGCACTCGGGCAAAAGCTACAGGGCATTGCCACCAGTTGCATGGATATTTCGGACGGGCTCGCGCAGGACCTCGGCCATATCTGTGCCGCATCTGGCACGGGAGCTATTATTGAATGGAATAAAATTCCGCTGTCCGACGCAGCCCGCACCTGCAATCCTGAACCCGAAATCATCCTCGCCGGTGGCGACGATTACGAACTGCTTTTCACGGTTCCTCCCTCTGCCGCCCCGCAACTGGCCAACATGCAGGGCATCACGCGCATCGGCAGCATAACTGAAGGCGGCGGCGTGAAGATCCTCGATGCAAGCGGCGCACCGATACCGCTCACGCGCAAAGGCTACCGGCATTTCTGAGGTTAAACGGCCTTGAGCAACGTTACAAACGCATCGCCCGCGTGGCGCAGATTTTCCTGCCAGTCCGTGTGCGCGCAGCCGTCCGCACCATCCGTGATGAATTTCGCGCAGGCAAACGGCACGTTTTCCATGTGGCATATCTTCGCCAGCGCATAGGCTTCCATATCGATGATCTCGCACTCCACCGGCGGCTTTCCCTGTAAAAAAGAATCTCCCGAACCGCAGATGCCATGGCGCAGGTCAGCAAAGCGGGGGGCGAATTCCAGCATTGCCGGATGCGGGTCGAACGGCGTCTGCCCGTGCATGAACCCAAGCCCGGTCGCGTCCATATCCCGCTGCACGAAACGGTGTGCCCCCACCAGCGCACCGGCACTGAACACCGGACTTCCCGCCGAACCCAGATTGAGCACCCATGCGGGCGGATTGCCTTCATGCCTGTGCCGCGCAAGTTCACGCGTGAGCGCATAGGCTGCATTCACCTTGCCCACGCCGCAGTAAACCACATCAAACCCATGGCTCTCGATAAGCCCTCGGCTTTCCTCCGGCATCGCCATGATGATAAGTGGCCTGCCCATCAGTAGGTGATCAGCGAGCGAGCGCTCATGCCGTTCCATGTGAACTGGTTGAGGTGGGAGAGATTGATAAGACAGGCGAAGCCCTTCACGTCATGCCCGCTCTGCTGTGCCAGTTCCGCTCCCGTGCCCAGCGTGCCGCCGGTCGCCAGCACGTCATCGACGATGAGCATGCGCCCCGCGCCCGGTTGCATTTCCAGTGCGTCTTCGCCATATTCAAGGCCGTAGCGCATGGAAACCACCTTACCCGGCAGCTTGCCCTGCTTGCGGATCTTCACGAAACCTTTTTCCATGTGCATGGCAAGCCCTGCGGCAATGATAAATCCGCGCGATTCGATACCGCCGAGCATATCGATGGTTTTCCACTCTTCGGGCGTGAACATCGCCGCCATCTGCCGGATAGTCTCGCTGAAATGCTCACGCAGCAGCGGGGAAATATCGCGGAACATTATGCCGGGCTTTGGGAAATCCGGCACATCGCGGATAAACCGCTTAAGGTCGCAACTGCCTTGCTGTATAAGTGAAAATGTGGTCATACATGCCCCCCATTTAGCAGTTGTAATAATGCGCAATCATTACTACCTTGCCATTTGACCCTGCAAGTATAGCCATACACCGCTGTATGTCTATGGTTTCAGCGTTACTGACCGGCACAATCCGCACGAATGCATATGGAAATAGATACGAAATTTCTGAAAGCGACCCCCGCGCACATGGCGAATTTTGTGCTGGAGCTCACCGACAAATGCAATCTGCGCTGCGTGTATTGCCACCAGAACCGTCCGGATTTCGAGCCTACGCGCTTCATGTCCGAACAGATGGTCGCGCATGTGATGGAATATTTTCGCCATACCAAGCCACCCTATATCAATCTTACCGGCGGCGGCGACCTCATCATGGCGCCCGGCTGGGCGGGCCAGTGCACCAGGATGCTCGATTCCGGCATACCGCTGCGCGCAACGGTCAACCTGGGCAAGGTGCTCACACCTGAAGAAGCGGAAGTGTTCGCCCGGTTCCAGATGCTGACCATCAGCATAGATACGGTAGACCAGCAGGCGCTGAAACAATACCGCAAAGCCGTAGACATCCGTACGATCACATACAATATCATGCAGATCAAAACCGCTTCCAGACGGTTGCGCATAACGGAGCCGGAATGGATCATCTCCGCCGTCTATTACGCCGAGATCACCGCCGGGCTTGCGGATGTGGCCGCCTATGCCGCTTCGCTGAACGCATCCATGTTCGGCCTGCAGGACCTGCTGGAATACGACAATATCGCCAATAACGTAACCCCGGTCTGGAAATTGCAGGGCGATGCCGCACATAAAGCGATTCGCGATACGCGCGCAGCCATCGCTTTCGCCGAGGCCCACGGCATGACGCTCAGCCTGCCGGGTGATTTCCTGCCGCGCCTTGACCAGTTTGAGAAGGAATGCAGCCATGCCCTTGCCGCCTGATGCAGAACCCGCAGCCCGGAAGGACGCGCAGAAGAACGTGCAGGGCGGCGACAGGAGCAGCTACGTAAAGCCGCTCAAAGCCGGGTACACGCGCTCCTGCACCGATCCGTGGACCTTCGCGCAGGTGCTGGGCGACGGACGCGTGCGCCCGTGCTGCTTTTCGTTCGTGGAGCTTGGCAATGTGACCAACAGCAGCTTTGAAGAGGTTTATAATAGTGAGTCGGCGCAGAATCTGCGCCACGAATTGCTCACCGGCAAGCTCGATGAATATTGCACCATCTGCAATATGAAGGCGATGGTGCCGGTGGAAGATTTTCAGAAAGAAATAACCCGGCTGTATGAAACGGTTGAATCCGGCGGGCGGACAACGCACAGAAATCCGGCACATACCGGGCTGCGTAGGCTCGTATGGGATATGGCGCAATCGCCGAGGATGCGCACCTTGTCGCATATACTGCTGCCTGTTGCGCTGCGCCGCAGGCTGGGACAGTTCTCATCCTACAAAAAAAGCGCCAGCAATTAGAGCGTTTTCTACGCTTTCTTGCCGCTGTGATCCTTCATGAAGTCCACAATAATGGGCACTACGTTCTGGCGGAACTTGCGACCGTTGAAGATGCCGTAATGGCCCACGCCTTTTTCCATATGGTATTTCTTCTTGGAAGCAGCAAGGTTGCTCGCCAGCTTAATGGCGGCCCTGGTCTGGCCGACACCGGAAATGTCATCCAGCTCGCCTTCAAGGCACAGAAGCGCGGTCCTGGTGATCTCCTGCGGTTTTACCTTGCGGCCATGATAGGTCATCTCGCCCTTGGGCAGCAGGTGACGCTGGAATACCACATCAATGGATTGCAGGTAGAATTCCGCCGGAAGGTCGCACACGGAGAGATACTCGTCATAGAACTTCTTGTGCGCGGCGGCGCTTTCACCATCGCCTTCCACCAGATGGTTGAAGAACTGCAGGTGCGAATCGAAATGGCGCTCAAGGTTGAGCGAGATGAAGCTCATGAGCTGTACGAACCCCGGATATACGCGGCGCATGAAACCCGGATGGTTCACCGGCACACGGGTGATGAGATGCGATTCATACCATTTAAGCGAATGTTCCTTGGCGGCTTCGTTCACCTTGGTGGGCGCTTCGCGCGTGTCGATCGGCCCGCCGATCAGCGTCATGGACGCGGGAGCCAGCTTGTCCTTGTCTTCGTTCATGATGGCGGCAGCGGCGAATACCGGCACGGAAGGCTGGCACACCGCCATGAGATGCACGTTCGGGCCCAGCAGGCGGATGAAATCCATTACGTAGGTGATGTAATCTTCCACATCGAATTTACCGGCGGAAACCGGCACGTTGCGCGCGTCCTTCCAGTCGGTGATGTACACGTCGGCGAATGGCAGCATGGCTTCCACCGTGCCGCGCAGCAATGTGGCGTGGTGGCCGGACATCGGCGCTACGATGAGCAGCCTGGGTGAATCCGCTTTGGTGGCGCGTTCGAAATGGATGAGCTTGCAGAACGGTTCATCGGTCACGGTTTTCTGCTGCACCGCTACTTTCTTGCCGTTGATTTCCGTATGCTTGATACCGAATTCCGGCTTATGATACTCGCGCGTCATGCGCTCCAGCAGTTCGGCGGCGGCGGCGGCCTGTTTGCCTGCCTGCGTGTAATTGAACGGCAGCAGCGGATTGCGGTAAAACACCTGCCCCACCTGCGCCATGATATTAAGCGGCTTCATGCCTGCGTGCTGCAGTTCATGTAAGTGATACAGGCTGTGATTCTCGAACTGATGTAACATGGTTTTACCGTACTCGTTTGCAGATGTTATTGTGGTTATGATGTTTAACTCTACACGTTATTGTTAAACAAACGATGAAGCGTGTATTAATTTTTTACAATGTTTATTACACTACTAATATACATGGCTGCTGATTAAACCACAATATGCCGTATATTTTCAGCATTATCAGGCACTAACCCACACAGTTTCAAATACTCACGCCATTGAGCAACCGCAGGTGGAAAACAAATCCGTAAAATCCTGTTGCCAATATGAGACCAACTTCCTTATACAAGTTCAATATGAAATATACTTCAACGCTTCGCGCATCACTGTGCATCCTGTTAATTGCCACCGTTTCCGGTTGCGGCTGGTTCAAGGGCGGGCAATATTCCGTTCCCAAGAGCGATACAGATGAACGCAAGGAAAGCCGCGGCAGCCTCACCGGCGACGAAGGCCTGCTCTCCATGGGCGGCTCCGGCAGCAAAGACGCGCTGGGCGGACAGATCGGCGTAAACAGCTTTCTCTGGCGCGCCACGCTCGACACACTCTCTTTCATGCCCCTTTCCACGGTTGACCCCTTCGGCGGCGTGGTGCTGACCGACTGGTATGAAGACCCCAAGGCACCCGGCGAGCGCTTTAAGGTGAACGCCATGATCATGGATAAAACCCTGCGTTCCGACGGCATCAAGGTGACGCTGTTCAAGCAGAAGTCTGACAAGAAAGGCCAGTGGCGCGATATGGATGTGAATCCGCGCGTCGCCCGTGACCTCGAAGACACCATCCTTACCCGTGCGCGTGAGCTGCGGCTGACCCAGTCCAGGTAAGGCGTCCCCATGAGTGATGCCAATACACGTTATAACTTCCGCGAGTCGGAACAGAAATGGCAACGTTTCTGGAGAGATAACAACAGCTTTAAAGCTTCGCCGGATGGGCTGAGGAGCGTCAGCGACGACCCCGCAGGCGAACGAGTGCAAAGCACGAGCGGGGGCAGCGTGCCCCACAAACAAAAATACTATGTCTTGGAGATGTTCCCCTATCCGTCGGGCAACATCCATATGGGGCATGTACGCAACTACACGCTGGGCGATGTGGTGGCGCGTTACAAAATGGGCTGCGGATTCGACGTGCTGCACCCGATGGGATGGGACGCGTTCGGCCTGCCCGCCGAGAACGCCGCGATAGAGCGCAATGTGCATCCGCGCGAATGGACATATAAAAATATGGCCAGTATGCGCGAACAGTTGCAGACCATAGGACTGTCTTACGACTGGTCGCGCGAGCTCGCCACCTGCGACCCTGAGTATTACAGGCACGAACAGAAATTCTTTCTCGATTTCCTGAAGGCTGGCCTCGCCTACCGCAAGGAAGCCGACGTGAACTGGGACCCGGTGGACCATACCGTGCTCGCCAACGAACAGGTGATCGAAGGGCGCGGCTGGCGCTCCGGTGCGCTTGTTGAGCGCCGCAAACTCTCGCAGTGGTTCCTGCGTATCACGCAGTTCGCTGAAGATCTTTTGCAGGGACTTTCCACGCTGGAGAACTGGCCGGATAAGGTCCGCATCATGCAGGACAGATGGATAGGTAAGTCCGTCGGCGCGAAAATGATTTTACAGATTTCGCCGGAGTCGTGGAGGAGCGTAGCGACGACCCCGCAAGGGGAGACTGCGCGCAGCGCAGGCGGGGAAAGCGTTTTCCCCATTAAATTGGAAATTTATACTACGAGGCCGGATACACTTTTTGGCATGAGTTTTTGTGCCATCTCTCCTAACCACCCCATTGCAACTGAACTCCGAACTCTGAACTCCGAACTCTCAGCCTTCATCGACGAATGCAACCGCATCGGCACGAGCGAAGAAGCGATAGAGAAAGCCGAAAAGAAAGGCTTTGATACCGGCCTTGAGATCCAGCATCCGTTTGAAGACCGCAAGGTAAAACTCTTCGTCGCCAATTTCGTGCTCATGGATTACGGCACCGGCGCCATTTTCGGCTGCCCCGCGCATGACCAGCGCGACTATGACTTCGCCAAAAAATATAACCAACCCATTTTGCCCGTGGTCAGCGGTGGCGATGTAAGCGCGGAAGCCTATACCGGCGACGGCACGATGATCAATTCCGGGTTCCTCAACGGCCTCACCTCCGATGAAGCCAAAGAAAAAGCCGTTGCCGAACTCGCCAAAAAGAACATGGGCGAAGCCAAGGTGAACTATCGCCTGCGCGACTGGGGCGTTTCGCGCCAGCGTTACTGGGGCTGCCCCATTCCCATCATCTATTGCAACGATTGCGGCGCTGTGCCCGTGCCTGAAAAAGACCTGCCGGTGAAACTGCCGGAAGACGTGACCTTCGACACGCCCGGCAACCCGCTCGCCCGCCATGCCACATGGAAACATGTGAATTGCCCCACCTGCGGCAAAAAAGCAGAACGCGAAACCGATACGTTCGATACGTTCTTCGAATCGTCATGGTATTTCGCGCGCTTCTGCTCATTGCCCGATACGCAACCGATAAACGATGCCGTGGCACGCTGGCTGCCGGTGGATCAGTATATCGGCGGCGTGGAACACGCGGTTCTGCACCTGCTCTATTCGCGCTTCTTCACGCGCGCGCTCAAAGCTTGCGGTTATAACGTGCCGGACGAACCCTTCAACGGCCTGATGACGCAGGGCATGATCTGCCACGAGACGTATAAAGACGCTGACGGTAAATGGCTGCAGCCCGACGAAGTGGTGAAGGAAGGCGCGGGTGCCGTGCATGTCACTACGCGCAAGCCCGTGACGGTTGGGCGCTCGGAAAAAATGAGCAAGTCCAAAAAGAATACGGTGGACCCCAGGCATATCATCGAAACCTATGGCGCGGATACGGCACGCCTGTTCATGCTTTCCGACAGCCCGCCCGACCGCGACCTTGAATGGACGGATGCCGGGATCGACGGCGCATGGCGCTACATCAACCGTCTGTGGAAACTGGTGCAGACCCTTGCGCCCGTCATCACCGGCCAGCCCGCCACGCCCACCGCGACCGATGAAGCAACGCTTGGTCTTCGCCGCGTGACCCATAAAGCCATCAACGACGTGACCCGCCATATCGAGAACTTCCATTTCAATAAGGCCGTCGCGCGCATCCGCGAGCTTTCCAATGTCATAGAGGAAGTAGCGAGAAACGAGGCACGAGGCACGAACGAGGAATTTCCCCGCTCCTCGCCTCTTACGCCTGTACTTAAGGAAGCGCTCGAAGCGCTGCTGCGCCTTGCCGAACCGTTCATCCCGCATTTTGCCGAAGAAGCTTGGGCGCTGCTCGGCCATAAGCAGACCTTGCTGAGCACCCCCTGGCCGAAAGCCGACCCCGCGCTTTGTCAGGACGATGAGATCACCATCGCCGTGCAGATCAACGGCAAGCTGCGCACCACCTTCAAAGCCGCACATGACGCCACCAAAGAGGCGCTCGAATCGCTTGCGCTTTCCCAGAAGAATGTGCAGGATACCCTGGCAGGTAAGCAGATCAAAAAAATCATCGTGGTGCCGGGGAAAATCGTCAATGTTGTCGCGGCTTAATGCGTTAATCCTTGTGGTTGCATTCTCCCTTGCCGGTTGCGGTTTCCAGCCGATGTACGGCGATGCGGCCACCAGGGCCGAAAACGCTTCCATCGTGCAGGGCAACGTGATTGTGGCGCCCATCGGTGGCGGCAGGTTCGCTCAGGTGCTGCGCGCGTCTCTGGAAGACCGCCTCAACCCGCAGGGTACGGTGAAAGACAAACCCGACTACACGCTTCAGGTGGAACTCGCCCGCACGCTGGTGCCTTCCATCGTGCGCAGTGACGGCACTATCCTGCGCTACAATGTTAAGTTCGATACCAACTTCACCCTCACGCCCAATAACACGAAGGAAAAACCCTTCACCGGCACCATCCGCCGCACCAGCAGCTATAACGTGGTGCCCAACGCCAACTTCGCCACCTACGAAGCCGAGGACAACCTGAACGAACGCCTGCTCAGGGAACTGGCGGAAGACTACGTGTTGCGCCTTTCCGGTTACCTGGCGGGCAAGCAGCCGGTCACGCCATGAAGCTGACCACTAAGGATATTGAGCTTTTTCTTAAGAATCCCGGCCAGAAGACCAAAGCCACGCTGCTGTACGGGCCTGACAGCGGCCTCGTGCGCGAGCGCAGCAAGCATATTACCGCGCATATGCTGGGGCCGAAATCCGATCCCCTCAACCGCATTGAGCTTTCCGCCGACAGGTTGAAGGAAGACCCGGCGCTGCTGATGGACGAACTCTGCGCCCTCGGCCTCATGGGCGGGCAGCGCGTGGTGATCGTGCAGGACGGCACCGACAAGCTTACCCCCATCATCAACGATGCCATGGAGAGCAAAAACCTCTCCGCTTACCTCATCGTGGAAGCGGATGAACTCTCCGGCACGTCATCGCTGCGCGGGCTGTTCGAGCGCACCGACGCGCTGGCAGCACTGCCCTGCTACCGCGACGAGGGCCGCACGCTGGACGAAGTGATACGCACCACATTGCAGGGCTATGGCCTCGGCATCGCGCCCGATGCCATGCGTTACCTCGCGGGTAATCTCGGCAATGACCGCGGCGTCACGCATAACGAGCTCGCCAAAATTGCCATCTATATGGGCGACGAAAAAGAAGTGACATTGCAGCATGCGTTGCTGCTTACCGATTATAACGCCTCCGAAACGATGGACGATATCTGCTACTTTGTGGCTTGCGGTGAGTTGATGCAGGCGCAGAAGCTTCTGGCGCACATGCTGCATGAAGGCACTCAGCCCGTAGCCATTATCCGCTCACTGCTCAGGCATTTCCAGCGCATGGATCTTGCGCGCGCCAATATGGCGGGCGGCATGCCGCTCGATCAGGCAGTATCTAGCCTGCGTCCTATGGTGTTCTTTAAATACGTGCCAAAGATGAAACGTGCCTTGTCGCTCTGGCAGCCGCGCTCGCTCGCCAGGGCGCTGGATGCCCTGCTGCGTATCGAACGCGAGCTGAAATCCAGCACCGCGCCGCCTGCGCTGGTCATCAGCCACGCCGTACAGCACACGGCGCGCATGGTGGCGTAAAAATATTTTTTACGGGGGGCACGCTGCCCCCATTTCTTTAATTATGCCCCCATTTATGCTCCGCATAAATTCCCCTGCGTCATCGTCGCTTCGCGCCTCCACGCCAATTGCAATGCACTGGAATAGAAGCCGATGCCGTATGCGCGCAGGAGTCCTTCACGACGACCCCTTTAGAGGGGGAACGAGTGCGGATGCACGAGTGGGGGCGGGACGCCCCTTTTAATTTATTGCGAGCAATAAAGCTTCGGCCACTTCGATTTCGTGTGCAGCCACCACCTTGGCGTTATCGTCGAACGCAGTGTTCGCCGCTTCTTTCGCCTTGGCAAGCCTGCCTTCCGCATCGGTGCGGGAGAAAGTGGCGAGGTCTACGACCTGTTCAGCAAGAATGGTGCAGGACTTCGCATTCACTTCGGCAATGCCACCGGCCACAAAAAGCTTGGACTGGTTGTTGCGGGCGTCGTGAATGGTGACGATGCCTGCGCGCAACGTGGAAATGAAAGGCATGTGACCCGGCAGTACGCCGAAATCACCAAGGGTGCCGGGCGCTTCCACCATATTCACCTGACCGGAGAAAAAGGTTGCCTGCGGGGTAACGAGATCGAATGTCAAACTATCCATAATGCTGGCCTTATAAATAAACTGCTTGGCTTTGGCAACCGTGTTTTGTAATGCAGAGCTATGCCACGCTCCCTGACCTTTACCCGTTTCCTGAGTCTGCTGATAGCATCGGAGATCATCCTGCTTGACCAGTGGAGCAAAAACTACATCCTGCAGATGCACGATAACGCGATTCTGCCTGTTGAAATTACTTCATTTTTTAATATTGTCCTCACCTGGAACCGGGGTGTGAGCTTCGGCATGCTCCACAGCATGGAAGAATGGATGCCGCTGGTGCTCATCGGCTTAACCTCCTGTATTTCCCTGTTCATGCTCGTATGGCTGCTGCGCGCGCAGGAACGTTCCACCATTCTGGCGCTCGGCTGTGTCATCGGCGGCGCCATCGGCAATATCATGGATCGCGCCGTGCATGGCGCGGTGGTGGATTTTCTTGATTTCCATATCGCGGGATATCACTGGCCCGCTTTCAACCTTGCCGACAGTACCATATTTGTGGGGGTTGTTATCCTGATAATCGGCAGTATAGTGTGCCCTCCTTCTGAGGCTGCCGAACCGACCCAAGAACCAAAAACCGTGGAGAACCAAGACCATGTACCTACGTAACGTGCTGGCAATCAGTGTAGTTTCCGCTTTGCTGATCTCGTGCGGCTCAGCCAAGAGCGTCCGTGAAACCCTTGGTCTCAACCGCAAGGCTCCTGACGAATTCAGGGTCTATGCGCGCCCCGCCCTTACCGTTCCACCCGAATTCAGCCTGCGCGCACCGGGCAGCGAAACCGATGCTCCCACGGCAGTGCCTGCCAACCAGCAGGCGCGCAGCACAGTGCTGGGCACGGCGCAAACCAATCCTGACAGCCTGAAAGTGGATACATCGGTCGGCAAAGTGACCTCCGGTAGCCTGCAAACCAGTGCCGATGCCCAGTTCCTGCAGAAGGCGGGCGCGGCCAATGCCAATCCCGATGTTCGCAAAAGCATCACACAGGACGCCGAGAACGGCCTCGTAGTGAAGGATGACAACTACCTCATCAGCGGCACCACCGACACCGAACCCACGGTGGATGCCGCCAGGGAAGCCGAACGCATCAAGCAGAACAAGGCGGAGAACAAATCCCCTGCGGAAGGGGAATCCGCCGTGATCAAACCGAAAAACAAAGGCATTCTGGGGACGATAGGTGACCTCTTCTAAAGCCGCATTATGTAAAATCGTCATTGTCATCGCCACGATTGCGGCGGTGGCGATCGTGCTGTTGTCGCCTTCTGCGCGCAACCAGCAGCTCTCCGCGCTGTATAAGCCCGAGATCGAGACTTTCCAGCTGCGCAACGGCATGGACGTGGTTTTGTTCGCCAATCATAACGTGCCCGCTGTCACGCATATGCTGTGGTATAAGGTGGGCTCGGGGGACGATTATCCCGGCCGTTCAGGCCTCGCCCATTACAACGAGCATATGATGTTCCAGGGTACGGAAACCACCAACAGCGGCGATTTCCTCAAAGCCGTGTCCGACCGCGGCGGCCGTGCCAACGCCTTCACCGGGCATGACTACACCGCGTATTACGTCACCATTGCGCGCGAACACCTGCCCATGGTCATGCAGATGGAAGCGGACCGCATGCTGCATCTGGCGCCAACGATGGAGAACTTCACCAAGGAACGTGAGGTGATCATCGAAGAGCGCCGCAGCGTGATCGAGAACCAGCCTTCCGCACTGCTGGCGGAAGAAATGCAGGCGCTTTTGTTCCGCAACCATCCTTACGGCACGCCCAATATCGGCTGGATGCACGAGATGCAGGCGCTCTCACGCGCCGACGTGCTGGCATTCCACAAGGAGTTCTATCACCCCGCCAACGCCGTGCTGGTTGTCTCCGGCGATATCTCCCGCGCGGAACTTGAAACACTCGCCGAGCAATATTACGGCGGACTGCCCGCAGGCACCGCTGCAAAACGCATATGGAACCATGAACCGCCGCAGCGCGGCCCCCGCCACACCGAACTGCGCCACGAGAATGTGCGCGAGCCTGAGTTCAGCCGCTATTACACCGCCCCAAGCAATAACAGCCCGGAAGAAGAAAAAAAGAAAGTGCTTCCCGGCTTCATCCTCGCGCAGGTGCTGGGCGGCGGTTCATCCTCACGCCTGTACCAGTCGCTGGTGGTGAAGCAGAAACTCGCCACTGCTGTGAATGTGGGTTATGACGGGTTCGCCATCGGGCCGGGCGAAGTGTCCATTGATGCACGCCCCGCCCCCGGCGTTACGCTTGCTCAGCTCGAAGCCGCCATCGACAGGGAACTGGAAGAGTTCGCCAATACTAAAATCACCGATGCGGAACTGGCGCGCGCCAAGACCCTGCTGAAAGCCGAAACTATCTATGCGCGTGACGGCGTGGAAGGCATGGCGCGCATGCTGGGCACGCTCATCGCACAGGGGCTTCCCACATCCTACTTTCTCGAATGGCCCGCACTGGTTGACCGCGTGAGCACGGACGAGGTAATGCAGAGCATGCCTGCCCTGTTTGAACGCAATAACTCGGTAACGGGCTATCTCATCCCCGCCAAAAAGACCGCGAAGGGAGAGGAAAAATGATACGCAGATTCCTTCTGGTATGCTTAAGTGTAGTGGCTATCAGCGTGAACGCGGAAGCTTCCGCTAAAATCAAACCGGTTGAAACATCGTCGGGCAACACGGTGTGGCTGGTGGAAGACCACACGCTGCCGGTTGTCACCATCAAGATCGCTTTCCCCAAAAGCGGTGCGGCGCAGGACCCGGCGGGAAAATCCGGTCTGTCCTCTTTCCTCTCGCAGATGCTCGATGAAGGTGCCGGCAACCTGAATGCGCTGGCATTCCGTCAGGCGCTGGAAGATAAAGCCATACGTTTTGGTGCCGATACCGGCATGGACATGACCACCGTCACCGTGCAGACGCTTTCAGAACACAAAGACGATGCGATCGACCTGCTGCTGGCCGCCCTGACCAGGCCGCG
Organism: Alphaproteobacteria bacterium; assembly: GCA_035906055.1. Classification (GTDB taxonomy): domain Bacteria; phylum Pseudomonadota; class Alphaproteobacteria; order Rickettsiales; family JABCZZ01; genus JAMIFV01. Next base: position 47,274 of record JAMIFV010000013.1, on the reverse strand, counting down.
CTTTGACGCGGAAGCGGTCGAACGCATCCGCGCCAGCATCGTCAGCGACCTCACCCATCTCGAAGAAGAGCCCATGTATATGGCCTCGCGACGCTGGAAGGAACTTGCATTCCCCAGTCATGCGTATGCCCTGCCGCGCCGCGGCACGATTGAATCGGTAAAATCCGTCACCGCTGAAGACATGCGCGCATTCGCACGCAGCCATTACTTTGCCGGGGCAAAGCCCATCATCTCCGTAGTGGGCGACATCACCGAGGACGAAGTGAAGGACTGGGAACTGCCTGAATATACCGCGCAGGCCAGGCAGGGAAATGACCTCGCCGACCTTACCATGCCGGAAGGTGCGGAAGCGCCCGCCATCGTAAAAATGAATGTACCGCAGAGCGTGGTCATCGCAAGCCTGCAGGGCGTAAAACGAACCGACCCGCGTTACCCCGCGCTGCAGATACTCAACCAGATACTGGGCGGCGACAGCATCACCTCGCGTTTGGGTTCCGAAGTGCGCAACAAGCGCGGCCTTGTTTACCATATCGGCACGAGCATCGATATCATGGACCATGCGGCCTATTTTTCCGTCGGGTTCGCCACGCGCAATTCGGAAGCGCTGGAAGCGATGAAGCTCGTGCGCTCCATACTGGACGAAGCGCAGCGCAACGGCATAACCGAGCAGGAACTGAGCAACGCCAAAAGCTACCTGATCGGCTCGTTCCCGCTGGGTTCCGACACGCAGAACGAACTGGCGGGCATGCTGATCGGCATTCAGTATTACGACCTCGGCATCGACTATATGGACAAACGTGCATCACTTATCGAAAAAGTATCGCTGAGCGAGGTAAACATGCTTGCAAAAGATCTGCTGTCGCGTGTACCACTCGTAGTCATGGCAGGTTCGCCAGAATCCGCTGATGTCGATACAAAAGAATCCAAGACACCATAGTCTCCAACTCAACTAGCTTTAATCTGGGCAGCCCATGTATATTCAGGACTTCTCGCGCGCCATGAGCCAGGCAGCGGGGAACAATGGCATAAGCGATCCCGTATTCCGCCGCGCCCTGCAACGCGCCGTGGAGGCTGGCATTGCCCTCGCGGGGGAAAAACTTCCGGTAGTGGAACGCTGCCTTGATGACAGCGATCTGGAGCTCATAGAGCAGACCGCAAAGGAAATTACCGCGCGTTTTTCCACCGTGGTGGTGTGCGGCATGGGCGGTTCGTCCTTAAGCGGCAAGATGCTCTGCTCGCTGGCTTACAATCCGGTCACCGGCTTAAGCGGCAAAGTGAAACTGCTGTTTGTGGACAATATCGACCCCGCATCCATCGAACAGCTGACTGCGTCGCTGGATTACCGCTCCACGCTCTTCATCATGATCAGCAAATCCGGCGGCACCGCCGAGACGCTGGCGCACATGGCCATCCTGTGGGACGCCGCCGAAAAGGCGCTGCCTGCAAAAACAGCATCGGGACATTTTATCGTCATCACCGAGCGCACGGACAACCCGCTGGCGCGCATTGCGGTGAAGCACGGCATCAGGCAGCTTGAGCATCAGAACAATATCGGCGGCAGGTATGCGGCGCTGACGCTGGTCGGGTTGTTGCCCGCAGCGGTGGCCGGGCTGGATATCCGCGCCATACGCAAAGGCGCGGTCAGTGTGATCGGGCAGCTCCTGCGCGCGGCTGGCGACGCACCCGCCGTGCAGGGCGCAGCGCTCTGCCATACCATGGCCGAGCAGGGAAAAGGCATTTCCGTCATGTATCCCTATTGCGACCGGCTGTGGAATTTTGCCCTCTGGCACCGCCAGATATGGGCGGAAAGCCTTGGCAAAAGCGGCAAGGGCATCACCCCGGCACCTGCTCTGGGTTCCGTGGACCAGCACAGCCAGCTGCAATTATACCTCGACGGGCCGCGCGATAAATTCTTCACGCTGCTGATGCTGGAGCAACACAATAAAGGCCCGGTGATAGAGCTTGGCGACGATCCGGCGCTCTCGTATCTGCATAAACATACGCTGGGCGACCTTATAGACGCACACCAGCTTGCCACCATGGAAACATTGACGAACAAGCAGTGCCCGGCACGGGTTTTCTCATTGAAAAACCTTGATGAAACGGCATTGGGTGAACTCACCATGCATTTCGTGCTGGAGACTATTCTCACCGGCAGGCTCATGCTGATTGACCCGTTTGACCAGCCCGCCGTGGAAGACGGCAAGAAACTTGCCGTAGCCACACTAAAAGGGCAAAATAATACAGCCGCTTAATCTTTGACAAACACGTAACGTTCCATTACATCCTGCCCATGCCCCCACGTTCAGCGATACTCACTGTAATGACCGCCGCCGCCCTCAAGGCAGGGCGTTCGGTCGTGCGCGATTTCGGCGAGATCGAACAATTGCAGGTATCGCGCAAGGGCACGGCGGATTTCGCCACCGCAGCCGACAAGCGTTCTGAGAAAATACTGCATCAGGAACTTTCCAAAGCGCGCCCCACCTGCGGGTTCGTTATGGAAGAAAGCGGCGAAATCGCTGGCAGCGACCCCACGCACCGCTTCGTTATCGACCCCATCGACGGCACGCATAATTTCATTCATGCGATCCCGTATTTCTGCATTTCCATCGGCTACGAAAAGCAACTGCGCGATGGTGGTTTTGAAACACAGGCCGCCGTTATTTACGACCCCCTGCGCAATGAACTCTTCTGCGCCGAAATGCATCAGGGCGCTACGCTTGACGATAAGCGCATGATGGTTTCAAGCCGCGCCGAACCCGATACCTGCCTCATCGCCACCTTCCTGCCGCAGGCAGTAAAAGGCGGCTCCTATCATGACCACATCTTCGCCACATTGCGCCAGCAGCCTTATTCGCTGCGCGCCTGCGGCGCCACCGCGCTTGATCTCGCCTATCTAGCAGCAGGCAGGTACGATGCCGCCTGCCATGTCAATTTCAAGTCCTGGGACATTTCTGCCGGTGCCCTGCTCGTGCGCGAAGCGGGTGGACGCACGTTCCTGCGCAACGATAGCGAGAAGCCACTGTTCATTGCAGGCAATGCACTGATTCATGAAAAGATCGTATCAGCCGCAACCGCTGTCTGACCCTTTGCGGGCACGTCACTTCCCCCTTGCCTTTGCGGTGTTTACTACATAAATTAATACACCATAATGGAGGTTCTGACATGAAAACTGCTTTTTTGCGTAAATATATATCGAGCGTATGCGTTGCAGCACTGATAGCCGGGGTTTCCGCACCGGCCAATGCCGCATCCAGCATCGAGATCAATCTCGACGTGCTTGAGAAAAGCAGCAAACCCGCCCCCGCAGCGGCACCTGCCAGAAAAGAAGAAGCAAAACCCGTAGCGCCCGCCAGCAAAAAAGCGGAAAGCAAACCTGTAGAAAAATCCAAAAAGCCTGCAATCCCCAAGAAAGAAACCAAGCCTGCCAAACCCGCTCCGGTTAAGGAAACCAAACCGGCGCCCGTGAAAGAAATCCCCCACACCGAACACAAGACGCCCGTTCCCGCTCCTGCTCCTGCTGTTGTAGTGCCTCCCATGCCCGCTGAGCTGCCTCCCATCAAAGACCTGCCGAATGAGCTCACTCCCACCCCGCCGGAATTGAACGTTTTGCCTGCTGACCCCATCAGGGAGCTGCCCACTCCCGTAACCGTTCCTACAGACAAGGTCCCGGCACTTCCCACAGCGCCGGAACTGCCTAAACCCGAAGCCACCGCACCGCTGCCTGTTCCGGGTGCACCGGCCACTTCCGCCGCACCGGCAGAGCCTGCCAAGCCCGGCCTCGGCGACCAGCTTTCGGACTTCATCAGCGGCAAGCCTTCCACGCCCGCGCCCGCTCCGGGCAACCTGCCAACCCCTCCCGAACTTCCGCATACGCTTCCGCCAGGCACGCCTGCTGCTCCCAAGATTGAAGTTGCGCCTGCCACTCTGCCAACCCCACCGACCGTATCGGAAATGACTCGCCCCACCCTGATGGGTTCTCCGTTGCCTGACGCCAACCTGAAATCCGGTAGCACCACGACCAAACCGGCAGAAACAGCGCCTGCCTCAGCCGCTATTCCACCCGCTCCCAAGGAACCTGAAGCCCCCATGGCCGTTGGTACACCGATGGCTCTGCCCACGCTTACTCCTGCCCCGCTGCCAACAGAAAAGAAGCCTGAAACCGCTCCGGAACTGCCAGAGTCGGCAATAGACGCAACGCCTCCGGCGCTTCCCGAACCTGCTCCCTCAGGCCTGCCCGAGCCGGAAAAACCGGCTCTGCCTCCGGTGAGTGATGCGATTGCGCCGCCCGCGACACAGAAGTCCGACCTGACACTGCCCGATGACTCCAGCGCACTGGCAGAACCGAACAAAATGGCAGATATACCCGATCTGATACCCCTGCCTGACAATGCCAGGGGCGATCTTCCCTCGCTGCCATCCGGCACGCAGGAAGACCTGCTGAGCGCGGCTCCCAGAACCGACTCCGCCAATAAGGCGCTGCTGGAACAAATGAGCAAGAAAGACAGTTCTTCCACTGATCCCGACATGCGCCTGATATTCAGCGAAAGCGAAACCGATGTTTCGCAGGCATTGTTCAGCCAGCTCGATACGGTAGCGGCCAAACTTGAACAGTCGCCCGGAACCCGCGTGAATATTCTTTCCTATGCGGGCGGCAAGAACGAAAACGGCATCTATCCCAAGCGCGTATCGCTGGCACGCGGCATCGCGGTGCGCAACTACCTCACCACGACGAAAGGCATTGATATCGAGCGCGTGAACGTACGCGCCCTTGGCAACAAGAGCGAAGGTGCCGCCGCCGACCGCGTGGATTTATTTTTAGTGAAATAGCCTTATTGCTTAACAAAAAAGCCCTGCCGGAAATGGCAGGGCTTTTTTGTTTTAGGGGGGCGTCATATAGCATTCATCCACTCATACGGTACCGATGTTTATTCCAGTGCCTAACCGTAGGTATGGAGGAGCGAAGCGACGACCTCGCAAGGGGTGAATGCGCGGATGCGCAGAGGGGAAAGCGTTTCCCCTCCAATAAAGGGCGAAACGCGCCCCAATAATCAAGACTACGTAGGATTTTCAAGACTATAAGTCTCCGAGTCATCGTCATACGCAAACAGCTCGGCATAACGGCCCCAGCTGGTAACGGCATTGAGCGCTTCGGCGGCGTCCTCTCCGGACATATGGTCTTCCAGATGCGTGGCAAAGCGCGCATGCGGGGCGCGGTTGCCTGGCCTTTCCTGCAGGATACGGTAAATATACGCAACCAGCGGAATGTTCTGCATGATCTGCTCGGCGAATATCTGCTTGCGGCGCTGCGTATCGGAATCGGCGAAGGCCTTGCCCGCCACGGTGAGGTTGATGTCACCGGCTTCCACATCCGCAAATTTGAGTATGCGCAGCACGTCCACGATGCGCAGCACTTCGTCCGTGCCAAGATCGAGTGCCTGGTCGAGCACGGGCAGGTCGGCATGGCCGTGATACGGCGCGGCGATAAGCGCCTCCATAAGACCGGCCAGATGGTTGGGCGAAACATGCGGCAGCGTTTCATACATGCTGGCGCCGGGCGCACGCATGGCCGTGCCCGTCTCGCGTTTCCTGGCGCCTGACGTCATGATCGTGAATATCTGCTCTACTTTAGCACGGAAGGCGGATGACTGGCGATCGCGCGGATGCGGCATATCCACGCGTATCTCCTGCAATATGCGCCCCGGATTCGAGGAGAAGATAAGGATACGGTCGCTCATGAGCACCGCTTCCTCGATGTTATGCGTCACCAGCATCACCGACTTGATAGGCAGCTTGCCGTCGCTCCACAGCTCTATGAAGTCGGTCTTGAGCGTCTCCGCCGTCAGCACGTCGAGCGCGGAGAACGGCTCGTCCATAAGCAGTATTTCCGGGTTCACCACCAGCGCGCGCGCAAAGCCCACGCGTTGCTTCATGCCGCCGGAAAGCTCACGTGGGTAAGCGGACTCATAGCCGTCCAGGCCGATAAGGTCGATGGCGGCAAGCGCGCGCTTGCGGGTTTCCTTGGCATCAAGGCCTGACGCTTCCAGCCCCAGTTCCACGTTCTTGAGCACGCTCAGCCATGGAAACAGCGCGAAAGTCTGGAACACCATGGCGATATTGAGCGCGTTGGCATTCTCGCCCGGAATATAATCGCGCTTTCCTCCCGTGGGCTTGATAAGCCCCGCGATGATGCGCAGCAGCGTGGATTTTCCTGAACCGGACTTACCCAGCAACCCCACGATCTCCCCTTCACGCAGGGAAAGGTTCACATCGTCAAGCACGTTGGCGCTGCGCCCTTCGCCTTTGGAGAAGGATTGGTTGATGTGCGAAAGCTGCAGAAGCGTTTTTTCCATAGTCCTTTTCTAACCTCTTCTGCGCATTAATCAAAGCGCAGCTTGCGTTCGGCCATTTCGTATAGCGGTCGCCAGAACAGCTTGTTGACCAGAACCACCGTGATCGCCATCACGCCGATACCAAGCCCCACATGCACAAGGTCACCCTTCGCGGTCATCTCGGCAATGTAGGAACCTAAGCCCCGAGCTTCGTAGGTCTTATCACCCCAGCTTACAATTTCCGCCACGATGCTGGCGTTCCACGCACCGCCATACGCGCCAATGGCGCCGGTGAGGTAATAGGGGAATATGCCCGGCAATATCACCCTGCGCCACCAGAGCAGCCCGCGTATGGAAAGGCTGCGCGACACTTCGCGCAGGTCGTTGGGGAAGGAGGACGCGCCCGCCACCACGTTGAACAGGATATACCACTGCGTGCCCAGAATCATTAGCGGCGACAGCCAGATATCGGGGTCAAGGCTGTAACGGCTGATCGCCACCACCGCCAGCGGAAACAGCAGGTTGGCGGGAAATGCGGCAAGGAACTGCGCCAGCGGTTGCACCACACGCGCCGCGCGCGGGTTAAGTCCGATCGCCACGCCCACCGGCACCCACACAATGGACGCCAGCAGGATAAGCACCATAATGCGCAACAGCGTCAAACCGGCGCAGGTGATGACATGGATAACTTCGCTCCACGCTACGCCCGTGCGCAGGAACGCCACCACATAGAACAGCGCCACAGAACCAAGCACAGTGAGCGTGGTATACCACAGCGCGTCGAACAGGCGCGCTTCCTTGCGGCTGAAAAATTGTTGCGGCTTCTCGCTGCGCAGGGCGAACAGCGGCAACCCGGCAATGAACGTGAAGAAACGGCGCAGCGGGGTAAACAGCGCATAAACCAGCCTGCTCCTGCCGAACAGCGTATAAATCCATGAGGAAGGCGCGTCTTCCTTCGCGGTCATCTCGTAGCGGAACTTGTCCGACCACGCCACCAGCGGGCGGAAGAGCAACTGGTCGTAAAGCAATATCACCACCGCCATCGCAAGGATCGCATAATAGATAGCGTGCAGGTTGCTGGTTTTGATCGCCAGTGCGATATACGCGCCGATGCCCGGCAGCATCACCGTGGTGTTGCCCACCGTTATCGCTTCCGACGCCACCACGAAGAACCATGCGCCGGACATGGAAATCATCATGTTCCACACCAGCCCCGGCATGGCGAAAGGCAATTCCACACGCCAGAATTTCTGCCAGCCGGTGAGTTTGTACACGAACGCCGCCTCATGCATGTCGCGCGGCAGGGTGCGCAGCGACTGATAAAGGCTGAAGATCATGTTCCATGCCTGCGCGGTGAAAATAGCAAAGATGGCCGCGCATTCCACCCCCAGCATGGAACCGGGGAACAATGCGATGAACCCTGTTACCGTGAACGAAATATATCCCAGCACGGGCACGGATTGCAGCACATCGAGCATGGGAATGAGTATCTGCCCCGCCTTGGCGCTCTTGGCGGCCAGCGTGGCATAGACCAGCGTGAAGAGGAACGCCACCGCCATGGCCACCAGCATGCGCAGCGTGGTGCGCAATGCATATTCGGGCAGGTTTTCAGGATCAAGGCTGATAACGTGTTTTTCGAGGTTGGCCTGCGGCGCGGAGATGGCCGTCATGCCCCAGATGATAAAGACGAAAAAACCTGAAACGATCAGCAGCGCCAGCAGGTCAAACCAGAAAGGCCCGCGCGGCACGGTGTAGCCCATGCCCGAGACGGCATGCGCAGGATGCATCTTGGCATGATCTTTTGGTGCCCGCTGGAGCATGAGTTATCCCTGGAAGAAAAATCCATGCTGTGGACAAACCCCACAGGCGCTGAATTGTCAATCAGATAAGGCAGGCTTATGCGGCTTCCCGGCTGATTTCCTGATGAATCTTCTTCTTTCGCCATTGCATGAAGTTCCATGCCGTGTAGTCGGCTGCGCGGGCGAGGCGGCTCTGGGGTTTAAGCCCCACGGCCTTGAACACCATGGCGATCATGCGCTGCACATGGCTGCGCTGGTACAGCGGATAGACCAGCGAGAGGTAATTGCGGATATTGGTGGCGCGGTTATAGTCGCCGCCGCCATGCGCGGCGAAGAACGCATATGCCAGCTCGTCGTCTTCGCTCTCGGTGATACGTGACAACGCGATACGCAGGCGGCGGATACGGCCGATATTTTCTTTTTCGAGATAGCGCTTCAGGTGTGTGTAGAAGAGTTTGTAATGACGCAGCTCATCTGCGGCGATGCGCTGGCACACCTCTTTAAGCACGGGTTCGTCGGTACTGTCCGCGATGGCGGCATAATAACCCGACGTACCGGTTTCCACCACGCAACGCGCGATGAGTTCGCCCGAGCATGACCCGCGCACCGACTGCTGCACGTTCTGCGGCAGCTGGTAGCCGGCGGTGAACATCCTGAAGCTGGCATCAAAATTGAATTCCGGATCGGCCAGTTCCGCCCAGCGGCGCAGCGCCGCCCCGTGCTGCACTTCCTCTTCCGCCCATTCCTGCGCTATCGCCTGGAATTCAGGGTCGTCGCTGAACACTTCGCACAAATAGCGCGCATAGTCGCCGCCGTTATATTCCACCATGCTTGCTGCTTTAGCGAGCGAGATGATATCCGCGCGGGCTTTGCTGCGGTCAAAATTCTGCCAGGAAATATCATCGAGAGTCCAATGGGCCATGTACTTGCCTTTTTTAAGGTTGCGCACTCTAGCCCAGCTAGAATAAATATTCACTAAGAACCTTGTTCACGATCTCGCTAAGCCATAGCGAAAACGGTCGGTTTTTGAGAATCACAGCGCAATGTACACGTAGTACATGAGCAGCGAATCGCAGAAAATCGCCGTTTGCAGCAAGGCATAGTAGAGATAATGAACAAGGTTGATTATAAGGCGTTCATCAATATCTTATTAGTGATATCCAGTGTCTGGGCACGCTGGTACTGGCCTGCAACCTGCCTGGCGTTGCCGCCCTCACGCAGGATAAAGCTGGCTGCCGCAGCGGCCTGTTCGTCCAGCGATGCCTTGGCATTAGCAATTGCCGCTTCCGGCGTAAGCCCTTCTACCGGCACAAGTTTGACGGCTTTATCGGAAACCGTGCCTGTGCTGCTTTCAGTTGCATCTTCCACCGTGGACACCACATGTTCGGCAATATTTTTGCCCGAGGCTTCTTTCACCGCCACATCCACCGCTGAAGAGACCACACCGGAGACCAGACCACCCGCCAGACCGCCAAAAAGCGCTCCGCCTGCAATCTGCGCAAAGCCGGAAATAGCCGTACCGGTTGCCGCGCGGTAAATGCTGGAAACGACGGGAATGTGCTGCAGCGGATTAATGGCGTCGAGCACATCGCCAAATGAGATTCCGGACGATGGCGCAGCCTCACCCGCAGGCACCAGTCTGGTGGCAGGTGGCAGGGGTTGCGTAGCTAAAATACTGTTCATCGCATCGGTCATGACAATTTCTATCATGCATGATTCATTCCATACTACTTATAGTATATTTATATATTGATACCACTATATATAGAAATATTTACGGCATAACGGGCAAATCCTGCCTGTGGACAACTCGCACCTGGCCGGTAGCGGTTGCGTGGGGAACGCAGAGCGACGGCTCAAATTATTGATTAGGTGCCGCTTGCACCACAATATAGGCTGTGATAGCAGAGCACATCATCAGAAGGAGCAAAAAATGTCCGAGATCAATCTTATCGCCGCACGTTATGTCAATGCACTGTTCAGCCTCGCCGGTGAACAGAAACAGCATGATGCGGTGAAAAAGGACATGCTCGCGCTGCTCGATGCGTTTGCCGGAAGCGAGCCGCTGCGTAAGTTTCTCGTGAACCCGGTGATGGAACGCACGCAGTCCGCCGCCGTGATTGCCGCCGTGCTCGACTCCATGAAAGCCAGCGACCTGACCAAGAAATTCTTCGCGCTGCTCGCGCATGAACGCCGCCTCGCCATCGGCCCGGCCGCTGCGCAGAAATACCTCGACATGCTGGCCGACAGCCGCAATGAACTGAGCGTGCAGCTTACCTCCGCAAAAGCGCTGGACAAAAAGCAGGTGGACGCGATTGCCGAATCCCTCTCCAAATCCACCGGCAAAAAGGTAACCGTGAACACCGCTGAAAACGCAGCCCTCATCGGCGGCCTTCAGGTGCGCGTGGGCAGCAAGCTGCTCGACCATTCCATCGCCGGTAAGCTCGCCCGCATGCGTCTGGCGCTCACCAAAGCCGCATAATAAAAAAGCAGGTGCGTGTAACGGCTCACATGCTATAAGCACGCTTATGCAAACGTCCGACAGCATTCTTATCACTGGCGCTTCCGGCATGATCGGCAGCGCGCTGCTGCGCTGCCTGAAGGCGGAAGGATATTCCGCATTGCTTGCACCCAGCCACGCGGAACTGGAGCTGCGCGACGCCGCCGCCGTTCAGGCCTATGTCGGCAAGCACAAACCCGCTTACGTGTTCCATCTGGCCGCGCGCGTGGGCGGCATCCACGCCAACAGCGCCTACCCCGCCGAGTTCGTGTTCGACAACACCGCCATGCAGATGAACATGTTCGAAGCCGCACACAGCAACGGCGTGAAAAAAATCCTCTTTCCCGGTTCCGCCTGCACTTACCCCAAGCTCGCCCGGCAGCCGGTGAAGGAAGAAGAGTTTTTAAACGGCAAGGTGGAACCCACCAACATCGCCTATGCCGCCGCTAAAATTAACGGCATCGTCATGGCGCAGAGCTACGCAAAGCAATATGGCATGCAGGTAGTGGTGCCCATGCCCACCAATACCTACGGCGTCGGCGACAATTTTAACCCCGAAGCCTCGCATGTGATCCCCGCGCTCATGAAACGTTTTCACGAAGCGAAGGTGAACAATGCCCCTGAAGTGGTGCTCTGGGGCAGCGGCAGCCCGATGCGTGAATTCCTCTACGTGGACGACGCTGCCAGCGCGCTGATATTTTTGATGAAGAACAGGATGACCGCCGACATCATCAATGTAGGCACGATGCAGGAAATATCCATACGCGACCTCGCCACCGCGATCGCTGAAACCGTTGGGTTCAGGGGGAAAATATCGCTCGACACCACCAAGCCCGACGGCGCCCCCCGGAAAATACTGGATTCGACGCCCCTTTTTGCATTAGGATGGCAGCCTGAAGTCAGCCTGACCGAAGGGCTCAGGCGGATGTATCTGCATCATTTTACCGAGAAAGCTGCCGCATGATAATCAGCCGGACTCCTTATCGCATTTCTTTTTTCGGCGGCGGCACCGATTATCACACATGGTATAACACCTACGGCGGCGCGGTGCTTTCCACCACCATCAACCATTACTGCTACCTCACCTGCCGCCATATGCCGCCGTTCTTCGAGCAGCGGCACCGCATCGTCTGGTCGCATATAGAAAAAGTGGACCGGACCTCTGAGATCAGGCACCCCGCCGTGCGCGCCGTGCTGGAATTCATGAAGGAAGACAACGGCGTGGAGATTCATCACACGGGCGACCTGCCCGCGCGTTCCGGCCTTGGTTCCAGTTCCGCCTTCACGGTGGGCCTGCTCCATGCGATGTACGCATTGCAGGGCAAGATGTCCAACAAGCGCGAACTGGCCTGCGAAGCGGTGCATATCGAACGCGACATTCTGAAGGAGAATGTCGGCGTGCAGGATCAGATAGCGACCGCTTACGGCGGCTTTAACAAGATCACCATATTGCAGAACGGCGATTTCACGGTTGATCCTGTCATCCTGCCGCAGCAGCGCCTGCAGCTGCTGCAGAGCCATTTCATGCTGTTCTTCACCGGCATCGCGCGCACCTCTTCGGACATCGCCGAAGAACAGTCGAAGAATGTCGGCAACAAAAAAGCAGAACTCAAGGCCATACGCCAGCTGGTGGATGAAGCCGTGGACGTGGTCACCCACGCCAGCGACCTCAGCCAGTTCGGCCGCCTGCTGCATGAGACATGGCAGCTCAAGCGTTCGCTCTCTTCCAGAATCGCGCCCCAGTTCGTAGACGATATTTACGCGCGCGCACGCAAGGCAGGCGCCATCGGCGGCAAATTGTTAGGCGCTGGCGGCGGCGGGTTCATCCTGTTTTTTGCCCAGCCCGACATGCATGAGCATATTAAAAAAGAACTGTCCGACCTTCTCTATGTGCCCTTCGAATTTGAAACGGGCGGCACCAACGTCATTTTTTATTCGCATTCGCCCTATTCTTCCGACACTTTCACGCGCCGCGATTTCCGCCACCTGCAGGAAAATGCTTCGCAGAACCTCAAATTCTTTGCGCCGGACAACGGCCCCATGCGGGAAAAAGTCGTGCCCTTCCCAGCGGTAAAGCGCATTCTTAAAGTGTAGGTCATGACAGGAAATATCGACCTGAAGGAAGTCTATGTCTGGGGGGTGGACACCCATGCGCGCGCTGCAAGCCTGCGGCAATGGTTCGTGCACCGCAAGGCACTCTCGTCACACCGCATTCCCATACTGCAGGGCGTCTCCTTCACCGCCAGACCCGGCGACCGCATCGCCATCATCGGCAAGAACGGCAGCGGCAAATCGTCGCTGCTGAAGGTCATATCCGGCAATTACCCCATCCATGGCGGCACACGGCGCGTGGAAGGCACGGTGGTGCCGCTCATCGAAATGGGCGCGGGCTTTGAAAATGAAATGACCGGGCGCCATAATATCAAGCTCAGTTACGCCTATCGCGGCAAGCTGCAGGACTATTCGCTCGCCGCCGAAAAGCGCGTGATCGAATTTTCGGAACTGGGCGAGAAGATCGACCGCCCGCTGAAAACCTATTCTTCCGGCATGGTGGCTCGCCTTGCCTTTTCTTCCGCCATCTTTCAGGACCCCGACATCCTGCTGCTCGATGAAATATTCGCCACCGGCGACGCGGGGTTTGTCGAGAAGGCCCGCCATACGCTGCGCGAGAAAGTGGATAAGGTGTCCATCACCATCATGGTGTCCCACGCAAGCAACGAGTTCACCGATTTGTGCAACCGCTTCATCCTGATGCATGAGGGCGTGATTCTGCAGGAAGGCCCGCGTGAAGAGATACTGAACCGCTACCATAACGATATTCTCCATCTGGAAGGCCACGCCGCATGAGCACTGCATCACTGCGCCAGTTCGGCGTGTTCTTCAATCCGTATTACTGGCAGACCGCTATCCTGATTGCGCGCAACGGCCTTGCACGCCAGTACCGCAATTCGTATCTGGGCAAGTTATGGGCGATGTTACAGCCCTTCACCATGGCGATGGTCTACATCACCATCATGCCCATGATCATGAAGCTTTCCTCTGCCTCCAATTACGCATTGTATATTATCGTGTCGCTGCCGCTGTGGGGATTCTTTTCCGGGGTGATGATCGCTTCGAGTAACTCCATCCTCGCCAACGGCGAAACGCTCAAACGCTGCATGATCTCCTCCACCGTCTTTCCCGTGGCCGACGTGCTGCGCGGCACTTATATGCTGGTACTGTCCTTCTGCGCCATGTACGCCGTGGCGCTGCTGTTTGGCTATACCAGCATCACCTGGCACCTGCTGCTGATGCCGGTATTCTTCCTGCCGGCGCTGGTCATCATGCTTTCCGCCTGCGTCGCCATTGCCTTTATCGCCCCGTATATCCGCGATATCGGCGAACTGGTGGTCATGGGCATGACCATCGCCTTCTGGCTTACCCCGGTTATCTACACCCCGGCGGCGCTGCCCCCGGAAGCGCTGAACATCATGATGTGGAACCCTTTTTACATCATGATCCACCCGCTGCAGACGCTGGCTTACGAGCATGCCGTGCCGGATATGGCCAGCATTGCGCGACTTTTAGGGCTGATGTGTATTGCCATTGTGGCAGGATTCTCTATCTTCAGGATATGCCGTCGTAACTATGTGTATTATTTATGATCCAGAACCTTATCCGCACCTCGATTGAAACCACCCGCGCCACCATGGACGCCGTGCTTGCCGACAGCGCGCTCATTGCCAGCGTAGAGCAGGCAGGCCTGGCATGTGTGAAGGCGCTCAAAGACCAGCGCAAGGTCATGCTCTGCGGCAATGGCGGCAGCGCCGCCGACTCCCAGCACATCGCCGCCGAACTGGTCAGCCGCCTCAATTACGACCGCCCCGGCTTATGCTCCATCGCCCTCACTACGGATACCTCCGCCCTTACCGCCATCGGCAATGACTATGGCTACGACCGCGTGTTCTCCCGTCAGGTGGAAGCGATCGGCCAGAAGGGCGACATACTCATCGCCATTTCCACATCCGGCAATTCCACCAACGTGCTGGCAGCGTTGGAAGCCGCGAAGAAACAGGGCATCACCACTGTCGGCATGACCGGCAGGAACGGCGGTAAGATGAACGGCATGTGCGATATCCTGCTCAAGATGCCTTCTTCCTGCACGCCCAACATTCAGGAATGCCATATCATGTTCGGCCATATCATCTGCCAGATCATCGAAGACACCATCTTCGGGGCGGAATACGGCAACAAACCCAAATCCGCGTAAATAAGGGGGGCGGCATGAAGTCCGTCATCCTCGCAGGCGGTTTCGGCACCAGGCTGCGCTCCGTAGTCAGCGACGTTCCCAAACCCCTTGCCCCCATCGCCGCAAGGCCGTTCCTTGCCTGGCTTATTGATTCACTGGCCGCGCAGGGCGTGACGCATGTAACTCTCAGCGTGCATCACCAGTGGGAGAAGATACGCGACTATTTCGACGCCAACCCTGCCCCAGTGCCCATAGAATACGCTGTGGAACCCACGGCGCTGGGCACAGGCGGCGCGATAAAGTTCGCGCTGGGCACCAGCACGGAGCCAACGCTGGTGTTAAACGGCGACAGTTTCGTGAAAGCGGATTTAAGGGCGCTCTACAGCCAGCACAGGCAGAACAACGCCGCGCTCAGCATGGTATTGCGCAAGGTGCCCGATAGCGGGCGCTATGGCACGGTAGAAACACGAGGTGACATCATCACCGCCTTCGGGGAGGGCAAGGCAGGCGCACCCGGCCTTATCAATGCCGGTGTTTACGTGCTTAACCCCGCGTTATTTCCGCCAACCCTGCCGGACGCTTTTTCGTTTGAACGTGACTATCTGCCGCCGCGCCTTGGCACCCTACAACCCCGCGCCTTCATCGCGGAGGACTACTTCATTGATATCGGCATCCCTGAGGATTACGCCCGCGCGCAAACGGAGCTTCCGGTGATACTGAAGGCTTAAGCGTAACGCGCCCGGATATCTTTAAGCGCCTCATCGGACGGCGCAGTTCCCCAGCCGGAAAGCACTATTTCCCCGAACTCGGACACATTAAGCGAACGTGATTTGAGGGCATGCAGAAAAAGCGGCAGCTTCAGCTTGTCCACCAGCACCAGATGCCACGCTTCAGAGCCCGCATCCCTGCCTTCCACGAGGTATAACAATCCCGCCTGCTGCTTATGCCGCACCACGGGACTGATCCTGCTGCGGGCCAACGGGCCGCGCTGTCGCATCGGAAAGCGCGGGAGAAGGAACATCCACCGGGCGCTGGCGGTACGCGTCAACAGCCGTTTTGATGCTGGCTTCCATGCCCGGCGAGGTAATGGCGTTCTGCATTTCCCGGCATCTGTCGCTTATCTTGCCGGAAAGCCTGATGATCTCATCAAAAGCGCCGGGCCTGTCCATATTTTCAGCGTTAAAAGCCTGACCGTCTTCCGCATGGTTGGCAATAGTGGCAATTGCAGCCAGCGCGCGGGCAGGCATACGCAGATCATTGGCCGTCTGCCACGCCCCCGCGTCAGCGGCAGCCTGCTCGGCAGCAGTGAGCTCTTGCGTTTTCTTACCGCTCGACACATTGGCAAGCAGGCTCTGCAACCCTTGCATGTTGGCCGTGAGTCCGTCAAGCGCCGCAGGGATATCATGGTCTTGCGGCAGCTTCATGTCAGGCAGCGTGCTTTGCCTGCCGTAAGCTTCCGTAAGGGTACGCAATTTCTGCCTGTCTACCTCCGGCAAGGCCGCAAGTTTTTCCTTCAGCTTGGCTGCCGTCCTGGCAATGGACTGCATGGGATGGGAAAGCTTGTGCTCAAACAGATGCCTTATGTTTTCAATCTCGGCTTCTGCAGGTGCCGCACCGGTGGACTGGCTTGTTTTCATTTCCCTCAATGCGTGCAGGAAAAGGTCGTCCTTAGGACGCGCCGCATCAGGGGCTCCGGCAATGCCGTTCTCGACCTGCCGGGCATCATTTGCCAGCTGCTCCGCCGTTTGCTTCAGGTCGGCACGCTCGGGAAGCGCCTGCCCCACAGCGGCGGCAAGCACGCCCACGGTTTCCGAGAACTGGTTCAATGTTTCGTAGCGGTTCGTGGCCGCATTCTTTTCCAATGCGCCCAGCGTGGCCGGTGCTTCGTTTTTTACGGCATCGAAGAAACGCTGCAGCGCCTTAACATTACGGGCAAGCGGAACAAGGCTTGCAACAGGGTCGGGGCTTACAAAGGCCTCCTGCCCGGTACGGCTTTCTATCAGCGCCGTTGCCGCCTGGGCAACACGCCCTTTCTCTTCTTCCGATAACGCGGAAAGCTGGGCGATCAGGCGATCCGCGCCGGTGAGGGTACTGGCCAAATGAGGCGCCACTTCAGCATCGTATAACTGGGCAACCTGTTCCCTGGCGTTCTGCGTATTCATGATCAAATCCTCTTTGCTTTCTGAATATTACGCAACATATCCTACACCATAACCATGACAGTTTGATGACATGTCTCCGATTTTTTTTATTGTCAGAAAAACACGGGATTACACATAAATTAAACACCCCCGCCGCTTGCGGCGGGGTATTAAGTGTAAGGGGGATGAAGACATCCCCCTTCGCTAACGCTTACCCCCTCTAAAGGGGTCGTCGCCTTCGGCTCCTCCACGCCGCAAGCGGCGGGGAATCCACCCGGAGGGATTAAAAAACAATCCGGTTTTCTGCTGGAACTGCCTTACGCCAGCCATTATCAGATTGTTCGGTACTCTTGAGGATTGCGCCAGAACGCAGGAAGGGCTTCCAAAGTCCACATGACTACTTATAGAGCGTTTGCATTCTAAAATATCGTTATGTAGTACGAAATCAAAGGCACCCTCCATGTCTTCTCTTATTTATCAATATATTATGATTACATTCCCGGTCGGGAACAAAATATCATATTAACGGGTAGATACAGGTCACTGTCATGAGAATATCAGATCCGGTTGCACTAGGAAAACTTGTTCGTACAAAACGAAAGATTCAGCATCTTACACAACAAGAGCTAGCCGGAGCCAGTGGAACAGGCCTGCGGTTTATAATTGAATTGGAAAAAGGTAAGGCAACGTGCCAGATCGGTAAAATATTTCAGGTTCTTGAAATGTTGGGGGTTGTTCTGATTGCCCAAACCAGGAATAAAACATGACGGATAAAAACCTGGATGTTTATCTGTTTGAAAATAAAGTGGGCGTTCTCAGGCAACGCGAAAGCGGACGCCTAGCATTTGAATATAATCAGAAATGGTTAGCCTCTAAGAACCCTAAGCCTCTTTCGGTATCATTGCCTTTAAAAAAGAGAAAATTTGAAGACGCTGAAACCCGTCCATTCTTTGCAGGCCTGTTACCTGATGATGCTGTACGCGCAAAACTGGCAAAAATATTAGGTGTTTCCGAGAAAAACGACTATGCCTTATTAGAAGAGCTGGGACGCGAGTGCGCTGGCGCTATATCCTTATATCCCGCTGGGCAATTACCCCCCAGAACATCGCAATCCTCCCCCTATTACCTGAAAGAAGAAAAATTAGCAGAACTGATAAGTGTTCTTCCTAACAGGCCATTATTAGCGGGCTTAAGCGGGTTAAAATTATCGCTGGCGGGCGCACAGAATAAAATGGTCGTAAGATTCTTTGATAATGAATTTTCTTTACCAAATGAAACTCTGCACAGCACACACATTATAAAGCCTGCAATACACGGCGTAGATCAGAGTATTGCCAATGAGTTTTTCTGTATGCAGCTAGCGCAGATGGTGTCCGGGCTGGTGCCTGTACCAAATGTTTCGGCGCAAACCGCAGCCGGGGTTCCTTACTTAATGATTGAACGCTACGACCGCACTGCCCTTGAAGGAAAAATTATTCGTATCCATCAAGAAGATTTTTGTCAGGCATTGGGAGTTTCCCCCGAAAGAAAATACCAGAGCGAAGGGGGGCCATCGCTGGCCCAATGCTTTGATTTGTTGAAGTCTTATAGCATTCAGCCCGCCAAAGACCGCTTACGAATGACAGACATTGTGATTTTTAATTATTTAATTGGCAATACAGATGCGCATGGCAAGAATTTCTCATTTCTTCATGCAGAGAACGGGTTAATACTCGCACCTTTCTATGATTTGCTTTCTACTCACATTTATCCAGCCCTCAGTACAAAAGTAGCCATGAAGATCGGGGGGGCTTATCTGCATGATCGAATCATTTATCGTGACTGGATAAAAATGGCTGAAGAAACAGGCATAGGCATGCCTTACCTGCGTACCCGGCTAATAAAACTTGCATCTTCCCTGCCCAGACTATCGCATAAGCTCATAGACATGCTGACCGCACAGAAACTTTACTCTTCCGTCTATGAAAGAATACATGCGCTGATAAATCAGAATGCCGATAAGATTCTTAGGATTACTGCAAAATAGATTTTATCTCTAAGAACCTGTTCATAATCTCGCCAACTAGAGCGTATCCTCAATTACGCTAACGCGCACCCGCCACTGTCAGGTTACTGCCCGATACATACGACGCATCATCGGATAACAGCCACGCGATAGTATTAGCCACCTCGGCGGGGCTGCCCATGCGTCCCAGCGGCAGGCTGGCCTGCAATGCGGCAATACGTTCCGGCGAAGCATCCTTGTGCGCGTCCGTATCAATGATGCCGGGGCTGATGGCATTCACGCGCACGTTGTGCGCCGCCGCCTCACGCGCGAACGCCACGGTAAAGGTGTTTAGCGCCGCTTTCGATGCAGCATAATGCGCCATACGGTTGCCTCCGAATTTGGCCGCTTCCGATGAAACATTCACGATCGCGCCGCCGCCCGCTTTCTTCATGCGTTTTAGCGCTTCACGGCAGGCGATGAATACGCCAACCGTGTTTACCTGAAACGTGAAATCGATAGAGCGCCAGGTCATATCCTCCACCTGGCCCGAGCCTTCGCGCGGGTTGATGGCGGCGTTGTTGACCAGCGCCGTTACCGGGCCGAACTGCTTATCCACCGCATCGAACAGCAGGAGAATGTCTTTTTCCACGCCCATATTGGCCTGCACGGCGAATGCCTTGCCGCCTTCGGAGGTGATGGACTCCACCACGGCGCGCGCTTCTTCCTGCGACTGGTGATAATTGACACAGACCGCATAACCCTGTTTTGCCAGCAGCCTTGCGGTTGCGGCGCCGATGCCGCGCGATGCGCCCGTTACGATAGCTGTTTTCTGCATAAATGCTCCTTATTTGATTAGGGGGGCGTACCGCCCCCGCTACCGCTCCCCCTCGCTACGCGGGGTCGTAGTGTAAGACTACTCCACTTATACGGCAACGCAGTGAAAGAATAAATATCTTATACAGCCTTCTTCATCGCCGGGTCGTTAAAGGCAATATAGCGCTTGTCGGCATCGTTGCGGTTGGCGAGGAACCATTCCATCGTCTGCTTCACGCCATCCTCGATACCCACTTCGCATGCAAAACCGTAGCCGGAGGCGCGGGTCATATCCATGAGGCGCTTGGCGTCACCCTTGGGTTTTTCGGTATCCCATACGATATCCGCCGCGCCGCCGGGAGCGTGTTTGGCGACCATTTCCGCCACCTGCCTGATGGTAACGCCGGTGCCGGAGCCGAGGTTGACCGGCTCGCTGATGCCTTTTTCTACGGCCAGCATCATGCCGCGCGCGCAGTCCTTGGCGTAAATGAAATCACGGATGGGAGAGCCGTCGCCCCATACGGTCAGCGGACGTTCGCCTTCGCATACGCGGCGGATGAGCGAAGGAATGACCATGGCGTTTTCGGGATCGAAATTATCATACGGGCCATAGACGTTCGCCGGGCGCACGATAGATATCTTATCCCAGCCATATTCGATCTTATAGGCTTCCGCCTGCAATTCGCCCATGCGCTTGGCCCATCCTGCGAAACGGTCGTTGGGCGAGGGGAAGGTTTTCCATACATCGTCTTCAAAGAACACGTCGGCAGGCTGGTAAACGCCCACGGAACTCGTGAACAGGAAACGCTCCGTGCCTGAGCGCCGCGCCGCCTCCATCATGTTGATGGAAAACTGCATCGTCGGCACGAAAAAGCTGGCCGGGCGCTTGGCGGTCATGGCGGGCGAGCCTTTCACCCCGGCAAGCTGGAACACGATCTGCTGCCCCTTGCAGGCGTCCATGCAACTGGCGAATTCGCGCAGGTCGGCCTTGATGAAAGTACTGCCTTTGGGCGCGCGGGAGGGATCGTCGAGCGAAACCACCGTCACTTCCGCACCTGCAGCGATCAGCATTTCCACCAGCGGGCGGCCAATCAGGCCCGTGCCGCCGGTCACCAGTACTTTCCTGTCTTTATAAAAACTCATGATTTTACCTCATGTATATATTTTGCACGCCACACCTTAGCCAAGTAGGCAGGCGGGGCAAGTGATATTTGCCTTCATATCAAAGTGCTTTTGCTTTAGCTGTGCACTAGGCAGCCGAGGCGAGGTGCGCGGAGTGTACACGTAGTACATGAGCACACCGAGTCCGAAGGATAACGACGTGCACGGTTAAAGCAAAAGCATTTTAAGCGCCTTGTGAGCTGAGCACTTCGTAAGTCTGCACACAGTCGCTTTCAGGCTTTGCAGCAGACACCCGATCGCTCCACAGGCTGTAGCGCAGCAGCTCCCAGCGCTCGGCATCCAGCGCGATGGCATGGAAATGCAGGTTTTTGTCGCCCTTCAGCGCTTCCTGCGCGGTTTTTTCGCGGCTGAACAATGCTTCAAGGTTCTCTTCCGGCGGGATTATATCCGCTTCGCGCATGGCGAATGCGGGTTGTTCCTTAAAGCCGCCATACATGGCGTCGAGCACCATCCATGTGCGCACGCGCGGGCGGCGGAAGGTTTTCACCACGCCGCGAAACAGGTCGTCGAACAGGAACTTGCGCGCCTCGGCCACATCCGACCAGATATAAAACGGCGCATATAAACGGTCCTCTTCGCTCAGCAGGTAGGATTTATGTTTCATCCCGGCAAGGCCCTGAAAAAGCCTGGTGCGTTCCTTAACGCGCTCACGGACGAAGGTGGTATCCTGCCCTATCGGGAGCTGGATAGAGTATTGCATTGCAAGCATGGCAAGCCTTGTATAAAATGATAATCATTACTTAAGCGCATTAGTAGTAAGTTCCCGAAATGCAATTGCAAGCGTTAAATTAGTGCAACCTTTTTAATGGGGTTAGACGCTAATTGCACTTGCTGGAAACCACGCTCTTTCATAGAATGCCGCCTTCTTCACTCCAACGAACATACTAACCAACCACACTGCCAGAGTTTTTTATGACTGAAGCACCTGCCAACTCCCCCCTGTTTTCCGCTAACGCACCTTATATCGAGATGCTGTACGAAAAATGGCTGGTGAATCCTTCCAGTGTGGATGCAAGCTGGCAGGCGCTGTTCTCCGGTGCGGGCAACGCATCCAACCCGCTCACGCGCCCAAGCTGGTCGCATAATAAGTCTAGGTTCGAGGACGAATCCGTTGAACCGCGCGCCACGCCTGACAAAAAAGGCGGCAAACCCGTCGCTGCCGGTGCTCGCCCGGGAGCAGGTGCCGACATAGACCAGGCCCTGCGCGATACCGTGCAGGCGCTGATGCTTATCCGCAATTACCGCGTGCGCGGCCATCTCATGGCCGATTACGATCCGCTCGGCCTTGAGCAGCCCACTTACCATCCCGAACTCGACCCCGCCACGTACGGCTTCACCGAAAAAGACTTCGACCGCAGCATCTTCCTTGACGGCGTTCTGGGCCTTCAGCATGGCACGCTGCGCGAGATCATGAAAATCGTGCGCTCCACCTATTGCGGCAAGATCGGTGTGGAATTCATGCACATCCAGTACCCCGAGCAGAAGGCGTGGATCCAGAAACATATCGAGAACCGCAGCACCCGCCCCAACCTGACGCTCGAAGAAAAGAAGTCCATCCTCAAGACCATGGTCGAGGTGGAATCGTTTGAAGAATTCCTCCAGCTTAAATACGCCAGCACCAAGCGCTTCTCGATTCAGGGCGGTGACGCCGCCATCGCAGGCCTTGAGGCCGTGCTGCTCACCTCGTCCGAACTCGGCGTGGAAGAAATTAACATCGGCATGCCGCATCGCGGCCGCATGAACGTGATCACCACCATCATGGGCAAGCCCTATGTGGAGCTGCTTTCCCTGTTTCAGGGTAATATCGACTTCCCCGAATGGGTCGATTCCTCCGGCGACGTGAAATACCATCTGGGCGTCACCACCGACCGCACGCTGCTCAACGGCAAGAAGATGCATCTTTCGCTGGCTTCCAACCCTTCGCATCTGGAAGCGGTGAACCCTGTTGTTGTGGGCAAAGTGCGCGCCAAGCAGGACCAGAAAGACGACCGCGAGACCAAAGACAAGGTAATGAGCATATTACTGCATGGCGACGCGGCATTCTGCGGTCAGGGCCTCGTGCCCGAAACGCTTTCGCTGGCCGAACTGCGCGGCTACCGCACGGGCGGCACGGTGCATATCATCGTCAATAACCAGATCGGTTTCACCACTTCCCCGCGCTATTCGCGCTTCACCCCCTACCCGTCCGACGTGGCCAAGATGGTGCAGGCGCCCATTTTCCACGTCAACGGCGATGATCCCGAATCCGTGTATTTCGCCTGCAAGCTGGCAGCCGAATTCCGCCACACCTTCAAGCGCGACGTGGTCGTGGATATCTTCTGCTATCGCCGCTACGGCCACAACGAGAGCGACGAGCCGATGTTCACCCAGCCGCTCATGTACAAGGCCATCGCTGCGCATAAAATGCCCGCAAGGCTCTATTCCGGCGAGCTGGTGAAGGCGGGTATCGTGCCGCAGGAAGAGGTGGACGGGATGTATGCCGCGTTCCGCAGCCAGTTCGAAAAGGACTATGAAGGCGCAAAAACCTTCAAGCCCAATAAGGCCAACTGGCTGGAAGGCCACTGGTCGGGCTTTGAAAAGCCCAAGGGCGAGCACCCCGTGTCCGACACCGGCGTGGATGTCGCCAAGCTGAAAGAGATCGGCCTTGCGCTCGCCAGACACCCTGAGAATTTTGCCGCCAACAGCAAGATCCTGCGCCAGCTGGATAACAAGCGCAACATGATGGAATCGGGCGAAGGCCTCGACTGGTCGATCGGTGAAGCGCTGGCTTATGGCTCGCTGCTGAAGGAAGGCTACCCCGTGCGCCTTTCCGGTCAGGATTGCGGCCGCGGCACCTTCTCGCATCGCCACGCGGTGCTGGTGGACCAGAACAACGAGGAACGCTACCTGCCACTGAACAATATCGGCGCGAAAAAGCAGTTCGAAGTGGTGGACAGCTCGCTGTCCGAAGCGGCGATCCTCGGCTTTGAATACGGCTATTCGCTGGCCGAACCGATGGCGCTCACCTTGTGGGAAGCGCAGTTCGGCGATTTCGCCAACGGCGCACAGGTGATCATCGACCAGTTCATTTCCTCCGGCGAGGCCAAATGGCTGCGCATGAGCGGCCTCGTGATGCTGCTGCCGCACGGCTATGAAGGGCAAGGGCCTGAACATTCCTCCGCAAGGCTGGAACGTTATCTCCAGCTCTGCGCGGAAGACAACATGCAGGTGGTCAACTGCACCACGCCTGCCAACTTCTTCCATGTGCTGCGCCGCCAGCTGCACCGCAAGTTCCGCAAACCCCTTATCGTGATGACTCCCAAATCGCTGCTGCGCCACAAGCTGTGCGTGTCCAGACTGGCTGATTTCGGCAAGGGCACCAGTTTCCAGCGCGTTATTCCCGAAACGCAGAAGCTCGACGATAAAAAGGTTCGCCGCCTTATCCTCACCTCCGGCAAGGTCTACTATGACCTGTTCGAGGAACGCGAGAAGCGCGGCATCAAGGACATCGCCATCGTGCGCACCGAGCAGTATTACCCGTTCCCGGCCAGGGAAATTGCCGCCGAGCTCGCGCGTTACAAGGGTGCCGAGGTCGTATGGTGCCAGGAAGAGCCGGAGAACATGGGCGCATACCGCTTCATGGGCCCCAAGATCGGCAACCTGCTGGAAGAAGCAGGCCGCGCTGACGTGCGTATCCGCTATGCGGGCCGCCCCGAAGCCGCGTCGCCCGCCGCCGGTTACGCCAGGATGCACGAAAAAGAGCAGAAGATGGTGCTGGACGCCGCCCTCACGCTTGACCGCGCACCTGCGATCAAGAAAGCAGCGGGCTGATTATGCTAGAGCCTGCTCATAATCTCGCTGCGGCGAAGCGAAAACAGGGATTTTTGAGAACCGCAATGCAGTGTACACGTCAGTACATGAGTAGCGGATCGCAGAAAGTCACTGTTTGCAGCAGGCAGCAGTAGAGAGAGTATGATGAGCAGGCTCTTAGATGCTGTGATCATGGGCCTCGTCGAGGGCCTTACCGAGTTTCTGCCGATTTCCTCCACCGGGCATCTGGTGATGATGGAAACGCTTCTCGATTTCAAAGGCCCGCCGGGCAAGGTGTTCGAGATCAGCATCCAGCTTGGCGCCATCCTTGCCATCTGCTGGCTCTATCGCGGTAAACTGCTCACTACCATAAAAAACATACCCTCAAGCAAGACCGAACAGCGCTTCGCCATTAACATTATCGCCGCCTTCCTTCCGGCTATGGCGCTGGGCGTATTGTTTCACAAAACCATTACCGAGCACCTTTTCAGCGTGCCGGTGGTCGCCACCACGCTGTTCATCGGCGGCATCGTCATCCTCGCCATTGAGAAATGGAAGCCCGTGCCCGTCATCACTTCGCTGGATGACCTGCCGCTCACGCGCGCCCTGCTTATCGGCTTCTGTCAGGCCATCGCCATGATCCCCGGCGTTTCCCGCTCCGGCGCTACCATCATGGGCGCGCTGGTGCTGGGCGTTGAGCGCAAAGCCGCCGCTGAGTTTTCGTTCTTCCTCGCTATCCCCACCATGTTCGCCGCCACCGCCTACAGCCTGCTGAAGGCCTATAAGGAATTCAGCAGCGACGACCTCGCCCTCATCGCCGTGGGGTTCATAACCGCGTTCATCACGGCGCTTCTGGTGGTCAAATGGTTCGTGGGCTTCATCAGCCGCCACGGCTTCACGCTGTTCGCATGGTACCGCATCGCGCTGGGCGGGGCTTTGCTCGCTTATTTAGCGATGCAAAGCTAATTAAGAGAGGCACGCTGCCCCCTTTATGCTCCGCATAAATTCCCCTGCGGAGTCGTCGCTTCGCTCCTCCATACCTACGGCTAAGCTCTGGAATAAACTTCGGTGCCGTATGCGCGGAGGAGTGCTTCACGACGACCTCGCAGGGGAGATTTCGTGGAACGAAATCGGGGGCAGCGTGCCCCCCATTTATTTTATATAATAAGCCGCACCCATTATACGGCCTTCCTTGTTGTGCAGCAGATACGCCACCCCGTCGCCGGTCACGCGGCTCATCGGCACATAATATTGCGTGGAAAGCGGCACCCTGAAGAAGGAAAGCACGTTATTCACGTTTTCGGACGTAATACCCGAATTGCCGCCTGCGCGGATGGGCGTAACGGTGCTGCTCTTGAAATGCACCTCATACAGCACGGCATCGGCTGGCAGGAAGTTCTTGTCGTCGCCGATAGTCACATGCAGCCCGTTACCTGCCTGATCGGCCTTAACGGTAAGCGGAAACTGCAGCGCGATGTTCTGCGCCTGCTTTATCGCCTTGGCAAGCGAACCGGCATCCCCGCCCGCAGAGGATATAGTGCCGTCCACCACGAAATGCGGCGTAAAGGCCTCTTTTATGCCCACAGCCAGCAGGTAGCGGCGCTGGCGCAGGTTGTTTTCCTTTGAAGAATAAGGGTCTTTCCAGCCTTCCCCGTCAAAATAAGTCACATGGAAGGAAAGCGGGAAATAGTCAGGATGCTGGGATATGTCCTTGAGCATGCTGTCTGCCCTGGGACAGGACGGGCAGCCCTGCGCCGTGAACAGTTCCACTACAGTGGGGCGTTTAGGCTCCTGCGCATGGGCAACGGAAGAAATACATAGCGCGGCGAATGCGGCGGCAAGGCGTGGCAGAATTTTGAAGCAGTCTCTCATGCGGTCTTTCCTTTGCATGCCTGCACGAACGCCTTGAATATCTCCGTATCGGCAGGGGTGATATGGTATTCAGGGTGCCATTCCACGCCGATGCAGAACGGATGCTTGGTATATTCAATGCCTTCGATCACGCCGTCCGGCGCCACGGCATTGACCACCACGTCCTTACCCACCTGATCCACCGCCTGATGATGGGCGCTGTTAACCTCGATATCTTCCTTTTTCACGATCGCGCGCAACAAAGTGCCCTGCGTGATTTTTACTATATGGCCGGGTTCCGTACGCGGATTGGGCTGTTCATGCCTGATTTGACTATCCGGGTAGCTTTCAGGCACATGCTGTATCAGCGTGCCGCCGAGGATGACGTTAAGCAATTGCTGCCCGCCGCAGATGCCAAGAATGGGCTTGTTCTGCGCTATCGCCCCTTTGGTGATGGCGGCTTCAAACGCGGTGCGCTTGTCCTTGGTGGAGACCGTCTCATGCACATTGGACTGGCCGTAAAGCTCCGGCGGCACGTCAAATGCCCCGCCCGTTATCACCAGACCGTCGATCATAGCCAGATAATCCTGAACAAGATCAACATCATGCGGCAGCGGCACGGGAATGGCACCTTCCTGACTGACGGCGGTGATATAGTTCTCGCGCAGCGCATACCAGGGAAGCCTGGAATAACCTTCCTTGGTCTCATAATCGAGCGTGATACCGATAACGGGGCGTGTTTTCATGATATTTACTTAACCCTATCCGCATAAGGATTCAAGTGTGAGTCCTTTTTAGTGCGGGGGCGTCCCTCCCCCGCTACGCCATAGGCATGGAGGAGCGTGGGCTCCGGCCTCGCAGGGATGAATTGCCGGAGGCAAGAGGGGCGGCCCGCCCTTCTTAATAAAATTGCAATTACAGCCCATTCTGATAGTTTGCGCCCCCGAATTACACCAGAACACTCTTGAAAGAGGCTATTTATGAAGATCGACGGTTCCGCCATCCGCCCCCGCATGGTGCTTGAATATAATGGCAGGTTAGTATTGGTGACCAACATCAAGATCGGCACCCCCGGCAACCTGCGTTCTTTCAACCAGGTGGAAATGAAAGACGTGAAAACCGGCACCAAGACCAATTACCGCTTCGGTTCCGACGAAAAGGTCGAACGCGTGCAGCTCGACCAGAAAGAATACCAGTACCTATACGAAGAAGGCGACATGCTGGTATTCATGAATAACGAAAATTACGAACAGATCCATATCAGCAAAGACATGGTCGGCGACGGCATGCCCTACCTGCAGGAAAACATGAATGTGATGATCGAATCCTACGAAGGCGAGCCGCTCAGCGTGGCCCTGCCGCCCAGCGTTATCCTGGAGATCACCGAGACCGAACCCGTGGTGAAAGGCCAGACGGCGGCGTCTTCCTACAAACCCGCCATCCTTACCAACGGTGTGCGCATCATGGTTCCGCCGTTCATTGAAACAGGCACCCGCGTCGTGGTGAATACCGCCGAGAATTCGTACGTAGAGCGCGCGAAGTAGGCTTAAAATCTGAGGGGGAACGCTTCCCCCCTTTCTGCTCCCCTACTACGGCACCATTTAGAAAGCCCGCTTTAAGCGGGCTTTTTTTACAGCCGGAATATGAATCTCGCTGGGCTGAGCGAGAGCAGGGATCTTTGTAGAACCGTAGCGCAGCGTACGTTTTGATACGTGAGCAACGGAAGCTGCAAAATCCATCGCTCACAGCCAATCACTGTGGAGATTAGACAAAAAGAAGGGGCGGCATCTTGCGATACCGCCCCAAACTTTTCAGACTAACCTTCGATTAGAAGGAGAGCTGGGAACCAACGATCACAACATTGCCTTCGTTGTTTGCAACGGCAGCGCTGTCAGTGTTGATGTCATACCAGGTCCATTCAACGAACGGAGTCAGGCCGGGAGCGAGTTTGTAGTCAACGCCAACGGAAAGGCTCTGGAATTCGTTGTCATTGTCAGCACCGTCGATCTTGGTGTCGCTCTTAAGGTAGGTTACGCTGGCGCCGAAGGGGCCGGTTTCGTAAGCAGCACCAACGGTCCAGTAGTCAGCGCTCGCACCTACGCCAGAAGCGGAGGTGGTGAGGCTGTCATCCCAATCGCCATAAGAACCGGCGAGGCTGAAGCCCAGGTAAGAAACCTTAGCACCTACGTTCCAGGCGTTCAGGTCTTCGAGACCGGAGTTCTCAAGAGCCTTGCCGGTCTGGCCGGTTACAGCAGCAGCGAAACCGAACTGGTCCCACTGGCCTTCATAGGACAGTGCACCTTCCCAGATATCGCGAGCGGTAACGGTACCAGCGGTAACGCGTTCAACGCGGTCGGTCAGCTGGCCACGGTTTTCAAGATCGGGGGAGTAGCTAACACCGAGCTGGAAGCCAGAGAACTTCGGGGTGTAGTAGGTGATCTTGTTGTTGTTGCCCCAAGCTTCGTTGAAGAAGCCGGTAGCGGGACCGTGTTCAACCGGCAGACGGGGACCGGTGATGAAGTTCGGGTTGTTGGTGTGACCGGTGAGGGCACCAGCGGAACCTGCACCAACGTTTTCACCGGCAACGGCAGCGCCGAAGGTGTTCACGTCAGCGAAGTAAGCCCAGTCACCATCGATACCACCGGTAGCGCGAGCGATAGAAGCTGCGTCCACTTTCATGGTGCGTGCTACGCCGTCGTTGGAACCGAGTTCAAAGTGACCCCAGGCGTCGCCACCGAGCCAGCCGTAGGTACGGCGAGCATTGAGACCGCCGCCGGAAGTGCCGGTGGAAGAGGTCGGGCCAGCGCCGTCGATGTCAGCCTGCAGGTCGATTTCAGCACCGTAGTTCAGGCCAGCGCCGGTTTTGCCAGCGATGTTGAAATGGATTTCGGTGTTGTTGCGGAATGCACGGTTCTTGAGGTTATCGTCCATATCGCTTTCGGTATAACCAGCCTCAAAGGTATTGAAGCCACCAACCGTTACTTTCGGGTCCTCAGCGAGAGCTGCCCCGGAAAGCAGGGTAGCAGCGCCGATGAGGGCGGAAGTACCAAGGAGAATTTTTTTCATAGCACGTTTCCTATTATTAAGGTTATTAAACCAGATTCAGGTGCAAAGCGTTGCCTGTTCTCACTGAATGACGTGAAGTGTGGCTAAACACTTTGAGGCAACACATTTGCGTAACCTGCCGCCACTATTATTAGATAGCCCCGGCTATGCAAACAAAAATAATAAAAACGGTTAAAACCATCGCTGCATTTGAGACACTCTGTTGCAGCAATGTCACAAAAACAGCAGAAACCCATATTTTTCCTCGAAAATTCCCTATTTCTGGGGCTGGACAATGGCCGCTTCTCTGTTATATACGCTGCCGGTACTGGCTCTTAGGGGTGTAGCTCAATTGGTAGAGCACCGGTCTCCAAAACCGGGGGTTGCAGGTTCGATTCCTGTCGCCCCTGCCAGTAAAAACGGTCATTTTGCCCGAAACAAGGGTATATGGCCTTATTTCTTAGAGATGCCGTACCAGTCATTAACCCGGTAAAGCTCCAGTATCCTGCCCAGTTCCCCGGACTGACGGAGGTCTTTCATCCCCGCATCCAGCATGGCGGCATATTTCCTGGATTTAGGGTTTTTGGGGCTGAAAGCGATATACAGATAGTTATCGGCGATATTTTCGCGCTTCACCGGCGTGCCGACCGACCTGATCTTGTATTCAGCGCTTTTGGTGGTGATGTAATAATTGATGACGTTGTCATCCTCGGCGATCACGTCCAGTTCACCCTTCAGCAGCTTCTGCAGGTTCTGCTCCAGCGCGTCCTTGCCCCCGGCCATATGAATGCGCCTTGGGTTCGCCGCGTTCTGCTTGATATACGCGTTGAGATCCTTGCTGTAGGCATAGTCTTCAATAACGCCCAGCTTCACCTTTTCCAGTGACGCGATACCCGAGAACACCCACTGCGAATCGTCGCGCACCCAGAAACGCATGTCGGCCAGGCCCTGCAGCGATTCGGGAAACACGAAATCCGGCGCGTCATCGTGCGAGGTGCCGACCGTCGCCTCGATATCGCCCTGACGCGCTTTGTCAATCGCGTCCGACCACGGCATCACCTGATATTCGATCTCGATATCGTTGCGCTGGAAGATGTCGCGCGCGATTTCGATCATGTAGCCGCCTTCGGCGCAATTATATGGGCACCAGGGATCACCGCCGAGCGTTATGGTCTCGGCACGGGCGGGGGCGGCGCATAATAGCGGCAACGCCAGAAGCGATGCGATGAATGAACGAAATGCCATGACAAGCCCCTCCCCTGATACTTGCGATGTAGCATTACTGGTTTTGCAAGTCCACATGAGAACGGTTAATATGGATTATTTTCAGGCTCTCCTGTAACCGCAAGCCATGCTAAACTGAGTTCATGGATAAACCAATGTCAGGGGCATTTGTGCAGACATACAACAGGCGGGAATTCTCAAAGTGGCTGCTGGGGCTATCCGGCGCACTATGCTTTTCAACAATGCTAAGGAGTGCAAACGCTATGGCAGAGAAAACAGACAAGATCAGCAACGAAGAATGGAAAAAACGCCTTACCCCGGAAGAATATAGCGTGATGCGCGAAGAAGGCACCGAACGCGCGTTCTCCAGCCCGCTCAACGTCGAAAAACGCGAAGGCGTATTCGTCTGCGCGGCCTGCGGGCAGAAACTGTTCGAGTCCAAGGCCAAATACGACAGCGGCACGGGCTGGCCCAGTTTTTATGATGCGATACCCGGTAGCGTGCAGACCAGGACGGACTACAAGATCGGCGTCGCGCGCACCGAATATCATTGCTCCCATTGCGGCAGCCACCTTGGGCATGTGTTTGAGGACGGCCCCGCCCCCACCGGGCTGCGTTACTGCAATAACGGCGTATCGCTGAAGTTCATCCCCGGGGAGTGAAAACATGCACAGGAAGCTCTTCTGCGTATTTGCCGCCGCGCTTTTCGCCTGCATGGTGAGGACAGGCAACGCGCAGGGCGAACTGGAAACCCCTTACCCCGCGCCGGAATTCTCCGGCATCGCGCAGTGGTTCAATAGCGAGCCGCTCTCGGTGAAGCAGCTCAGGGGCAAAGTGGTGCTGGTGGATTTCTGGGCCTATTCCTGCGTCAATTGCGTGCGCACCCTGCCCTATCTGCGCCAGTGGCATACGAAATATCACGATAAGGGGCTGGTGATCGTGGGTGTGCATGCGCCGGAATTCGACTTTGAGAAAAACCCCGCCAATGTGAAGCACGCGATGGAGAAATGGAAAGTACCCTACCCCGTCGCCATGGATAACGAACTTGCCACATGGAACAATTACAGCAACCAGTACTGGCCCGCGCATTACCTCGTCGATAAGCAGGGCGAAGTGGTCTACACCCATTTCGGCGAAGGCAACTATGACGTCACCGAGCGAATGATCCGCAGGCTGCTTGGCCTTGATGAAGAACCTGCCGCCGCTCAGCAGCAGGCCGCATATGCGCAGGACCAGACACCGGAGACATATCTGGGTTATTTCCGCGCCGGGCATTTTGCCAGCACCCCCTCCTTCGTCTCTGACAATATGGCAGATTACACCTACCCTTCTTCCCTGCCCCTGCATCACTGGGCGTTGCAGGGCCAATGGAACGTAGGCAGCCAGCGCATCACAGCGGGCGCAAAAGGCGCTTCGCTGAAGCTGCATTTCAAATCAGAGAAAGTGTTCCTCGTGCTGGGCAGCACCACCGGCAAACCCGTTCAGGCAACGATAACGCTGAATAATGCGTCATCCGGCATGGGCAGGGACGCACCGGCAGGAAAGCTCACCGTGGATAAGCACATGCTATATGAACTCATAGCACAGCCCGGGCACAATGAGGGCATGCTGGAGATCACCACCGAGGGCGCAGGGCTGGAAGCCTATGCGTTTACCTTCGGGCAGTAGCAAGACGCTTCAATTACGTATAGTAAACTTACACCCTTCAGAATAAACTTCATTATCGTAGATAATGATACAAAGCCAAGCTCAGAAAAATGATATTATTAATATGTCATCATTCTCGCAGCAGCGGTCTCTTTCTGATAATAAATCTGGGGTAAAGCTGCCTCCGAAAGCAATATCCCGAAAGATGCTGCGAATATCAGTATGAAACGTTAGTATATGGGAAGCAGGGAGGAAGGTGGCGCCTATCCCCTCTATGTCTCATTCATGTCATTCTATTTGAAAATAAATATCCTTTTCGAGGTAATATGTCCGCTGCATCATTAAATGAACCTTCGGCGCTTTACCGGCAGCAAATTAAGAATATTGCAGCCCGAATGTGCAAAATCCTTGATCAAACGGCATCAGTCTCGCCGGAGAGAAGAGACGGACTTAACAATATAGAAGCGCAATTCAAAAAAACGACGAGTGACGCTCATCAATACTGCTCTGCTTTGGACGCTGCACGATCCGTCACCAGTGAAGATCAGGCAATTACTGCTATCCATGTCTTAATGACAACGCTTGTCGATATTAAAAATGAAACCGATACGCTGGCCCATGATTTTCACATTAAAGATATGGATTTGCTGATACGATTCCAAAACAAGCTTGATACCGTCGAGCAATTGATGAACGCGTCTATGCGCCCGCTTATGAATAATTCACTAACCGATAAAGGAGGCCGTCAAGCCTTAGAGACGTTGGAACGTTGGTCGGAGTTATATCGTCACGGCCTCGAAGCAACTGCAAATATCCCTGCACGTGGAGAGAAATGGTTATTAGAGGCCCATATGAGGTTGGATCTGACGGCTCAGGCGCTTAGGCAGTTGGATATAATGAACGAGGCGATCGCCACCAAAAATCGCAAACGGGAGAACATGGATTAAGAATCTTAATATACTGCACGCCGTTGCTTTTCAGCCCCCCCCATTTCTTTAATTATGCCTTAATCATGCCGTGCTTTGGGAAGCAGCCGTGCATCAATGATAATATCCGAAACCCTGAGCGGGGATGCAAAGGAAAGCCCCTCTAAAGAACGCGCCCGGGACAATGCAACATATGCCTGTCCGGAAACAAAAGCACCGCGCTCCAGATCAATGCGCACATTCTCAAGCGTCAACCCTTGCGCTTTATGTATGGTTAAAGCCCAGGCGGGTATAACGGGAATCTGCGAGTAGCTGCCCACCACTTTTGCTTCAATATGCTGGGTGGTTTCATCCCACTCATAACGAACATTTTCCCACCCCGCCTTTCCAACTTCGAACTGCCGCTCTTTACCGTCTATTTTCACCCAGACACGGTCCTTTCCCAGACGGGTGATCGTTCCAAGCGAACCGTTTACCCAGTTTCTGGCTATATCGTTCTTTACCATCATGATGCGTGCGCCCGCTTTCAGGGCGAGCAATTCAGGCGCGGGCAGCTTGTCCTTGTCTAACTTGAATTCACCCTCAATCGCGCCTTCATAAATGGTTGTTTCACCGGATAAGCTGTTTAATCCCAGGGCATTGTGTTTATCTGCCACCGCATTTGTACCGGTTAAAATAATCGGAGCTGCATCGCGTTTGTGCCCCCCCAGGCAAGCGGCGTTAAAAGCATCGATAGTGGCCTCCAGTTCATTGCCGGAACGAAGATTGCCCAGCAGGTTGATATAGTCAGGGTTATCCTGCCGGTGCACCTTGGAAAGCTCTATGGACGTAACAGGATTGTTGCGCAGGCATTTTGCGCTGAAGGCAAACGGGGTTTCATATCCTTTGCCGGAAAGAATACTCTCTTCATCACCGCGCACAACAGGCGGCAATTGCAGGAAATCCCCCACGAGCACCATCTGCACCCCGCCAAAGGGCCGCTGGTCTTTGCGGTTTATTTGCAGGGCATAGTCCACCGCATCCAGCAGATCCGCACGCACCATGGAAATTTCATCTATGATGACCCGCTTGAGGTTCTTGAATAATCGGCCACCGCCCTTGCGGGGCTGTATCTCAGACAAATTATGCAGCCGCGGGGGAATACGGAAGAAAGAGTGAATGGTCTGTCCACCTGCATTCACAGCCGCAACACCGGTCGGCGCTACAACAACCTGGTTAACAGAACTGTTCTCCATGACAGAGCGTATAAGCGTGGTTTTACCGGTGCCCGCCCGCCCCAGAATGACAACGATACGGTCGCCGCGCTCAATAGCTTCTAATGCTTCCTTATCCACCGGCGCAGGCTCTGCGGTTCTTTGCTGCTCAACCGCAGGCAATGAAACGTCACGATCGGGGAGGGCATTTACGAGCTTCACTACGGTTATCCTTGCGTTCGTTACGTATGCTTGCGTATGCAAGCCGGGCAATGGTAGCGGGGATAACCCCCGATGCCATTAAACAATTACACTTTATCGACCGGGATCTTTATATACTGAACGCCGTTGCTTTCCGGCTTGCCGAATCCGCCCGCGCGCAGGTTCACCTGCAATGAGGGAAGCAACAAGCGCGGCACCGGTTTACCCGCGTCGCGCGCATTGCGCGTCTGCACATAATCCGCCTTGCCTATGCCCTGATGCACCAGCACGTTGGCCTTCTTTTCTTCGGCGATGGTGGTGAAGCACTGTTCCTTGTCGCCTTCCCTGGGGTAATCATGGCAGACATAGATGCGCGTGTTATCGGAAAGCGCATAGAGTTTCTGGATGGAGTTATAGAGCGTGGCCGCGCTGGCGCCGGGAAAATCCGTGCGCGCCGTGCCCACATAGGGCATGAAGATGGTATCGCCCACGAACACCGCTTCGCCCATATGGTAGCATACACAGGCGGGCGTATGGCCAGGCGTGTAGATGACCTTCACCTGAATGCTGCCGATGGCGAACACTTCGCCTTCCCTGAACAGGTGGTCGAACTGCGAGCCGTCGAGCGGGGTGTCATGCCCGTTGTTCAGCAGCGGCACCCAGTACGCCAGCACGTCCTTCACATGCTCGCCGATGCCGATCCTGCCACCCAGCTGTTCCTTCAGGTAATGCGACGCGGTCAGGTGGTCTGCATGCACATGCGTTTCCAGTATCCACTGCACATCCAGCCCCTGCGCTTTCACATAAGCGATCACCGCATCGGCGCAACGTGTGGACGTCCTGCCCGACGCCATGTCGTAGTCGAGCACGGAATCGATGATGGCGCAGTTGCCGGTGGAAGGGTCGCTCACCACATAGGTGAAGGTGGCAGTATCGCTGTCAAAGAAATGTTTAATGTCCATGCGGCCATTATAAGCATAGTTTACAGAGGAGTAAGCTTTTTTATTGCCCCTGATATTAGAGCCTGTTCATAGTTTCGCTGCAGCGAGGCGAAAACAGGGAGGTTTTCAAGAAGTGCAATATACACATCACTATGTCCTATGTCCTACATGGTGCCAGCATTCACAATTAGAGGCTAACACTTTATAATCCAAACATTACCAGCACAATGAACTGTGCTTTAACCCGCAATTTCACCCACATAATGTAATGATAGTATTACTTTGAAGGCTTTCGATCCGTTGCGGTATTTATTAATCCCGGATACGCACAGCTTCAAGCAACTCCTTTGCTAAATGCCGATCTTCGGCAGGCTTATTTATATCCTGCGAAATGCTTTGCAGTCGTTTCACAGCCTGATCAAAATCCATAAACACTTGTAAATCGCGCTTGTTCAGGGGATGGTACACTTCTTTCCCAGAAGCAGCCCATCCCCGGCATTTTCCCATTAATGTCAGGAAGCCTTTATCCGTCTGCGATTGTTCATCCATCCATCGTTTCAAATCAGCATCACCGCCAGCCTGATGCCAGCGATAGAAAAACTCCACGGAACTTGGCACTCCAATAATATTGTCGCGATCCGTACCTGCCAAGCGCGAGAACATAATTTTTATCACAACATCAAGCTCGTCTTTGGTCAGCAAGGTTTTGTCGTAATTATGCGTATTATTGCCAGTTCTACCATGCGCAAAGAGTTCGTCTCCAATAATCTCCGCCAGTAACCATCCTATGGATTTGCGGTTTGTGAAGAAATCATCGAGAAAAGTTTTTCTGTCATTGGTGTCGATTCTTTTAAGCACTCCGCTGAAAACTGTTTTTGCATTATGCCAAACCAGCTTTCTTCCAAAAAATCCTGCTTCTCTTTCATTATGCTGCGCCCTATCAACCGTATCACCAATCGCTGAAAGAATAACTTGGGCTGCTTGCAGTGATAACTGTCCGGCAGGTATGCGTTTTATCCTGTCCAGCATCACTTCATACATAGTCCCGCCCTGCGGGCGCTTTTTATCCACAAGTTGTTCAAGCTCGTCAACAATGCTTATGCCATTATCAGCATTATCTATGAGCGTGCTTAATTCTGTGTCATGCAAGGTTCCGGCGGGTTGGGAAAATGCAAAATACAGGCGATAATGATGTGGGCTTCCCAACCTGTTATTTCTTTCTAGTTCAATAAGTTCGTCTTCATTAACTTCCTGCAGTACTGTAATTTCTCTTAAATCTCCCATACTACCTTGTACGACACCGGGAATGTATTGCCCAAAATACCAGACAGAGTGTGGTGAAGTGCTTATTGTCGTATCCGACAACAGCTTGCCCAATCTATCTGTTAGGGCTGCTTCTTCGCCTTCATTCACACTGGCGCGGTCTATTTTCACTGCCGCAAAGACGTTAAGGTATTCTTCAACCCATTTATACACGGCATCGTTTTTAAGGCGTAGTATCTGCAGCCAGCAAAGGTCTGCAAAATCCACGTTGTTTGCTATGGCCGGATAAACAAGCCGCAACGCATTCACAACATGGCCTACATCCCTCGGAGTTTGCAGCAACTGCCCCTGTGTATCACAAACAGCTGCAAGACGTTCCGAAACTTCCTTACCCAATTCTTGTCCTATCACTACCGAATGCAGGTTGGTGCATTCTTCAAAGAACCAACGGCGCAAATCGAATTCTTCCGGCCGGGGAACTGGAAAGCTGATTTGAACGATTTTTTGCAAGAATGCCTTGCCATCAATTACTTCGATAGCGTTTTCCAAACTGTGCGCCAAAACATCGCGGTCATAACACAGCAGGTAAACAATATTGGGAAAATCGCCCACTGCCCTTACAAGCCTCACAATCTCTGCCGCTTCGGCCGGTTCCAGGCGGTCAATGTCATCAATAACCACTATGAACCTGTGCTTGAAATCGCGCAATTCCTTTGCCAGTTCCTGCTTTTGTGAGGATAAGGGCGTATTTTTTTCCTTTACCTCCATAGCATCCACGGCAGCATCCAAACCGTCTTTAACGAGCGAAGTGTAAGGAATGCCACAAACGGACGCGAATTTGATTAGAGGGGATATGCCTTTTCCGGTTTTTGCAGCATATTTGCGTAATGTTTTTGATAATCCAATGGCAGCCTTCGTATCGTTACTTAATGTCTTTTTCTCTGCGCGATCAAGCCGGGCAACTGCGGTTGCCAAATCAGTAAGGAGTGTAGCAACCATATTATCACGGTCGCCCACCACCCACGGCTCAAACCTGATTACTGTGGCATCTTTTGTATGCTTCTCAATATTTTGGCATAGCAAATTCAGGATGCTGGATTTTCCCGATCCCCAACTTCCTTCAATGCCTATGACTAGCCCTTCGCTGGCACTGGCACTAAGTACAGATACTGCCAGTTTTTCCGCAATCGCGCCAAATCCAAGCCTGTCCTGATCGATTGAATGTATGGGGCGGTCAGAATCGAAGTCAAAATTTTGTGCGGTGTCTTTTAGGGGAGCAGATACGCACGTTGGTTCAGCAACCGAATCGCTACTTTCTTTTGTTTTGAGAAAAAGGTTTTTTATAATATTCAACAAATGCTTATATGCTCCATAGGCGATTAGTTTTTATGATTTTTGAGTGACATTTTCTCTTTATTAGGAGTTGTCTGGACAATCAGTGGACTTACATGCTTTCGCAATTCAGCATTTGCCACAAATTGTTTGATGATATTGCCGTTCTCACCTGATGGAAAAAAGTTTCGTACATCCTTTTCGCTAACTGTTACAGGTGCTGGTGGTGTGCCTGATCGTGTAAAACTATAACCAGCCAGTTCCGACATATCGTCTTCAATCTTCCGCAAATCGATAAAAAAGTACCATTCACCAGTATTCTGTCTTTCAAGACCAACCGAACGTAAGAACGTCCAGAAAGGCACATTTTCGTCTCTTAAAATATGGGAGCGGTAATTTTTTGCTCTGTTATTGTTGAATTCTGTCGTAACTTTCGCAATGGCTTGTGCGGGAAGGCAGCGTGCTATCAGACGCGGCACTAATGTTGCCACCTTTTCTGTTGTTTGGGCTACCCGAGCGGCCAACATCAGTATAGATGCTTGTACTGATAGTGCTTTTGTTTGAGCCAACTTATCTAACAATAGCTCGATAGTGGCTGCTGCAGGGTTTGTACGGATGTGTAAATCACTAACGCCGTTTGCAGCCAGAAAAGTTAATACGGGTTGCCAAGCGGCTGGTGCAGTTTCAATTAATTCTTCATGCCCGGTCACAGCCCTACGGAATACTTCCAACCAAGATACAGTAATATCGGAGCCAAGCAGTCGGCTTAAAAGCGCGACCCATTCCTTACGTTCTACGCCAGTTTCATCCTTATCCAAATGTTGGTTCAGAAAGTCCAGAACCACCTCGTTCATGAGAGGTAGGATTTTTCGTAAATCTGGCGCTCCTGCGCCAGTGCTTTGCAATAATTTGGTTTTAATAAGATGCTCGGCTACAAGAAATTCCTGAATAGAGCGATGCGCAAAATAAATAACTTCACCTTCTCTCTTCTCGACCAACAATCCTGCAGCAAGTTCGCGCCGTAACTCGGGTTCCGCAAAACTATGCTGAATACCTTTGGTGGATTCTTTAAGCAGGTTATCAGGAATATCGGCAAGAGTAGTGGTAGAAGCCCCCCCTAATGCCCACAACCACCAAGCAATCGCCCCATTAAAATATCTGCGACAATCCAAGTCAAAGCCATCATACCGAACTTTTTTTCTTGTTTCACGATCCAGCAGGTGGTGAACAAATAAATCATATAAATCAAAACGCGTAAGTTGTTTCAAATTTACGGAATCCTGCGTGGCCACTTGACATAACATTCTGGCATGGACAGGGCGAACAAGCAGTTCATCTAAGGTGCCTGATGTAAGTTCAGTAATTCTGGTCGATATCCATTCTTCTGTGAGTGGGTGAGTTCCCTCTGCAACTTTATGCGCTTGGACAGGAAAGAACCTGCGAACAAAATCATGTGCTTCTTGTACGGAGAAATCGCGAAGCAAAAGGGGTTCAAAAGCCCGTCTTCCTTCTACCTGCACATTGTTTCCATTGCTGGTACGCTTCACTCCATCAATTATTGAACGGAATTCATGCTCGTCATGCAAAGCAGTGTCACGCCCAAGAATGATTATTTTTGCATTGCCTTTATCAAGAGATAGCAGTCGATTAACATTACGTTCAAATGTTTGTATGGTCATGCCGTGCTTCATTTCATCAAAACCGTCAAAGATTAAGACAAAACGTCCAGCTTCGTTTAATTCACAAAACAGATCAAAGTGATAGTTTGGAATTCGATTCTGGCTAGCAAGTAATTTTCCGAATAACCCATCCATTGATTGTTCATCATATACTTCTGCTAACGGAATCCGGATAGGCACACGTTTACAGGGGTCATGTTTTGACTGCTCGGCCAAGAATGCGGCTAAATGTAAGGAAAACGTAGATTTTCCTGTTCCATATGCTCCGATAATTGCAAGGGGTTTTGCACGAGCTTCTTCTAGCCAATTTATTACCCGCTCGCGTAAACTATTGCCATTTACAAGGTGAGGGGGAATGAAGCAGCCATCAATGTCTTCTCTGCGATATTCGTTTACGGCCAATTCTATGAGTCGATCTACATTAAATAAACGGCGCTGCAATGTAACAAAATCCATTGCATATAATCCAAGATTAGAATTCACCATTTCTCGTGCATCTGGCGCTATCGGGCCTTTGGAAACTAACCAAGCTTCTCCGTATTTGTCTGTGCCCCGGCCTACATGTGGAAGGTAATTATTTATAAATTTATGACATTCATCTTTTGATAAAGTGCCATTGTAATCTTTTGCTTCCACAAGAAGACGGGAAGTACTGCCAAATGAATTGGTAACATTCCAGCATAATGCATCGGCTTTGATGTGACCTGCCCTATATTCTGTAGCTTCCACTTCCCATCCAGCAGCACTAAATACTCTGGCTACATGTTCTCGAAATGTGTTGCCTTTCTCAACCGTGGAAATTGGCGTTACTAAATCTTTTACGGACAATGTCATCTCCATATTTGTGAAATGTCATAACCTTATTACCGTTAGAGTTGTATGGCAAACAAGTTTCTATATGCGATCAGACTATGTTTGACTTCCATATGATTCTACCTATGCTTTCGTCTGCAAGTGCGCAGTGGCGCTTGCGGGGCTTTGTAACCTC
The DNA here is from genome assembly GCA_035906055.1 of Alphaproteobacteria bacterium. Lineage (GTDB taxonomy): Bacteria > Pseudomonadota > Alphaproteobacteria > Rickettsiales > JABCZZ01 > JAMIFV01. Next base: position 6,213 of record JAMIFV010000013.1, on the reverse strand, counting down.
TTAACAAGCGGCAATAGCATCAGCCGTGAAGTGATGCCGTCTCTCGACCCATGCGGTCGGGCTGACGGCGTTATATAATAGGTCTTTGGCCGAAAGCGCCGTGACCGTCTTGTTACGGTTTACAAACAGCCCGATCACCAACTTATGCGATTGTGGGGCGAGTGTGCGCTATATTCCTATTCTGCTTATTTTATTTCTTTCCCTGCCTGCCCATGCCGGGAATACACCAACAATTGCGGCTGCCAAACGGGCGATGGCAAAAGAACTGAAAGACCCGGCCAGTACGAAATACCGCAATGTGTTCATTCACAAATCGAAAGAAGGCCATGTGACTGTCTGCGGAGAAATCAATAGCAAGAATGGTTACGGAGGCTATAGCGGCTGGCACAAGTTTATGTATTCGGACAATGAGGTATGGATGATTCCTACCGAAGACGAGGCTGGAAGTAGCACATTATGGAAACGCAGCATTGGTGGCCTTTACCAGACATTTTGCATTGATTAACGGTTTCAGGAATCGCCAATATGTCACCGCTAGATTACACCCTTCCAGTAATGCTGATTACGGCCACCATCCTTGCGTTCTTTCCGGCAGGGATTGCTAAAAACAAAGGATACAGCATCTTTGTCTGGTATGTGTATGGACTTTTCTTCTTTCCGATTGCGCTACTGCATTCCCTGTTTCTGAAAGCGCGACCGGATACAGAGAATGCCCGCAGGCTGGCAGAGGACGGCAAGAAATGCCCATTCTGTGCAGAAATTATAAAAAGAGAGGCACTTATCTGCCGATTTTGCCAGAAAGAGCAATCTGCCGAATCTGTCATGCCACCACCAGTTCCCTCGAAAGGTAAGCATTGAAGTGACAGGGTAATTAATATCAACAAGCTTGCATAATGTTTGCTTTTATCTCTGCAACCGCCGCTGCATTTCCGCCATGATTACCTCGATAGGTACGTTGCTTAACTCTGTTTTGCCCGTCCCTATGGCACTGATAACGCTGCGGCGTTTATGGTCATCAAGCGTTCCATAGTGGTTATAAGTGGTCACGGCATGTTCATGGCCGATATTCTGGCTGATTGCCTTGAATTCCAGTTGGGTGCAATGTTCCAGCGCCCAGATTGCCAGCATCTTGCGGAACGAATGCGGGTTATAATAGGGCAGTCCCGCCAGCGTGAAGGCCGCATGAAATAACTGGCGTATTGGCGTTGCATTGGCGAGATGCTCACGGGATAGACCCGTCACCTCAAATTGCAGGGTAACAGGATTAGATACTATCGCCTGTTTGGGGAATATCGGTTCATCAGGCGTAAAGCCCAGTTGGCTTACGGCATAATCCAGCCAATCCAGCACAATCTTCTGCCACAGGGGATCAAACGGCAGGAAGGTGGTGGAAATGGCTTTACGGTTCTTGGTTTTCACATGCTTAGGGTCTTGCCATACTTCTTTTTTGGCAACATCCACATCTTTCATTTTCAGGCTGATTAATGCCGCGTCCCGCACCCCCGTAAGTGCCATGAACGCAATTATCGCCCTATCCCGCCTCTGTATTTCTGTACCATGCGGCATGGCCAGCAGCACTTTATGCACTTCCTCCACGGTAGGCACGGGCAGGCTTTTAGATGAACGTCCCGCCCGGTCAGCATTATTGGAAAGCCTTAGATAGCCCGCCGCCCGTCCATCCACCTTGCGGATATATTGGGGGTGTAGAGCCAGCCAGCTAAAAAAATCCCGCAGGATTTTAAGCGTGGAGCGTACAGTGGAGAGACTAAGTAATTCTCCCTTGCCATTTTCCTGTTTCACCAGCCAACGCTTAAACGCTTTAGCCTGTTCCATGCTGAAAGTGGTAAAGTCGCTTTTGCCTGTAAATTGTTCAAACAGATTTATGGCTTTCCATACTGCATCTGCCGTGCGTTGTTCACGGTAAGCATCGTGCAGTAAAGCATCTTCATACTGTTTTTTCAGACGTTCATTTAGGGGGTTAAATTCAGACATAATTGCTCCTGTATGTGAAGTGAACATTCACGGTGCGTTGGCTGCACTCCCTTATGTTCCCTCGTGGCATCACTTAAAAACGCTGCAAGTGGATGGTTTTTGTTCCAGTGCGCTGCCTGAATGCTTCTATTAACCTTGCCTCCGCAGTTACTGCATTTTGCCTTGAAGCTGATGCAGCCATTCGGGAGAGAAACAACCACGCCGCTACCTGCCAGAGGTATGCGCGGAGATTGGCAGGGGAGACAAAAAACCTCGTTATCGGCACAGGGCTTTTTACGTTTCGCCTGTTGCCTTTCAATAAACGCTTTCAGTTTGCTGCTATGGACTATATGTGGACGTGTATTAGGAACGCGATCAAGCCCATCCTCGCGTATCCAGCGGCGCACCGTGGCAACGTCAATACCGAACAAGTCAGCTATCTGCTCGATGTAATAGCTGTAATTATCCTTTATCAGTCGCGTGTTGTGGGTGCGCTTGCGCGTTTTCTTCACGGTACATCGCCTGTGTTACAGGCCAGCGGAATCAGAATGCTGCGCAATTAAAGCGCGTATGTCCTCTACGCGCCACGCGGTAATTTTTACCCCCAACTTCACGGCTTTGGGATAACGGCCAGACCTGACCCCTGCCCACCATGTTGATTTACTGACGGGAATAACGGCAAGCACGGCAGGAAGCCGCATAAAACCAGTTTCAGGAAGCGAGGTAGTGTGTGTCATAGTATAACTCCGTATCAAAGGTTACGAAGCCATCCTATGCAGGACAAATGTGTTGTGGCCGAATTCGGGAATGTTATTCCGAATTCGGTTTTGGGTTTAGGGTCTCCCTACTGGTTCAGGCAATAATTCTGCCGCTTCTCTTAATTTATTTCTGATGGTGTCATCACTTAGCGGGACATTCGCTCTTTGCAAGGCACTGGCAATATTCGTTACCGCACTGCTTTTTAGTAGGTTGGGATTATAACGATAGTTTTCCACCGCCATTCCAATAATCAGCTTGTATAATGTGTTGCGTTCATTTGTTTTGAGCAGACGCTCTTTTTGTGATGGAGCATCAATTAGTGATGCTTCAAATGCTTCTAAATCATGCCTGGTAATACCCAAATCTTCTACATCGGGACAGCCATCACTTGGATAATAATTGTCCTGATGAAATGGGGATTTACTTAAATCAATGGGAAGCGGAGGAAGGTTACACGCTTCTCGTTCCACATTTTGCTCTTTTCTTGAAAACTGCTCTAATACTTGCCATAGGCTACCCTCACTATCTCTTACGAAGTATCCATCCAAGCCTATTAATTTTCCGCCTGTATTGGTAACAAGCGATAATATCCAGTCCTTGATTGCCCCGGACATTTCAAGGTCAAGCCTATATATGCCATTCAGATAATCGACTTCTTTCGACTGTGCCGCTAAGGAGGGGGAAACCTGAAATTTGTCAGGTTCATGTTCTTCTATAATGCCGCTAATCTTTTTAAGAACCTGACTTGCTTTATCCCAATTCCAGATTTTCGTATATGGTGCCATTTCCCTTGCTGGAATATGGCGCATATACCATGAAAGCGGTACATGGCCTTCAATTACCATTCGCAAAAGTTCATTGACGGAAAAATCTTCTTCCAGCGTCACCGTCAGACGCTTGGCAGCATCTTCCAATGAATACCAGTTTTTAAGTTTATACAGCTTTCTCATGGGACATAGAAATACCTGCCCTCGTGCTATTTCGTCCAGCATTATCCAAATAATCCGCCCACCACTGCATCATCTTTCGGCGCTGCGGCAGGTACTCCGCTTGATTATAGGTGCCACGGATTTTGTTTTCTTCCACATGTGCCAACTGGCGCTCGATATGGTCTTTGTTAAAGCCGTTTTCGTTTAGAATTGTAGATGCGGTATGCCGGAAGCCGTGCCCGGTCGTGCGGTTATGGTAGCCCATGCGATAAATGGCATACAGCACAGCGTTTTCGCTCATGTGTTTGATGGGCTTGTGAGGGTTTGGGAAAACATATTTCCATTGCCCGTTCAATAATTTCAGTTCTTTAAGTATGGCAAGTCCCTGCTTAGAAAGTGGCACGATGTGCCCCCAGCGCATTTTCATGCGTTCAGCAGCGATACGCCATTCTGCCTTATCAAAATCTATTTCATCCCATGTAGCAGCGCGGAGTTCCGTTGTGCGTACAAAGGTAAGCATTAGTAGCTTCACGGCCAGTTTGGTTTGTAGATTGCCATCGTAGGTTTCCAGCTTCTTGATAAATTCAGGAAGTTCAATTTCTTTCAGATGGGCATAGTTCTTTTTAACATGCGTTTTAAGTGCCCCTTTAAGGTCGCTGGCAGGGTTACGGTCAGCGCGACCCGTTGCAATGCCGAACATGAAAATCTGGCTGCAATACTGTAAGGCGCGGTTTGCAAGTTCCAATGCACCGCGTTTTTCAATAACGCGAACAACAGACAATAATTCCGGCGCGGTTATGTCTTTGATAGGGCGGGAGCCAAGACTCGGAAAAAGATCAATTTCAAGGCGCTTATTCAAAAACTCTGTATATCGCGGTGTCCATGCCGCACTTTTGGCTGCAATCCACTCCCGTGCAATGACTTCAAAACTGTTATCAGCAGAGATTATGGCTTGACGTTTTACAGCCTTGCGGGTTTCCGAAGGGTCTTGCCCATCCGCTACAATCTTACGCGCTTCTCCATGTTTGTTACGGGCTTCTGCAAGGGTGGTTTCTGGGTACACTCCCAGCGAGAGCGATTTTTCCTTACCCAAATAGCGGTATCTGTATGTCCAATATTTGCTGCCATTGGGATGTACAAGCAAAGCAAGCCCACCACCATCGCTAAGCTTTTTGAGGTTCTTGCCAGCTTTTGTGCCCTTAACGGCTATATCTGTAAGCTTGCCCATGCTGTGGGTTAAAATAGTTTATGATTATTGCTTCACCCACACTTTAACCCACATTTTTGGGTGGATGTCAACAATTCACATCGCATCGATATGGACTGGTAGTCTCTAAAATATGGCTTATTTTCTATGTTTTTCCGGACTTGATTGTCCGTGGCTGGACGAGAGGTTGGCTGGGGTGCCAGGGATCGAACCTGGGAATGACGGAATCAAAATCCGTTGCCTTACCGCTTGGCTACACCCCAACCGTGCATCCCGCGCGCTCAAGGCAGGCGGGCATGGGGCTTTATAGTAGCGCTCTTGGCCTTGTGGCAAGCGGTAAAATAAGGGATTTCGCCGTTCAGGCACTCTTGAGCTGGTTACCCAACCAGTTGAAAAACTCCGCATTTCCACCTTCAATGGGCAGCGCTACCACGCAGGGGCATTCATACGAGTGCAACTGCCTCACCTTTTCCGTGACCGCCTGCACATGCTCAGCGGACGACTTGCAGATGAGTATGGATTCCTTCGCATGCTCTATCTCGCCCTGCCAGCGGTAGAGCGAGGTGACGTTATCAATGATGTTTGCGCACGCGATGAGCTTCTCCAAGAGCAGCTCGCGCGCGAGGGAAATTGCTTCTTCCCTCGTGGGGGCGGTTATGTATAGTGACACGGGTGTCATGGCATCTCCTTTCGTCAGGCACGTAAATGATAAACCAACAGGAGGGTATGACAATGACAAAAAAATGGCTGATCGCAACCGCCGCACTCGCGCTCATCGCATCCGGCGCTTCGGCAGAGGATAAAAAACCGGCAGCAGCAGACGCCGCACCTGCAATCGCAGAAAAAGCCGGTGATGTGGAAGGCCAACACGGCTGGCGCCATAAACCCAAGACGCTGGAAGAAGCACGCGCCGCCGCAAGGAAAAAGCTCGAAAAGCTGGATAAGATGACCCCGCAGGAATGGGAAGCAAAACAGAAGAAGCGCGCTGAACGACGCCAGAAATGGCAATCCATGACGCCGGAAGAGCGCGAAAAGCATAAGCTGGAAATGAAAGAGCGCCGCAAGGACGGCAAGAAACACGGCACTGAAGCCGCTCCCGCCGCTGCGGCCGCAGAAGAAAAGAAGTAATCATCCGTTAAATATTAAGGCATAATTAAAGAAATGGGGGGCTGTTTTTGATATATATTGTATTAGAATCATGCTTTTAACCTATGGTTTGAAACGAAATGAATCAAAAACTGTCCTAAGTGCCACCGGAGTTCGACTAAAAAGAATGGTCTGAAACGCGGCCTTCAATCGTACAAATGCACGTATTGCCTGCATCGCTGGCGAGCATCGGGACACCGA
>JAMIFV010000012.1:0-17002 GCA_035906055.1 Alphaproteobacteria bacterium | reverse complement strand
AGTCTTTGGCGGCGAGATTGAAGTAGATGAGAGTTATTTCGGGGGCACCCGCAAAGGCAAGCGCGGCCGGGGCGCTGCTGGTAAAGTTCCCGTATTTGGCCTGCTAAAGCGCGGTGGCCGTGTGTATACGAAGATTATTCCCGATGCATCGAGCGCTACGTTGATGCCAATTATTGAGCACAAAGTAATTCCTGACAGCATTGTATATTCTGACTGCTGGCGTGGTTATAATGTGCTGGATGTGAGCGAGTTCAAACACTGCCGCATCAATCATTCCAAGCTATTTGCAGATAAGAAAAACCACATTAATGGCATTGAGAATTTCTGGAATCAGGCCAAGCGGCACATGCGGAAATTTAACGGTGTACCCAGACAGAATTTCGCGCTATTTTTGAAGGAATGTGAGTGGCATTTTAACAATCCAAACCCACAAGCACAATTAAAACAGCTCAGACAATGGGTTAAACAAAATCTAATCTAGTTATCTGGTACAGCCCCAAAAATATAGCCTAATTCAGCACATCGCTGGGGTTGAACGAGAGTTCCATCTCGCGCCATGCGCTGTATTTTCCGGATGGCAGGTTTTTCAGCGGGCTGGAAATCTGCACCGCGCGAATGGCGGAGTCCACCGCCGCACGGAAATTGGGTTCCGATGAGTATCTGCTCGTGCTGCCGATATGCTTGACGGACGTAACCGTGCCGTCTTCGCTCACGGTAACCAGCAGCTCCACGACCAGGTTCTGCGCGTCCTTCACCCCGCTGGGCACATTCCAGTTGCTCTGGATCTGGTGGCGTATTCCGTCTTTCTCACTGAGCGACATCATCGCATTGGGATCAAAAGCAGAATCGGATCTGCTCCTGCTTTGGGGTGCGACGGCTTTCTGCGTTTTCTGCTTAGACTCGTTCGCCTTGGCCGTATCCTTTACCGATTTGAGAATGCTGTCCAGATCGTCTTCCTTGGCTTTTTCAGGCTTCTTGACCGGCTCCTTTTCCTTCATTTCTTTTACCGGCTCTTTATCCGGCTCCTTCTCCTTGGGCTTATCAACGGGTTTCTCCTTGGTGGGAACGGGAATGGATTCCTTGGGCGGAGGGGGCGGCGGTGCCGCTTTCGACGCTTGCGGCGTGGCTTTCTGGGCGGTCGCCTCTACCGGTTTGACGGGAGTTTCCGTTTTCTGCGGCACCGGTTCCTGATTGGGCACATTGCTCTTCTGTGTGATCGGTAAAATATCGACCGAGAAAGCGGAAGGCTCCGGGATAATCTCCGGCTCCATGAATCTGGGCAGGCCGAAGATGATCAGCGCGAAGAAAACCCCGTGCAGGATGGCTGAGTACTGGATGCCCCTGTTATCCTGCAATGTGTACCTCCCTAAACCCTGCTTCTGCTGCGAACCACTTCGTTGCTGCGGTGCCCGGATCCGCACGTGTTTTTATGCACATTTGCGGTTCTGCGCGCCTCGCTCCTTGTGGTTCTTTGCATAAGCGAGTTATTGAAGGTGCCCATGTATTACTTCTCCTTGCGGGGATGCTTTCCATGTGCCTGGGAGTCGGTAAGCAGCGCTACTTTGGTGAGTCCTGCCTCGTTTATCTCGCCGACGGCCGCCATCACATGCGCGTAATCCACTGCGCCGTCGCCACGCACGAAGATGCGCGTGTCTTTCTTCTCGCCCACGATGGCCTTGAGCCTCGCGCCCAGTTCTGCCAGCGGCACTTCTTCTTTCTGGATGAATATCGTGCCATCTTTCTGGATGGAGATTTCGAGCGGCTCGTCATTGCCCTGCAGCGGTTTGGCTTTCGCATCGGGCAGGTCCACCTGCACACCTGTTGTAAGCATGGGGGCTGCCACCATGAAGATGATGAGCAGCACCAGCATCACGTCCACCATCGGGGTGATGTTGATCTCGGAGAAACCCTGCTTGCGGCGGCGATAGCTTCGTTTTCCTCCGCCTCCACCCAGTGATGCGCCCATAAATTATCCTTCAATCTGGCGTGAGAGCAGCGTGTTGAACTCAACGCTGAAATCCTCCAGCTTGCCGGAGAATTTGTCGAGTTCGTTGGAGAATTTGTTGTATGCGATAACCGCCGGGATAGCGGCAAACAGGCCGATAGCGGTAGCGAACAACGCTTCCGCGATACCGGGCGCGACGCTCACCAGCGATGTGTTCTTAGAAACCGCGATGGCGGTAAAGCTGTTCATGATGCCAAGCACCGTGCCGAGCAGCCCCACGAACGGGGTGGAAGAGCCGACGGTGGCAAGAAAGCCCAGCCCGCTTTCCAGTTTCTCGATCTCGCGGTTGCGCGCCACCATCATCGTCATGTTGATGCGCTCGCGCACGCCCAGCTTCTGCGTGAGGTTGGCGGCGGAAAGGTCTTTGATCTTGGAACGGAACCACTCTTCCATGCCCGCCACGAAAATGATGGCCAGCGGGTTGTTCGTGCGCTTCTTGAAGCGTTCGTAGAATTTGTCCAGCGCTTCGCTCGCCCAGAAGTCATGCTCGAAACGCGCCGCCTTGCGCTTGATGCTGCGGAAGGTGACCCATTTGTCGAAGATGATCGCCCATGACCAGAATGACGCCAGCACCAGCAGCGCCATGATGAACTGCACGGACGGATGTGCGTTGAGGAACATGCCGATGAAGCTCATATCGTGCGGCGTGGCGGCTGTGGCGAGCGTCGCTACGTCGGAAGCGGCGACAGGTTCAACAGCGGTATCGGGAGTAGCCATAAATAAAAATTCCTTTTTCAGTTTCCTGTTCGGCCTTCTGGCCTCGCATCAACCGGGGGTTCAAGGGTTAGACGAATGCGTCCAACAATTCCTTGGGCCAGCGCACCGGCTTTCCCGAAATATCTATGCAGGCGAGCTCAATATTAAGGGTTACCAGTATTTTATCATCACGTTTCAAAGCCTGCTGCATCGTCATACGCACTTTACCGGCCTCGTGCAAGGTGGTTTCTATTACAATCTGGTCATCCAGCCTTGCAGGCGAAAGGAAGTCGCATTCGCAACGCCGTACCACGATGGCGATGCCGGAATCGCGGCGCATCGCTTCCTGCCCGAAACCCAGTGCGCGCAGCCATTCCGTGCGCGCGCGTTCGGCGAATTTAAGGTAGTTGGCGTAATAGACGATGCCGCCTGCGTCAGTGTCCTCATAGTAAACGCGGAAGGTGGAGGTATGCTTCATGACGATCACGGCTCTTTTCGTTTGCAGTGCATTATGCCCGCGACTGTGATTGCCTTGGGTTCCAAACGATAGAAGATGCTATAATGAAAACGGCAAATCAATGATCTTCGTAATCCTTTAATAGGTCATCGCGCAGGATTCAGCATACTGTTGAATGTGTTTGATCGCCTCTTCGACGCATAAGAAAAAGTCAGCCCCCAACCCTGCGCGGCAGTTATTATACCATGCCATGTGATGAATGATGTCCTGTTTGGCGGCAAACGAGAAACGTATATGAAGCAAAATACTTCTCTATAATAAGGGGCACATTGCCTTCATCCGCTGCAATGCTTAAATCGGTCAGGTTATCAAGTGCTGAAGCCATTTACTCCTCCACCAGCAGGTCGGCCTGTCTGATGGCAGGCGCTTTCATGCCCAGATGCGCGAACGCTTTGGGCGTAAGCAAACGCCCGCGCGGCGTGCGCTGCACGAACCCGCATTGCAGAAGGTACGGCTCCACCGTTTCCTCTATCGCGTCACGCTGCTCGGCGAGTCCTGCGGCAATAGTTTCAACCCCCACGGGGGTAGACGCATAATGCTCGGCGATGAAGTTAAGGTAGCGGCGGTCCGAGGAATCCAGCCCCAGGCCATCCACTTCAAGGCGCAAGAGGGACGCGTCGGCCAGCGTGCGGTCGATGGAGGCTTTGCCTTCGGCCTGCGCGAAATCGCGCACGCGGCGCAGCAGGCGCACGGCGATGCGCGGCGTACCGCGCGAACGCCGGGCCACTTCCAGCGAGCCTTCCCTGGTGATGGGTATGCCTAAAATATCGGCGGCGCGTTCCACCACTTTCTGCAGGTCGGCCACGTCGTAGAATTCCAGTTTCACGGGGATGCCGAACCGGTCGCGCAGGGGGTTGGAGATCAAGCCTAGTCGCGTGGTGGCGCCTACCAGCGTGAAAGGTGGCACATCAATGCGGATGGTGCGTGCGGCAGGCCCTTCACCGATGATGAGGTCGAGCTTGAAATCCTCCATCGCCGGATAGAGCACTTCCTCCACGGCGGAATTGAGGCGGTGTATCTCGTCGATGAATAATACATCGCCTTTCTGCAGGCTGGAGAGAATGGCGGCGAGGTCGCCCGCCTTGGTGATGATGGGGCCTGATGTGGCGCGGAACCCCACGCCCATCTCGCGCGCGATGATCTGCGCCAGCGTGGTCTTGCCAAGGCCCGGCGGGCCGAAGAGCAGCGTATGGTCGAGTGCCTCGCTGCGCGCGCGCGCAGCGCTTACGAACACTTTGAGGTTGGCGCAGGCCTGCTTCTGGCCGGTGAAGTCGGCGAAAGACAGCGGACGCAGTGTCTGCAGTGTGACATCTTCTTCCGACTGGGCGGGGGATACAAGCCGTGCTTCCATAATTAACTATGCAATTTAAGGCAATTAGTGTGGCAGTGCAATAATTCCTTGAGTCGCATCCGTTTTATATCTAGAACAAGACCTTCGTTTTTAAAATCGTTACAGAAATAAGAAATGGGAGGCTGCATGGCGGCACAGCGCGGAACGACCAAGAAGCCGTTTTACAAAGGTCTCTTTTTTCAGGTAATCGCAGCGATTGTTTTGGGTGTTTTCGTAGGCCATGTCTGGCCGGAATTCGGTGCTAAGATGAAACCGCTCGGCGACGGGTTCATCAACCTTATCAAGATGCTTATCGCGCCGATTATTTTCTGCACCATTGTAACGGGTGTCGCCGGTATGCGCAGCATGAAGCATGTGGGGCGCGTGGGTGCCAAAGCCATCCTTATTTTTGAAGTGGTCACGACGCTTGCGCTGCTCATCGGCCTTGCCGTGGGCGAGTTCTACAAGCCCGGCAGCAATCTGGGCATCGACATCACCAATTTCGACACCAGCGCCGTGCAGGACAAGGTTGCCACGGCCGAGATCCAGAGCACGGTTGATTTCCTTCTCCATATCATTCCCCACACCATGGTGGGCGCGTTCGCGGAAGGTGAAATTCTTCAGGTGCTGCTGGTAGCGCTGCTGTTCGCAGGCGCGCTGGTTTCGCTGGGCGAAAAGGGCAGGCCGGTGCTTATTACCATCGAAAGTTTCTCCGTGGTGCTCTTCCGCATCGTGGACATTGTCACCCGTCTCGCGCCTATCGGTGCGTTTGGCGCCATGGCCTTCACGGTAGGCAAGTTCGGTATCGGTTCGCTGCGTGATTTAGGCGAGCTCGTGCTGCTGTTCTACTTCACCTGCTTCATGTTCATGCTGTGCGTGATGATGCCGATGCTCAAGTTCTACTGCCGCATCTCGCCGCTCAAGTTCCTGGGCTACCTGCGCGAGGAACTGCTGATCGTGCTGGGCACGTCTTCTTCTGAATCCGTGCTGCCGCGCCTTATGGAAAAGCTGGAATATATGGGTTGCAGCCGTCCCATCGTGGGCATGGTGGTGCCTACCGGCTATTCCTTCAACCTTGACGGCTCCTCCATCTATTTCACCATGGGCGCCATCTTCATCACCTACGCCACCGGCAACCCGCTGGGCGGCTGGGAAATGGCATCGCTTCTGGGCGTGCTGCTCATCACCTCCAAAGGTGCGGCAGGCGTCACGGGCAGCGCCTTTATCGTGCTGGCGGCAACGCTCGCTTCCATGAAGATCATTCCCGCAGCCAGCCTCACCGCAGGCCTTGCGCTCATCTTCGCAGTGGACCGCTTCATGTCCACAGGTCGTGCCATCACCAACCTGATCGGCAACGCCATCACCACCGTGGTCGTGGCGCGCTGGGAAAACGGGCTGGACTACAAGCAGGCTGCCAAGGCGCTGGACAAAGGCTACAAAGAGCCCAACGTGCAGGATATCTTCAAATAATCTGCTCTGCTGGGCAACCGCTTAGTTTTTGCGTTTGTACTCGTCAATACAATGCATTCTCAAAGAACATTTGGGTAACCCTTGCATTGTAAATAATATATGTAATATTGAGCTTTTTTTGAATATATGTTTAGATAGTCGAATGAAATCTCTAAATATATCTTTTAATAAAAACACCCCTTTTAATGCGTTGCCATTACTTCCTCCATCAAAAGATGTAGAAACTAAGGCAATTTTAAAAGCTACAATTAAAGCTAGGGCGGCAATAGCAGAGCTTAAAAATAAAGCAGAGTTGTTACCTAATCAAAACATATTGCTTCACAATCTTACTTTAGTTGAGGCAAAAGACAGTTCTGAAATTGAGAATATTTATACTACACACGATAAATTGTATCAGGCAGATTTTCTAAGTGAAAAAGACGTTGATCCTAACACCAAAGAAGTAAAGCGATACCGTTCCGCCTTATGGAAAGGAATAGAATTAGTCAGCAAAAGAGGTTTGAACACGAATACCTACATAGAAATTGTTCAAATTATCAAATCCAATAAATCTGGTATTCGTAATACTCCCGGCACTAAAATCATAACGCCCAAAGGCGAGCTAATATATACTCCCCCAGAAGGTGAAGATTTATTGAGAAAATTGCTCACTAACTTAGATCAATTTGTTAATGACGATAATAGTTTATCTAAAGAAATAAGAGAAATTGATCCTCTTATTAAAATGGCCATTACTCATTATCAGTTTGAAGCAATTCATCCCTTTTCTGATGGTAACGGGCGAACAGGACGCATTTTAAATATATTGTATTTAGTTGATAAAGAGCTTCTAAGAACTCCGATTCTATTTCTTAGTCGTTACATTATTCAAAACAAAAGTGGATACTATAAAGGTCTTCAAAATGTTACGGAGCAAGGAAACTGGGATGATTGGATTCTTTACATGCTTAAGGCTGTAGAGGTGACTGCTAAAGAAACTGTAGCGCGTATTGAAGAAATTCGTAATATAATGCAATCGTTTGTTGAAAAAACAAAGAAAGAAACCAAAATTTATACTAAAGATCTGATAGAGGTCTTGTTTGAAAGTCCTATAACGACTATTTCAAGTTTAGAACAAGCCGGAATTGCAAAAAGGGTTACCGCTACAGGATATTTAAATACCTTAGTGGATATTGGCTTGCTTGAAAAGAAAAAATTGGGAAAATCAATACTTTATATAAATTTTGCTTTATATTCCGCTTTGAAAAAATAGACTTCATATTCAAAAAATGATAAATTTTGCACACGTTTTGTAAACATGTACACTATTTGAATACATTCTCAAAACGCATCTAAATTATATCTTCAAATAGACATGAATCAATGAGCCCTCATCTGGAAGATGAAGGCTCACTGATTAAGTGAATATCTTTTTAGCGGCTTCGCAGTCGCGCGCTATCTGGCTTTTAAGCTCCCCAACGCTGGTAAGTTCCACGTCGCCGCGTATGCGCGTTTTAAAATCTATGCGCAGGCGCTTGCCGTAAAGGTCGCCGTTGAAATCGAAGAAATGCGTTTCCAGCCGCATCTGCATGCTGCCGAACACCGGCCTAGGCCCCAGATGCGCCACGCCTTTAACGTGTTTTCCGTCTATATCCGCCGTTACCGCATATACGCCCGTTGCCGGAAGAAAAACGGCGGGTGGCAGCATGTTGGCGGTGGCAAAGCCCAGCTCGCGCCCGCGTTTCTCGCCGTGGCGCACCCGGCCCGTGATACTGTATGCCCTGCCGGTCAGTTGCGAAACAGCTGACACATCGCCTTCCGCCAGCAGCGCGCGCAGGCGTGTGGAAGAACAGCGCTCGCCCTCCTGCAACACCGCAGCGAAGGCAGTTGTTTCAAAACCGAGCTTCGCGGCCATGTTGCGTAAATATTCAACATTGCCTTCCTTGTTGTGGCCGAAGGTGAAATCCTCTCCTGTCACGACTTCAGAAACCCGCATCTGTTGATGTAAAATGCGTGTGACGAATTGTTCGGCGGTGGTTCCGGCAAAGGCACGTGTGAAGCGCAAGACGCGAATAAAATCGATTCCTGCTTCAGCAAGCAATCTGGCTTTCTCGCGGAACGGGTAGATGCGCAGTTGTGGCAGTTCAGGGCGGAACACACGGCGCGGATGCGGCTCGAACGTCATCACGCCCGCAGGTTTTCCCTCAGAGCGTGCTCTTATGACAGTATCGTTGATGATGGCCCGATGTCCCCAGTGCAGCCCGTCGAAGTTGCCCAGCGCCAGCACGGCATGCGTGCAGCTTGCGGGGATAACGGAACTGTCGCGAAGAATTCTCATGTGCCGCGTGAGGGAACCTTGATCAGCGCCTCGCCGTCGATCACCAGAATGTCTTTCACGAAGCATTGCGTGCTCAGCAGCGCGCGTTTCTTTTCCGGCATGAGCTCACGCACGGTGGCCACCGCATAGACTGTGTTATCCACACGCACGGGCGCGAGGAACTTCAGCGTCTGGCTCATATAGATGCAGCCCGGGCCCGGCAGCTTGGTGCCGATGACGGCGGAAATGAGGCTGGCAGTGAGCATGCCATGCACGATGCACCCGCCGAACGGCGTGCGCATGGCGTATTCTTCATTGAGATGCATGGGGTTGGTGTCACCCGAAACGCCGGAGAAATTGCGCAGGTCCGTCTCGGTAATCGTGCGGCTCACGGTTGCCTTCATTCCCACTTTCAGGTCTTCAAAAAAATAACCGTTCAGTTCATGGTACATATATCAGGCGTGTCCTATGTCGCTGGTGAGTTTGCGGATGTCGATGCCCTGCGAGCTTGCCGCGCGCTGCCATTTGGCGTCGTTGTCGGGGGCGAATACCAGTTCGCGCGTGGCGGGCACGGATATCCAGCTATTGGCTTCGATCTCGGCTTCAAGCTGGCCTGCCGCCCAGCCTGCATAGCCCAGCGCCAGCAGGCGCTGGCCGGGGCCCTTGCCATGCGCGATGTCGCGCAGGATGTTGAGTGAGGAAGACACGGCGATGTTGTTGATGGAGCACATCGATTCCGGCTGCGGAATGTCGTCGTAATGGTAAATGACGAAGCCTCGGTTGATCTCCACCGGGCCGCCATAATGCACGGGCAGGTGGTCGATGCTTTGCTCGCGTTTGATGGCGAGTTGCTCGAACAGGTCACGGTAGCTGATATTCTCGATGATGTGGTTGACGATGATCCCCATCGCACCGTTCTCGTCGTGGCTGCACATGAACACGACCGAATGCATGAACCCCGGCGAACTGACAAGCGGCGTAGCCACCAGCAGTTGCCCGCTGAGATAGCCGGGTTTGGGCAGCGATGAAATAGTGTGTAGGGGAGTCTGCATAACGAAACGACTCTATCGCAGAAATTATCAGGAAGCAATCCATGCGGGAAGCTGCGCTTTTATCGGAACCCCGCCTGCGTCAAGCAGGGGAGTGAGCGCCGCGTCACCCGTGCGCAGCACGGCAAGGCCGATAGTGCCGCGGCTTGAGCGCATGTCGCCCAGTTCTCGCCCATTGCTGGTGATTACCGTGCCCGCAGGCGGCAGCGCGCTGTCCGCCGTCACGCAGTGAATATATTTATGCAGGGTGGCGCGGTGCTTGGAGCGCGCGGTCACTTCCTGCCCCACATAACACCCCTTGTTAAAGTCGATGGCGCCCAGATGGTCATAGCCGTATTCCAGCAATATGGAGCGGTCTACGATGAGGTCCTTGCCGCCTTCGGGAATGCCCAGCGACAAACGGTGCGTTTCATAGTCCGCATTTCCCTCCTGTGCGGAAGCGGTAAGCATGCGCTTTCCGAGTTCAGGATGCCTCGGATCGTCATAGGTAGTGACGTACTCGGTACTCGGTACTCGGTTACCCCACAGTGCGGTTACATTGAGTTCTGGTTTTTCCGCAAACTCCACCTTCGCGCGCAGGCGATACATGGTAAGGCGCTTGATGAGCTCGGGCAGCCTTGCCTTGTCGGTTTCCAGCAGCAGGGCACCTTCATGCCCGATGATGAAGAACTCGAACAGGTATTTCCCCTGCGGCGACAACAGCGCCGAAAAAACGGCGTTTTCCGGCGTTACCTTGCGAACATCGTTCGTGATGATGCCTTGCAGGTACGTGCGCGCATCCTCGCCGGAAACGGCAAGCACTGCACGGTCAGGAAGCGGTGCGATGTGGCTCATGATAGCAATGAACGTCCGGTCATTTCCTTCGGTTGCGCAATGTTCATCAGTTGCAGCACGGTGGGAGCGAGGTCGGCCAGCCTGCCTTCACGCATTTGCGCTTTCTGGCCTCTCAGGTGCCTGGCGGCGATGATGGCGGGCACAAGGTTAAGCGTGTGCGCGGTATGCGCCTGATGCGTATGGTCGTCATGCATCTGTTCGGCATTGCCATGGTCGGCGCTGACGATAAGCGCGCCGTTCATTTTCTCCACGGCTGCCCATACGCGGCCAATGGCGGTGTCCACGGTTTCCACCGCCTTTATGGTGGCCGCGATATTGCCGGTATGCCCCACCATGTCGCAATTGGCGTAATTGACGACGATGAAATCGAATGTGCCGCTTTCAATGGCGGCCACGAGCTTGTCGGTCACTTCACCGGCGGACATTTCCGGCTGCAGGTCATATGTGGCCACCTTGGGGGAGGGCACGAGGATGCGTTCTTCGCCGGGGAACGGTTCTTCGCGCCCGCCATTGAAGAAGAACGTCACATGCGCGTATTTCTCCGTTTCTGCGATATGTAACTGTTTCATGCCCCTGTTGGCGATCAGCTCGCCCAGAATATTGGTGAGCGATTCTGGCGTGAACAAAGATGCCATGAAGTTGTTCAGCTTCGTGGAATATTCCACCATGCCCAGCGCGGCGGCGAACTTCACCGCTTTTCTGCGTGTAAAACCGTTGAATTCGGGGTCGAGCAATGCTTCCAGGATTTCACGCGCCCTGTCCGCGCGGAAATTGGTCATGAAAATGGCATCGCCGTCGTTCATGCCCTGATAATCGCGCTGCGTGTCCGTATCTTCCGTGGTGGCGGGAAGTATGAATTCGTCAGTGACCTTCTTGGCGTAGCTTGCTTCCACGGTCTTTTCACTCGTAGGCGCTTCCGCTTTTCCGCCTTCCACCAGCGCGTTGTATGCCAGTTCAACGCGTTCCCAGCGGTTGTCGCGGTCCATGGCGTAATAGCGCCCGCTTACGGTCACGAAATCTTTTTTAGGGAACGCCTTGTGGAACTGCCTGATATATTCCAGCGCGCTTTGCGGAGGGGTGTCGCGCCCGTCAAGGAACGCGTGCAGTTTCACGGTGATGCCCATATCGGTGAGCATGTTCGCCAGCGCCGCCATATGCGCCTGATGCGAATGCACGCCGCCGGGTGATACGAGCCCCATCAGGTGGCACACACCGCCGGACTTCCTGAGTTTGTCTGCGAATGCGATCAGTTCCGGGTTCTTCGCCAGCGTGCCGTCGGCCACTGCCTGGTCGATGCGCGGCAGATCCTGCATCACCACGCGGCCACTGCCGATGTTCATATGTCCCACTTCGGAATTGCCCATCTGCCCTGCGGGCAGGCCTACATGCAGTTCCGACGCGTTGATCAGCCCGTTGGGGAACTGTGCTTTCAGGCTGTCGAGCGCGGGAGTATTGGCCTGCGCTATGGCATTATGTTCGGTCACCGGGCTTTCACCGAATCCATCAAGGATGGCGAGGACGACGGGTTTTAAGGCACTCATGGTTTGACAGCTTCCTTCTTTATCTGTTCTACGGCGGCGCTGATCTTCAGCTCGATCAGTCTTTTGCCGATGGCGGCGCTGGCTTTGTGGGAGGGGCCCTGCACGCCTAATGTATCGAAATCCTCCGCTTTAAAAGCCCAGCGCAGTCTCTCGCGTACAGCGTGCCTGCGTATAAACATCATTTCCGATGTATCGGCAAGGCCGCCATGCGCCTGCGGGTCTTTGTCTTCCGGCACCACCGAGGCAAGATAGGGTATCTGGCCGTTGCTGCCGTCGTAATAGGCATTCACCTGCAGCACTTTCACGTTTTCTTTTTTCCATTCGGCGCTGAGTTTATTAGCTACTGCCTGCTGAATGTGCTGGCTGCTGCCATGCTCGCCTATAAAGCAGATGGTTTTGAATCCGTGCTGCTTCAGGCTGCGGGCAGTGTCGTCCAGCACGGCGGCAAAGGTTTCCGGCTTCAGCGACAGTGTGCCTGCGAACTTCATATGCCCCGCCGGTGGGTTGATATTGCCTTCGGGCACGTATTCCATGACAGGCGCCACCAGCGCGTTTCCAAGCTTTTCTGCGATCGTGGGCGCGGTGTAGGCCAGTGTGAAGTTATGCTTTCCCAGGGTGATGTGCGGCCCGTTCTGTTCCGTGCCGCCGGTGGGGATGATGACTGTGGTCTTGCCTGCGGCAATGGCATCGCGTATCTCGGGCGAGGTCATATTCTCCAGCATTACTTCCGCATGGGCAGGCAGGCTCAGCGCCAAAGCCGTCAATGTGAATAAAACCCTGGAATACATCATGTTCCTTAAACTAAGCGCCCTGATAATGATACATTTACGGCTCCTTTATAGCAAGGGCGAAACCACTGTTTTTCATGTAGTTGCAGGGTTGCCGCAGTGTGCTGCCGACGATAATTGGAAAGAGTGTAAAACTCCATGATTAGCTAAGAAAAAACAAACAGATATTAAGGCGAAGCCTGCTCTGGTTATACGGCGATTTTGCCCCTATGCGCGAGGGCAATGTCTTGAAATATGGCAGGACATACAACAGGGTGTTCTTAAAAAGTCACATAACCCCTTGACGCTTTAGCTCCGAGGCCTTAAACCTGACCAACTGATTAACCCCGGAGGAGTAAACATGTCTCTCAATACTAAAAAAATTCTTGCTGTCAGCTGCGCCCTTACCCTTGGTTTTGCTGCCAGTGCATTTGCAGGTCCTGACCAGGACGTGGTAACCAATAACAAGCAGCCTATCCGCAGCGAACGCTTCGGCACCTGCGTTCTGACCAAGTGGAACGCACAGACCGACATCTGCGCTCCCGCGAAGAAAGAAGTGGCTGCGCCCGCCCCGGCTCCGGCTCCCGCGCCTGAACCCGCTGCCCAGCTCGCCCGTGAACAGCTGACCATCCTGTTCCCCTTCAACAAATCCACCCTCACCAAGGAATCCACCGCGAAGCTCGACCAGATCGCTGATGCGGTGAACCGTTCCCCCAAGGTAACCCGCGTAGGCATCGTGGGCTACACCGACCAGATCGGTTCCGACTCCTACAACAACAAGCTGTCTGAAAAACGCGCCCAGACCGCCAAGAAGTACCTCGACACCCGTATGCGCCTTGATTCCAACATTGTTGGCCTGCGTGGTCTGGGTAAGGAAAACCCCGTGTCTGACTGCGCCAAGGTTACCAAGCGCGCAGCCAAGATCGACTGCATGGCACAGGATCGCCGCGTAGAGATCGAGTTCGAATTCCAGAAATAGCCTTAATTAGGCCTTTGGCATCAGGGATTGGGGTTGGTAGTTATATACCAGCCCCTTTTCTTTTGAACTCAATGCCCCATCCCCAATGCCTATGAATCCTTACGCGCTGCACATGCCCCACTGGCCCAAACCCGCATTCAGCGCGCCGGGCATTCCGGCGGAACGCGCGCGCGCGTTGCTGGCAAGGCTTGGCAACCCGCAAGCTGCACTGCCGCCCGTGGTGCATGTGGGCGGCACCAAGGGCAAAGGCTCCACCATCGCCTTCATGCGCGCTATGCTCGAAGCGGCGGGTTACCGCGTGCATGTCTATACATCCCCCCATATCGCGCGGTTCAATGAACGTATCGTGCTGGCAGGTGAAGAGATAACCGACACTATTCTGTTCGACGTGCTGGAAGAAACGCGCGCTGCGGCGGGCGATATGCCGGTAGGCTTTTTCGATGCGACGACCGCTGCCGCCATGCTGGCTTTCTCGCGCACGAAGGCAGATATAGTGCTGATGGAAATGGGGCTGGGCGGCGTGGTGGACGCCACCAATATTCTGGATGAGTTAACGCTCACCGTAATGACGACCATCTCCTATGACCATATGGAATATATGGGAAAAACATTGTCTTCCATTGCCGCGTTTGAAAGCGGCCTTATGAAGCCGGGCGTTGCCTGCGTGGTGAGTTACCAGCACGAAGAAGCGATGCAGGTGCTGCGCGAAGGCGCGCGCCAGACGAATGCGCCGCTGTATGAATACGGCAGGCACTGGGGCGTGGCGCGCGCGGCGGACGGCATGCGCTTTGCCGATAGCAATGGCGAAGTCCGCCTGCCTGCGCCCGCACTGCTCGGTGCACATCAGATAGTGAACGCGGGCAATGCCATTGCGGCACTGAGCGCGCTGGAAGATTTCAACGTGAGCGAAGAGCATGTCAAAGCGGGTTTGCAGAAGGTAAAATGGAAGGGGCGCCTGCAACAGGTTAAAGCGCCGTTCCTGCCGAAGGGCTCAGAATGCTGGTTCGATGGCGGGCATAATATGGCTGCCGCGCAGGTGATCGCGGAGTTCGCGCGCGAACAATGGGGTGATAAACCGCTTTACCTTGTTTTCGGCACTACCAGGGGCAAAGACCTCGCCAGCATGCTGTTGCCGTTTAGCGGGCAGATAAAGCGTGTTTACGGCGTGGGCGTGAAGTCGGAACCCGGCAGTTACGATGCCGATACGATTACCGAAGCAGCCTTCGCCACGGGTGGTGCGCGTTCTGCTTCCGGCATACGTGAAGCGCTGGAAGATATTGTAAAACAGGAACAAAAACCTTTCCGCGCGCTGGTGTTCGGCTCGCTATATTTATGGCTGGAAGCCAGCCAGCTTTAATCGATTATCATTTTTATCAGAAGTGTCTGCGCAAGAAACTGTGAAGCCAGCGGTGTGAGATGGCCATAATCCATGGATGTAATAGATTCCTTTACATCGCTGCCAAGGCGTGTGAGGCAGCCTTGCGTAGTACAAAACGCTGCTATCACATCGGCATAGAGTATGTTTCTTTCATGCAGATTCTTGCGCAGTATGTGGTTGGTTTCCATCACGGCCTGATCTGCGCCGATCCATGTGCGCTCTGGCGGGTTAGGCCATAAACTGCTGACGATGACATCTGGCAGGGTTGTTATCCAGCGCGGTGTGGGGCCTGCGAAGATAATTTTCTTCACTCCCGCTTTGTGTAGCGCGCTCTCTAGCCGAAGCATGGTGGCGAGATTATGCCCGTCGTTCTGCGCCACCAACACGACATCGGGTTTTGCCTGCATAATGCTTTGCAGTGCAAACGCATTGGATACCTCACAAAAATTCTTCGCTGAGGGAATGCCGTTGACTATGGCGGGCAGGCAGCCGGAGCTTGTTACCTGAAGCAACTGCCAACTGTGGGGCAAATATGCCTTAAGGCCGGGGCGTAAATGCTGGGCGTGAGAATCGCCCCAGATAAAAACAGAATGAGGCAGACCGGGATTCCGCTCGAAGCAGGTGTTTTCAATGCGCGCGCGAGGAAGGTTGGTGGACTGGCCCAGCCTCCATTGCTCAATATCATAGAAATCGCACTCGATACCGTACTGTTCAAATAAGGCATGTGCTTTAGCATAGCGCAGGGCGGGAGGGGCGTTGTCGAAATACCGGAGAAACTCATTTTGCGCGCGGTACCTTTCAGGCTGGCCCATTCGTCCTTCGGACACATAACAAACACACCCTGCAAGTCCCAGTATAATCATAAGGCCCAGCAGTATTAAGGGGAGATTGCGACTGCTTGAGTGCCGCACGGGTTTTTCCACCACGCTGTAAGTGAGCCATGCCAGCGCCAGCGATGCTGCAAGGATAGGCAGCGCCAATGTTTTCATTTCCACAGTGGGCAGCGTCATGCGCGCAAAAGCGATCAGCACCCAGTGCCACAGATAGAGCGGATAACTTATCAGGCCGAGCAGCACCAATATGCGGTTGGATAGCACGTGGCGGTTCAGCCATGCCTGCTGTCCGGCGCAGATAATGAACGCAGCCCCTCCGGTGGGAGCCAATGCCCAGCCCCCGGGAAAAGAGTCTCCGGAGAGCATGCTGATACTAAAACATAAAAATAATGCTCCCAGTAGCGATAACAGATTGCGGTTACCTTTTTCGCTGGTGGTCATGGCAAGTGGATCGGGGGTACGGAAGAAATAGGCGATGGCAGCCCCTGTCCCCAGCTCCCAGAAACGCGTGTGTGGCAGGAAGAAAGCGGATATCGGGCTTGTTTCAATGGTGTGGATATTGGCGTAGAATGACCCAAGCAGCAGCGCGGCGGTGCCCGCGTAAAGCACATGTCTGGCACCGCTGAACATCCACAGGAATAATGGCCATATGATATAAAATTGTTCTTCGATCGCCAATGACCACAGATGCAGAAAAGGCTTGGTATAGTGACTGCTGTCAAAATAGCCGCCCTCAGCGCGCAATACAAAATTACTGACGAAAGTAGCGCCTGCCAGAACATGCTTACCCAGTTGTGCATATTTTGTAGGAAATAATAGGAACCACCCCGCGATGAGGCTGGTGGCCATTACTAGAAGCAGCGCAGGGAATATGCGTTTTATGCGGCGGGCATAGAACCCACGAAAGGTGAAGGTTCCGTCCGCCAGTTCACGCTGGATTATTTGCGTAATGAGGAACCCGGAGATGACAAAGAATATATCCACTCCCACGAACCCGGCGACAATAGATTCGGGGAATAAATGAAACCCTACCACGGCCAGCACGGCAATGGCGCGTAATCCATCTATATCAGGACGATAGATGATTTTAGGGTGCGTCATGCTCACTGCCTAGGCACTGTTAGCTAATTTTCCAGTTATAGAGGATTTTAGTTGCGGCGAGTGCCACGAAGCTGAGGAAAACTTTGTCTTCCTTGTCGAAACGCAGACAGAGGCGTTTATTTTCCTTGAGCTTTCCGAAGTAACGCTCAATGCCGCCACGCAGCTTATACACCGCCTTGTCGTAGAGGATTTTAACTTTACGGTTT
>JAMIFV010000011.1:0-52552 GCA_035906055.1 Alphaproteobacteria bacterium | reverse complement strand
ATCAGTTGCCGCAAACGCATGAAGAACCGTATTGCCGTGTTCGCCTGAATGCCAAGAACCTGTCCAGCGGCGCGGGCCGTCGTGCCGGATACAAAATACTCTATCAGACGAGCTTGCTGGTGGGAACTTAAGCGACTTTTTCGAACATACATCGTAGCCATTCTTAAACCTTTTCTTAGGTCTTAGCTACTTCAGCCCCTATTTCTTTTATTCAAAGAATGGCCCTGGATATGGCAATGAATCAAGGTACTTTGAGAACTATGGCAGCCTAGCACAATATCTTTCTGACAGCCGATATGGACGAATCCTAAATATCCCAAGCACAGATGAACAGGATTCTGATATGCTGGATTATGCAGAAAAAAACTTCAATACACCGTATGGCTACTATAATAATTGTGCAAACTTTGCTGGCAATGTATTAAGCGCTGGTGGGATACATGTACCCGATACTATACCGCTAGTTCCTACTATCCCCAATATCCAATATGAAAATGCTGTTCAACAGTCTCAAGGTGCTGGATTTTCATATCTTGGTGCATTAAGTCAAATACTCTCTAATTACGGAATAATTTTCCGCTAAAACATACGCACACAAATTTAATTGTTTTCTGCTGTTTTAAATTAAATATATGAAGTCAGTTATAGTATTTAAAAATATAATAATTGTTTTCCTTAATGTGCTGCTATTTTCTATATTTATATGGATCAGCTTTGAACATGCGCTTTATAAATGCTCTTTAATGATACCCAAAGGCACTACACATGACTCCGAAGATTGTTTGCTTGGAGCGGGAGTAGTCTTATCAATTATGATAATATGTAGCGCTATTGCTATAATAATTATAAACTTAATAATGCTATTAAAAAGTAAAAATAGCCCCTATAAAATTGGATTAAGATTATCTTTGATAACAATCATCGCTTTTGGAGTACTAACAAGTTCTCCAATATCAGAGCATTTTTCTTACAGAGCATCTACTTCAAATTTTCCAATTTTTAATAAAATAAAACATTGAAATCTTGAAATTTCAGAGCGTAATCCAGCCGCTTATAAATAGGGTCAGTTGAAGTAAGTGTGCTATGGGGTCTGCGCTATTAAATAAGTTGCTTTTAGATGCAAGACACATCGCAGCAAACGATAATTCGTATCTCCAACTCGTTGTAAATAATACGGCTGGCGGCAGCGCCACCGTAACCCACACGCCCTCCGGCGGCAGTGCCACCACCGTCGCCAGTTACGCTGCGGCGGGCTACCTGCCCTTCGGCCCGCCCAAGGGCATGACGCTGGGCAACGGCATCACTACCGGTTATACGTATGACAAGGACCTCAACCTCCTTACCATCCTCTCCAGCAACTCCACCCAGAACCTCACCTATACCTACGATAACGCCGGCAACCTCACTAACATCGCCGACGCACTGGCCGCTGCTAACAACCAGACGCTCACCTATGACGTAATAGATCGTCTGACCAATGCGGTATCGGGATCGGGCGGTTACGGCACCCTCGCCTACGCCTATGACAAGAACGGCAACCGTACCTCCGCCACCATCAACGGCGCGACCACCACCTACACCACCTCACCCAGCAAAAACAGGCTAACTGCCGTGGGCGGCCAGACCGTCACCACAAACAATAACGGCAGCATCACGGGCCTGAGCACCGCCATGCCCTCCGGCCTTACCACCCTCGTCTATAACGCCGCCGGACGCCTCGCTTCCGCCCTCTCCGCCTCGGCCACGCTGCAGGCCAACACCTACGACGCCACCGGAGCACGGGTGAAGAAAGTGGCGGGCGGCGTGACGACCACGTTTGTGAAGGGGCCCTGAGCTGACAGGGCATTTTGGTGGATTATCAGGCACAGAATAGGCAATTGCCGAAAAAAGCCGTATGTGTATGCTGCTTTCTGTGGAAATAGCAGCAAGGTTGTTGGTGCAGGCATCGCATGATCACTTCTTATTCTAGTAACCGACTGGCGAAGCATAGAACACTGATAGTCAGTGTCGCGTGCGCGGCTGTTACGGTGAGCCTGGCTTCTTCCATTTACGGCTTTTATGAAAGCACGAGAAAGCTTGAGGCTTCCCTGCCCGTTTTGCCTGCCGCATCCTTCCAGCCCAGCATTCCGCCTGATATGCAAAACACACTCTCCGCAGGCTGGTTTGGCACCTCAGCAGAACCGCTGCAAACCGCAACTGACACTGTTGTTCCCCTTGAACTCAAGGGCATCAGCGCGTCGGACAAAGCCAGACTCGCCGGGGCGTATATTGCCGAGGCAAATAAACCCGAACTGTTTTACCATGAAGGCGACGAACTGCCTGCAAACGCCGGAAAGCTGTTCAGGGTTTATAGCGATCATGTGGTGATAGAGCGGGCTGGCAGCAGCTATACGCTTGCCTTTTCGCCTGGTAGACCAAATTAATCAACTGAATAACAAGAATAATTTTATTTTCAAAGACAAATTGCAAGATGGGCGCTTTCCCGCTAGTTATTACATATTGATAATTATTCACTTTTGTTAATAAAAACTCCCTTGCCCCGTCTGCTCGCTCTCTTACTTATACTCGCACTATGCTGCCCTTGGGGGCTGACGCCAGCCTATGCGCAAACGGCCAGCGACGAAAAAGACTGGAAGCTGAACCTGAAAGACGTCGAGCTTCCCGTGTTCCTCGAACAGGTCTCTTCCATCACGGGTGAGAATTTCGTTATCGATCCGCAGGTGAAGGGAAAGGTGAGCGTCATCGCCACCACGCCCATGCGCGCCGATGCCGTGCATGAGCTGATGCTTTCGGTGCTCAGGGTGAATGGGTATGCAGCAGTGCCTGCCGGGCCGGTCACGCGCATCGTGCCGCAGGCCAATTTGAAAATGGGCGCGGTAACACCTGCCAGGGCCGCAGGCGATACGCAACAACTCGTGACACGCGTACTGAAGGTAAAAAGCGCCAACGTCAATGAGATGGTGCGCATATTACGCCCCCTGCTCTCCGCTTCGGGCTATATGGAGGGGTCGGAATTCTCAAATTCGCTTATCATCAGCGATTACGGCGATAACGTTGAGCAGATCATGAAGGCCATGCGCGCTTTCAGCACGCAGCAATCCACAGCCGATATTGAGGTGATCCCCCTGCGGGAAGTGTGGGTGGGAGACATCGTGCCGCTTATCGAAGCTATCGCACCCATGCAGTTGCAGGAGCTCGGCAAAGGGCGCAACACGCTGCGCATTGTGGCGGATGAACGCAATAACAGCATCATCGTAAGGGGTGACCGCAAGGAACGCGAGCAGATACGCTCGCTCATAGAAAAGTTCGATATACGTAACGAGGAAGCTAACAACATCCAGATGATACGCCTGCATTATGCCGATGCACGGGATGTGGCATCGCTGCTGAAAGCCACGCTGGGGTCAAAACCGCAAAGCGAGGCGGCAAGCGCCCCGGCAGGTACTGCCGCTCCTTCAGCAGGCGCGACATCACAGGTTCCGGCATTGGCGGAAGGCGGCGGAGATTCACATGTGTCCATTCAGGCGAATGTGACGCTGAATTCCATCATCGTGCGTGCCGATCCCGCCGTGATGAACGAGATACGCGCGCTGGTGAAGCAACTGGATGTACGCAGGCCGCAGGTGCTCATTGAAGCCGCCATCGTAGAGATCACCGCCGACAAGACCCGGCAGCTTGGCACCCAGCTTGCCGGGGGTAATACCGCAGTCACTTACAATGGCGGCACCACGCAGTTCTCCGGCGCGAATTTGGTCATTGGCGACATGCTCGACCAGCTTGGCAATGCAGGCGCCGCCAATGTGAGCGGTGAAGGCCTCGCCGTGCTGCTGGGCACCAAGGCCGGATTCAACATTCTACTACAGGCGCTTTCCAGCACCACGGGTGCGAACCTGCTTTCTACCCCCAGCATCATCACGCTTGATAACGAAGAGGCAAAGATCGTGGTGGGTCAGAACGTGCCCTTCCGCACGGGCAGTTTCTCCACGCAGAACGCTGGCGTGAGCAATCCGTTCACCACCATTGAACGGCAGGATATCGGCATCACGCTCAAAGTCATGCCCCAGATCCATGAAGGCAATCTGGTGAAGATGAACATCGAACAGGAAGTGTCGTCCATCGCCCCCACCACGTCGCAGACCTCAGGCGCGGCCGACCTTGTGACCAACAAGCGCACCATACAGACCAAAGTGCTGGCACAGGACGGCGAAACCATCGTTCTGGGCGGCCTGATACAGGACGATGTATCGGAAGTGGACAGCAAAGTGCCGCTGCTGGGTGACATCCCCGTAGTGGGAACCCTGTTCAGCAACCGCAGCCAGAGCTCCACTAAAAAGAACCTGCTGGTGTTCCTGCGCCCCACCGTGCTGCGCAGCCAGGATAATATGGGCGCGATCACGCAGGAGCGCTTCGGCAGGGTTTATGACCTGATACTCGGCAGGCAGGATATTCTCTCCGGTGATGCCACTGTCAGCGCCGCCACGCAGGATCCGGGCCAAATATTCCACGTTCCCCCAAAAGAGTTGCCCTGGCTGCTGGAAGGCATCAGTGATAAAAGCTCAGAATCAATAGAATCTCAACCGCCTCCTTCACGCTCCCCCCTGTCGCTCACCACGCCGAGGTAACATGCAACCGGACGGTTTAATCCCCAGATTGCCATATAACTTCGCAAGGCAGCATGGCGTGTGCCTGCTGGAAGAAGCAGGGGCACTGACGCTTACCTATACGCCTGCAACGCCACCCGCAGCGATAGCGGAAGCAAGAAGGTTTGCCGGGCGGTCCTTTGCCTGCAAGGAGGTGCGGCCTGCTGAATTTGAAACCATCCTGACCGAACTTTATACCCATAGCGCAGGCTCCGCCCAGCGCATGGCGCAGGATATGGAAGAGTCGCTGTCGCTGGAAAACGCGCTTGATACGGTAAGCCGCACAGCTGACCTGCTGGCGCAGGAAGACGACGCGCCCATCATCAGGCTTATTAATGCACTGCTCATGGAAGCCCTGCGCGAAGGCGCGTCGGATATCCATTTTGAGACGTATGAGCAAAGCATGGCTGTGCGTTTGCGCATCGACGGCATTCTGCAGGAAACGGCATCGCTGGAACCACGGCTGGCTCCCCTGCTTGTCTCCCGCCTCAAGGTAATGGCGCAACTTGACATTGCCGAGAAGCGCCTGCCGCAGGATGGCCGCATTTCATTGCGCCTTGGCGAACGCGAGGTGGATGTGCGTGTGTCTACCATCCCCACGGGAAGCACCGAGCGCGTGGTGCTGCGTATCCTCGATAAACAGGCCGGAAAACTCAGGCTGCCGCAACTGGGCCTCAATGAGCAGGCCATCAGCCTTATCAAAGGAATTATCCATAAACCCCATGGAATTGTGCTGGTGACCGGCCCTACGGGTTCGGGTAAGACCACAAGCCTTTATGCCATGATCGCCGAGCTCAATGACAAAAGCAGGAATATCCTGACCATTGAAGACCCCGTGGAATACCAGATCAGCGGCATCGGCCAGACGCAAGTAAATACCAAAGTGGAACTTACTTTTGCCCGTGGATTGCGGGCAATACTCAGGCAGGACCCCGACATTGTGATGGTGGGAGAAATACGCGATACCGAAACCGCATCCATAGCCGTGCAGGCGAGCCTGACCGGGCATCTGGTGCTTTCCACACTGCATACCAACACCGCCATCGGCGCCATAACGAGGCTGGCCGACATGGGAATCGAGCCTTTCCTGCTTTCCTCCGGCCTGACGGCCATTCTGGCGCAAAGGCTGGTGCGCACATTATGCCACGAGTGCAAACAGGCCGCCCCTCCTTCGCAGAAAGAGGCGCAGTACCTGGCTATGCCCAAGGCGACCGTGATCTACAGAGCGGCGGGTTGCAGACATTGCAAGAACACCGGCTACAAAGGGCGCTCCGCCATTTATGAGATTGTCATGGTCGATGATACGCTGCAACGCATGATCCACGACAAGGCATCAGAGAGTATAATGCTTGCCCACCTCAGGCAGCAGCCTTACTATGTGCCGCTCGCCAGCTATGCGCGCGATAAAGTGCTGCAGGGAATGACGACCCTTGAAGAAGTGATACGCGTTACCAGCATGGGCGAAGGCTGAGGACCATGGCAGTATTCAACCATACATCGCTGGATGTGGACGGCAGGCGGCACAAAGGGATCATTGAAGCCGATAGCCCAAGACAGGCGAGGCTCTTGCTCCGTCAGCAGCGCCTTACCCCTGTCTCAGTGGAGGAGACGCATAAACGCGGGGCCTCGCATAATCCTGTTGCCTCAGGGCTGAACCTGCATGAGCTGAGCTTAGCCACACGGCAACTGGCAGTGCTCACGGAAGCAGGCCTTCCGCTTGAACAGGCGCTGCTGACCCTGAGCAGGCAAAGTGAAAAAGCAAAAACGAGAAGCCTGCTTGCAGCTATCCGTGCCCAGGTGCTGGAAGGCAAAAGCCTTGCGGAAAGCCTTGAAGCTTACCCAGCCACATTTGCCCCATTATACCGCACCAGCGTTAAAGCCGCCGAGAGGGCAGGCAATCTGGATATCGTGCTGCATTACCTTGCGGACTTTCTGGAGAGTTCCGCCCATGCACGGCAAAAGATAGTATTGGCGCTTGTGTATCCTGCCATACTGCTGTTCGTCTCTGTATCGGTCATTGCTTTTCTGCTGGCGTATGTCGTGCCGGATATGGTGAAAGTCTTCAGCGACTCAGGCAAGGAATTGCCCCGCCTGACTATAATGCTAATGGGCGTCAGCGGCTTTGTTCGCAGCTTTGGCTTCCCCGTAATATTGCTTGTTCTTGCCGGATATTTTGTTGGAAGAGGTTACCTCAAAAACACATCGGCGGGCCGCACTTTCGATCAGCGGATACTGAGAATGCCGCTGCTCGGGAAACTGGTTCTGGATATCAATGCCTCGCGTTTCGTTACTACTTTGGGAATGCTGCAGGTAAGCGGCGTGCCGCTGTTGCAGGCGCTGGCTATCGCAGGCTCCGTCATAAGCAACCGCCATATTCAGGCCCAGTCGCAGGAGATACTGCGCATGGTGCAGGAGGGCAGAAGCCTTTCCCACGCCTTTGAGCAGTGCAAGCTGTTTCCTCCCCTGCTTATTACGCTCAGCGCCAGCGGCGAAGCTTCCGGAAAGCTAGGCGCCATGCTGAATAAGGCAGGAAAAATATTGCAGACCCAGGCGGAAACCCGCATCGCCATGTTCCTGAAGATTCTGGAGCCTGCCGTGTTATTGCTTATGGGGGGCATTGTCTTGCTGCTGGTGCTGGCTATAATCCAGCCCATCATCAATCTGAACCAGCTGGTAAAGTAGCTATGCGCGCATATTCCCAAAAAGGCTTTTCGTTACTTGAGATCATGGTGGTGCTGGTGATTGTTGCGATTTTAATGTCGCTGGTGGTTCCCAATATCATTAACCGCCCGGACGAAGCACGCATCACCGCCGCAAAGATAGACATGAAAAGCATCGCCAATGCCCTGAATCTCTATAAGCTTGATAACTTTTCTTATCCCAACACACAGCAGGGACTGGAAGGCCTCGTCGCCAAACCCGCGATTGCCCCCATTCCGCCCAACTGGAAGTCACCCTACCTGAAGAAACTTCCCATCGACCCTTGGGGAAATCCGTATCAGTATCTTTCACCCGGCACCCGTGGCGAATTCGACCTTTATTCGTTTGGCCCGGGCGGCAATCCATCGCAACCTGATACAACAAAGATTATCGGCGAATGGGATCTCTGACACAAAAACACAGCCTGAAAGCTTTTACACTTCTTGAGGTGTTGATTGCACTGGTTATTCTTTCCGTTGCCGGAATAGCCATCATTAAAGCTTATAATGCAAGCCTTGAGCAGCAACACGCGCTTGAAGAACGGACTCTTGCCCTTTGGATAGCGGACAACACGCTTAACACCATCCGCGCCAGCCGCCTTTGGAGAGATTATGGCACCAGCAGCGATGTAATTGATTATGCCGGAAGACCATGGAATGTGAGTATAATGGTCTCCCCCACCCCCCACGCGCAGGTGCAGAAAATTGTCGTCACCGTTTCAAGGCAGGACATAAGCACGTCGCTCACCGGCTATTTGGGTAAGTTCTGATGCCCTCCCTGCAACTGGAACTTATGGTGGCACTTACGATCACCGCGCTTGTTGCGATCGGGGCTTACCGTATACTGGAAGTGAGCTTCAAGACCGGGCATGCCGTAGCGGACTCCGCCACTATGTTGCAGCACTACCAGAACGCCTTATGGATATTGTCACAGGACATGATCCATGCAGACCCAAAATCGTTCGGCAGCAGCCAGAATGACAACGCCGCCAGCTTTAACCGTCATGGCATTAAAAGCCCTGCCAGCGGCGCACGCAGCAACATACTCCTTATAAAATACTATCTGGACGGCAGTAAACTGGTGCGTGAATCCCGCTCGCTAGAGGCGATCCATCTTGCACCCGCATCCCAGATACTGCTTACCGACATAGATAATTTCAGGGTATCCCTGAGCTTGCCTCTGGCAGTGGAGATATCGCTTGTCAGTAAAAGCATAGGGACAATCACGCGTGTGATAGAGGTGCCCGGCCTGTGAAGCAGCCTCAATGTCCCACAACACATAAACAAGGCGGCATAGCGCTCATCACGATGATGCTGGTGTTCGTGGTTGTATCGGTTATCGCTTACGCGGTATTGGCACAGCTTAAGAACACTACGCAACGCACAACGTCATTGGCAGAGCAGATGCAGGCCTACCATTACGCGCTGGGCGCAGAAGAACTGGCAAGACAGGTAATAGCGCAAGACATTTTGGCCGCGCCCGGCACCACCCACTTCCAACAGCAATGGAACCAGCTCCGGCACGGATTGCCAATCCCTAACGGCAGCATATCGATTACGGTCGAAGACCTTCAGGGGCGTTTTAATCTCAACACGCTGCTGGTTCCTAATACCTCAGCGTTAAAAGCTTTTCAGAGACTGCTTGAAAGCCTTGATATTAAAACAGGCAGCAATTCCATTATCTCAGCGCTAAGCCAGCTCTCCATCGGATCAGCCAGCACGATGGAAACGCTGGTTGACGATATTTCCGCCCTGAAGGCGGGCGGCATTGTGGAGGATAACGAATATGAGCGCCTGCGCCCCTATGTCGCTGCATTGCCAGGTAACGATAATGCGCTGAACCTCAACACCGCCTCTGCATTAGTAATGAAGGCCTATGTACCCGATGAGAATACCTATAACCGTATCATGGACTTACGTAAAAAACAGGGGTTCCTGTCACTTAAGGATGATCCCCTGATCCCCGGAATGGACGGCCTGACAGTAGCAAGCAATTATTTCGGGGTGACCAGCAAAGTGCTTTTTAATGGCCAGAGGTTGAAGTTATATTGCATCATCCGCAAGCGTAACGGAGCTTCCGGCTTACCGGAGTTTAAAGTAGTCAGCAGGGAACTGGGCAGCTTCTGATGGAACGGCTTTTCATACGACTGATCGAAATTGCAAACCATGCGCTTATGGCGGAATGGGCGCTTTACCAGAACAATCAGAAAATCGCAGATGACAGTATCCCCTGCCCTATTACTGAACTGGGAAATGCCGTACCCGTCGCGAATCATCAGGCGCGCGCAATAACGCTGTTTGTGCCTGCAATACATGTGCTGCATACCAGTGCGGATATTCCTGCGAAACAAGCAAAACATGCAGCCAGAATCGTGCCTCACCTTATCGAAGACAAACTGGCCGACCAGATTCAGGATTATCATATAGCCTATGACCATAAACGCCTGCAGGACGGAAGCATCGAAGCGCTGGCGGTGAATAAGCAAAAGTTTTCTGAATGGCTGTACGCGCTGGAAGAATGCGGATTATCACCTGATGAAGTATTCTCCGAACTCCAGCTCCTTCCTGCCGGGGAAGAAAAAATATACGTATTGCAGGATAGCCTTACATGCTGGATACGTTCAGGTAAGCATGTCGCGCTATGCACAGATGCCACATCTTCAGCCAGTGTAATAAGCCATATTCAGCAGCAGTTAGCTATGAGCCCTGCACAAATTGAGTATGTGGGCGCTTCCTCCACGAATGTATGCGAATACCTGGTGAACCAGTATCTTTCATCCGGTGATACGCACCTGACAAACATGCTGCAGGGTTCTTTTGCGCAGGCAGCGCGTGCAAATAGCAGGCATATTGTTAAGCAACTGGCGGCAATAGCAACCGTATGGCTCCTTGGCATGCTGGCGATAAACGCTGCGCAGCTTGCCTATTACTATTACGAATCGGGAAGCCACAGGGAGCGGTCCCTGAATCTGTATAAGCAACTGTTTCCCGCTGACAGCAGGATCATCAACCCACGCAAGCAGATGGAAACCCATCTCTCTGCGAATGCATCTGCTTCCACAGGATTCCTGAGTATCCTGAACAAGGTTTCACCCTCTACAGGCAGTCTCGCCGCATCTGTAGAGAACTTAACCTATCAGCAGGATACAAAGTTGCTTACACTCGCTTTTCAAAGCAAAAATATGGAAAGCATCAACCAGCTTACCCAGCAATTGCAGAACTCAGATATAGATGCCAAAATTCAGTCTGTAATAAATACGGCCTCAGGCATTACAGCCGTGTTGGAAGTAAGAGAGCGCGCCCCATGAAGCCGCCCCTTATACTTCCTGTGGCCATGCTCCAGAAATATCATGCCCTCCCTCCGCGCGACAGGCGTGCATTGCTGATACTGGGTGTTTTTCTGGCAGCGGTCATATTCTGGAAAGGCGTCTGGCAGCCGCTGGAGAATGCGACACAGTTCTATCGCGAAGCATACGCAGGCGCGGTCACTGACTATGCATGGATGAAGGCGCAAGCGCCACAGCTCCAGACCTTGCAGACGGAAATACCTTCGCCTGACAAAGCCAATGCCATTACTGTTGTTACCACTACCGCACAATTGTTTGAACTGCCCCTATCCCGTATCGCGCCCGCGCAGGACGGCAGTATTCAGGTTGTCATCGCATCCGCACCCTTTGGCCGCATTATTTCATGGCTGGAACCGCTTCAGCGCGAGCATCGGATAAAGGCCGCAAATGTGGTGTTTGAAAAACTGCCCGGCAATCCGGGCCATGTAAGCGCGCAGCTGACCCTGACATCTTTTTAGTATCAGATCCTCTTCTGATTATATCTTTATACCTCGGACAACCTCAAGGCTGCGAATTTTTATAATTTCCCTGATAAGGCTACGTCTCCTTATTCAGAACAGGCAGGAATTTATGAAAGCATCTCGCATTATTGGTATGGCCGCTGCGGCAATACTCGGCACAGGCACCGCTTTTGCAGCCAGCAGCGAACGTGGGCAAACCACATTTTTAACCGGGCCTTATATAGGTGTTTACGGCGGGTATGACTGGACGGATATTGCCGGAACCGACCCGCGCGGCTGGGATGGCGGCGTATTCGCCGGGTACAAAATCGGCAAGCTGTTCGGCGGCGGCACGAGAGAGTACGGCATTGGTGCTAATGGCGCTATCGAAGTGTTTTATGGTATTTCAAACTCAGACAGGATCGGCGCAGAAAAGGATGACGAATGGGGCGTATCGTTTCGTCCGGGCATTTCCATTCTTGACCGTGTAACAGGCGATAGTGGCGTAAATCCTTATGGCATCCTTGGCTACCGCAACACTAAATTTGACGTAGCCGGAT
Source organism: Alphaproteobacteria bacterium (assembly GCA_035906055.1). Taxonomy (GTDB): domain Bacteria; phylum Pseudomonadota; class Alphaproteobacteria; order Rickettsiales; family JABCZZ01; genus JAMIFV01. The sequence continues at coordinate 40,866 of JAMIFV010000011.1, read as the reverse complement.
ACACGGAGCGCTATGACGGATTCGAGCTTGGTATTGGCGCAGAGGTGCTTGCCTCTAACAATATCGGTGTGCGTCTGGAATACTCCCACACATGGTATGGCAGTGAAAACGGCATTAACCCGGATACGGACAGTTTACGCGCCGGGCTTAGTTTCCGCTTCTGATTCTTGTGTTTATTGAAAAGGCCCCACATGGGGCCTTTTCTAAACTCAGCGTGACGGCTTTCCCGCCCACTTCTTTTTACCCGGCTTGCCGTGCGGCTTAACGTGTTGAGGCTTTCCGTGGTGAGGCTTGCCATGCTGTGGCTTATCGCCATGCGGCCTGCGGTCATCGAATTTCTTTTTAAAACCGTGCTTAGGCTTATCACCTTCGGCGGGCTTCTCAAAGCGCGGTTTTTTGTCATCGTACTTCTTTTTGAATTCCTGCCTTGGTTTTTCTCCCTCGCCAGAAATCTCAAAATGCGGCTTGCCTTCTTCCACGAACTTTTTGAAATGTGGCTTATCAGCATAACTGCTTTTTTTAGAATACGCCTTGTCGCCATATTTCTTTTTAGGCCTGCTGTAAGGGCTTACATGCCCCTCCTTCGCAGGTGAATCCTTGGGCATATCAGGCATTCCCTGTATACGGCTGACGACAATGTTCTTTTCTATCCTGCCGCCGTCGCCCACTGCCTGCATGAAGCGGTCTATGCAATCGGCGGTGAGTTCCACATGGGTTTCGTCCTGGTGTATCTTGATCGCGCCGATATTGCGTTTGGTGATATTGCCCTTGCCGCACAGCATGGGCAGTATCCAGCGCGCTTCGGCGGACATGTTATGGCCCACGGAGAGTGATACCCACGCGCTGTTTTTAAAATCTTCGCGGCTGTTTTTTTTCTGCTCTGTCATGGGCGCAGCATCCAGCAATTCTTCAGGGGCAGGTTTTTGCGCATTATGCAGGCGTATAAGGGCCGCCGCTATCTGATCCGGCGTATGGCGCGCAAGCAATTCGCTTACCGCCTGTTTTTCGTCATCCTTCACCGGTTCGCTGAATGCCGGGTTCGTCAGGAAGCGTTCGCGGTCACGCTCCAGAATATTTTCAATGGAAGGCGGCGCAACCCACGCCGCTTTAACTTTAGCGTTGCGCAACGTTATCTCTGCGCGCCTGCGACTGTTATGCGGCACAATGAGCGCGCTGATGCCCTTGCTGCCCGCGCGCCCCGTGCGGCCACTGCGATGCAGAAGCGTATCTCGGTTCTTGGGGATGTCCGCATGGATGACCAGCGCAAGCCCCGGCAGGTCAATGCCGCGTGACGCCACATCGGTCGCTACGCAGACTTTCGCGCGCCCGTCGCGCAGCGCCTGCAAGGCGTGGTTACGTTCGGACTGGCTGAGTTCACCCGAAAGCGCCACCACCGAAAAGCCGCGATTGGTAAGGCGGCTTGTTAGATGGTTCACCTCTGAACGCGTGCCGCAAAAAATGATAGCGCTTTTGGCGTCATGAAAACGCAGCAGGTTGATAATGGCGTTCTCCCGGTCGCTCGGTGCAATGCTCAGCGCCTGATATTCAATATCGGCATGCTGCGCTTCCTCTTCTTTTGTGGTAATGCGCTTCGCGTCTTTCTGGAAGCGCGTGGCCATGGACGCGATCTCACGCGAAACCGTAGCCGAGAACATCAGCGTGCGGCGCTGCGCAGGCGATGTATCGAGAATATATTCAAGCTCTTCACGGAAACCCATATCGAGCATTTCATCGGCTTCGTCGAGCACCACGGCCTTAAGCTGGCTGGTATCGAAATAGCCACGTTCAATGTGGTCTTTCAGGCGCCCCGGCGTGCCCACCACGATATGCGGGTTATTGCTCAGCGCCCGGCGCTCCGCACGCATGTCCATACCGCCCACGCAGGATGCAACGCTTGCCCCGCTCAGGCCATAAAGCCATTCAAGCTCACGCGTCACCTGTAATGCCAGTTCACGCGTGGGTGCTATCACCAGCGCCATGGGAGCGGCCACCCAGCCAAACGCCTGTGCATCTCCCAGAAGCGTCGGCCCCAGCGCAAGGCCGAAAGCAACGGTCTTGCCGGAACCGGTCTGTGCGGATACCAGCAGATCGCTATTCTGTAACTCTGCGGCTGATACCGCCTTCTGCACCGAGGTGAGTTCAGTGTAGCCGCGCTTTGTCAGTGCGGCACTGAATGTGGGAATGATATCCGGAAATGCGGTCATGTTGTTTTAACTTGTTGCGCTCAGAATGCGTTCCTGAGCGCAACAAGCATTATTATTCCAGCTGATAAGCAGATTAAGCAGCGAGCTTAAGGTTTACAGCCGAGGCCTTGCCCTTTTCAGTGGCGATTTCATAGCTAACCTTCTGGCCTTCGTTCAGGGTGCGCATACCGGCGCGTTCCAGCGAAGAAATGTGCACGAATACGTCTGCACCGCCCTGATCGGGTTGAATGAAACCAAAACCTTTGGTGGGGTTGAACCATTTTACAGTACCGGTAGCCATAGTAGTCTCCTTTATTAAGTAGCGTTATGCTGCCGTAAGCAACAAAGTCTTAACCCGAACCATTCGGGAAACTCTATACAAACGCTGACAAAATCAGTTAGGAGATTATGTAAGTGCATTACGCACGCTGCCACGCAGCCAACAGATGGTAGAGTAAAAACTCAAAAGGCAACATATAGATTACCGGCGTTATGTCAATATATAAGCCATACATGGACATAAATTATCATCGCAGCACTTATCTTCCCAAGTGTTTGCAATTATACACTAAAAAGCTATTATAGCGGCATGAGCCCATTTTCCGCCATCATCGAGCATATGCCCATATTCAACGGGCTTGAGGCTGATGCAGCCCATACCCTGCTTCAGCAAGGCCAGCTCCGCAAGCTGCCCAAAGGTGAAATGCTGTTCGCGCAGGGCGATGCGGTAAGGCACTTTTATATTGTCATAAGCGGAGCCATGCAGCTTTTCCGCTCCAACGCGGATGGCGACGCCAAGATCATCGCGCTGGTTAAATCCGCGCAGGCCATCAATGAAGATGAGATCATGGACTCATGCCATGGCTATCGTGTCAACTGCGCGGCGCTGGAAGACTCCACAGTGCTGGAGTTTCCGGCTAAATGGCTGAAGGATGCCGCAGTTAAATATCCCAGCTTCGCTTTGAACCTTCTTGCTATGATCGCCAGCCGCGCACACGCGGCGCAACTGGAGGCGGAGCATCTGGCCACTATGTCAGCCGCGCAGCTTGTGGCCTGCTTCATGCAGCGGCTGTGCGTGCTGCATGACTTCGACCCCAAACATTTCAAGCTGCCTTACAGCAAGACCGTTATCGCTTCGCGGCTGGGCATGGAAATTGAAACTTTTTCGCGTACGCTGGCAAAGCTGAAGTCGCATGGCATTGCCGTGGAAGGCAATACCGTGAGCATTACCGATCTTGATGCCATCAGCGATTATGTGTGCGATGCCTGCTCCGTATCCGACGCCTGTACCACGCATCAGGCGCTGGAAAAGAAACTGAACAAATTCAACTAGGGTCAGGACTCATGACTCTTTTCCTCTCCTGCAAAGCGGGAGAGGTAAGAAAGAATGGGTTAATGAGTCCTGAGCCTAACGGCATGCCATCGGATCGTCAGGACAGATTTGCGCCTTGGGTATAACAGCTCCCGCGACGCTCTCCGTCTGGTTTATCAGCCAGCCGCAACCGCTGACGGCCAGCACCACCAGCAAGGCTATAACAAGACGTTTCTTCATAACCCCTCCTATTTGCTATACCAGCATTGCAGACGCATATCGTCAGGCTGGCCTTTGGTGGCAAGGTATTCCATATCGCGCTTCGTGTAATACATAATGGAGCCGCCGATAACGGCGAGCATTAACAGAACCAGTGCAGGCATGCCAAGAATGATGGGTAACATAACTATCCTCCTTAATGATGAGGATAGCGTAGCCTTAAGCGCGGCTGCCCGCCTTGACCTGAATCAAAACACACTGAAATCCGCCCAGGAAAAAGCCGCCTGCCACAACGGAGTATGCAGGCGGCCCAATCATTTTTGAAATGCCCTCAGGCGGCGGTCTTTTTACCGAACCAGCCCTCAAGGCCGTCTTCAAACCGCTCAACGTTTGTAAAGCCAGCGCTTTCCAGCGCCTCCAATGCCTTCTGCGAAGCGTTGCAACTGGCACCTGCACAATACACAACGATACGCTGCTCTTTTGACCTTGTCTTTGAGTCCACGCTCCTCACAAAATCGGGACTGTCCAAAGGCGCATTGATCGCGCCCGGTATATGCTGCCTGTCGAAGCTCTCCTCAGACTGCACATCAACAAGCAACATATCTTGTTTCTGGTCAATGGATTCTTTCAGTTCGGTTTTGCTGATCATCGTCATACGCTCCTCCTCTTTAATGGAACTAGGTCGTGTGGACATACATTTCATATATTTTGCGATAGCGAATTTTGTTCGATCCGCAAGGCGCAGCCTACGTCAGAACGTGAAATGTTACCGGGCTTCGTATTGCTTTGCGATCAGAAGTGGCTGCGTGAATAACAAGAAGCCATAAAGCGTAGAACTGCTAAAAAACTCTTACGTGCCGCAGAAGGTTTTATAGCCTGCATCCGAAGCAGGCGCCGGGTTTTTATATTCTGCATATTCCGGCTGGTCATCGAACGGATTCTGCATCACGCGCAGTAACGTTTCCATTGGCGCGTAATCATTGCGGCTCACCGCCGCGTCAATAGCTTCTTCCACACGGTGGTTGCGCGGAATGAACGCCGGATTCGCTGCCTTCATCTGTTTAAGCGCATCCTCCATCATTCGCCCTTCACGCGTTACACGCTGTTGCCAGCGCTCAGCCCATGCCGCGTAATGCGCGGAAGGCTTCTGCCCCAGATTGCGCAGCGTGCTGGTGTAATCGTCACCCGCTGCGTGCATTATCTCCAGCAACTCCGTGATGAGATCAAAGTCCCCCTGCTCTTCCTGCAACAGGCCAAGCTTGCGGCGCATGCCGCCAAGCCAGTGTTCCACAAAACGTGCATGGAACCCGTCCACTATGGCCTGCAATTTCCCTTTTGCTTCTTCGCCGCCCCCAGCCACCAGCAGCGCTTCGGCAAACCGCGCGATGTTCCACTGCGCGATCGGCGACTGGTTGCCATAGGCATAGCGCCCGTGTTTATCAATGGAGCTGAACACCGTGGCGGGGTCGTAGGCTTCCATGAACGCGCAGGGGCCATAATCGATCGTCTCGCCCGAAACGGCCATGTTATCCGTGTTCATTACCCCGTGCACAAACCCCACCTGCATCCACTGGGCCACCAGCCGCGCCTGCGCTTCTGCCACCGCCTCCACCAGCGCGATATGCGGCTGCGGGTGCTCTGCCAGCTGCGGGTAATGGCGCTGGATGCAATAATCCGCCAGTATCTGCAACGCTTCCGCATCGCCGCGCGCGGCAAAATATTCGAACGTGCCGATGCGTATATGGCTAGCCGCCACACGCGCCAGCACCGCCCCCGGCAATGCCGTCTCACGGAACACCGGCTCGCCTGTTGTGACCACGGCAAGCGAACGCGTGGTGGGAATGCCCAGTGCAAACATCGCTTCGCTGATGATATATTCTCGCATCACCGGCCCCAGCGCCGCACGCCCGTCACCACGGCGCGAGAACGGCGTCTGCCCGGAGCCTTTCAGGTGGAGATCGTGGAGTTTGCCTTCGGCATCCCGTACCTCGCCCAGCAACAGGGCGCGGCCATCGCCCAGTTGCGGCACGAAATGCCCGAACTGATGCCCCGCATAGGTCATGGCGACTGGCTGCGCCCCTTGCGGCACCGCATTGCCTGCAAATATGGCAGCAGCCTCTTCGCTTTCAATTGGAAGCCCCAGTTGCTCCGCTAACGCATGATTATACTTTATTAGCTTCGGCTCGCGCACAGGGGTTGGGTGTGTGCGCGCGTAAAAACGTTCAGGGAGCGAAGCGTAAGAATGTAGAAGATCAACAGGCATGGCCTGATGCTAGGCCATAACAGGCTTATCGCGCAAGCACTTCAGCACGTTCCACCTGTGGGGGCGTATTGGGGCTGGAGAGCGCAAAGGGATCGCTCTGGCGTCCATCTGCCGATGCTACCAGTATATCCCTGCTGGGCGTGAATCCGCCGAGCGCCGTAATGGCATTTGATATACTGTCGTTAGCCCGCAGATCATCCGGTCTTATCTCGGCCTTGGGGTCAAGCGGCTTGATGTTCTTGCCCTCCGCCGCCTGCGCCAGCAATTCACTCATCTGTGAACTGGTGAGGGTGGGCAGCCCTTCCTGCGCGGCGCGCTTTACATATTCACGCAGATTGGCAACTTCCTGCTGGCCGAAATTCTTGGCAGTGGGGTTATCGGGTGTATCGGCATCGAGGCTGTTGAGCAACGCTTCCACGCGGCGGTCTATATCCGTCCTCGCTGCCGCCCTTGCTTCCCTTGCCATGTCTGGTGCAGATATTGCCACCATACAAACCTCCATATTGTGCCGTATGCGCCTATTCTAGCGGTTTTTGGCCCTTATGTGTGGATCAACCGCTAAAAATCGTACAGTGCACTGCAATATGTTGATTAATATGGTGAAGTTTCTAAAGAAAGCTTCATGTGCATTTAAATTTTCACTTGTCACCCCGAATGGTCTTGGATTGCCCCATAGGCAGGTTCATGATGCGTTGCCGTTCCACGGCATCGACATGCGCCAACACGCCCCATTTGGCAACATCAGCAGCTTTGGGCATCAGGTTGATCGTGGTCATGCTAAACACGCCTCCGCAGATTGTCTTTTATAGTTGACAATATGTAAGTTATGATTTACAGTTTCCTATGATCGAAGTTATCCAGAGCGCCACATTCACTACTTGGATTAACGGACTCCGCGACCGTGAGGCGGTTGCCCGCATCACTGCCAGAATCCGTAGAATGACCATGGGTAACTTCGGGGACGTTGAGCCGGTTGGCGAGGGTGTCTCTGAGGCCCGTATTCATCATGGCGCTGGCTACAGGGTGTATTTCATCCGCACCGGCAAGGAACTGATCGTGCTTCTTTGTGGCGGGGATAAGAAGTCGCAAAACCGCGATATTAAACTGGCGAGAGAAATGGCAAAGGATTGGGGATAACTTATGAAAGAAAAATACACACGATTCGACGCTGTCGACCACCTTAAAACCGCTAAGGATTGCGCTCTTTACCTTCAAGCTGCGCTTGAAGAAGCGCCAGAGGATTCCGCCTATATTGCCGCTGTCCTTGGTGACATTGCACGCGCCAAAGGCATGTCCAGCATTGCCAGAAAAACAGGGCTTACCCGTCAGGCGCTTTACCAAGCCCTCAGTAACAAGGGAAATCCTGAATTCAGCACCGTCATGAAAGTAATCAGCGCATTGGGGATAAAGTTGGTGGCCAGAGTGGCCTAATATCACCTGCGGCGTTTGTTTCATACCCTCACCCCCGCATTGCCTTGTGGGTGGGCACCCTGGCATAGCCTGCCGGATACACCTTCACCTCGCGTAGGTAGCGCGAGTCAACGTAAAGTGCTCATAGGATCTGCCACCAGTATCTCATGCGCCTGCCCTGCCCCGACAGGCACGGTTTTTATGGTGAAGGCACCGAAGCGCTCAGGTGTTGCCGTTTCGCTTTTATCGAAGCATGCCAGCCCTTTTTTGGTCAGCTGGTAAGGTGGGCAAGATCTTCAAGGCTACTACGCAGAAACTACGCAGGAGAAAAACCCATGCGTAGTTTAATGGCTGAAATACTGGTCGCAGTGAGAGGATTGACAAATGGTCTCCTGACCATTTGCCCTTTCGGGCGGCTCAGCCCTGTGGGCTTGCGCCGTCAAATTCTTCTTCCTGAAGAATTTTCGAACCTCCTCGTCGGTTCGAAGCCATACCTGACCAATAAAAAAGCCCCGTGAAGGGGCTTTTTTACTGGTCGGAGTGAGAGGATTCGAACCTCCGGCCCCTACGTCCCGAACGTAGTGCTCTACCAGGCTGAGCTACACTCCGATATGCACCTGTTTCAACAGGCGGATTGCTTAGTAAGCCCTCCGCGTACAAAAATCAATCGTTTCCATCAACGCGTCCTGCTCGGGGCCATGCGGCAGGGTCACAAGCAGCCTGCGCGCCTCTTCCGCGAATTCTTCCGCGCGGGCGATGGATGTGTCAATAGACTGATATTTATTAATAATACTAATAGCTTTGGCTAGATCGCTCTCTTCCTGAACATGCTCTTCAAGTGTACGCTCCCAGAACTTGCGCTCTTCCTGCGTACCCTTGGCATAGGCATGGATGACCGGCAGGGTTATCTTACCCTCGCGGAAATCATCCCCCACGGTTTTTCCAAGCGTTTCCTGACGTGCGGAATAATCCAGCGCGTCATCCACTATCTGGAAGGCGATGCCGAGATTCATACCCACATCGCGCAGCGCCGCTTCATGTTCGCTTTTTTCAGTCACCACCGCACCAAGCTGGCAAGCGGCAGCGAACAATGCCGCCGTCTTGGCGGAGACCACTTCAAGATACTGCTCTTCGGAAATGGCGGGGTTGTTGGCCGTGGTCAGTTGCAGCACTTCACCCTGCGCGATGACGGCGGAAGCGTCGGAAAGGATAGCCAGCACCTTAAGCGAACCGTCACTCACCATAAGCTGGAAGGAACGGCTGAAGAGGAAATCCCCCACCAGTACGCTGGCCTTGTTGCCCCAGACATCGTTAGCGGTGGCATTGCCACGGCGCAGCGCGCTTTCGTCCACCACGTCGTCATGCAGCAGAGTCGCGGTATGGATGAACTCCACACAGGCCGCAAGGTTGATATGGCGATCGCCGGAATAACCGCACATCCTTGCGCACAGCACCGTGAGCGCGGGACGCAGGCGCTTGCCGCCCGCCGCGATGATATAGCGCGCAAGTTTGGGAATCAGCGGGACGCTGGAATCAATATGGGAAAGAATGACCTGATCGACGCGGGCAATATCTTCCTGCACCAGCGCCTGCAGCCTCGCCAGTGACGGAGCGCTTGAAGGGGCTGAACTGCGGGAATAGGACATGTTCGCCTGCTATTTCTTATCAACCATCATGTTTCGGGTGGCGACAGGCAGGCTCACGCGCAGCCCGTCCAGCATGTCATTCATGATGATCTGGCAGCCAAGACGGGAAGTGTGGCTGAGGCCGAACGCGAGATCGAGCATGTCTTCCTCGTCCTCGGTGGCGGCGGGCAGTTTATCATAGAACGCCTTGTCCACGATCACATGGCAGGTGGAGCAGGCAAGCGAACCTTCGCAGGCGCCTTCGAGGGAAATCTCGTTCTTGTGCGCCACTTCCAGCACCGAGATGCCCACGGGGGCGTCCACGGTCTTTTCGGTGCCATCAGTCTGAACAAAGGTTATTTTGGGCATACATCATCCATTAGCGATTTTATCTACATGCGCTCCTTTTAAAGCAGAGGCAATGGCTCTGTCCATCCTTCTTTCTGCAAAAGGCTGGGCGAGCTTCATCAGGCGCTCTTTTCCGGCGTCGATGCGGTCGCGGTCGCGCGAGGCTATATCCTGCTCAAGCAGGGCAATATTTTGTAGTATAGCAGTTTTCTCTTTATCCGTTAACAGGTCGCCGTCCGATGCCAGCGCGGAGCGCACTTCTTCAATGCCCCTGCCCGCTTCCATGCCCGCCTCGCGCAACAGGCGTTCCATAATGTCTTCCTTTGCGTACTGCATGCTGTCCATCAGCATTTTTTCCATCGCTTCATCGCTCAGCCCATAGGAAGGTTTCACCGCCACCTGCTGCTGTGCGCCGGTAGTGGCTTCTTCCGCGCTCACGGTGAGCAATCCGTCCGCATCCACCGAAAAGCGAACCTTCACGCGCGCAATACCAGCAGGCAGTGCCGGTATGCCGGAAAGCTCGAACCGGGCGAGCGAGCGGTTCTGCTCGGTCATCTCGCGCTCGCCCTGCAACACATGGATGATCATACCGTTCTGGTTATCCTGATAGGTAGTGAACTCCTGTTCCACTGCAACAGGAATAGGCGTGTTACGATGGATGATCTTTTCCACGATGCCGCCCATCGTCTCCAGCCCAAGGGAAAGCGGCACCACGTCCAACAGCAGCGTGTCAGACCCGCGCGTGAGCGCCTCCGCCTGAATGGCGGCGCCGATAGCCACGACTTCGTCAGGATTTATGCCCGTATAGGGCGCCTGGCCGAAGAAACGCTCCACCTCCTCGCGCACGCGCAGCATGCGCGTGGAACCGCCCACCAGCACTATGCCTTTAACGTCTGTGGTGGCAAGTTTTGCATCTTCCAGCGCACGGGCGCAGATAGTGAGCGTTTCATCAATAAAAGGCTGCACTAACATAGCTAGCTGCGCGCGGGTAAGCGAGCCTGCTTCGGTAGCGGAGGATTCTTTCCCGCTCAGTTCTTCCTTGGCGTGTCTGGCCAGCGAAAGCAGCGTGCCCATGGCCAAATCGTCACGCTTCCAGAAACCTGCTATAGCGTGGTCGAAATCGTCACCGCCCAGCGCCACATGCCCAGCGGTGGCCAGCACCTGAAACACGCCTTTCTCCAGACGCAGGATAGACACATCGAACGTCCCGCCGCCGAGGTCGTAAATGATATAAGTGCCTTCCTCCCCGCTATCGAGGCCATAGGCCAGCGCAGCGGCGGTGGGTTCATTGATGAGGCGCAGCACTTCAAGCCCGGCAAGACGCGCGGCGTCTTTTGTGGCGTGGCGGGCGGCGTCGTCAAAATAAGCAGGCACGGTGATAACGGCCTGTTTCACCTCATAGCCTAATGCCGCTTCCGCCTGATGCTTCATCTGTTTAAGAATATCGGCGGATACTTCTATTGCGGTCAGCGCACGATTACCAATCCTGATACGGATCATACCGTCCGCACCTTCCTGCACCGGATAATGCAGGTTCAGCGAGGGAATGTCTTTCGCTCCCCTGCCCATGAGGCGTTTGACAGAGGCTACCGCATTGGCATCGCCTTCCTGAAAACGCACGCGGGCGCGTTTGCCCACTTCCGGCTCGTCTTTTTCATTATAATGCACCACGGAAGGCACCAGCGCACCGCCACAGCTATCGCGCAGCACTTCCGCCTTGCCGCCAGCGGAAACCGCTACGACGGAATAAGTCGTGCCAAGGTCTATGCCAACGGCTGCGCCGTCATGTTCATGGGGAAGCGGCGTTTCGCCCGGCTCATGTATCTGTAAAAGCTGCATGGCCCTATTTATACTTATAGACCAGTTGTGCGGGCGCCGATTCGAGATACTCTTTCAGCTTACCGACCGGCACGGAATATTCTTCGTTATATGCATCCTTGCCTATGAGCAGAACGCTGCCTTCATTGACCAGCCATAGGCGGTTGCAGGCGGAATTATACTCTTCCACATTATCATAGACGCCGCTATTGCCCGCCTTCAGGAATACCAGCACCTGACGCCCGCCCGGCAGCACAAAGCCGTTTACCTCTGTGCCAAACGGCTTATGGCTGCGCAGCACGATATCTTCCTGCCCGACAAGCCCTTTGAGCACCGCATCCTTCCTGAGCATGATATTGCCACCCTCATGTTCACCTACCGTGCCCACCATTACGACGTCCGCAGCTTTGTACATTGCGCCGATATCGACAGAGGTTGCGCTGTCATCAAACTGGCCGAACGTGCACGTGCCGGGGGCTGCAAGCGCGCCGCTGGCATAAGCAAATACGGCGACAGCAATCGTGATAACGCGCTTCATGAAACTATTACTGCAGGTGGCTGCGCAGCATCCACGCGGCTTTTTCATGCTCCTGCATGCGGCGGATCAGCAGGTCGGCGGAACCTTCGTCGCCTGCCTTCTGCACGGTGTGCAGCCATTCACGGCACTGCTTCGCGATGGTTTCATTATCCTGGGCAAGGTTACCCGCCATTTCCGACCAGTCGCCCGGAAGAGATTTATCTTCCTTGATGGCGGATGCTGCGGAAAATTCACGGAAGGAACCCGGCGCAACATGGCCGATGGAGCGGATGCGCTCCGCCACTTCGTCTACTCCCACCGCAATAGCATCATACTGCGCGCCGAAGAGGCCGTGCAGCGCAGAAAAATGCGGACCGGTCACGTTCCAGTGGTAATTCTGTGTCTTGAGCTGCAGGATATAGGTGCCAGCCAGCAAATGCCCGAGGCATGCGGCGACTTCTTTACGGGAGTTATTGCCAAGCCCGATATCGATGTCGGCGGAACCGGACGTTTTTGTTTTTACCTGTGCCATTAGGGGATACCTCCTTAAAAAATGTAGTGAAAGCTAGCACTGCAAACTGGGTTTTGCAATCTAGATGAGCCCATTACTGGTAAAAGAGTAATGTGATTTGCCCGCGATTATCAGGTGGTCGTGCACCTTTATGCCCAGCGTGGCGGCAGCGGCCATTATCTGCCGGGTGATGGCTATATCATCTTTACTCGGCGTGGGGTCGCCGCTGGGATGGTTATGCACCAGGATAATGGCTGAAGCGCCTATCTCCAGCGCGCGTTTCACCACTTCACGCGGGTATACCGGCGCGTGGTCCACGGTTCCTTGCTGCTGCGCTTCGTCAGCCAGCAGCGCGTGCTTATGGTTGAGGAACAGCACGCGGAATTCTTCCGTTTTGCGCTGCCCCATGCTCACACGGCAGTAATCGAGCAGCGAGTTCCATGACCGTATCACCGGGCCGCAGGATGCCTCTTCCTTCAACGCCCGCTCATGCGTGGCGGAAAGCATTTTGACAGCGCAGGCGGCGGCCTCCCCCACCCCTTCCACCTGCATGAGCTCTTCCGGCGTCGCCGCGAGCAGCTTGCTTAAGGAAGTGAAATGCTTCAGCAGCCTTTTGGCCAGCGGCTTGGTATCAGCACGCGGGCTTGCCGCGAATAACGCCATTTCGATAAGCTCATAATCCGCCAGCGCCTGTGCGCCGCTGCGTAAGAAACGCTCCCTCAGGCGCGCGCGATGCCCCAGGTGATCCGGTTTTGCGTCCTCAGCCTCTTTGAGCGCCTGCGCCATATCACCACGACGAAAGATATTTCGAAACAAAGGACGAAATGGGAAGCCAGCTGTTATTTACCCAGACGCGATCACCGCGCACCTCAAGCTGCCCTTCCGAACACCCCTCTTCAATGATCTTATATGTCCCGTTCCATCCTCCGCTGGAAACATCCGTCATTTCCTGCAGCATGAGCAACGCGCGGTCACGCACCTTCATATGCACGCCATAGGCGCAGGAACCATACCAGCTATGCACAAGTATGGATGACGTGCTGACCCGTCCGCGCAGCACTTTTTCAACGGTGAGGTTCACTACATCCGGCCCCTTTTCGAGGTCTGATGAGGAATCCTGATCATTATTCTGCACTATAACGATCACCGAGGATTGCGAAACCGTACGCTCCAGCGGCGTTTTTGAAAGGCAGGGCTCGCACGCAAAAGCAGGTGCAGACCACAGGGCAGCCAGCAAAGCAATGGTTAGGACACGTAAGGAGGACATTTCAGACCTTTAGGAGACATTGTAAATATTTCATACCCGTCGTTTGTCACTGCGAGCGTATGCTCAAACTGGGCGGAAAGCGAACGGTCACGCGTGGTGACCGTCCAGCCGTCATTGACGTTGAGGCGGGTTTCATAGCTGCCCACATTCACCATGGGCTCAATAGTGAAGAACATGCCCTCCTCAAGCACCATGCCGGTGTTCGGCTCGCCGTAATGCATCACGTTGGGCGCTTCATGGAATATCTTGCCCACGCCGTGGCCGCAATAATCGCGCACTACGGAATAATTGTGCTTCTCCGCATGCTGCTGGATGGCATGGCCGATATCGCCCAGCCTTGCGCCGGGCTTCACCTGCGCTATGCCCAGCATCATGCATTCATACGCAATCTGGGTGAGGCGCTTTGCTTTAATGGGAATGTTGTCGCCCACGTAGAACATGCGGCTGGTATCGCCGTGCCAGCCATCCACGATGGAGGTAACGTCGATATTAACGATATCGCCGTCCTTCAGCGCGCGGTCATCCGGGATGCCGTGACAGATAACATGGTTAACGGACGTGCAGATGGATTTAGGAAAGCCGCGATAGCCAAGCGGCGCGGGTATCCCCCCGGCATCCACAATCATTTTATGGCAGATGTCGTTAAGCTGGTTGGTGGTCACGCCGGGCTTCACGTGGTTGGCCATTTCGTCTAGCACGAGGGCGGAAAGCGCTCCCGCTTTTCTCATGCCTTCATAGTCGGCTTTATCTTTATGTATGGTTACGGTTCGGTTTTGTGCTGACATTATCTCTGGTTTCGCCTAAGAATTAGTTAGAATAAATGAAGGCTTATTCTATCCTTAAAGGAACATTATGTCCACAGCCAGCATCGTAATAATCGGCAATGAAATCCTCTCCGGAAGGACGCAGGACAGCAACGTTAACTGGCTGGCAAAAGAGTTGAATGAGTGCGGCATACGCCTCAGGGAAGTCCGGGTTGTGGCCGATATTCCCGAAGCCATCATCGAGGCGGTGAACACCCTGCGCGCACGCTGCGATTACGTATTCACCACCGGAGGCATCGGCCCCACGCATGACGATATCACCTCGGAATGCATAGCTCAGGCTTTTGGCGTGCCTTATGAGCGCAACAGGGAGGCCGAGGCATTGCTGACGCGTTATTATGGCGCTGATAAATTAAACGAAGCGCGCCTCAAGATGAGCGATATACCGCGTGGCGCGACACTCATTGCCAACCCGGTGAGCGCCGCCCCGGGTTTTATTATTGAGAATGTACATGCAATGGCGGGCGTACCCGGCATCATGCGCGCGATGTTCGACGGCATCCGCCATACGCTCAAAGGCGGACGCAAGATGGAGTCGGTCACTGTGAGCACATACCTTACCGAAGGCACTATCGCTGCACAGCTCACCGCGATACAGAACACATTTCCTGACGTGGAAATAGGCAGCTATCCCTTCGTGCATAACGGCAAGCTCGGCACCAGCCTTGTCTCACGCCATGAAGACAGCGCGCACCTCGCCACAGTGAAAGAAAAGCTGGTTGAAATGGTGCGGAGCTTTGGCGGAGAGATTGCCGAAGGCTTCTGAAATAAAAAAGCCGCCGGATATTTACCGGCGGCCCTTTAAATTCTTTAGCAGCCAATTAAGCGGCTTTAGCCTTGACAGCCTTCTTCACTGCGCGCTTCAGCTTGCGGCCTTCGTCGGTCAGCTTACTGTCAGCAGTGGTGGAGAGGTAAGCGTCCAAACCGCCGTTATGTTCAACGGTGCGGATGGAAGCAGCGGTAAGGCGCAGGGTTATGTTGCGGCCAAGCGCTTCGCTGGCGTAGGTGATAACCTGCATGTTGGGCAGGAAGCGGCGGCGCGTCTTACGGTTAGAGTGAGACACGTTGTTGCCGGACATCGGGCCAACGCCGGTAAGTGCACATTTTTTAGCCATATTTTACCTGCCAGAAATTCTTTTAAACGAGGGGGCTTATTTAATAATTTATTGTTGCTACGTCAAGGGCTTTTTATACCTATTCTGAATGGACCTATTCGCGGCGCCAGTCCGTGCTGCCATCGGGACGATCTTCAAGCAAAATACCATTGGATTTCAGCTCGTTGCGAATACGGTCCGCTTCCACCCAGTTCTTGATCGCCTTGGCGTCGATGCGCTCCTGGATCAATGCCGCAATCCGCTGCTGATCATAGGCCTGCGAAGTGATCGTGCCTTTGGCTGAATAATGCAGGAAGTCTTTTTTGGTTGGGCTGATGCCTTTGAACCATTGTTCGGGGTCATGTTGCAGAATGCCCAGCACCTTGCCCATGCTGCGCAGGAAATCCGCCGGGGCCTTATGCAGCTCCGCAATGCAGGCCGGAACGTTTAGGTCGTCGCAGAGCGCGTCCCTGAATTCGCCGAATTCCGTGTGCAGGTGCTTTTTGACTCCCTGAATCTTGCGGTAGAATCCGTCGAGGTCTTTCCTTGCGTCATCCACCAGCTTGTCGCTCCAGTCAAGCGGCTCGCGGTATTTGGTCTTCAGCAGCGCAAGCCGTATCACTTCGCCCTTGATGCCTTTATCCAAAAGGTCGCGCACCGTGATGAAGTTGCCAAGCGATTTACTCATTTTTTCACCGTTTACGGTGAGGAACCCGTTATGCACCCAGTAACGCGCATGTTTGGAGCCCGCAAACGCGCAACGGCTCTGCGCTATCTCGTTCTCGTGATGCGGGAACATGAGGTCGGAACCGCCGCCGTGAATGTCAAAATCATTGCCCAGATGCGTGTGGCTCATCGCTGAGCATTCGATATGCCAGCCCGGCCTGCCCCTGCCCCACGGGCTATCGAACACGCTGGAAGCATCATCACCGCCAGCGGCAGGCTTCCAGAGCACAAAGTCCCCTGCTGCACGTTTGTAGCTTTCCACTTTCACGCGCGCGCCCGCTTCGAGGTCTTCCATGATGCGTCCTGAAAGCGCGCCGTAATCCTTCATCGTAGACACCTCAAACAACACATGCCCTTCCGCCACATAGGCATGGCCGTTGGCGATGAGGCGCTGGATGATGTCGATCATCTGGCTGATATGCTGCGTTGCACGCGGTTCAATCATTTGCTTTGGCGTTGCAGGCAGCACGCCGAGCGCCGCCATATCGTCATGGAACCATCCGCTCACCTCTTCCGTAAGCGCCTGAATGGTGATACCGCGCTGCTTGGCCGCAGCGTTAATTTTATCATCCACATCGGTAATATTGCGCGCATAGACAACCTTATCCTCGCCATGCAGCGTGCAAAGCAGGCGGTAAAGCACATCATACACCACCACCGAGCGTGCATTGCCGATATGCGCACGGTCATACACGGTAGGCCCGCACACATACATGCGCACGCTCGCCGGATCGCGCGGCTCGAACAGTTCCTTTTTGCGGGTGAGCGTATTGTAGAGATGCAGTTTCATATTATCCGCCGAGACGTTTCAATACCTTGTTGTAACCGATAAGAGGCAGGATCCTCTTCATTTCCGGCCCATGCTCTTTTCCGGTGAGCGCAATACGCAGCGGCATGAACAGGTCTTTCCCCTTCAGGCCGGTGGCTTCGGTTATCGCCTTCGTCCAGTTGCCCCATGTCGCGTCATCCCATGAGCCTTGAGGCAGCAACTTCTGCGCAGAGCAGAGCAGGTCGTTTTTTGCCGCAGCAGCAACCTCACCGTGGATAATGTCCCACCACTGTCTGGCTTCTGCCAGCTTATTGATGTTGGAGCGCACGGAAAGCCAGAACGCCTCGTCCGCGAACGGCAGCCTATCTTTCACCGCGCCAAACGGAAGCTGGTGCAGGATCTTGCCGTTGAGGCGCTCCAGTTCAAGCGCGTCATAAATGGCGGGCGCACGGCCGAATTTGGAAAAATCAAACCCGGCGATAAGCGCCTGCATCTGGGCAAAAGCTTCCACCGCGTCGCTGGTGCCGATGCGCGCCAGCAGGCTGTTAATGGTCATGGGTTCGATGCCGTCGTTGCGCAGCGTACGGATGTCGTTGCCGCCCACGCGCTTGGACATTTCGCCTTCCTTGGTTTTGAGCAGCGCCAGATGCGCGAATTTGGGCACTTTATAACCCAGCGCCTCGAATATCTGCACCTGCACGGCGGTGTTGCTCACATGGTCTTCCCCACGGATGACGTGCGTGATGCCTGTATCCCCGTCATCCACCACGGAGGCGAACGTATAGAGCGCAATGCCGTCCTCGCGCACCAATACGGGGTCGCTCATATGGCCTGCCTGAAAGCGCACGTCGCCGCGCACCAGGTCTTTCCATTCTATGGGCTTGTCTTCCAGCAGGAACCGGTAATGCGGCCTGCGCTGCCTGAGCAGATCAGCCTTCTGTGCTTCGGTCAGCTTGAGCGCCGCACGGTCATAAATTGGCGGCAGCCCCCTGCCAGCCTGCATCTTGCGGCGGATATCGAGTTCTTCTGGCGTCTCCCAGCAGGGATATAACCTGCCGCTCGCCACCAGTTTCTGCTTTGCCGCTTCATAATCGGCGAAATGCTCGGACTGTTTGCGGAATACATCCCAGTCAAGCCCCAGCCAGCCGAGATCTTCTTCAATAGCGCTGGAATATTCAGGGCGGGAACGCTCTTGATCGGTGTCGTCAAGACGCAGCATGAATTTGCCGCCGGTCTTGCGGGCGAACAGCCAGTTCACCAGTGCCGTGCGGATATTGCCGACATGCAGATAACCGGTGGGCGACGGCGCTATTCTAACAAATGTGCTCATGCCCAAGCATGTGGGCCATCATCGTGTATTTGTAAAGTATTATTCATAGAAAAAGCCCCCGCTCGCTCTTGCGAAACGGGGGCTTTTTCAGCAAAGTGCTTTAGCCTTTATATTTTACGCTGCAGCCATAGGCTTTGGTCTGCGCGGTGGTAACGGGCTTACCGGCCAGCAGTTCATCAAGCGCTTCCTTCACGTAGTTCCTGGAGGTCTTGATATCTTCCGGATCGGCGGTCGCCTTGTCGTCGATAGCGCCTTCATACACCAGCGTGCCGTCAGCCGAGATGATGTACATATGCGGGGTGGTCTTGGCGCTGTAGAGCTTGCCGATCGTGCCTTCAGCATCAATTACGTAGGAAGCGGGAACCGCCTTTTCCTTCTCTACCGAAGCTTTCGCGGCAGCCACATCCAGATGGCCTTCCTTGCCTTCAGCGCTGGAATTGACCGCGATCCACACTACGCCCTTGTCGGCAGCGTATTTCTGCAGGGTCTGCATGTTGCTGGAATCATAATGCTTGCGCACGAACGGGCAGCCGGGGTTGGTCCATTCCAGCACCACGATCTTGCCTTTGTGCTGCGCGATGGACTGTTCAACGCCTGCGATGTCGGTTGTTTTGAAATCCGGCGCGGGTTTGCCTACTTCAACGGCGTGAGCGGGCATAACCGATGCAAACAGCAGCGCGATGGCTGAAAGAAATGAACGTTTCATATATTCTCCATGAATTGGTTGTATACAGCGTAGTAATACAGGATAGTTCGTTGCTATCCGGGTAACCGGTCTACCATAGTCTACGGCAAATACACATAAAATGAATATTACAAATTCTTCATTTTTACCCCCTGCCCTCTTCCTGCTTTACACTATGGCGGGCACATTGCTTATCCAGTGCGCAGGCTATTTTCTGGATTATGCGTTATTGCTGCCATGCATTGCCATTGCCGCCGCATGCAGCCTTTACCTTACCTACTGGCGCATTTTCAGGCCCACGCTCAGGAACGGCCTCATACTGGGCGGCACCCTGCTTGTGCTGGGCAGCTTGAGTATTTTCTCTACTTACCTGCTCGACATGACCGCTGACGGGCTGGGCTACCAGCAACCTGCGATTTCATGGCTAATGGAAGGCTGGAACCCGCTGACCAGCACGGACATGCTCTGGCAGAATATCTACCCCACCGCAACGTGGCAGCTTGGCGCGGTGCTTGGGGCGCTTTTCGGGTCTGTCGAGGCCGCCAAGATGTATACGGTGATATGGCTTTTTATCTGCGTGCCCGTGTTTACGGCAGGATTGCAAAATCATTTCGGTGCACGCCTGCACCGCCGCCACAAAGCCTGCGTAGCGCTCATTATGCTGTGCCCGGTTGTGCTGGCCCAGTTCCTCACCCATTACGTGGACGCCGCGCTTTACCTTGCGGGCATCACCTTCCTCGGTAGCATTCTGTTGTTGAGGAACGAAAGCCGCCACAACGCGCTGGCGTTCGGCATCATGTTCTGCTGCACGCTGTTCATCGTCAATGCCAAGCTTTCCGGCATTTACCACGCCGCCGTGCTGTGCTGCGCAGCGCTCGCCTGCCTGCTCATCCGGTACCGCAAGCCGCCGATAAAAGAAGCCTTGCTGCTTCTGGGCTTCGGGCTGGTTGCCGTCGGCTTCTGCGGGTTTCACCCCTACATCACCAACCTCATGAACTACGGCTCGCTGCTGCCCATGTATTCCGGCGGCAGTTTTTCCTCAGGCCAGAAGCCGGTGAACATCGCCGGGATGAACATCGTCACCGGCTTTTTCTATTCCATGTTTTCGCAGACGGGCGGCGCCCCGCGCGAAGCTGCCGCACTTAAGTTTCCATGGAGCATCTCCGCACGCGAATGGTTCTTCGCAGGCATACCCGATAACCGCAGCGGCGGCTTTGGCGTGTGGTTCGGCCTAGGCGTTGTCTTCACCGGCCTTTATCTCGCAGCAAGCGCACGCACCGCAAAGCACTGGGACAGGCCGCTCACCGCCCTTGCCGCAATATTCCTGCTTTCTTCCGTCGCCTTCCCGCAGAACTGGTGGCTGCGCTATGTGCCCTTTGCCTATGCCGCCCTCCTGCTGATGCTGCTTGCCACCCCCCTTCCCCGGCAAACAACGCCAAGATTATTGTATTGTGCCATTATTGCCGTACTCGGCGTTAACAGCGCCGTGTCGCTTGTTTCCGCCGTCCAGTTTCAGCAGCGCACCCACAAAGACTTTATTAAACTGGCAGAGAAACTGGCCACCTACCCAAAGGGCAGCGTTTATTTGGTCCCGCCGGGGGACGACTACCTCATCTATAACCACGCGCATGTACCCCTTACACGCAGGCTGGTACAGCTTGGGATTCAAGTCACGGTAAAGGTAAACGACGCCTGCCCCAATGAGGTCGCAAACATCAGCGAATTCAGGATCTGCCACTGATCCGTGCAGATTCTTCACTATCTCACTATTCAGATATCAGTGTTATTGTTGCAACAACAGCAACTTAAAGTAGAAACCCTATTGAAAATGTATATTGGATATAGCAGCACTTGAACTATAAATACACCTCATGCCCTTCCGTAAAACATTGCACAACATTGCGATAGCCCTGGCGCTCACTGCGCTACCCGCCCCCGTTCTGGCGGACGATGATGATATAGACATTCCCACATTACAGGCAGCCGCTGAGAAAGGTGACGCAGACGCCCAGTTCTCGCTCGGTTCCGCCTACCAGATGGGTGAAGGCGTGCCCCAGAACGATATGAGGGGCGTCTACTGGATAAAAAAGTCCGCCAATCAGGGCAACCTTGATGCCCAGTTCAACCTTGGCATGGCCTATCGCGGCGGCTACGGCGTGCCGCGTGATCTGGTCAAGGCCTATATGTGGCTGGAGCTGGCGGTCAGTGGCGGCAGCATCAAAGCCTTCGACCTTCGCCGCGACGTTGCCATGGATATGAGCCTTAAACAGATCGACGAAGCCAAATACCGCGCCAGACGCTGGAAACCTGAAGAAGACGAATAAGTATATTTATTCGGGAAACCGCCTTCCCCTCTGCGCTCTGCGCATTCACCCCTTGCGGGGTCGTCGCGATAAGGCTCCTCCACACCTACTGCAAGGCACTGGAATATAATTCATGCTTGTTTAAGCGCGTTTGCGGCGCTTTGAAGCCAGAGTGTTCGGTATCCAGCGCAGCGGCAAGGGAATAACCTGCGCGTGGTGGAATGTGTTGCGCCACAATGCCTTCACAGGGGCAATGCTGTCTTCCCACAGCGCTTTGATACCAATGAAGAAGTACAGGCTGTACGCCATGAATGCGGCGTTAAGCAGCGAGAAGCCCGCCTGCATGTCACGGTCAAGCTGCACATTACGCACAGTGGCAACCACAAACCCCACGAACAAGGCGGCTTCCACGATGCAGTAAAGCGCGGGGGCGGCAGTCCTGCCCGTAACCTTGGGCGTGCGGCCAAACGGAATCTTCTTACCCGTGATCATCTGCTGGAACTGCTTCATCACACCGCCTACAGCCACGGGGAAAACCATCAGGTTGAACGCGCATATGCGCCAGACGTCACTGCCCTTGTAGCCGGTGTTCTTAAGGTCACGCGCATAAAGCATGAGCAGCGGGATAACCGATACGGGCAGCACCCAGGTGGAACTGATGTAACCGAACGGGTAGCTCATGAGCAGCAGCGCTGCCAATACGCCCGTGGTGGTGGATGCAAGATAGTGGAAGCGCATGAAGAATTCGCGCAGCAGCGCCATGTTCTTGGTTGCCTTCTTCGTATAGCTGAGCAGCTTCGGCAGGATGATCATGCCGCCGTTGGACCAGCGCCTGCGCTGGATGAGCAGCGAACCGAAATCCGGAGGCGTGGAGCTGAACGTCATGCGTTCGGGGTAATTGAACAGCTTCCAGCCCTTTTCCACGAGGTCGATCGTGGATTCGGTGTCTTCGATAACGGTGCGGTCCTGAATATAGATATGCACGGTCTTGCCGTCGATCTGGTGCACTTCCCTGATTTCTTCAAGCGCCTTCTTGCGCAGCATGGCGTTGGCGCCTACCCAGAACGTGGCGTCCCAGTAGGTATAGCCCTGATGCGTGCGGAACTGCACGTCGATGCATGCGCCGCCGATGCGCTCCAGCAGGTTGGGGCAACCGGGATAAGACGAGCACGGAGACTGAACAACCGCCAGCCTTTCATTGCCGGGTTTTTCCATAAGGTTGATGAGCTTGATGGCGTAGTCGCCGGTCATCAGGCTGTCCGCGTCGATAGTATCAACATAATCAGCATGCGGGATGGTGAAATCGGCATCTTCATTGGCACCGCATTCATGCAGTTCAACGCCCTTGTCTGTTTCCACTTCGCGCCAGGATTTGCCGATGAGGCGGATATAGCAGTTCAGGTTCATCGCCTTGTTGGCTTCATGCGAGATATTCACATAGCGCTTACGCTCGAAGCTGGAGAAGTTGATGCTGTAAAGGCCTACGAGGCGCGCATAATGGCGTGCGATATAAGCTTCGCCCTCACGCGAATCCGCCGCCATTTTCCCGCGCATTTCAAGCGCCAGCGCGCGGTGCCTGCGCGCGGGCGCAAGCACTACCGCGTCAAGAAAGAAGCCCTCGGAATGCGGCAGGTTTTCCATGGCTACACCACCGGCAAAATTGCTGGCGTAGGTTTCAAGCCATTCAGCCGTTTCTTCATAGAGATGGGCAAGGCGGCCAAGTTCAATGCCGCTATACACCCGCCCCGCGTCCCTGCGGGAGAGGAACATGGTCTGTTCGGCGAGCATGCGGTTGCGTGGCTCATCGAACTGCTTCTGCAGGCCCAGCACCATGTCACGCGTGCGCTGGGTCTTGACCATGTCTTCCAGCGCCTTGGGCGGATAGGGATCGTCGATCAGCAGCACCACGTTTTTGCTGGGGTATTCAGCCAGTGCAGAGGACATCATGGTCTGCAGCACGATGCGTTCTTCTTCCTTGTAGGACGGAATAATAACCGTGAGCGCGGGTGCGGGCTTGTCGTAAACGGCTTCGAGTTCGTCGCGGCTGGCATGCCGGAACTTCTGCATACGCTTGTAGTTGCCAGCAAGGCATATCTGGTACAGGAGATTGCCGTAGAAAACGAAAAACATGGCTACCGCGAAAAGCGTTACGGCGGCAAGCTGCTCCCAGTCGCGGATTCTGAAGGCCACGATGCCTTGCGCGGTGAGTTCCGCATACATGAATAAGAGTAATGCTGACGTTACGAAGATACTGCCACGGATCAGGTAAACTTCTTTTTTATTGTTGATAATCATACACCCAGCAAAGCTTTTTTGTTTTTTTTCGCGGGCCAACGGCCTCTGATAACTGGGAATGTATGTGTTTTTCAGCCGGTTACAAATTAACTCTTTGTAATTTATCTTTCATTGATTATCAAAGGCTTGCACATTGCACGCCGGAAACATTACACGGATGGAATCATTGCCTGAAGAGCGTTTCAAGAACGTCTTTTCCCAGCACTTTATACTCGCCCTCGGGCACATCACCGAGCGCCAGCCCGCCGGTCTGGAAGCGGTGCAGGCCGAGCACTTTATTACCCAGTGTTTCAAACATGCGGCGTATCTGGTGATACCGCCCCTCCCGCAACTGCATGACGCCTGAATTATCCGAACGGGCGCTCCACACAGCGGGTTTGAGTGGCTTGGAATCCCCTTCCATCAGGAATTCACCGGATGCGAACAGCACCGCTTCATCGCCGCGCAGCTTTTGTTCCAGCGTCACTTCGTAATGTTTCACAGCATGCGTTTTAGGGTGGATTATCTTATGCAGCAATTCCCCGTCATCGGTGATGATCACCTGCCCCGTGCTTTCCTTATCCAGCCTTCCGGCACAGGAAAGCTGTGGATTGCGCGCCTGCCAACGTTCTGGCAGCAAATCATAAATAAGCCTGCCCTTTTCATCATGCGAGCAGATAAAGCCAGCGGGCTTGTTCAGCATCACCGTGAAGGGCGAAGGCGGGTCAAGCGGTTCGCCGTCAAACGTGATCCTGCCGCTTAGCGCATCGTCATGCGTCACGTCGTCGTCATGGCGCCTGAAGGGCTGGCCGTCCAGCAGCACCCTGCCCGCCCTCACCACGCCAACAGCCTCTTTGCGGCTGCAATAACCCAGATTGGAAAGAAGTTTATCTAAACGTAATTTGCTCATGTGCGTTTTACCGTGAGTATTTTAAAGCCCGAATCCTCAGCTATCTTTCGCAAGCCCGGCACCACGCCTTCATAGGGCAACATGTGGTTTGCCACCAGGAATAACTGCCCGCCAGGACGAAGGCTGGTGAAGGCTTTTTTGATAAAGGTTTCACCTAACCCAACGTCCGTATCCTTCCCGGCATGAAAGGGAGGATTCATTACAACCACGTCATAAACCGGCACGGCTGCGTGCCCCCTCAGGTCGGCCCAGATGGCATTCACCTTCCCTCCGGCGTTCTTGCGCGTGGCGGCCACCGCCCGCTGGTCGTTATCATAAGCGTCCACCTGTGATATGGCGCTACAGCGTGCCAGCAGTTCGACCGTGAGATAGCCATAGCCGCAGCCGAAATCAGCGGCTTTACCAGCCAGCGTCGCAGGCAGATGCTCCGCCAGCATGCGGCTGCCCCCATTTATCTTGTTCCAGCCGAACAATCCCGGCACCGTCCACCACGGCCTGCCGTCCATTGCCAGCTGCCTTGGCCCGATATGTTCCATGGCTTTTGCTGCGACAGCTTTATCAGCCTTGGGCGCTTCGGTCGTCCATACCACCTTGCAGTGATGCTTGGACTCCTGCCCCACCGCCACACCGAATTTAGTAAAAAGGCTCTTTAACCTGCTGCCCCCTGCCTCATTGCCTGCCGCCGCCATAACGAATGCGCGCGAATGCACCAGCGCCCACGCTATAGCGCCTTCGGTCTCATCCATGGATTTGGGGCAATCAATGAATATGGCATCATATTCATTGTCCAGTTTCTCCATTTCGCTTACCACCGCCACCCCACGGGCGGCAAGCTCACTGGCAGGGGTATAAGCCTGCCCGGACACAAGCTGCGTGGGGCCGCCTATCCACAATACCCTGCCTTGCGGCGGACGCACTTGCTTCAGCGCGAATGCAAATGCTTCTTTTGTCATGTTTGTCATAGGCAGTATTTAATGCTATCCGTGGAGGACTGCCAGCGTTTTGGAGATAATAATGCGCAAAGCTATACTATTAGTGGCGATACTCTTTATAACGGGCTTTTCCACCGATGCCCCGGCCAAGGCGAAAGGCAGCAAAAGCAAAGCCGTGTTCGCGGGCGGCTGTTTCTGGTGCATGGAACCTGAATTTGAGAATATTCCGGGCGTATTGAAGGTCACTTCCGGTTACACGGGGGGGCACATGAAAAAGCCTGCTTACAAAGACGTGATTTCAGGCAGCACAGGCCATGTGGAAGCCATAGAGGTCACGTATGACCTCAAGCGCGTCTCTTACCGCAAACTGCTGGAGATATTCTGGTCAAATGTTGACCCCCTCGACGCTGACGGCCAGTTCTGCGACAAAGGCGAACAATACCGTGCGGGCATATTCTATTATAACGACGACCAGAAACAACAGGCCGAGCAGTCGCTTGCTGGCGTGGTGAAGAAACTTCGCCAGCCTGTGGCCACCTTCATTCGTGAAGGCAGCGAGTTCTGGCCCGCAGAGGACTATCATCAGGAATATTCCATTAAGAACAAGGAACGCTATAAGATTTACCGCAACGGCTGTGGCCGTGACACACGCCTGAAGCAGATCCGTAAAATGATAAACGAAAAACAAGGAAGGAAACAACCATGACCGTCGGCAGCGTTACTGTGGAAACACTTAAAGAATGGATGAATAAAGGCAACGTAACCCTTGTGGACGTGCGCGAACCCGGTGAATGGGACGCAAGCCGCATAGAAGGCGCCACACTGATCCCGCTGGCGACCGTTTCCGCGCAGCTCATGCCGCGCGTGGCGGATAAGAAACTGGTTATTTACTGCCGCTCCGGCAGGCGCAGCCAGACGGCCTGCGAACTGGTGAACTATCAGGACCCGGCGCTTAATCCTTATAACCTCGAAGGCGGCATTTTAGCGTGGGAAGCCGCGGCAACAAAATAAGCGCTCGCCAAATCCCCTCGCTTGGTCTAACTTGGTTAAAAAAGACTGAACATGCCAGAGGGGAAAATGCCGAACAAAGCGAAAAACCTGCGCAGAGGCGCATCAAATATTAAATTACATGCAGGCGGTGGCATACGCTTTGGCTTCATGCGTCAAAATAACCTTAGCGGAAGGACGCTTTCCGTTACCGATGTGAGCAGCTATCTTTTCGACTCTGACAGCTTCACCTCCTATCAGCTGCGCGACGAGGATACGGACGTGAACATGATCCTTGCTGAAGGCGACCGCCCGCAGGACTCCTATCTCGCCCTCTCCCTCCCGCTTAAGGACAAATGGTTCTCCTCGCTTTTTGCCGCCCTGCCACCAAAGCAATGGTTGAAACTGAAGGCCGATGACAAAGTCACCGTTTCCAGCGAAAACGTGATCATGCCGCAGGGATGGGTGGTGAATAGCTACCGCCATGTACTGACCACCAAAGGCCGCAAGGTGGACGGCGACCACCGCCAGAGCATGCATTCGGAGATGGCAGAGTTCTACTCGGACCTGTTCGACTACGTGCTGCTGGTCAGCGAGACCGGCGAGCATGCCATCGAACTGGAAAAATATGGGAACGGCTCCATGAAGATATACGCCACCGTATACCGTCCCGTGTCCGATATTTCGGAATCCATGCAGTTCCAGCGCCCCTACATAGTGGCCAATAATACTACTGAAACCACTCAGGCAAAGACGGAAGAAGAGCCTTTACAGGAGGCCGCGCCCAGGGCAGCTAAATACCAGGAAGTGCTCAAGCCCCTCAAGCCCGTGAAAGAGGAAAAGCCTGAAGCCGCCGCCCCGCAGGTGCCGCCGACCCTGACGCTCGTGCCCTCGGGCAAGACCATAGACGGCCAGCCTGCGCAAGTAAAAGGCGCGGAAATTAAAACTGCGGAAGAAGCTCCGGCAACGGCAACCGCTTCAACTGTAAAGCCCCCCTCCGAGTCCACGATCACGGAACTGGTGGAGACCGCACTGGCGCAGGCAGAAATTAAAGAAACCGTTATTGATCCCAATTCCCCTATAACCGGCATGTTGCTGCGCGAAGAGACAGAAGCGCCCGCTGCGGCCATGCAGGAAAAAGGCCAAGCGGAAGCCGTAAAGCCTGCAGAACCGGCTGCGCCGCCAGTAGCGCAGGCAAATGCCCCGTCACCTGCGAATATGCTCAATTGCGACGCCGCCCTTGTCTCAAGTATCATTGATGAAGCGCGCCGCAACAAACTTTCCATGGCTGACGTTATCCGCAAGGTTATCGACCTGCCCCGCAAGATTGATGACAGGGTCTATGTACCCTTCGACCTGACGGAAGAAGAACAGCAGGCATTGGCAAAACGCTACGGCATCAGGCAGGGCGATACGGACGCAGTGCAGAAAAAGATCATTGAAGAACTGCGCCAGTTTGCTGGCATCGACTAGGCTCAGGACTTATAAATTCCCCTCTCCTGCAAAGCGGGAGAGGGTTGCGCAGGCTTTGCTGCATAGCAGCTTAGCCGAAGCTGGGTGAGGGTGAATTTAAACGTGCCCCCTCACCTCGGCTTGCCTAAGGGCTTAGCTATAGCAGCTAAACCCAAGGCAAACGCGTCCTCTCCCTCAAGGGGAGAGGAAAAGAAAGTATAAGCTTAATAAGTCCTGAGCCTAGCTAAGCCGTTTTACTCAAGGGGGAACCCACAAGGTTGCGCGCATAGTCCTGTGCCGTAAAGGGTTGCAGGTCTTCTATGCCCTCCCCCACCCCGATGGCATGCACGGGCAGTTTGAACTTTTCCGCAAGCGCCACCAGCACGCCGCCTTTGGCGGTGCCGTCGAGTTTTGTCACCACCAGCCCGGTCACATTCACCATCGTCTTGAACACATCCACCTGTGAGATGGCGTTCTGGCCGGTAGTGGCATCCAGCACCTGGATGACTGCGTGCGGCGCAGTCTCGTCTACCTTCTTCATGACCTTGATGATCTTTTGCAATTCCGCCATGAGGTTTGACTTATTGTGAAGACGCCCGGCGCTGTCCACCAGCAACACGTCGCATTTCTGCGCGCGCGCTTCTTCAATGGCTCTATAGGCAACGCTTGCTGCATCGGCATTTTCAGCCCCCGCTATAAACGGGCATGCATTGCGGTCCGCCCACACTTTCAGCTGCTCCACCGCCGCCGCCCTGAACGTATCGGCTGCGGCCAGCATTACTGTTTTTCCCTCCGCCTTCAGCCAGCGCGCAAACTTGCCGATGGTCGTGGTCTTGCCGTTGCCATTGACGCCCACCACCAGCACCACGAAGGGCTTGTGATTAGCGTCAATGGTCAGCGGCTTTGCCACAGGCTCTAGCAATTTCGCCATCTCAGCCGCCAGCGCCTGACGTATCTCCTCTTCGCTTATCTCTTTATCCAGCCTGTTCTTTCCGAACGCCGCCACAATGCGTGCTGCCGCCGCCGAACCTACGTCTGCCTGAATAAGCGCTGTCTCAAGCTGTTCAAGCGCTTCAGCATCCAGCTTGCGCTTGGTAAAAATGCCCGTGATACCTTCAGTAATATTGCTACTGGTCTTGCTAAGGCCTGCCTTTAAACGCGCCAACCAACTCATGCGATCACACTTCCCTGAAGTTCATTATTATTCTTAGCCGATATCCTCACTGTTACCAGCCTGCCTGCGGGTATTTCTTCCATCAGCTTCACCGGCACAAAATTATCCGTGCGGGCGATGCCGCCGAGCTCGGTAATGGCGCTTACCTGCCTGCCGACGAAACTGCTATACAGCTTCTGTTCCTGTCGTTTCCCCAGTTCGCGCAGGCGTGCAGCGCGTTCCTTGCGCACCTCTTTCTGCACTTGCGGCATGCGCGCAGCCGGAGTGCCCTTGCGCGCTGAATACGGGAACACATGCAGATAGGTCAGTTCCGCCTCCTCAACAAGGCGCAACGTGTTGGTAAACATTTCTTCCGTTTCGGTCGGGAAGCCCGTGATGATATCAGCACCGAACGCCACATCGGGACGAATGGCACGAACCTTCGCACAGAAATCCAGCGCATCCTGCCTGCTATGGCGGCGTTTCATGCGCTTGAGGATCATATCGTCTCCTGCCTGCAAGCTGATATGCATATGCGGCATAAGCCTCGGTTCTTCTTCCATCAGGCGGTAAATATCCGCGTCTACCTCCGCCACGTCGATAGAGGAGAGCCGGAGACGTGGCAGTTCAGGCACCAGCGCCAGCACGCGGCGCATCATCTGGCCGAGCGTGGGCTGCCCGGGAAGATCCTTGCCGTAATCGCTGATATCAACCCCCGTTAGCACCACTTCCTTGTAGCCATGCTCCACCAGCACACGGACATGGCTTATTATCTCCCCCACCGGCACGGAACGGCTGTTACCCCTGCCATACGGAATGATGCAGAACGTGCAGCGGTGGTCGCAGCCATTCTGTACCTGCACGAATGCACGCGTCCTGCCTTCAAAATTGGTGATAAGATGCGCGGCGGTTTCCCTGACCGACATGATGTCGTTGACGAGAATCCTTTCCGTACCCTGAGCTGAGAAAAGAAAGCTTTCTGGCTTAAGCTTTTCCTCGTTTCCGATGACCATATCCACTTCCGGCATCTGGCCATATTCCTGCGGGTGTATCTGTGCCGAACAGCCGGTCACGATGATCTTTGCATTTGGATTTTCGCGGCGCGCGCGGCGTATCGCCTGCCGCGCCTGACGTTCCGCCTCCGCCGTTACGGCGCAGGTATTGAACACGATAGCATCGCCAAGTGTTGCCTTAAGCGCATTCTCACGAATCACTTCGCTTTCATAGGCGTTCAGGCGGCAGCCGAATGTGACAACTTCAACGACCATAACTTATCCATTGGATTTAAGGCGGTGTAAACCATTACACCGCCCCAAACAACAGAAAACAGCCATTTGCCCTGAAGTATGGGGACTACCACCAGCTTTTATTGCTGTCGTCCGAAGTGCCCCAGAAATAGGAGGAGTTATTCCTAGAATCCATTTCAGCCTTGTATGCGTCCAGCTTGGCCTGCTCCGCCTGCTGCAGTAGCATTGCCTGCCTTCTTTCCTCATTAAGCTTGGCCTGCTTGGCACGCTTAAAGGCGATGTCTCTTTTCTTCTGCTCTTTACGCTCTTTCTGTTCACGGCGCACGGCGAGCATGCGGATAACCGCCAGCGTGCTCTTGGAAACCTCTTTGGGCTTATCGTCCGTTTTTGTGCCCGGAAGCGAATTGGCGTTTTTCTTTTTACCGAGAAGATAATCTTCCATCATCTTGGCCATACGGGCCTCGATGATCTTCTTATATATCTCGTCCTTGGTCATTGCGGCTTTTTCGCCTCGAGCTGCCGCCAGCCTGTCTCTATACATCTGAGCAGCCGTAGGCTTGCCGCTTTTGTTATCTCCGCCGCTCCTTGTTCCTGAAAAGAAACGCATAACAGACTCCTTCAATGAGATATCAGCAGAAAGAATCTGCTTCTATCCTCATAGTGAAGAATAACACAAAAGCGTTAAGTTTTCTATAACTTTTCATGCCCGTGCGGGCAGGCGGAAGCGCCAGACGCGCGTTACTCGATGATGCTGTGCACGCCACCATTACTACCCACACCGGAGTAGTAGAATTTGTCTTCAAACTTATCAGAAGGCGCGCAAGCGGCAAGCGCGGTGCAAAGCACTACGACAGAGAGAAAGTTCAGGAAAGTTGTAAGCACGTTAGTCATGATATATTCCAGTCGTCAGGTCAGGATTGTTTTAACGGGGCGGATAGTACAAATTCCATTTTGGAATACAACCACCCTAAAATCGATTAGTGTTATGCATTTTTTGCATGACACTAGCCGTGCAATTAACCGCCCTTTCATTAACCAAATCTGAATCATCCTGAGCAACAATGCGACATGAACTATTGTTTTTATGGATTTTTTCTATATTGTAAAAAAACTGCAATAATTTTGTGATATAGATGAAAAACAGCCATAAAGAGCTATCCATCATTTTAATTAAGGAGGTTTAAATGTCTGGTTCCGGCAGATTGCAGGCAGATCCCCTCTTCCAGGGCCTTGCCCGCCCTCCCATGATTCTGGGTGTAAGCTACATGTTCTTCGTATTCAACGCGGCCCTGTGCCTCATCGCATTCATCCAGACCAGTAACTTCATCGTGCTGTTTTTCGTTGCCCCTATTACGCACGGCATCGGCTTCCTTATGTGCCTCAAAGAGCCAAGGCAGATGGAACTGCTGATCCTTAAGGCCAGCAAAGGCACCAAATGCACTAACCGCATCCATCACGGCTTCACTAATTCTTACGACATTTTCTGATAAGGCTTACCTCTTAGACCACCTCGCTTTAACCACACATACACTACAGGTCGCAGATGTTTAATCTCCAGCTTTCCCGACATAAATCATCGAAAGCACACATCACCCGGAAAGAATATTCCGCTGCGGAGTTCATTCCTTATCTGCATCACTTCGACAACGAAACCATCATCACCAAAAACGGCGAGATGATTCAGTTCATCAAGGTTTACGGCTTCTCGTTCGAAACAGCGGACGACGAAGACGTGGATATGAAAAAAATGGTTCGCAACTCGCTTTTCAAGAGTATGGCGGACGGTTCTTATGCACTCTGGTTTCATACGATACGCCGCAGGAAGAGCCTCTTTCCCGGCGGCGACATGACTTCCGGGTTCGCCCGCCTTGTAAACGAAAAATGGAAGCAGAAACACAAGAACAAGGAAGCGTACAGCAACGAACTGTTTATCAGCGTGATCCGTAAGCCCGATACGGAAGGCGCGGCATTCATTCTGCACTTCATTAAAAAAATGCAGGACAGCTCAGACGAAAAAGCGCGGCATGACGCAACGCGCGAATCCCATAAGGAATTGTCGGAAGCCACCTACCGTCTCCTGGCCGCCCTGCGAGACTATGACGCCAGGGTGCTTACGGTCGTGGAAAAGGAAGCAGGCCTTTTCTCTGAACCCATCGAGTTCCTGGCGCGCATCGCCAATGCAGGCTCTGACCAGCCGATGCAGATATCCACCGCCGACATTTCACACGCGCTGATGATACAGCGTATGTATTTCGGCAAACGCGCTATTGAAATTCGCAGCCCGACAAAAACACGTTATGCGGGCATCGTCAGCATCAAGGAATATTCCGCTGCAACGGCGGCAGGCGTGCTTGATCCCTTCCTGCAATTGCAGGCGGAGCTTGTGATTACGCAGTCTTTTGTGTTCACGAACAGGCAGACCGCTCTTAACAAGATGCAGTTGCGCCAGCGCCGAATGATGCAGTCCAACGACGTGGCAGTTTCCCAGGTAGCAGAAATCAGCGACGCACTCGACATGGCGCAGAGCGGTCACGCGGCATTCGGTGAACATCATTTCACCGTGATGTGCATCGAAGACAACCTTTCACAGCTTGAGCAGTCGCTTTCGATGTGCATCGCCGAACTAGTGAATATCGGCATTTTCCCCGTGCGCGAAAAACTGGTATTGGAGCAATGTTTCTGGGCTCAGTTGCCTGCCAATTTCTCATTCGTGGGCCGCAGGGCTGAAATTCACACGCTAAACCTTGCGGGCTTCGTGTCGCTCCATAATTACCCCATCGGCCGCATCAGCGGCAATCACTGGGGGCATGCTGTAACGGTATTTGATACCACTTCGGGCACACCCTACTTCTTCAATTTCCACCAACGCGACGTAGGCCACACAACTATCATCGGCCCGACCGGTGCCGGTAAAACGGTGCTCATGAACTTCCTCTGCGCGCAATCGCAGAAGTTCAGGTGCCGCCAGTTCTTCTTCGATAAGGACCGGGGCGCCGAGATTTTCATTCGCGCGCTGGGCGGCGCGTATCACACGATCGAACCGGGCGAACGCGGCGCGTTCAATCCGCTGCAGTTGCCAGATACCCTGGAGAACAGGTCGTTCATCGCTGAATGGTTTAAGGCGCTGGTAACCGTGAACGGCGAAGATTTCAACGCCGACGATATGAATCGCCTCACCGAAGCGGTGGACGGTAATTACAAGCTTGCCAAAAAAGACCGTATACTGCGCAATATCGCACCGTTCTTCGGCATGGAAATGCCGGGTTCACTGGCAGGCAGACTTAGGATGTGGCACAGTAACGGTCAGTATGCCGGCCTGTTCGATAACGATAAGGATACCGTAGACTTCAGTACGTCTTCCGTATTCGGCTTCGAAATGGGCGAAGTGCTCGCCAGCAAAGCGACGCTTGGCCCTGTACTACTCTATCTTTTCCACATGATCGGCCTTTCACTTGACGGCACACCGACCATGATCGTACTTGATGAAGCGTGGGCGCTTATAGACAACGACATCTTCGCTGGCAAGATCAAGGACTGGCTGAAGACACTGCGTAAGCTGAACGCAATGGTGATTTTTGCCACGCAGTCGGTGGAAGACGCAACCAACAGCTCTATCAGCGATACATTGCTGCAGCAGACAGCGACACAGATATTCCTGCCCAATCCCAAGGCAACCGATGTGTATAGAAAAGCATTCATGCTCTCCGAGCGTGAATTCAACCTGCTTAAAACCACCGATCCCGGTTCACGCTTTTTCCTCGTAAAGCAGAATAAGGACGTAGTGGTAGCACGCATCGACCTCTCAGGCATGGACGACGTGATCATGGTTCTTTCAGGTCGCGCTGAGACGGTGGGCATATTAACGGATGTGCTCAAGGAAGTGGGCAACGATACCGATATCTGGCTACCTATTTTCCAGGAAAGGGTTCGCAATAACAGAACATGATATTTAGAAATATCAGATATTTTGTCTTGTTTTTTGCTTTTTGGGTAATGATGCCAGCGCAATCATTCGCTCAGCCCGCCTGCGATCCGTCTAACAGGCTTGGCCTCGATTTCTGCAACTGCCTCATGTATCCCAACGGCGGTCAACCGGGTTTCAGGGTTATAGCACCTATTTTCCAATGCTTCACCGACACCACACTGGTTAACGACACCACCACTACGCCTGCAAAGCAGCGCCCAAGGGGCATCATTCCCAATGCCGCCTACAGGATATTTACCGACTCTACGATGTTCAACTTGTTCAGGACCATCATCATCAGCATGTACTCGCTTGCTGTGCTGTTTCTTGGTTTCAAGATATATCTTGGAGAAATGCGTGAGATCAAGAAAGAGATATTCGTCAACCTGTTCAAGCTGGCAGGTGTAATATATTTCATGGGGCAGGCGCACAACATCTATTTAATGCTTCTCAACGCCATGATGGCTCTTAGCGATGCGCTTGTATATGCAGGTTCAGGCGTAAGGGCCACATTCCAGTCTATACCCGCATATGCCAACACTGCCGGCGGTCAGAACTTCTGGAGCCAGTGCGTCAACCCCGGCACTCCAACATTGCCCACAACTACACTGCATATGTGGAACTTGTGGGATTGCACATTCAACTATTTAATCGGCCTTTCAGACTGGACCAACGTGCTGAAGGTCTCGGGTATACTCACGTTTGGCCTGCTATTTTCCTATACGCTTGGCACGGGCGTCATCATATTCCTGCTCATCATATATTTCGTAGGCTCCATCATCAGTGCGATGCTGCGCTTCCTGCAGTCTTTCCTTATGGCGATGATGGCGATCTCCTTCCTTTTTCTCATCGGCTATCTTTTTGTGCCGCTGGTGCTGTTCAAGCAAACCTTCTCCTATTTCCAGAAATGGTTGCACTACATCATCGGCGCCGTGTTTACGCCCGTCCTGTCCATGGCATTTATGCTGCTGGCACTGGTGGCACTGGATGTGCTGCTGTTTACCGGCAAAGACTCGTTATTTGCCAAAGTAATGTATAATAAAGCACTCGGCACTGGTTACGAGAACCTGAACTATACTGTGGACCAGTCCAACAGCGCTTTTGTGGCAGCCTCTGCTCTTAAACAAAACCAATTCCTTTCCGTAGGTAACGTCAGTCACGACAACCTCCAGCAAGCCGGTTGTACCGGCAAGGCGATGCATGGCGGCATCATAGCAACAGTGCGTAAATCTAATGAAACAGGCACCCAGACAGAAAACGCTTTGCCCGCGCCTAATGCACGCATAGGCAATCAGTTCTATGGCCTGCATCTGGTGGAATGCATCAACCCGAATGATACCAAACCTGAGCCTCCGGGCTGTACGCCCCTTGCGCCTCCCGGAACCGTAGGAGCGCCGCCTGAAAACGTATCGGGCACCGGCATATGGGCGCAGTTTCCCGGCGCTACACCGCAGACGCTTTATACCTATATTTCCGGAGTTTTATATTCCGTAGCGGTTGCGTGCATGCTGGCATATATCATCAACGCTATCATGAACTACCTGCCTGATCTGGTGGACGGCGTAGTATCGCAGGGCACCGGCATAGGTAAACAGATTGCAGGGGCTGCCCTGCCCGGCCAGTCCGCGGTGGGTGGTGCGTTCGGATCTGCATTCTCGAATGTCTTCCAGAATTCAGGCAAATTAAATGCTTTCGTGCGTAATATGTTTGTCAGGCCAATCATAAAATAATGCTATGAAAATAATAAGTGTATTATCTGTCGCATTATTCTTTGTAGCCTTGGTGCTATGCGCTGATTACGCAGTGGCGCAAGGCATGTCTTGGCTGGCTCCGCCGTATAATACCATTCCCTTGTGCATTCCAGGCACCAACGCGTTCCCCTGCCTCGGCAACTCGCCCTTCTACCTGGCCCCCGCGGCAGCATCGCTTGCAGGCACGTCGGCCCCCACCATGTTCGGCACAACCGCCTCTCAAATAGCCAACCTTACTAACCACGTTCTTCTTTGCAACCTGCCTGACCCCACCGTCTACGGCTTAACGGTCGGTACGGTATATTGCGTGAAAGGCTATATAGGCCTTGCCGCCGGCATGTACACGGAAAACCTCAGGGAAAGCAATGTAGTAACTACGTATCAGGCAGGCTGCTACCTGCTAGCTGCCGCCATTTTCGGTACACGCATGATGACCATGCACGTGCAGGAAGTAGGCAAGGAAGTATTCCTTTTTCTTTCAAAACTCACAATCGCGCTTTTCCTTGTAAGCAACTCCGTCAATATCTACGTATGGCTGACCTCGGGGATGGGGCAACTCATAGGCTTCATGACCAACGCGATCGCGCTGGGCGAATACCCGAAGTCCTGCGCTATTATAAATCCATTGAAAGGCCTGCTTACCGGTGCGCATGCTATTGCATTCCCAGGCGATCCGCCACTGGACTATTCCGAATATCAGGCATGGCACCATGTGGACTGCTTCCTCATGCGGTTGACGGGAGCCACAGCCTCTACACCGCTTAGCACGGTCAGTATTCCGATTATCCCCGCAACGGTCACGCCCTTCCTGCCCAACCTTATACCCACGCTGATCGGGGGAAGCGTGCTCATGATTCTTATCACGGCACTCACTACTAGCACGGTAGGCTTTGGACTGGCGGCGATAGGTTTATGGCTGATCTGGAGCGTCCTCAAGCTGATAATGCGCTGCCTGTACCTGACGCTTATGGCTTATCTGCTGCTTGCCATGGTAGTGATTTTTCTGCCTCTGTTCGCACCATTGCTTATATTCAATTCGCACCGGCCAGACTCCTACACGCGTGAGATATTTAATCGCTGGATGAGCCAGGTATTTGCCGCGTTCATACAGCCCGCGCTCTATATGGGTTATCTAAGCTTTGCCGTTCTGATCCTGCATGCTTTCCTGGAAGGGCATGCAAGCGATAATCCCACTATAAGAACTTTCTTTTCCAACTGTAACCACGCACAGCAAAGCACGCATCTTTGCTCTTTCAATCAGCTTTTCCGTACACAGAACCAAAAGCTGTCCGATGTGGTATTGTCTTCAGACAATGCGCAGTATCTCGCTGCTACAGGTGACTTTGGCTGGATCACATCCGGCAATACACCTCTCGTCAACTGGCGCGTAAACGGAGACCCCCAGGTTGCAGCGCTGGACTGTAATGCGCTTGACAGAACCAAAACCTACATACCGCAGACCGTAACCACGAGCGCCAACCAGATGGCCAGCAAGGCGCTTAGCCTGATCATACCCGGTCCTGCAAGGCTATCCGAGAATTACATGGTTATGTTGCAGGCCATCATGACACTGTTATGCATGATACTTGTCATCTCTGCGCTCTCCGCGTTACTGGAAATGCTTCCGGCATTGTCCAAGACTATCATACGCTCGAGTTCCATCAGTCTGTTCGAGGGCATGAAGGGTCCGCTGGAAGGACTGATGAACCAGGCCTTCACCGGAGCGAAGAAAGGCGCAGGCGCTGGTACATCCGGGCTGCTTGCAGGCGGTGGCGTGAGTGGCGCAATGCAGGGAGTAAGAAACCTGCCCGGACAAACCGCTGGCGCTATACAAGGCGCAGTCAGCCAGATGAGCCGAGTGCTGACGGGAGACAGATAATGCGTAGTTTACCATTTGCCTGCAGTCATCACGCAGTAAAGCCAGTAATACAGTATGTGGGCCTTATGATGGCGCTGATCATGCTCCTGCCGCTGCAGGCACTGGCCGCCGGCGCCGTAAGCTCTACCTGTATCAGCGGCATGAAACTTGCCTATGCTGAACCGGGCAAAGTAATGGTCGAGTCCGTTTTCAGCGTGCTGCAGGCATTCATGAACCTCATTGGCGCTACGATGTATCTTTCCATCACCAATAGCCAGGGTTTCCAAAATATTGTTGCCGCCGTTGCAGGCCTTTATGTGTGCGTGTACGGCATCATGATAACCATGAACATCGTTTCCCACAGTACTGCCGAAGTAGCCACAAGGCTGATACGCATTTCCATTTTTTACGTGACCCTGGCATGGGGTGTAAACGGCTATATCTGGTTCGACAAATACGTGGTTACCTTCTTCCTCGGCGGCATGAACGAGCTTATTCATTATGTTACATCAGCCTCAGGGGCTAGAGTGGTTCCATACATTATCAACCCCACCGTGCCTGCGGGCAATACAACCGTTGCGGCCTTCCTTGCCGCTTACGCGTCCATGCCGCTGAATCCTACAGCCGTGTCGGTGGTATTCGACGTCATGAATAAGATATTCACCCCTAAATACCTTGTCGCCATATTTACCCTGTTTTTCATGCCCAATGCCGGTCCACTCATGGCGCTTGGCCTGATCTGGGGCTTTGTGCAATTTGCAAAGATGCTTTTCGGCGCTATCGTCACGTATACTACCAGCATTATTGGCCTGACCTTCCTGTTCGGCTTTGCCCCTATATTCATCCTGTGCCTGTTATTCCATCGCACCCGGACAATCTTCATGGGGTGGCTGAGCCAGATCATATCCTTCTCGATTAAGCCGGTGCTGCTGTTTGCCTTCCTCAGTTTCTTCTGCCAGTTGATAAGCAACGTACTGGACTCCATGTTCATCGGTGTGGACTTCTGCATGGAAAAGCTCGTGTCTGTCTCTGGCACACCTATTGATGTTTCAGGGTGGAGGCCAGTGATGCTTCAAACAGATGCCGCTGGCGCTGTCAGTCGCACATCCTACCCCGGAGAATGGCCGCTACCGCCCGCCATTAATATGGTGAATGTGCTATTTTTTATTGTTCTTGCACATCTTGGCACCACTTTTAACAGCTATGTTGCAGGCATGGCGGACAGGATCGCCGATGCAGTATCACCCTCTTCAAGCGCGGGCTCAGCCATACAGGGCATTCTCAACAGCGGCGCGCTAAGCAAGCGCGGCACAGGTGAACAGGGATACGGCAGAACCCTTGGCGGTTTCGCCAACCAGACCGCGAGGACTTTATCACAACCCTCGACGGTCCCCAGGACAAGTCCCTCGTCCACGTCGTCCGGCAACAAGAAAACACCAGTCATATAATCGGTACAGAAATGCGCATAGTAACGATAATAGATACGTGGCTAGAGAAGATTGAAGGCAAAGGCATAACGCCTACGGTGATTCTGCTTGCCCTCTTCAGCGGTATTGCACTGTTTCTTATACCCGTTTCTGCCTGTGCACAATCGGTTGAAACCCACCTTACCTGCGCAAGGGGTATAAAGATCGAGGGTGTCGCACCTGGTGAAGTTATTGTCAGGTCGGTCTTTGGAACCATCCAGAACCTGCTT
Source organism: Alphaproteobacteria bacterium (assembly GCA_035906055.1). Classification (GTDB taxonomy): domain Bacteria; phylum Pseudomonadota; class Alphaproteobacteria; order Rickettsiales; family JABCZZ01; genus JAMIFV01. Next base: position 1,438 of record JAMIFV010000011.1, on the reverse strand, counting down.
ACTAGAATAGGCGCATTTATCTATTTTCAGATAGTAAATACCGTATCTTTCCAACTTATCATAGGCGCGCTCATAGGCCTGTATGTCGCTATTTATGGCGCTATGGTTATGTTGAACCTTGCTCAGCACAGCCTTGCCGAAGTTACCAGCAGGCTGATACGTGTCGCGTTTTTCTACGCTCTGCTAAGCTATGGCGTCAGCAGCTACATCTGGTTCAACAGGCTTTTCGTCACGCCGTTCCTGGGCGGCATGAACGATCTTATAACAGCGTTCTCCGCAGCGGTTCTTCCAGTAGGCCTGGCGGTAATCCCCCCCCCCCTCACACTGCTCCCCCCGCTCGGTTCGACAGTAAACGCATTTCTGAATGCCATTGTAGCGCCATCGCTTGATCCTGGTGCGGTGGCTTCGCTTTACATACCCATGAATCTGATTTTCTCACCTTTCTACCTCATCGCCATTATGGCCATGATATTCCTCAAAGGCGCAGGCCCCATATTCGCGCTCATGATGATCTGGGCTTTCGTTGAATTCGCGCTGCTGATGTTTAACGCGCTGATCATATATGTAAGAAGCATTGTGGGCCTGACCTTCATGTTCGGCATCGCACCTATCTTCATAGCATTCCTGCTGTTCCACAGGACGCGCGATCTTTTCTTTGGCTGGCTCAATGTGGTGATCGGGTTTGCGCTTGCACCGGTCATGCTGTTCGCATTCCTTGCTTTCTATGGCATGATGCTTTCAGGACTACTGCAGAATATGTTCGTGGGCATAGATTTCTGCTGGACCAAGCTCGCCACGATCTCAGGCAGCCCGGCGGACTTCAACTGGTGGAGACCTGCAAAATATATTACCGTCAACCAGGCCACGGGCATGCCGCTGCTAGGCAATGACAGGTATTGGAAAATATACTCCGGCGACTGGGACGAATTCGCGCCGGCCATCAACATCGTCAATATCCTTTTCTTCCTGTTCATTGCACATCTGGGCAGGCAGTTCAGCAGTTTCGTCGGCAAGCTTGCCAGTCAGGTGGCTGACGGCATAGGTACATCCACCGCAGCCGGCATGGGCGTAAGCAAACTGCTCAAGAGTGCGGTAATGAGCGGACGCGGTACGGGAGTTGCTGGCATGGGCGCCTTTGGCCCTGGCGCCAAGCTGGCCAAAGAGGCGATGTCAAAAGCACACTCGATTGATTCAAACCAGCCCAGGTGACGGACAGCTAACCGCCACTTACTGTAAATATAGGCATAATTAAAGAAATGGGGGGCTGGAAAGTACAAATTTGATAGCCCTTTTCTTTCTTTGTGATCTCAACCCCCGGTGGATTTTTATTTTTTCCTTGAGATGCGCGAATGTTCCTTCGAGGTGGTTTATGGTAGGCGGTATTGCGAGGCTTGGTATATCGCGACAGGTAAAGAGGCTGTGCAGGTTATCCTGCAAT
>JAMIFV010000010.1:0-2619 GCA_035906055.1 Alphaproteobacteria bacterium | reverse complement strand
CGCACGGAAGAATCCACCTTCCTCTCCCTCGTAGCACGCAACGATATAGCGTTCGATACGCGTCACATCGAACTGGAAAGCTTTCTTGATTTCAGGCAGTAGCCGCCGCTTCAACCGGGCACGTATCTGACTACGCAACCCCTCATATTCAGGGTCTATATCAAAGGTAAAATCCTTGCGGCGCTTGAATGCATTATCAAGCATAGCCACCGTTTGCCCATCTTTTTCGCGCATGAAGCCCGACACTTTGCCACCACTACGCTCATAATGCTCTATAAGCTCGGCACAAAAAGAAGGCTCAAACACTCGCGGCAATATCAGCACTGGCGCATGCAGCGGAACACGCGCATGCGCATCAATAGACGGCAGCCCACGCAGCAAACGCTCAAGACGCTCAATATGCGAGCCATCGGGCAAGTGAATGTAATTGGCGATCACACGCATAAAAGGATCAAGCACCAGCGTGAAACTGCGATGTACATGCTCATCCGCGTCGCCCGGCTGCCCTAGCGCGCCATAGGTGCGGCTGACATGCCGCTCAAAATCCCAGAAATGGCGAATGCCCGGCATCATATGCACCAAATGCCCCGCCGATTCATCCTGCGGATCGATGGTAACGCTGAAATAACACATCGTGCTGTCATCGAAAAGCTCACGCAGCGCCCCCGTAACACGGTTTATCAACGCCTGGCTTTCAGGCAGCGCACCCGATTCGATAAAAGAAAGCACCAAGTAACGACCGGCTATAGTCTCGAAATGAAACAGCGGATTGTTAGAAGAAGGACAATCGAACCACGGGGCAGGATCCCCTACGAAAAAGTCACGGCGAGCCATCAGTTACCTATATGCATTGCTGCTGCCAGTATGCCCCATTGAAACTTAAAAAACCATAAAACCTTGGGAAAGATTGCTAATCGTATGTTTTTAGCGTATTTCTCTGCAACCCGAAGGAGCTACTATGTGCGGCATCGCCGGCCTTATCTATGCAACCCCACGCGATTTGCGGCCAATTCAGGGCATGACCAATATTCAGGCGCATCGCGGCCCCGATAGCGGCGCGTTATTATTCGCTTCCAATCGTGGCACCTACCGCGCCGAAAGCAGCCGTGAACTTAACGACCCCATCACAGGAACACTTGCCCTGGGACATCGCCGGCTGGCCATTATCGACACCAGCGAACAAGGCATCCAGCCCATGGTCAGCAGCATATCAGGCTGCTGGATCAGCTATAACGGCGAGATATACAACTACAAGGAACTACGCACCGAGCTGGAACAGCAAGGCTTAAGCTTCACAACGGAAACAGACACTGAAGTGATCTTGCACGCCTATGAACAATGGGGAACGGCATGTTTTCAGCGCTTTCTTGGCATGTGGGCGCTTGCTATTTACAATCCATCCGAAAACCAACTTATCCTCAGCCGCGACCGCTTCGGCATTAAGCCACTGCATTATACGACACAAAACGGCATGCTGGCCTTCGCTTCTGAAATCAAGGCACTGCTTAGCCTTCCAGATGTACCGCGCAAGGCGAATGCACATATCATCAAAACTTTTCTTACCTACGGCCTCGTCGCACATAATGACGAAACCTTCTTTGAGGCCATTCATGCCTTTCCAGCTGCACATTATGCCTGCATTGACCTGAACAGCCCGACAGCACTGCACCCCACACGCTATTGGGATATTCCCCAAGCCCCCTCTTCATTGAGTTATGACGCGGCAAAGCAGCAATTTCGTTCATTGTTCGATTCAAGCATCAAGCAACATATGCGAAGCGATGTGCCTGTCGGCTCATGCTTGTCTGGTGGGCTGGATTCATCGGCCATTGTCTGCAGCGCAGAACCGCTAGTACCCGGTGATAAAAAGCCGTTTCATACCTTTACCGCCATTTTTCCCGATAAGGAAATCAACGAATCTCCCTGGGTCGATGAAGTAAACCAACTCACTGCCAGCACTTCGCACCCAACCACACCACAAGCGAGCGACTTGCTAGCCGATATTGATAAGTTGGTTTGGCATCAGGATGAGCCTTTTACCTCAGCCAGCATGTATGCCCAATGGTGCGTCATGCGCGAGGCAAGGCAGGCGGGCATTCCCGTGCTGCTCGATGGGCAGGGCGCCGATGAAATACTCTGCGGATACAAGAAGTTTTATCTTCAGCATCTTAAGTTATTATGGAAGAACGGGCATAAATATCGCGCATTAAAGGAAGCTTGGCATTTATTGCGTAGTGGCGACCGCACCCTGTTCCGCTTGCGCGACGCGCGTCGTTATTTGCCTAAGCGCTTCCGCAAAGACATCGCCCGCATTGAATCGCTCTATACCCCCGCCATGAAAAATGTTCAAACCTCTGCTTTGCCCGGCCTCACCGCCGCTCGCAGCTTACAAGAGCGGCAAATACAGGATCTGCACATTTTCAGCCTACCTGCCTTGCTGCGCTTTGAAGATCGCAACTCCATGGCCTTCTCGATTGAAAGCCGCGTGCCTTTTCTTGATCACCGACTGGTAGAACTGTGCCTTTCCTTGCCTGAAGAGATGAAATTACATAAAGGCACAAGCAAACGCATCATGCGTGACGCGCTGAATGATCTCATTCCTTCCTCTATCCAGAACCG
>JAMIFV010000009.1:0-24600 GCA_035906055.1 Alphaproteobacteria bacterium | reverse complement strand
AGGTGGAGCGCATGAACCGGACGCTCAAAGAAGCTACCGTCAAGCGATACCACTACCAATCACATGCTCAATTGAAGGAGCATATCGCTAACTTCCTGAATGCATACAACGTCGCAAAACACTCCAAGGACTCACACCTTATGAATACATCATCAAATCCTGGCAAAAAGAGCCAGAACGATTTAAAATCAACCCAAACCACCATAACCTGGGACTAAATGCCTAATAAAGTTGCTGCAGATAAACCGTCAGGCAAAAGTCCGCTTTGCCCTTAAACAAAGGGTCAGCTTCTTGTATGGCCAGCGCCATTCTTCCACATCAGCACGGCGGCGCTGATGACGCCTGCCGCCCCGGCAAAGCCAAGCGCCTGCAGGGCGCGGTCTGAACGTTCCGGGGTTTCACCGGCTTCCTTTTTCGCACGGATGCGTTCCGTGGCCGTCAGGGCATACGCGATGCCTGCTGCCGCCAGCGCCGTAGCGCCCAGCGCTATCACGGGCTTCTTGAAGGCCAGTTCCCGGGATGCTTCCGCTATCGCCTCCAGCCGCTGAATCGCTTCTTCCTTAAGGGGGAGCTGTCTGATATCGGCAGTATGGGAGGTGTATGCTTTATCCTGCTTCCACTGCCTGTATATTGATGATCCCTCCGTGTCTATAATTGCCCGGTATGCGGTTTCAAGTTTCTCCCGTTCCCTTGCATTTTCAGGTGTGTGGGGCTGCCTGATCAGATCGGTATTTTTTGCAAGAAACGCCTTCTTCACCACAGAATCGGGAACTCCCTCATGCAATCCCAACGCCCCATAAGGCGTAGTTCCGCTCAAATGCGTTTCGATAGCCTCCCAGAAGGACGCTGCGTATTTTTCAGCGTTATTTATAGGTGATGTTCCCATGATGCTCATTATAGCCGGGGCAATAGCGTATATTCAGTGTAGTATACTGGCAAAAGCCGGAAAGTTTGTGACATTTTTATGAAATTGCGCCCCTTGACGCGGTGGTAAATATAGCGTATGGCTACGCCCCTTGCGGGGATGCGTTTTTCGTATCCTTTAATATCAGTTAGTTAAGCGTAATAAAAGGCTCGTGTCATGGCTGTACCTAAGAAGAAAACCTCCAAGTCCGCTCGCGGGATGCGCCGTTCGCATCAGGCACTGGATAAAACCAACGTGGTGGAAGATAAAACCAGCGGCGAACTCAAGCGCCCGCACCATGTTTCCCCCGATGGCAAATATAATGGCCGTCAGGTGACTTCGGATAAAGTTCGTAAATAAAAATCTGCGCCTTCAGGGGCGATCCCTGAAGGCTGCATGACCATCAGCAAGAGGCAATGATTGTCTACTTCGCTAAGGATAGCGCTTGATGCAATGGGGGGGGATAACGCCCCTCAGTCTGTCGTTGAAGGCGCAGAGCTTGCATTGCACCGCTACAATAACAATATCCGCTTCATCTTTTTTGGTGACAGCGCGCGCATCCTGCCGCTCTTCAAGCAATATCCCACGGTAGAACTCTACTCCGAGATCGTGCATACGGATGTCTGCGTCGCCCCGCATGACAAGCCCTCCGTGGCGCTGCGCCGTGGCGCGCAGTCCAGCATGCGCCTGGCTATCGACGCCGTGAAAGAGGGCAGGGCAGACTGCATGGTATCCGCCGGTAACACCGGCGCGCTCATGGCGATGGCCAAACTGGTGTTCCGCACCCTGCCCGGTATTTTCCGTCCCGCCATCGCGGCGCTCGTGCCCACCGTTAAAGGCGATGCGGTGATGCTCGATCTGGGCGCCAATGTGGAATGCGACGCCGATACGCTCGTGCAGTTCGCCATCATGGGCGACGCCTTCGCGCGTATCATGCTTTCATTGCAGAGCCCAAGGATCGGCCTGCTCAATGTCGGTTCTGAAGAAATGAAGGGGCTGGATCAGGTAAAGGAAGCGCACCGCATCCTGAAGAATCCTGAACTGGGGCTGGACTTCCACGGATTCGTGGAAGGCGACGACATTTCCGCAGGCACGGTGGATGTTATCGTGACGGACGGCTTCACCGGCAATGTGGCGCTTAAGACCGCCGAGGGTATTGGCCGCATGGTGAGCAAATATGTGAACAACACGTTCCGCAGCTCATGGTCGGCGATGATCGGCTACCTCTTTGCAAAACCCGCTATCGGCCAGCTGAAGAAACTGCTCGACCCCCGCCGCCGCAACGGCGCGATGTTCCTTGGCCTCAACGGCATCGCGGTGAAAAGCCACGGTTCGGCGGATGGTTTCGGGTTCCACTACGCTATCCGCGTTGCGGCTGATCTTGCCGCCAACCGCATCAATAACAAGATACTCGAAGAGCTGAAAATGTCGCTCAGCGCACCGCCCGTTAGCCCGGCGCAGAACGGGGAGACGGTATAAATGGCATTGCTGCGCGCGCGTGTTGTGGGATATGGAGCCTGCCTGCCACAGCGCGTGGTGACGAATGCGGAGCTGGCAAAGAAAGTGGATACGTCCGACGAATGGATCGTGGAGCGCACCGGCATCCGCCAGCGCCACATCGCCGCGGAAGGCGAACTGACTTCGCATCTGGCTGCCAAGGCCGCGCACGCCGCGCTTGCCAACGCAAAGCTGAATGCCGACGATATCGACCTTGTGCTTGTCGCCACCACCACGCCGGACGATACCATGCCTGCCACCGCCACCAAAGTGCAGCACCGGCTCGGCATGACGCGCGGCGCCGCGTTCGATATCAGCGCCGCCTGCTCAGGCTATATCTATGCGCTTACCGTGGCGGACAGTTTCATCCGCAGCGGTGCGGCGCGGCGCATACTGGTGATCGGCGCGGAGACTTACTCGCGCATTCTGGACTGGAACGATCGTTCCACCTGCATATTGTTCGGCGATGGGGCAGCAGCGCTGGTGCTTGAAGCGGGCGAGGGCAAGGGCGATGTTTCTGACCGTGGCATATTGTTCACGCGCATCTATTCCGACGGGCAATACCACTCCATCCTCAACACCACGGGCGGAGTATCTTCCACCGGCAACGCAGGCTTCCTCACCATGCAGGGCAAGGAAGTGTTCCGCCATGCCGTGGCGAAGATGGGCGACACGCTGGCGGAAGGCCTTGATGCCCTTGGCCTTTCGCCTGAACAGGTGGACTGGGTCATCCCGCATCAGGCGAACATGCGCATCATGCAGGGCGTGGAAAAACGCCTGGGGCTGAAAGAGGGAAAGCTCATCACTACTGTGGACAGACACGCAAATACCTCTGCCGCATCAATACCTTTGGCCATCCATTTTGCCGCCGAAAAAGGCCTCATAAAACAGGGGCAGATCCTCGTTTTACCGGCTCTGGGAGCCGGTTTGACATGGGGGGCTTGCATTTTGCGCTGGTAAGTGCTAAAAAGGGTGACAGCAAACCATTGAGAAGTAATTATAATGAGCAGCAATAAAACGCTTACCCGAGCCGATCTCAGCGCCAGCATCTACAAGGAAGTTGGTTTCTCCCTCTCCGAAGCAACCGCCGTGGTTGACTCCGTGATTGACGAAATTATTGAGGGGCTTGCTTCCGGTGAAACGGTTAAGCTCTCCTCCTTTGGTACGTTCGGCCTGCGCAAGAAGAAAGAGCGCATTGGCCGTAATCCGAAAACCGGCGTGGAAGTGCCCATCACTCCGCGAACCGTATTGTCCTTCAACGCGTCCAACATACTGAAAAAGTCTGTGAATGACACGCTGAGCGGCAAGAAGCCTGTTGCTTAACTTTAGGGTGTCTTTTAGATAGCGCCCGGAAAGGGACTGATGGCGGAACTGGATACGCTGACAAGAGCGTCTGATGCTTCCAACCAGCCACCCGTAGTTCAGGGGGTTATCCCCCACTTTCTCCGTAAGAGTAGCCCCGTAATGATTGCAGCACCCCAACAAGACCCGGCAGTCAAAGCCGAGGGAGCGTACAGAACCATCAGCGAAGTTTCGGAAGAACTCGATGTGCCCACGCATGTGCTGCGCTTCTGGGAAAGCCGTTTTCCGCAGGTGAAACCCCAGCGCATGCGCGGTGGCCGCAGGTATTACCGCCCGGCTGACGTAGATACGCTCAAGAAGATCAAGACGCTGCTGTACTCGCAGGGCTACACCATCAAGGGTGCGCGCAAGCATGTGAAGGATAAGGGGCATGACGTATATGCAGAACCCGCATTCCAGCAGGAAATGGTAGCGGCTGTCCAGCCCAACCCGGAGCCCAAAACGCCCGTGGCTAAGGCCGAAGTCGCGCCCGCCGGTAAAAAAACCCTGCCCGCAGAACTGGCCGCTTTGGTCAAGGAATTGAAGGATTTGAAGAAAACTTTGGCAACGTTTTCGTAAATTCCCGTGAAAACCGTCATGCTGTGGCTTGACCACAGCATCCATCGAGCAGCGGAACGCTTTGCATGATAGATCCTGCGCTTTCGCGCAGGATGACAAACAGATGACAAACAACTGAAATATCCCACCGCTTGCGGCGTGATTGCTTATTCCTGTTGCAGAGCCTCTCCAACTTCTCTATGAATTCCAGCCTGCCGCAGTTTTGGCAGGTTTAGTAGTGTCGGGGCGTAGCGCAGCTGGCCAGATTTCTTTAGCGAACGCAAGTGAGCTTGGAAATGGCCACCCCGGCGAAGGCCGGGGCCTCTTAAAGAGGAACTGCTTTCCGCTGCGAGTGTAGTGTCGGGGCGTAGCGCAGCCTGGTAGCGCATCAGTCTGGGGGACTGGGGGTCGCAGGTTCAAATCCTGTCGCCCCGACCATTAAAAAAGGGAGCCGTGTGCTCCCTTTTTTTGTTTTAAGGTCGTCTTGCGATTTTATTTGTCTTGCGAAGTACAACCGTTCCGGTGAAAGTCTTTTCCGTAAACAGGATATGTATGCACGTCTTGAATGTGATGCTCGGTAGTAAAGGCGGCGGGATCGAATCAGCATTTGCCGATTACGCCACCATGCTGCTGGCGGAAGGCCACCAGGTGACGAATTGCACCGCGCCCGGTGCGTTCATCGAAAAATACCTCCCCGCAGGCGCAGGCAAGGTGAAACTGGTGCAGGGCTCGCAGTTCGACCCCAAAGCGGTGTGGAAGGCGGGCATATTGCTGCGCAGCATCAAGCCGCAGGTCGTTGTCACCCACGGCAAGCGCGCCTTTCAGATATTCTCGCTGGCGCGGGCGTTTTTCGCGCGTGACGTGAAAATCGTGAACGTATTGCACCGGCACCGCTATAAGGGGCTCAAAAGCGCTGACTGCGTTATCACGGTGAGCCGCGCGATCCGTGAAGAGGCGATTCTGAGCGGCGTCCCTGAGCGCAAGCTTGCCTATATCCCGAACGCTTTGATGCATGTGCCCGATGCGAAACCCGAGGCGCTCCGTCCCGTGCCGGTCATCGGGGTGCTGGGGCGTTTCGTGCCGGAGAAGGGCGTGGATATATTCCTTGAAGCGCTGGCGCTGCTCAAAGCCCGTGACGTTGCGTTCACGGCGCGTATCGCAGGCGAAGGCGCGCTGAACGAAGAGCTGCACCGGCAGGCGCAAACACTTGGCGTTGCGGGGAACATTGAGTGGCTGGGCTGGGTGGACGACGTGCCTGCGTTTTACCGCAGCATAGACATATTCTGCCTGCCGTCGCGTACGGAATCCTTCGGCATCGCGGTGCTGGGCGCCATGGCCCATGCGAGGGCAGTGGTATCCACGCGCACGATCGGCCCTTCGGAATTCCTCTACCACACGCGCAACGCGCTATTGTGCAATATTACGCCGCAGGCGCTCGCCTGCGCGCTTGCCGAGATGCTGGCCGCTCCCACGCGCACCTTGCAACTGGCGGGCGCCGCGCGTGAAACGGCGCTGCAATTCCGTGCAGAACTGGTGGGAAAACAGCTTAGCGATTGCCTGAAAGACGTTGCAGGCGGCGCTGCCAGTTGACCAGATGGCGCAGCGGTGAACGGTAGATGCGTTTGGCGTCTATCAGCGTCATGTCGCCGAACGATGAAAGCGTGTGGAAACCGTCCGTGAACGGCGCAAAGATTCTGGCGGGCGGAAGGTTGCGCGCCACGCCGCAGGTGAATTCCTGCTGCGTGAGTGTATCCACCCGCACCAGGCTGACCGCGCCGCCATAGGTGCGCGTGCAATCCTGCGTGGGTAAATGGAGTTTGCCCGCGTGGGTGAACGGCGTGCCGCCCATGCGCGCCGATGAAAGGCTCACATGTACAGGATTGCGTGCATGCGGCTGCCATGGCCCGGTAAGCGATTGCGCCGAAGCTATGTGCATCTCGCGCATCGCTTCGTTGTTTTTCCCGGCGACGGAGTAGAACATCCACCACAGGTCATCGTGCCGTACGATGCTGGCATCGATGGCCGCTATACCCGGCAGCAGCGTGCATAGGGGTTCCCAGTCGTCCGGCAGCGCGCGCGCGCGGTATAGCGTGAGGCCGCCGCCGCGATGGGCTTCGGGCAGCATGTAAACGTCGCCCGCGTGTTCGAGCAGGAAAGGGTAGGAGAGGTGAAAGGGTTGCACCAGCGCGTCGCCGCTACGCAGTAATTTCAATTCCGCAGAATATTCATGGAAAACGATCTTGCCGCGCTTATCGCGGTAGTCGTAGCTTTCCGCAAAAATATAATGGCGGCTTCCGTGTGTTATGCCGAACGGATCGGCGATGAAACAGAAAGGCTTCTGCGGCGGCAGCCACGTGATGCGCATGTCCTCCACGCGCGCGGTGAGGAACGACGCTATCGGCGCATGCGCGATGCCGATATGCCAGATATCGGATGCGGGGCGAAGCAGGCTCATTTGCAGTGGCGCTTATGTGGATTCATGCTACTAGAGAAACATAATCTGCCCCGGAATCAAGGGATATGTCATGCCGCGCTGTCTTCCCAAGCACTTATTCACGTTAGCATTGCTGTTGGCTCCCGTGCTCTGCGTGTTCAGCGCGATGACGATGACGGCGCTGTTTATCCTTCTGGCGGCCATGGCGCTGCTGCAGGTGCCACGAGGATTCTTCAGCCGCCCGATGGAAGCGCTGGCGCGGCACCGGCACGGCCTGCTGCTCATGGCATTGCTGTTCGACCTGCCGCTTATCAGTTTCATCTGGTCGATCACGCCGAAAGACTCCTTCACCTGCGCGCTTGGCATGGTGGCGCTAACCGGCGGGGCGCTTATTGCGGGCAATGCCTGCAAGGTAATGCCTGCGCCCACGGCGCGCACGGCGAAATGGTTCGCTGGCTCGCTGCTGATTGCGTGCCTGCTGGTGATGCTGGAACTGCTGCCCGGAGGCGGGCTGGTGCAGATGTTCATGATGCTCACCGGCAATGAGGATAGTTATTTCCTCGATAAGACGATCAACCGCAGCCTGTGCGCGCTGGCGATGCTGGTGTGGCCCGCCATGCTGGGCTTGCGCAATGCGGGTTACACAAAAGCGGCGTGGCTGGTGGTGCTGCCGTTCGTGGCGCTGCCCGTCTTCGTGCTGCATAGCCTTTCCGCCAAGATGGGCGTTGTGGCGGGGGCGATGGTGTGGGCTATGGTGGCGCGTTTTCCGCAAAGCCTGCCAAAAGCGCTGCGCTTTCTGGTGCCTGCCATGCTGCTGCTCTGGCCAGCCGCGTTCTCGCTCGGGCAGAACGCCCTTACCGGTTCCAGCTACTATGAACGCCTGCCGGTTTCCTCACAGCACCGTGTGGAGATATGGCATTTCACGCTGGGCAAGGTGGCCGAGAAGCCGTTGCTGGGCTGGGGCATGAACACTGCGCGCTCCATACCCGGTCATGCTGATTTCAACGAACATGGGCGTACCAATATGCCGCTGCATCCCCATAACAGCGTCATGCAGGTGCTTCTGGAGCAAGGCATTATCGGGTTGCTGCTGAGCGTTGCGGCTGTGGCATTGCTGCTGCGCCGCTGGCAGCAGGCGGTGACGGCACCCGGCCTGCGCGAGGCGGCGGGGGCATCGGCCTTAGCCTATATCGCCATTGGCTTTACCGCCTTTGGCCTGTGGCAGACCTGGTGGGTGGCCACCGGATTGATGACTTTTATATTATTGATATATTTCAGTGCTATAAGGAAAACGGTTTAATGATTCCAAGTTAAAAAACCGCCCTAATTGTAAACAAACCTTCACATTTCTCAGGTTATTATTCGTTATACTTAACGCTCATGAACAAAATGGTGAGCCAGCTGTAATGGATACGCGCGGTAAAGAATTTCCCCCCGGGATCAAGGCGCACTGGGATGCGCTGGCCAGCAAAGGCATTGCGCCCGAAGCGCTCGCCGCATTTGAGAAATACCTGTTCGGCAATGACGCCGCAAAGCCCGGACAGGTTGCGGCCTTCTCTGAACTCATGCTCTCCAGCGGCGACCCCGCATTCAAGCCGGTTGCCGGGCAGCTGTTTGACGAATTACATGAAAAATACCACCGCTGCGAGGACGGCAGGGAATCCGTCCGCGCGATAACCGCCGCGTTGCTCGCCGCGCACCATGGCGAGGAGATGCGCTTTGTCGCGGAAAATATCATCGGGTCTAAAGGACAACAACTTATAACGGACACGCTGAATGCGGCCACCGTGAACGCCAGCAAAGAAGTGTTAGCAATGCCAAGGGAACAGGCGAAACAGCCCCGGCAGCTTATGAAGTCAGCCTTGCGCAGGCACATGCTGCATGCGTTGCCCAAAGATCATTATCCCGAAGGTCATTATGTAGCGCAACATTACGAAGCGCCGCCAAAAACGCTCGTTAATGAGCCCTCGGCGGGGTTAGGACGCAAGCCACATCCTATAGAGAAAAAACCCGTTCACCACACGCTGCCTCCCTCTCAGTTGTTGGCGGGTGCAAAAGGTGCGCGGGCAGACATTTCCTCCACGCCTGCACAGCAGGAATTGTTCGGCGAGGAGCCTTCCTCCAGTATTATCCGCCGGGTGCAAAGGCCCCGGCCTCTCACTCCTGCAGAAGTTAAACCCAAAACGCCTTTTGTCCCTGCTCCTGATCCCGCAAAAGGGCTGGTGATCCGTAGCGATGGGGCTTCCACCTGGGTGACGGAACAGAAACCAAGGCCGGAGCCCATTCCGGTGACGAAAGCGGAAATAGCCGAGGCGAACAGAAAGCAATTGGCTGCCAAGAGAAGGGCTGCGTATGAGGCCGGTGGCGGGTTCATGGGAGCGGCGGGCAGGGCGGTATCAGGATTGTTCACCAGCCGCGTGGAAGGCGAGCGTGAACCAAACCCGAACCCCGATAATCTGGTGAGGGGCAAATAGGCCATGAGTCCTGACCCTGGCTAGCGTACTTCCAATATACAATCGAGATGCCTGACCGCCTCGCCGTCCATCTGCGCGGTGCAGGCGCTGGTGCCGCTGAACTGGTAATCCTGCTGCATGAGCATTGCCGACATGCCGCGCGCGCTTACGCCGGAGTCGAACAGGATGGTGGCGGGCGGGGTAAAATTGTTGACGCGGGAGTTCAGTGTATATTCCCGCATGGAGTAAAGCACATTGTCCACGAAGCTGGCGAAGCTTTGCTTATCGAAATCCTGCTTCACGGAGCTTACCACTTTTTGCCCCACCGGGGCGATGATACGCACTTCCAGCGTCACTTGCGCATTGTCGGAAAGCAGCGATTTCATCGACTGGAGTATGCGCTCCCTGTCCTGGCTTTCCACGTCGGCGGCCAGTGCGTCCAGCCTTGCCTGCAGCACACGCATCTGCTTGGCATCGGCGGAGAACCATACATAGTAACCGGCGAATGCGAGCATAGCGGCGAGCATGGCAATGATGATTTTTTTCATAGTTAGTTAAGCACCTATACTATCAGTGAATTATTGCGTTTTGTGAAATGGGCGGAAATATGGGCTTTTTGTGGAGTGGTGCCGCCTACGTGACTCGAACACGTGACCCCCGCATTACGAATGCGGTGCTCTACCAGCTGAGCTAAGGCGGCGTTTCGGTGCAAAACCGATGGGTGGTCTACTTATCCGTTACGTCTGCCAATTGCAAGGCAATACAGTGCTTAACCCGGTTTGTGGGGATTATCATTATATTTCCGATGCTCAGGATTATGACAGTTTTGTGACAGGTATGATTCTGTAGTTTATAAGTTTTTCTTGTCTTGGCGAGGGTGGAATGTTACAATGATTTTCGGCAGTAAATCTTATCAGGTATACAGTGTATGAGCAAGAATCCCGATCCCACCGCCACACTTCAAGGTGCATTGAAAGAAGGCATGGCAGAAGTCAAAAAACTTGGCAATCAGGGTCTTGCCCGCGCTGCCGTGATGGGCCTGCAGGCCAAGGGCATCGACATGATGCTCAGTCCTGAGACGGATGTAATGAGCGTGCCTGGCCTCGTGAAGGACGGTGCCGGTATGCTTGTCAAAACAGTTGAAGAAGCTGGCAGTGGGCTGCTGAGAGCCGGGGGCGACGCATTCAAAAAGCTGCTTCCCAGCGGTGGAAGCCACCACACAGGTGCGCCTTCACATGGTTTGGCGCATGCAGCTCCTGCCGACGAACAAGGCAAAGTTCGCTAAGAACGTTTCAGTTCTCCAGCATTATATCATCGATAAAAAAGTCGACGCTCTCGCGGCCCTGCCAGCTGTTGATGCGCATGGTGCCCGCAACCGACATGCTGCGCGTCCTTCCGTGCAGCAGCAATTGCCCCAGCGGCGTATCCGCACTGCGGAAGGCCATGGCCTTGATGCCTGATGATGTTGCGCCGGGCGCTGCGTCCACAAGGATGGTGCGCACATGCCCGTCGCCCACGATGCCGGTGTTCACCGGGCGAACCTTTTCCACTTTCACCCGCACCTGCGGATGGCTTGCGCCGAAGGGGCCAAGCTGTGCGATGCGCTTTACCAGTTCCACCGTGACACCCGGCTGCGCGATAGTGGCGTCGATCCACAACACGCGCTCGCGCGGCAATCTGGCGAATTCGGGCGTGATGCGCCCGGCGATGAAACGCTGTAGCTCAGCGAGCTTTTCTTCTTCGGCGGTGAAGCCTGCCGCCATGGCATGGCCGCCGCCGCCAACGAGCAGCCCCGCATGCACGGCGGCCACCACCGCATTGCCGAGGTCAACGCCGGTTACCGATCGCGCGGAAGCTTTGCCGAGCCCGTCCTTAAGCGCCACCACGGCGGTGGGTTTGTGGAATGTTTCCTTCAGCCTGCCAGCCACCACGCCGATGACGCCGGGATGCCAGCCTTCCTTCGCCACGAGGATGAAAGGGGACTCGGCGGGCAAGGCGTGCGCCTGCTGCATCGCTTCTTCCAGCACGAGCGATTCGATAGCCTTGCGTTCATCGTTGAAGCGGTTGAGCTCTTCCGCGATGCCGCGCGCCTCCAATGCGTCGGTAGCGGTGAGCAGCTTCACGCCGAGGCCGGACTTGCCCACGCGCCCGCCCGCATTGATGCGCGGGCCGATGACGAAACCCGCGTGGTAAGTGTCCGGCGCTTCCGCAAGGCGCGCCACGTCCATGGCGGCGTTGATGCCCATATTCTGGCGGCTGCGCATGACCTTCAGCCCCTGCGTCACCAGCGCGCGGTTGGCGCCGGTGAGCGGCACCACGTCGCAGATCGTGCCCAGCGCCACAATATCCAGCCACTGCATGAGGTCGGGCACTTCGCGGCCAGCTTCCCTCAGCATTTTATTCACCGCTACCAGCAGCAGGAACACCACGCCCACGGCGGCAAGCTGCTTGTGCGGGCTGGTTTCGTCAAAACGGTTGGGATTGACCACCGCAAAGGCCTGTGGCATCTGTATGTCGCCTTTGTGATGGTCGGCGACGATCACATCCACTCCCGCTTCCGCTGCGGCTTTGAGCGGTTCAAACGCCATCTGCCCGCAATCGACCGTGATAACCAGCCTTGCGCCGCGTTCCTTGAGCGCCAGCAGCGCGGGCGTGTTGGGGCCATAGCCTTCCTTTATGCGGTCGGGGATATGCACCAGCGGCTGCATACCCAGCGCGCGGAAATAATTGACGAGCAATGAGGAGGATGTTGCGCCGTCCACGTCATAGTCGCCGAAGATGCCGATAGTAGGCGTTGTTGGTTGTTGGTTGTTAGTTGTTAGCGGAGTGTTGCCAGCAACGAACAACGAACAACGAACAACTTCTTCGGCTATTCTTCTGGCCGCTTTTTCCATGTCTTTAAGGTGGAATGGATCAGGCAGGTGTGTGCGTAGCGTTGGGGAAAGGAACCCAGGTGCATCCTGCGGGGCGATGCCACGCGCGGCAAGTATGCGTGCGACGATCTCAGGCACATCCACCTGCTGGTGCAGTGCCATCACGTCGCGCGGGTTGGCTTCGCGCTCGCACCAGCGCTGGCCGAGCATGGAGAGGGTGGTTTGTGTTTCAGGTTCCAGCAGGTCGGTCATTGTGCAAATCTTACTACCAGAACGCTGCAGTATTCGCGGAGGAGTTCTACCACGACGACCCCGCGCAGCGAGGGGGAGAGGTAGCGGGGGCGGGACGCCCCCCCCCCAAAAAATAAGGCACCAGATCCCGGCTTGAGCCGGGATGACGGGAGCCTAAGCGGCAAAGCCGCTAAGGCAGTAACAGAATGGATCCCCGCTTTCGCGAGGATGACAGTTTTCTAAAGCAGCAGAGCTGCTAAGAAAACAGGTCACTTATCCCCCCATGTTTTGCGGCCAAAATTATGTTCGGCTTCGACCACGCGCACCGTGCCGGTGCGTGAGCGCATGATGATGGAATGGGTATGCGCACCGCCGGGGAAGCGGCGCACGCCGCGCAGCATGGAACCGTCGGTCACGCCGGTGGCGGCGAACATCACATCGCCCTTAGCGAGTTCTTCCAGTGTGTATTTTTTATTGAGGTCGGTCACGCCCATGCGTTTGGCGCGCGCTTTTTCTTCTTCCTCGGCGAAAATAAGCCTGCCCTGAAACTGCCCGCCGATGCAGCGCAGCGCGGCTGCCGCCAGCACGCCTTCCGGCGCGCCGCCGATGCCCATATACATGTCCACGCCGGTATCTTTGCGGGAGGTGGCGATAACGCCTGCCACGTCACCGTCGGTAATAAGCATGATGCGCGCGCCTGCCTCGCGGGTTTTGGCGATCATCTCTTTATGGCGGTCACGGCCAAGGATGCAGACGACGAGATCACCCACATCGCACTTCTTGGCTTTGGCGAGGTTCTTCAGGTTCACAGCGGGCGTGTTGTCGAGGTCGATGACGCCCTCAGGCAGCCCACCGCCCACAGCAATCTTGTTCATGTACACGTCCGGCGCATGCAGGAAACCGCCTTTTTCCGCCATGGCCACTACAGCCAGCGCGTTGGGGCCGCCGGTGGCGCAGAGCGTGGTGCCTTCGAGCGGGTCAAGCGCGATGTCGATCTTGGGGCCTTCGCCGGTACCTACTTTTTCGCCGATGTAAAGCATGGGGGCTTTATCGCGTTCGCCTTCACCTATAACCACGGTGCCGTCGATGGTGAGGCCGTTAAGCGCTTCGCGCATGGCGTTCACGGCGGCCTGATCGGCCTGTTTTTCGTCGCCTCGGCCCATGAGGCGCGAGCAGGCAAGCGCCGCCGCTTCGGTAACGCGCACGGCTTCGAGCGCGAAATTGCGGTCCATGGTGAAAGATTCGGAATAGGCGGCCTGCGGGGCGGTGTTTTTGGTCATATGGTGATCCCTGATATTTTAAGGTGCTGATTCTGGCGGGTTATGAGTGTTTTGGCAACTGATTAAAGCGGCTCTATCCTGATCATGTGCGGGGGTTCCAGCACGGTTTCAAGCTCGGAGATGGACTCAAGCGCCTGCTTCATCGCGAATTCCAGCGTATCGTGCGTGGTCAGCACGATCTGCACAGGCTCGCCCGGCGCGTGGCTGTGCTGCAGGAAGGATTGCAGCGAAATGCCCTCGTCACGCAATATGCCGGTGACGGCGGCCAGCACACCGGGCTTATCCACCACGACAAGGCGCACATAATAAGACGTATGCAAACTGTCGATGGAGGCAAGCGGCAGCGCCTTGAGTTCGCTCACGGGCAGGGTGAAGGGCTTGTAGGTGGCGCCGCGAGCGATGTCCACAATGTCGCCCACGACCGAAGAAGCCGTGGGGCCCGCGCCTGCGCCTGCGCCCTCGAACGTGATGCGGCCAACCGCATGGCCTTCCACGATGATGCCGTTATACCCGCCGCCCACGCGGCCCATATTGGAAAGCTTGGGCAGCATGCAGGGATGCACGCGCTGCAATATGCCCGCTTCCGTGCGGGTGGAGATGCCCAGCAGCTTGATGACGTAGCCCAGCTCATCGGCGAACTGCATGTCGCGCAGCGTAATGGGGCGGATGCCTTCCACATGCACCGCGCCGATATTGGGCGGGCAGCCATAGGCCAGCGAGGTGATGATGGCCAGCTTGTGGGCGGTGTCCACGCCGTCAATGTCGAATGACGGGTCGGCCTCGGCAAAGCCTATGCGCTGGGCTTCGGCCAGCGCCACGGAAAAATCCATCTTATGTTCCCACATCGAGGTGAGGATGAAGTTGCACGTGCCGTTGAGGATGCCCGCGATATGGCTGAAACGGTTGGCGGCGAGGCCTTCGCGCAAGGATTTAATGATAGGGATGCCGCCGGCCACGGCGGCTTCATAGGCGAACATGGCATTCGATGCTTCAGCCAGTCTGGCCAGCGCGATGCCGTGATGCGCGATAAGCGCCTTATTGGCGGTGACCACATGCTTGCCCGCCTTCAGCGCGGTTTCCACCAGCAGGCGGGCAGCGCCCTCGGAGCCGCCGATCAGTTCCACCACGATATCGACATTCGGCAGGCTTGCCAGTTCGTCGGGTGTTCCCGCCCAGTGAAGGCCGTCCAGGCTGGAGTTGCGTTTTTTGTTCCTGTCGCGCGCGGAAACGGCCACTACCTGAATGGCCCTGCCGCAGCGCGCTTCAAGCACGGAGGCGTTGTCCTGCAAAATGGAAAGCGTGCCGTCGCCGACGGTGCCGAGGCCTGCAATGGCGATGCGTAAGGGGGTGGTCATAATGCCTCGTATAAAAACAGTTTCTACAGCTGCAGGAACGTAAAGCCGGGTAGCCCCTGCGGTCAAGTGTTTTGCTGGCTTTATACCCATGGATCAGTTAAAATGCGGCTTGTATATGCACCTGTCACGCCGCCAGTTTATTGCGACCTTAACCGCACTTTCTTCGTCGCTGGTGTTGCCGCGCATTGCTGCGGCGGCGGATGCGGGCGGCGGGTGGAGCGATTTTGCCGCGACCGCGAAGGGCGAGCGCCTGATTGTGGGCAGTGACCGCCATGTGCATTTTCTCAGCAGCAGGACGCTGGAGCATTACGCCAGGGTGGAGGTGGGGTTCGTCCCGCATTCGTTCCTGCCGCACCCTAAACGGCCTGCGCAGATATGGACCATACAGCGCTACACCGGCAAGGACGCGCAAGGGCGCATCATGCGCTATGGCATGCCCGGCTACGAGAAGCTTACCTTCCGGGCGGTGGGCATCGACCTTGCCACGGGTGATATAACCGGCACGATAACGGCGGATAAGGATTCCGAGTTCAGGGGGCATGGATATTTCATGCCCGACAGCCATATACTCTTCATCACGCGCGCTGATATGAAAAAGCGCACCGGGCATCTCACCGGCTATGACACGCGTACCGGCAAGGTGGTGGAAGATTTCAAAGTGTCGGATGCGCCGATCCATGAAGCGCGGCTCATGCCTGACGGCACTGTGCTCATCGCCACGTCGGGCTTTAAAAAGACCGGCACAGAAGAGGGCAAGTATGGAGAGCAACGCCCAATCCTGACGCGTGCCGGTCCGGACGGCATATTGCGCGTTAATGCGAAGGATGGAAAACAGGTCAGTTTCAGCCCGGTTGACGGGCAGGAACAGGGGCTTTCGCATGTGGACCAGTTGCCCGACGGGCGCATTATCACCGTTTCCAAATCGCGTGCGTTCGAAAAGGACCAGTTGCAGGGCGAGCCGGGCAGCGTGTTCATCGGCAGGGAAGGCGAAACGCTGCGCGAGGTGAATGTGAAGCTCGATCTTAGTCATACGCCGCGTCCAAGCGAGATGTTCAGTATCGCCATCAAGCCGGATGAAAACATCGTGCTGGTGTCGGACTATGTGAATGCTGCGGTCGTGCGCATCGACCTTGCATCTGACAGCGTAACCGGGCAATGGCTTAAGAGGGCGTTCGGCGTGGTATTTGACAAGGGAAGCGACAATTTCATAGCATTTGGCGACGGGGTGTGGAAGCTGGACGGCCACATGAGTGAAACGCTGCTCGCACCTGGTTCCGCCTTACAGAACAAACCCTATGCAGGCAGCCACGGGCTGATCATATAGCAGCAGTCCTATTATATTTGATTGTGCCAGGCCCTGCTGGTATACTTTTGCCATGAACCCGACCAGACGCGAATTCACCAAGGCGTTGCTGGCATTTTCGGCCAGTTCGCTATTGCCTTTTTCCGTTGCGCATGCGGCAGGGGAAGCTGCATTGCAGATGTCCCCGCGCAAGAAACTTCTGGTGGGCTCGGGCCACATATTCTGCGTTATCGACCTTGAAAAGAACGAGGTCATAAAGCAGGTGCCACTGCAATATTTTCCCCATAGCTTCCTGCCGGAGCCAAAAAATCCTGAGCGCGTATGGTCGGTGCAGCGGCGCAATTATGAGATGGCCAAATCTCCCGTGCCGATGGCGTCCACCGAGCCTTACATCTCGCGCGCATCCGCAGTGAATATCCGCACCGGCGAAGTGGAACTGACGGTGGAAGCGGAGGCGAATTCAGGATTCCGCGGCCATGGCCTGTTTGCTTCCGGCGGCGATGTAATTTTTATCTCCCGTGTGGAGCATGAGTCAGGCAAAGGCTACCTGACAGGATATGACGTCAAGGACGGCAAGAAGGTGGCCGATTATAACGTGTCGCCGGCCGGCATACATGAGTGCAGGCTGCTGCAGGACGGTACAGTGCTGCTGGCTACCCCCGGCCAGAAATACAAGGATTACCGCAATCCCAAGCTTGGCAGCGTCCGGGTGGACAAAAACAGCATCGACCATTTTGACCTCAATAGCGGCAAACTCCTCTCCAGGATGGTGATAGATAATGACGAGCAGCTGGTGGGGCATTTCCACCTGCTGAAGAACAATGATATCATCGCGATTGCACAGACCGGATATGAAGAGCCTATAGCGCCGCTGGCCTTTGTGGGTAAGCTGGGTGATAAAACCCTGTCCCCGGTTCACTATAATGAAGCGGTGCCGTCGCTGGATACTCCGGGCGAACTGTTCAACCTTACCGTGGATGAAGATAAAGGCGTTGCCGTCATTTCCAGCCTTGCCACCAGCCGCCTGCTGCTGCTGGATATCGCGGAACGCACATACATACAGGCCATACCTTTCAGAAATCCGTGGGGTGCTTCCTATGATAAGGACTCGCGCGAATTCGTGGTGAACGGGTTTGATTATGTGGCGCTGGTGAACGAAGCGCTGACAAGGCGCAACGAACTGCAACTGACCAATACCGGCAAGTATCGCCACTTTGCCAGCGGCCATAATCTGCTGGTCTAAATAAACACCCCCGCCGCAAGCAGCGGGGTATTAAGTGTAAGGGGGATGAAGACATCCCCCCTTCGCTAACGCTTACCCCCCTCTAAAGGGGTCGTCGTGAAGCACTCCTCCGCGCCGCAAGCAGCGGGGAATGTACCTGAAGGGACCCAAATAGGATGGTGGCTGGGGGCGGGATCGAACCGCCGACCCAAGGCTTATGAGTCCTTTGCTCTACCGACTGAGCTACCCAGCCACGATGAGCTATGCGTATAGGTTTAGAGCCGTGCGCTGTCAAGCGGCGAATGCGCTAGGGTGTGGCGATATCGAGCGCGGAGCCTTTATAGGCGTGGATCAGTTTGTCGTTTTCAAACACAAGGATAGTGGGGCGCTTGTCGTCAGCCACGTAATAGATGAAGTAGGTAAGGTTGGTGCCGCGTTCCGGCCATGGTTTTTCAAGCGTGCGTTTGGGTTCGCCCAGCGCCAGCTTGACCATTTCCGGCGAGGCCTGCATGAACACCGTACGGTTCATCAGCACCTGTTTTTCTTCGTAAGGGATAGTGAGCGCGCGGATCTTCTCCATGCGCTGGTGCTCCTGCTGCGCCACGCGCGTCAGGCCGAACACATCCAGATTGATGAGCAGTTTGTTGACGAGCTCCGGCTGGTACACGGAGATGTAGAAGCCCATCATGGCTGCCGTCACGATCAGGATGATATACTGTATCGCTCGAAACATTTTTTACGTGGTCTTTTTTGCTGCCGTAGAAAAAGGTTGAAAATCCATGATAATCGTAGCTGCGACCTTTTAATATCAGGTAAAAATACCGTATCCAAAAAGTTAACGCATCGGCTTTAGTGGCGGCTTTTAAGGTTTTTGGGCTTTTGGAAGATTGTTTTCCATTGGTTTTGGTGCGGTAGTCTGCACTTGTTGCATATAAGTGTCATAGGAGGTTTTTGTCACCACCATGCGTTCATCATCGCAGGAAGCTGCGGCATACAGCTCATTGTAAGAGCCGTTGGCAGCCAGCAGGATGTTGTCTTCCACGCTGGTAATGTCCGTATTAAGCCCTGCCAGTTCCTTGCTGAGCGACTTACGGATGAACTCGAAATCGTCCTTGCCCGCCATATTGCATTTATGCAGGTAATAATAGGTTACCAGCCAGTTCTCATAACGCTGTTTCAGCCAGTCCAGATAGGCCTGCTGCTTGCTGTCCTTTTCATTGAATTCCGTAATGTCGGAAAAAGGAAGAGGGTTGGTTTCCGGTACAGGGTGACTGGCGGAAAGGCCGTTATCACTGCTTTTGGCTTCATCCTGAGCGATCTCGGGTTTTACCGGCTCCCGGTTCACCGCAGCGGGTTTTTCCGGTTTTTGTTCCTGCGTGAGCTGGCGGGAGGCGGGCGCGGACGCAGTGTGCAGGCCTGCCATGATGCTGTTGATGGCAGTGGCCACCAGCACAAGCGAAACCAGCGCCCAGAGCTGCACATTGCGGCGCTGCAGGTCGGACAGTTTTGCCGCGAGGTACTGGATGGTGGGCAGGGCGGGGGGCTTTTCCCTTGAGAAGCCGTTTTCCATGAGGATTCGCGAGGAAATATAACCCCACAGGGCTGCTACGGCCAGCCAGAAGCAAACCGTGTAAATAGTGCCAAATGAGGTGTAATCTGCCATATGCGTGCCCATCAGAGCCAACCCAGGTGAATTTTCTGTTAATATACGCACCAAAAAGCAAAAAAATGCAAAACTTTCATCATACTGTAATATTTAGGTGGTAGGATGGTAGAGTAGAAAACTATATTTCAAGGGCATTGCGACTGCATGAGCAGATACCAGGATCAAGAAGAATGGCAGAGTGTAAGGGATCGAGAGCAGCAAGCCGAATCCCTGATGGGTGCTATTCAAAGCAGTAATGGTCGGGTGCTTGGTATAAAATTGCCTGAGCCATTTCCTTCGCTGTGGGATGTGTTCAGCGGTCGTGCCCTCCAGTTCATAAGCGATAGCGGTGGTAAAGCAGCGGGAGATTTTGTTGCCAGTGCAACGCGCTCTGGGGCGGCTGGCCGCGCGGTGGAATTGGGGCTTACCTATGGCTTGCCACATGTTCCACAAGCGGTGGGTCTGGCTATGCTCGCAAAGGAGCACAAGGCTAACAGGGCAGTTGTGCTTGATCCTTTGGAATCATTGCTTAAGGCGAATATAAGCGCAGATCAGAAAATGCTTTTCAATAATGGCTATTCTGGCAATAAAATGGTGGAGTACGCACTTGGTCGAGTGACCGAAGGCACTTATCAGGGGCTTAAGTTTCTTGCAGTGGACTCTGTGACTGCAGTCAAAAACAACGCTACCAGCTTCTTGGATAAGAAAAATGATGAGCTTTCGAATAAAGAACAAAAAGCGCTTGGCTTGCTTCAAAGTGATTGGAGTAATGATTTAGTTGGTACCGCCCGTCTTGGCATCAAGAAGACTCTTAAGAGTATAAATGTTGAAGAAGCCCTTGATAATACATCGCTTGGTAAAGTGTATGGGTTAGAAGAAATTATTCGCAGGGGCGGGCTTGATAGTCCCAACACTGTAGCTTCAAGCGAAGATGTTAATGCAGTTGCAGAGAAAGTTTCTGAAATCTTCCAAGCCTATCAGAAAGAACAAAAACATCGCCATATTCCTACACACCGGTTGCAAGAAGTTTCAAAAGCAATTGCTAAAGAACTTATTGAGGGTGATTTGCATGCATTGTCACTGGTAAATCTGGTAGGCAATGAAAGATTGTTAAATGATAAGAAAGATGGGCTTGTTTCAGGTGAAAAATTAGCCGAGGTAATCACAAAAGAAATAAAAACATTCTCAAAAAATTCTGCCATCACTTCTGAGGATTTTTTGAAAAATCATGATACATTTACATTGGATGACATCAAGGCGCATATTCAATCAAAGGATGTGGACGAACGCGCATTGACTGCTGTGCTGGTGCCTGAGTCAGTGCTGATGGAAACGGGCGTTAAGAAAGAAACAATTGAAGCATGGAAAAAACACCTTTCTGCCAAAATGCAGGAAGCTGTGTTCGGTGCGGTTGTAACAGGGTTAGCCCAACAGTCTGATGAACAGCTTGCAGAGAAAAAGTTTAGCAGGGAAGCGGTAATGTTCATTCGTGAACATGATCAAAGCCAGCAGGGTGCCGAATCCATCGAGCATGCCATGAAAACCCGTGCCACGGCAGAGGCTGTGAAAGACGTGGTGCTGACGGAGTTAATGGGCGAACCCTCGCAGAAATGGCAATCCTATATTGCTAATGTTAAAAATGAAGCCGCATCAGCGTTGGGGAAGAATGACGGTAAAAAGCGCTCGCATTCAGAAAGATCGGGCAAAGGCAGCCCCCGCAGCCCCATGGATCACGCGGACCGTGATTCAGGTGAAATCCATAGATAGTTAATAATCAATTGGTTGTGTTTTTATCTTAAAGTAATGCGCAAAGCGCATGGCTGCCTGTTTTCTGGCGGATAGGGCTTCTTTTCCTGCGCTAACCCGCTAGAACTTAATGGTTTAGGTGCGGATTATGTCATTAAATCTTCATAAACTTTCCCTGTCTTTGGCCGCCAAAAAAAGGCAAAATACAGGTGTAATAGTGTTTTTTTTAATGCACTGGAAATATGGCCGGAAATACTGATATCGCACTGCGCCAGGAGCAGGAACCAAACCCCGCAAAGCTGCAGGAAGCGGCGTTTGTGGGCGATGCGTCCATTCGCTCGCCGCTGCCGGAGATGAAAGGCCGCGTCAACCGCCATACATCGGGTTACTGGGCGCTGGCTATCCCTGCGCTTTCGGTGCGCTACCTCGCGGAAGCTGCCGCCAATGTGGTGGGCGCCACACGTGGTCGCGTTGCCGGTGCCATCAAGCTGCCGTGGCTTCAGAAGGTCGCGGCAATGTCGGAAAAAGATGCCGGCCGCGCTCTGGATAAGGTTGAAGCGCCGGTAGTCGGCGCATTCATGCTGGGTGTTTCCACACTCTACATGGGGCGCACTTACAAGGATCTTAAGGCCGCATTCTCCGAAGCCATCTCGTGGGAGACGGGCAAGAAAAAGGAAGATATCAATTTCATGGACATCATGAAGAGCGACAACACGCTGGTGGAAGCCGCGCGCCGCAACTTCATGAAATATAACGTGCGCCGCTTCGCGGTGAATACGCCGTTCTTCAGCCATCATGTGTTCAAGAGCGTGAGGCCGAAAGACTCCATCCTGTTCGGCGTGGCCAGCAACTCCATCTACTTGATGAGCGACGTGCTCAGCCGTAAGGAAACCTTCTTCGAGCGCCTGCAGGGCTTCGTGGATGAAAAGGTGCTGCATACCGAAAAACTCGGCGAACAGATCACCGCGATCGACCTCATCAACCTCTATGAGCTGCATTCGCGCGACAAGAACCCCAATTACCGCTTCACCGGCCGCATGGACACCAAAGAGTGGCAGGACAGGGTGAAAGTATTTGGCCGTATGGCTGAGCTGATGAACGAGACGTACGGCAACCAGACCAATCCTGAACATGCCAATTTCACGCTCTCCAAGATGATCTACCTCATGGGCCATGGCATGATCACGACCGGGGGCGACGTGGAACGCAGCTGCGCCTACATTGAGGTGGCCAACCGTTATGGCATCGACGCGGTGAAGGAAATGACCGGCAAGAATATGACCGACGGCTCCGACCTTGCCTATATGCGCCAGAAATATCCGATCAGCCAGGGCAAGGGCGAGCAGGCCTGCCTGCCCGCTTCCGATGAAAAAACTCAAGCAGGCTTTGCCGCAAAATTTGCGCAAGGCGCCGAGATGAGCCAGGGTAAAAAAGTATTGACACAGCGTGCCGCGGCGAACGAAACGTTGTCCACGCAGGCTATATAAACAGAAAAGGACTTGAACAATGCCGTTAGCGAATAAGAATCAAGTTGGCCAGGTTGCGGAAATGGCGACGGGCACGTTGGCGGCGGGGCGGCAAGCGGCCAACGAAGCCGCGATGATGAGAAACGCACAGGCTGCCAGAGCATCCGGACTTTTTCAGGATGCGGCGCGCCCGCGTGGCATTATCGGTACGGTTGTGGGTACACTGAGCACCGGCATAGGTCTTATCGGCACCGCTTTGGCAATGCCGTTCCTTATAAAGGGACCACTGAAGCTATTGAGCAAAGTAAAACCGCTTGAAGCACTGACGAGTAAAGCCGGTGCAGTGTTTGAATTGCGCAACGTGGCAGTGAAAGATATTCCTGCGCAGGCTGCGGCGCTTGGTGAGAAAACAGTGGAGCGTATCGCCAGTTCCCAGAAAAGCGGCCTGTTATCGTATGCCAATAATACGCTGGGCAGAAAACCCGGCATTGGCCGGAGCGCGCTGGAAGGTATCAAGCATGCCAATGTCGGCATGGTGGTGATGAACTCTGCCTTTGCCGTGCAGCAGTCTGCGGGCATTGTCATGTCGTTAAAGGATAAAGCAAAAGTTATCAGGCAGATGGAAAAAGACATTTCCGGCAAGGACGTGTCCATGCTGTCGATCATGATGGGGGGCGCGTCGCTCAATCCGATTGTGCAGCAGGCGAGAAAAGAGGCATTCGGCGGCAGGTCACTCGTCAGTACGGCAGCGCAGGTTGCCGGTGTTGCAGGAAACGTCTATCTTGCTATCTTCGATAAAAGCCAGGGAGCAAAAGCATTCGCTAAATCGTTGGCGATGCAGTTTGGGCCGGACCTGCTTGCCAAGGGACTGGATTCCGGAAATACGGCGCTGCAATCCTACCGCGCGATGACGCTCAGCATGGCGCAGACGGGCAAGGCAAGTGTGGATATGTATGAAGGCCTTATCGGCGGCCTCGCTCAGGACGCTCCCGGTGAGCTCGTGCGCCAGGTGGCCGAGAAGGCTTACCTCAAGCAGATGGCCCCCGGCGATGTGCTCAAGATGATGTCCGAGACGGACTTCATGAAGAATCCCCAATCCCGCAGTTTCGTGGCCGCCGAGATGGCCCGCCGCAATGCGGCAGGCAAGGGCGGCGTTGCGCTGGCAGGCGCTTAAAATTACTGTTTTCGCTTAGCCGCAGCCAGATTAAGAACTGGGCATGGTTAATGCTTCTTACATCATTGCCTTTTAAGTTGGGTTGCGTTAACACGGAACCTGTAAATCATTTGAGGTGTCATGAGTTTTGCTAACGGGTTCGTGCGCGGTCTGGTCTTTTCGCTTACGCTGACGAGCCCGCCGCTCTACCGCTATCCTTACCGTAATTCGATGGAGGCGTTCCGCAGTGACTGGAAGCGCATCGGCGGCGATGTGGAGGCAGCATTCCAGGCATTTGAAGGCTCAGCCGAGAAGGAAGAATATAATGGCGACTGAACGTACCGGCGGTCATGAGCGCGACAATTACAGCTCAAAAAGGGGCTCTGGCTCAAGCAACAACGCCAAGCGCGTATCCGAATTCCTGCCCAGCGCGGAACAGCTGGAAGCCTATAATTATGTGGTGGAAGGCTCCGCCGGGCGCATCCTCGCCATGTTCGAGGCGGAACAAAAACACCGCCACCAGTGGGAAGTGAACGCACTCAAGACCCACAGCTTCAGCAGCCTGCTGGGGCAGGTGCTCGGCTTCTTCATCGCTATTACCATTTTTATCTCCGCCTCAGTTATCGGCATACACGGTGACAGCGCCACCGGCGCGCTTATCTGGGTGTTCGGCCTTGCCATTATCGTCATGGCCGGCATGGTCTGGGTCTATGCCAAGAGCATGGGGCAGCGCCCGCTATTCGCCCGCCCCGCAATGCGCGCGCATTTCAGGCCTGAAAAGGACCTCGACGCGGAAGGCAAGGGCGTCTACGTAGACCGTAGAGGCCGCAGGGAGTGAATGTAATTTAGGGGGGGGCGTTCCGCTCCCGCTCATGCTCCGCACTTGCTCCCCCTCTAAAGGGGATGTCATGAAAGACTCCTCCATACATACGGCGTCTTTTAGGCACTGTTAGCTAATTTTCCAGTTATAGAGGATTTTAGTTGCGGCGAGTGCCACGAAGCTGAGGAAAACTTTGTCTTCCTTGTCGAAACGCAGACAGAGGCGTTTATTTTCCTTGAGCTTTCCGAAGTAACGCTCAATGCCGCCACGCAGCTTATACACCGCCTTGTCGTAGAGGATTTTAACTTTACGGTTTTTG
>JAMIFV010000008.1:0-44564 GCA_035906055.1 Alphaproteobacteria bacterium | reverse complement strand
GAACGCATCATCACACTCCTCCAGGCAGCAGGTTGCAACGCACTCTTCCTGCCGCGCTACTCACCCAGAGACAACCTTATCGAACATGCATGGTTCCCCATCAAAAATGCAACACGCAAAATACTCGCAACGTTCACAGACATCAACGCAGCACTTCATGCTGTAATCATTTCTCCCTAATATATAGTTATAGGCTATAGAGCATTAGAAAGTTTTGTTGCTGCAAGAGATAATCAGGAAAATCCGTATCTGGCTTTGGAAACAGTATTTCCCGTAGCCAAAGCTTTAGGCTTTGATTCATTGGGAGGGTTAGTGACAGGGGCTGCGAAACTCAATTCCCGGCTGGAGTCGGAGGAATACCAGACGCAATCTTTTAAACAGGCGATAAAGGCTCTGCAACAAGAGTGTCAAATGACCGCCGCCGATATGGCCGGCATGCTTGGAATAAAGCCTGCGGCATATGAACATATGATGTCCAAACGTGAAAGCGCAAAAATACCTGTTCCGGTTTTGGAGAAATTGCCCGGTATTTTTAGCGTGTCGCTGGACGAGATCAGAGCGTTAGGTAACGCAGCCAACATCGTTGCCGAAGTAAAAAAAGTTGCACAGCCCGCATTAGGCCACTGGACATCGCTGGTGGACGCTTCGCGGGTTGCAGCTCAAGTGCTGTCTGAAAAAACAACCATAAGGTAATCATGACGCTGCAGGCACAGATACAGAATCAGAATAGTTATTCACAACAAGCGCTGGGGGCCGCGCTTGGTAAAGTGCGTGTGTCGCATGGCATGGAAAGGCCTGAACTTGCCGCGCTGGCTGGAATCAGTCCCATTCATCTGCCCAAATTTGAAAAAGGAAACAAGTCGCTTCCTGAAGCGCAGATACTGGGTGCCTGTAAACAGCTGGGTATCGGCTCACTTGAGGAGCTGATGACGGAAGCCGAAGCCATGCCTGAACTAACTAAACCTGTTGTAGCTTCCGCATTGCTGAAGATATCAAGGCATCAGAAAATCAGCATCGCCGAGATTGAGCGCAGGGCGGGATTTGCTCTGGAGACGCTGCAAAGGTTCGTGGAGAACACGCCCGAACACCCTACGCGGTCCATTAGCCTTGAAACCAGCGTGCGCGCTGCAAAGGAATTGGGATATTCAACATTGCACGAACTGCTAAAAGCTGCAGCTGGCTTGGCGGACGAGGTGAATCCTGAAGCCATTCGCGATGCGGTTAGGGTATTGCAGAAAGAGCGCAATATTTCCAATGCACAAATGGCTGAAGATCTTGGTATCAAACCAAAAACCTATGAACAGATATTATCGGGGCGCACTGGGAACTTCTCACGCGATAGCCTTGCTAAATTACCCGGGGTTTTGGGCATGGGGTCGCTTCAGGAAATAGTGGATGCAGCCAATGGGCTAGAACCTGTGCCAGACCTACAAGTGCTTGGCAAGAGCCTGAAAATATTACAGGCAGAACGAAAACTGGAAGCGGCAGATATCGTCAGACTAACTGGCTGTCTGATTGAAGATGTCAGCAGCATCCGTAATGGAAAACCGGTTCCGATCCATAAATTACGCAAGATGCCGGAGGTATTTGGGCTGAATTCCTTTGAAGAAATGATACTTGCTGCAGAAGGCATTGAACAAAGAAATGAGCATTTGAAGAAGGCTGTCTGGCCTGCTCCGGGTGGACAGGGTGCTGCAACGGCAGAGATCAGGGCGGATTCTAACGAGCCATTGGATCCAACTTCTGGCGATGCTAAAGGGCATTGGGAACATCTGATGCGCCAGAGCAGTTTATCGCGTAAATATGGTAAAGGTGGTAACAGTATTTAACCTGCTGCCCCTTGAGTCTCTTCAACGATTGCGATAAACCCCTTTTATGACCCAGACATACCTCATCACCGGCGGCGCCGGTTTCATCGGCAGCTGCTTCGTGCGGCAGGCTGTGGCGCGTAAACACAAAGTGGTGGTGCTCGATGCGCTCACTTATGCAGGCCACCGCGAAAACCTTGAAGGTGTGGACGCTGAGCTGGTGGTAGGCGACATACGCGACCGCGCATTGGTGGATGGTTTGCTTGCAAAGCATACGCCAGCAGGCCTGCTGCATTTTGCGGCGGAATCGCATGTGGATAACTCCATCGCCAGCCCCGGCGAATTCATGGATACCAATATTCAGGGCACCTATGTGCTGCTGGAAGCGTCGCGGGCGTACATGAAACAGGCACCGGAAGGGTTCCGTTACCTGCAGGTTTCCACCGACGAAGTATTCGGCGCGCTGCCGGAAACCGGCTTCTTCAGCGAGGCAAGCCCCTATGCGCCCAATTCGCCCTATTCGGCTTCCAAGGCAGCCGCAGACCATCTGGTGCGCGCATGGTACCACACCTATGGCCTGCCCGCAATCATCACCCATTGCAGCAATAATTATGGCCCCCGCCAGCTGCCGGAAAAACTCATTCCCGTCATCATCACCAAAGCGCTGGCTGGCCAGCCGCTGCCGGTCTACGGCGACGGCCTGCATGTGCGCGACTGGATCCATGTGGAGGACCATGCGCAGGGCATCTGGCTGGCGGCGAGTAAAGGCAGGCTGGGCGAGCATTACTGCCTCGGTGGCCGTGCGCAGATGAAGAACCTCGATCTGGTGAATATTATTTGCGGATACCTTGATGAAATCCGCCCTCGTAACGACAAAAAATCCTATGCGGAGCAGATCGCCTTTGTGCCCGACCGTTTAGGCCATGACCGCCGCTACGCTATCGACGACAACCGCGCAGAGAAAGAGCTGGGCTTCACCCGTGCATGGACCTTTGAGAAAGGTATACGCGCCACGGTGGACTGGTATCTCGCCAATGAAGCGTGGAGCAAGACCGTCATCGCCAGAAAGCAGGCCGCCTGAGCGTGCGGTTTCTCAGGGTTTCACATGTTCAACGCTGATATCGCCGTATAAGATGGTAGCGGCTTCCTGTATTTTGGGGCTGCGGAATATGCCTAATCTGAACAGGTCGTAGTGCTTGTGATACATATTGCGCCCGCGCAGCTCGGTGGCCGATATCTTTGAATTGTTGATATACATCACCGCTTTGCCGCTTGAAGTGGTGGACCATGTCACGACAAGGTCTACCTTCACCCATTCGTTACGCGTGACCGAGAAAGCATCGGCGAGGATGGTATCGGGCACGCCGTAGCCCAGTGCGAACGTATCACGGTTCTCTTGTAATTTATAGGTGATCATGATGGCGGGGTTCAGGACGTTGTAGGTTTCCTGCTTTTCGCCTATCTTGAAATTAGCCTGCGGTGTCCAGCGGGCAATAAGCCACCAGCGGTTCTCCGGATCGGCTGGCAGGAATGCCGGGATCATCATGCGCCAGCTGTATTTGACCGTGTCGCCTTCAACGTAAGGGTAGTCGATGACGATTTCGCTGTTCACGCCGCTATTCTTGATCTTCTGCCCATCAGACGCCGTCAAACCGAGATGCTTTCCGTAAGCATCGGCGCCGATACTGATGTTATTCGTCGTCGCGTCAAATCGCGCGTAGCGCAGCGTGTCTGCGGTCACCGCATTGGCAAGCACGGTTTGTGCGGTTTGGGGTACAACCGCCGGCGCGGCATAACTTGCTGCGCCTGCAAACAGGCCTAGGCTTGCGGTTACTGCCAGACACAGGCAAACAGTAAAATGTTTACTCATGCAGGTAACCTGAAAAGAATTAATAATTGAGTGGATAGTAGCCAGCGCCCATCATGCGTGCAAGCCTTAATCATGCGGGCGGGTGTGTCACGCGCTCTGGCGGATAAGCGCCAGAAGATACGAAAGATTTTCTATATTCTGCCCGCCTGCCTTGTGGATAAGCTTCTGCGCGAGGATGTTGGTGGTTTGCGGCTGGCCGGTGCGCTGGTTCTCCGCCACGATCTCCAGCAGCATGCGCGAGGGCACAAGGAATTTATCCGGCAGCCCTGCCTTGGCATAAAGCGCCTTGAAGCCGAGGCCGCCTTTATCATGGATAAGCAGTTGTGCGTTGCGCACGGGTATATTGGAGAGGCGCGCAAGGCTGGTCTCAAAGAAATAGAGATTGCCGCGGCACAGCGAAGTAAGGATGATCGAAGGGGTCAGCCTGCTGAAAGCCTGCAACTGGTCTACCAGTTTTTCCACATCGCGGTGGTTGATCTGGTTGCCGTCGATAAGGCGCAGCGTGGCGATTTCACGGGTTTTTTCGGTTTCCGTGGATACGGTGGAGGGCGCAAGGTGATATTGCGTGCGCAGCACGTTGGCGAGCGAATCCGATACGAGCGAGATGACGCTTTCCACCACGGTGATGGGCAGGTCCGGCCTGTGGGCGATGGCGGTCGCCACCGTGCTCTGGTTGCCGTGGTTGCGCATTGCGTCGTGATAGGATTTCTCCGGGATCTTGGCACCGGGGTTGCTCATGAGCTGCGTTACGGCCTGCACATTCTGCGTCTGCACCAGGGCCACGGCCACGGTTTCAGAGATATGTTTGCGCCTGGCAACGGCCACCGCGCGGTTGTCCTGCTGTTTGGCGGCTTTGAGTATGGCGACGATGTCGTTGTCCGAGAGCACGGGGGAGTATTCAAGCATCGGCGCTGCGATACGCTCCATGTCATTGCTGAGACTGAGCACGATATCGCGCGGGACACGCGGATTATCCTTGAGCGAACTGGCAAGCGTCTCGCGCACGCTGATCTCGGTATCCTTGAGCATCAGGCGGAATATCTGCTCGGCTATCGCCAGTTCGCGCAGGCTGTATTTCTGCTGGCCATGTGTGTCAGCCACTTTCTTGAGCACGTCGATGCGGGCATCGGCGGTGCCTTCATTAAGCAGCCGCTCCACGTCGCTTTCATTGAGCACGAACGAAGCGCCCGCACGCCCCGCATCGGGTTCACCGATAGGGGGCGGGTGCTTATCGTTCTTTTCGGTTCCACGGGCACTCAACATACGTGTTTTTTCTCTAATGCGCTACTGCGGCGAGATCGCGGTTGTTATTCTGTATCAGGTTGAATAAATAATCCATGTAAGGGATTTTTTTTACGGCGTCGTCCTGTAGCAGCCTGCCGGAAAGGCGCTGCTTGATATCGCTGCATTCATAGCGGCCGAAGCCGGTCTCTTCCATCACGGCACGCAGCAGATAGCGCGTGGCGTTATAAAGTTCCATCGGCAGGCAGCTCGTCTTGTAGAGCGACTTGAATCCGGTGTCGCCCTGGTCGAGCAGGAGCAATTGTGCGTTATTATAAGGCACATCCGCAAGCTTTGCCAGCGCGTGGCCGAAGAAGCGCGTATCGCCGCGGCACAGCGAGCGTATGATGATGGAGAGCGTGAGCTTGCCATGCTGGTAGAGCTGTTCCACCAGCTTGGATATCTCCATGGAATGCAACTGTGGGTCGACGAGGCCGAGCATGGCCGCTTCCCTCACGGCGTTGGTGGAATCTTCCGCCACCTGCAGCGAGAGCTTGTATTGCTGGGTAAGCGTTTTCTTCATCTCGTCGGAAACGACGGAGAATATTTTTTCGGCAAGCGTCACCGGCAGGCCGCCGCGTTTGACCATCATGTCCATGATGGATTCGCTGTGGCTGCAGGCGGAGTAAATGCGCGAGAGGCTGTTATCGTCGATGCTGGCGC
This sequence comes from Alphaproteobacteria bacterium, assembly GCA_035906055.1. GTDB lineage: Bacteria > Pseudomonadota > Alphaproteobacteria > Rickettsiales > JABCZZ01 > JAMIFV01. The sequence continues at coordinate 38,942 of JAMIFV010000008.1, read as the reverse complement.
TCTTGTTTGCCAGCAGCGTTTCAATAACGAATGTGTTGGATTTTTCGATCAGCGCCTGCGAAAGTTCGCGCGATACGGTTTCCCTGCGCGCGATGGTGGACATGATCGCAACGTCTTGCGTGCTTTGCGTGATCGCGATCAGTTCGTCTTCCGTCAGCACGTATGAGTGTTCCAGCACGGGAAGGCTGACTTCCGTTACGTCGTTTGCAAGTTTGAGCATAACGTCATGCGGCGCGTCGAGCGATTTGGCGAGATGTTCACCGAGCATCTTGCGCACAGTCACTTCGACATCGTTAACCAGCAAGCGGAAAATCTCGATGGCGACATGGCGTTCTGTCACTTTGAATTCGCCGGCGGTGAAGCCTGTTGCCAGCCTGTGTGCCACATTCGCTCTCACCTTGCCTGTGGGCGAGTCCGTTAGTATTTTCTGCAGCTCGGCAATCGGTGGCGACATAACTATGTAACTCTTATGTCAAATGTGATTAGAATTAATATAAAATTTTAGTCGATTTGGAGTTAACAAATGGTTAAATTCGTGCTTTGGTGTTAAATAAAATCTCTTAGATTTCTGGGTAGTAATCAGTATATTGATAACACTCATTTTTTGGCGGTGAATTATGAACAAGCTTTTCAACGATGCGCCTTCTGCCCTGGCCGGCCTGCTGAAGGACGGCATGACCATCATGGCTGGCGGTTTCGGCCTGTGCGGCATTCCTGAGCATTGTATTCTGGCGATACGCGATGCAGGGGTCAGGAATCTTACGGTTATCAGCAACAACTGTGGTGTAGACGATTTCGGGCTGGGGCTTTTGCTCCAGACCCGCCAGATCACCAAAATGCTCTCCTCCTATGTGGGAGAGAACAAGACGTTTGAAAAGCAGTTCCTTTCCGGCGAATTGCAGCTTGAATTCAACCCGCAGGGAACGCTGGCGGAACGCATCCGTGCGGGCGGCGCGGGCATTCCTGCATTTTTCACCCGCACGGGTTACGGAACGGTGGTGGCCGAAGGCAAGGAAGTGCGCGAGTTCGGCGGTAAAAAATATGTACTGGAGACCGGCCTCACCGCCGATCTCTCCATCGTGAAAGCGTGGAAGGCCGATAAGTCAGGCAACCTTGTCTACCGCAAGACCGCGCGTAATTTCAATCCCGTCATGGCGACCGCCGGGCGCATCACGGTGGCGGAGGTGGAGGAAATCGTGGAAAACGGTCAGCTTGATGCTGACAATATCCACACGCCGGGCATCTTCGTGCAGCGCATGTTCGTGGGCAAAAGTTTTGAGAAACGCATTGAAAACCGCACAGTGAGGGCAGGATAATTATGGCTTGGTCGCGTGATGATATGTGTAAACGCGCAGCGCAGGAACTGCATGACGGCGCGTATGTGAATCTTGGCATCGGCATGCCCACGCTGGTGGCGAACTTCGTGCCGCAGGGCATGCATGTGGTGCTGCAAAGCGAGAACGGAATGCTCGGCATGGGCCCGTTCCCGCTGGATAGCGAAGTGGACGCCGACCTCATCAATGCGGGCAAGCAGACCATCTCGCAACTGCCCGACAGCAGCTATTTTGACAGCGCCACGTCGTTCAGCATGATACGCGGCGGGCATATCGACCTTACGATCCTTGGCGCATTGCAGGTGTCGGGCAAGGGTGACCTCGCCAACTGGATGGTGCCGGGCAAAATGGTTAAAGGCATGGGCGGCGCGATGGACCTTGTGGCGGGCGTGCGCAAGATCGTGGTGCTCATGGAGCACAACACCAAGGACGGAAGCGCCAAGATCGTCAACCAGTGCAGCCTGCCGCTCACCGGCGTGGAAGTGGTGGACATGATCATCACGGAACTGGGCGTGTTCATGGTCGAGAATGGCACGCTGTTGCTCACCGAGCTTGCCACCGGCGTGAGCGCCGAAGAAGTGAAACGGCGCACGGAAGCGCCCTTCCAGCCGCGCCTGAGCGTGTAAAGCCATGACAAAGCGCCATCTTCTTTTCCTGATCATCTTTCTGGAAGGGTATGTGGTGCTGGCTGCCGAACTGCTGGCGATCCGCATGCTTATTCCCTTCGTCGGCAGCGGTATCGAGGTGGTGTCTATCATCATCGGTGCGGTGCTCCTGCCGTTGGCGGTGGGTTACTGGGCGGGTGGCAGGCGCGCAAAACTGGAGTTCGGCAAAGCGCGCGCGCGCGGGCGTCTTACGCTCTCGCTTCGCGCAGTACTGCAACGCAATCTCCTGATCGCGCTGGCGATTCTGGCGATAGGCCTTACATACGGGCTGCAGAGCATATTTTTTGCCACGCTCGCGAAAGAGGGGATAACGCACCGTATCGCGCAGACCGCTTTCTATGCGGCGCTGTTTCTGGTGTATCCCACCTACCTGCTGGCGCAGACCGTGCCGCTGGTCAGCAATTACTTTGCGCGGGCGAAGCTGGCCGAGATCACCGGGCGCATGCTGTTCTTCTCCACGGCTGGCTCGTTCTTTGGTTCTATCGTATCCACTCTGGTGCTGATGACGCTGATAGGTGTCAACAACACGGTAACGCTTACCATGCTCATGCTGGGCGTGCTGGTGGTGCTGGTTTCGCCAAGGCAGCGCATGCAATATAATGGCTTAACGATCTTTATCGTGCTGCTGGTGTGGCTGTGCAACAGCGATGCGCTGTTCAGGAAGATGGATGGTCTTGCCGATACGCCTTACAGCCGCATAGAGCTCAAAACCATGTCCGATGACGTGAAAGTGCTGAGCATCAACCGCTCGTATTCTTCCAAGTTCAGCGCCGATCCCGCAAAGCGTTTTCCGTATGTGCAGTTCATCGAGAAGCAGTTCATCAACACGCTGCCTGCCGACAAAGAGCATGATATCCTGGTGCTGGGCGCGGGCGGCTTCGTCATCGGCTGGGACGACAGGCGCAATAAATACACGTTCATCGATATCGACCCCGAGCTGAAAAAAATCTCCGAGGAGCAATACCTGCCGGAGCCGCTCTCCCCTAACAAGCATTTTGAGGCTACGTCCGCGCGCGCCTTTCTCACCCGCACCGACAGGCAATATGATCTCGTGGTGATGGATGTCTATTCCAACCTCATGAGCATGCCCGCAGAAGCGATCACCGATGGTTTCCTGCGCGATGTGAAAAAGGTGCTGAAGCCGGGCGGTGTGCTCATTGCCAACATCATCTCCAATCCGGCATTTGGCAACAAGTTCACCGTGCGTTACTATAACACGTTCGCCAGCGTGTTTCCCACGTTCAACCGGCAGATCATCGGTGATTTTAACCCGTGGTCATCCGCCTATTACGCCAACACGCTCTATATCTACCACCATAATACGCTGGTGGACGAAGACCGCAGTATCTACACCGACGATAAGAATACGTACTCTTTGGATCATTAAGGGGGCGTGGAATGCCCTTTAATGATTAAATGAGGGGAAACGCTTTCCCCTCTCGGCTCCGCCGATTCACCCCCTGCGGGGTCGTCGCTTCGCTCCTCCACGCCTATCGCCATGCACTGGAATAGAGATTTTCACGCTTACTGGGCAATCCCGGGATTTACGCAGGGGAATCCGTGTGAACAACCTATTGAGACGTTACAGCTAGCCCCCCGTAATCATACTTCAAAAGTAGCGTCTACTTCTACCGCTACGCCGAACGGCAGCTCGCTTACGCCCACGGCGAAGCGTGCATGCTTGCCGTTGTCGCCGAACAGGCCCACCATCAGGTCGGAAGCGCCGTTGGCCACTTTGGGCTGGTCGGTGAAACCGGCGGCGGAGCTTACGAATACGCCCAGGCGGATAACGCGTTTAACCTGGGAGAGATCGCCGCCCAGCGCGTTCTTGAGATGGGAGAGAATGTTCAGCACACACAGGCGGGCGCATTCCTGCCCCTGCTCAATCGTGAATTCCTTGCCAAGCTTGCCGATGAATTGCGGCTTGCCGTCCAGCATCGGCAGCGTGCCGGAGAAATATACCAGGCCGCCGGAAACGACGTAAGGCACGTAATTGGCGGCGGGCATGGAAACGGCGGGAAGGGAGAGTTTGAGTTCAGCAAGCTTGGTTTCGACGGACATGGGGATTTCCTAAAAATGATTGAGTCGTGGCACCATAAAAGACTGCGGCGCGACTTGCAATATGTTGATTGTATTTGCACCTGTGCCTGCTTTGGGGCAGACTTTTCTGCAGGTAAAGATGGTAAATATGACAAAGTCACATAAAGTGCTGCATCGGGTCGTCGGGTATTTTATGACCCTGACGCTGCTTGGGCATGTCGTGCATCGGCATACCGGATATGACCGCCACGAGGATGCATGAAGCGTATGCCGGTTGCTAGAATCCCATACAGGATCCTGTATAAAGTGGCGCTAGCGTCCTGCCTGCTGCTGATAGCGATGATGGTGCTGGTGCACATGATGTACAGCGCGCAGGGCGACAAGGACTGGCTGCTCATGGTGGCGCGCATGTGGCTGGGCGGCAAGCAGCTTTACGTGGATGTAATGGAGGTCAACCCGCCGCTCATCATCTGGATTTACGCGCTGGCGGTGAAACTGTCATATCTGCTGGCCATACCCGACGATTACGCGCTTACCGTCATGATCCTCGTGCTTACGCTATTGACCGCGCTGGTGTGCAGGCGGCTGATACTGTTGCATCCGATGCTTGGCGGCACAAAAGACGATGTAATACTGTATATGTTGTTGGTGCTCGCCGTGCTGATACTCTGGCCCAACCCTTCTTATTTTGCCGACCGCGAGCATATCTTTATCGCGCTGGTGCTGCCTTATTTGCTGCGTTTCTCGCCGCTAGTGTTTGCAGCGCGTGTATCCCCCGTGTTGAGGCTCACGGTGGCGATCATGGCAGGCATCGGCTTCTGCATCAAGCCGCATTGCCTGCTCTTATGGGCTGCGGTGAATGCATACCATGTCGTCCGGTCACGTTCCGTGCGTATACTTTTCTGCCCTGAAAACGTCGCTGTATATGCCTTCGGTGCATCGTATCTTGCGGTTGCGTGGCTGGTATATCCAGCCTATTTCAACACGCTGTTGCCTGTAGCAATGGTAACCTATGGCTTCTACCGGCCCAGCATAGGGTTCATCATGCTGTATCTGCCTGCCATCCTCACGTTTATCGTGGCGTTCGCCGAATTCAGGCCGGGCGTCTCGTCGCCGCTGCGCGCAGACGTATATTACTGGATGCTGCTGGCGCTCGCGGCGCAGGGTTACGCACTGGTGAATAACGGCTGGATGTACAGTTTTTATCCCGTGCATGCCATGGTGCTGGTGAGCCTGTTCTATGTCTGGCGTGAATATGGCTGGCTGAAGGATAATGCGGATTTCCCGCAGCAGAAAAAGAAAGCCGCGCAGGGCAGGGTGGCCTGTATGCTGGTGTTCGCTGTCTATATCATCACCGTTGCAGGTTATGTGGGAGAACTGCGGCTTACAGGCGTGCAAAAACGCTCCCTCACGGTAGGGGAGCAATGTATCGCTGAATTCAGCGATGCGCTGCGCCTCACCAACAGCAGCACATTCGGCACGATCTCCCTTTCGGCGGTGTACTGGCCAAGGCTCGCACGCGCCACCGGCGCTACGCTGGAAACGCGATTTTATACGCTGTGGATGCTGCCCTCTTTCATGAATCAGGGTGATGATTACAAGCAGAAAAACAGATGGATACTAACCTATGCGGCACAGGCGGTGGCTGACGACATCAACACTAATAAGCCCGGCATTGTCATCGAAGAAATAGCCACGCCGAGCCGCACGACGATGAACCTGCGCGAGTGGCTGGATTCCAACCCGGATTTTGTTGCCGCGCTGGCGCGGTATGAGAAAATGGACGCCAACGCCAAGCTCGCAGGATCTGCTGTCACATGCCCGTATGTTATTTATCGCCGCAGGGAGAACGATGGATGATTTTCTCACGCCGTAACCTGCTTGTAGCTTTCTTCACGTTGCTCACTTTCGCCACGCTGCTCGTGCATTCTCTGGGCTGGGAGATGGGCGACAAGGACTGGTATCTTATGGTGACGCACCATATGCTGCAGGGCGACCGCATGTATGTGGACAGGGCGGAAGTAAGCGTGCCGATGATCTATTGGCTTTACGCGCTGGTGATGAAGCTTGCCGTGCTGTTTTCGATGACGGATTACGACATGCTGACTATTGTTACCACGCTTGTCGCGCTGGCGTGCGGCGTGCTTTGTCATGTGCTGTTTCGCCGTTCGTCGTTGCCATCACGCCATGCTCCGGCAACGCTGGCATTTGCCCTTTTGATGCCTGCGCTTTTCATACTATGGGCCAATCCCAGCTATTTCGGCGATCGCGACCACGTGTTTTTCGTGCTGGTATTTCCCTATCTGCTACTGCTGAGCCCTGCAATAGCCGCTTCTGCACCCGCCTTCAGCCTGCGCGTCACTATTTCCGTCATTGCTGTTATCGGCTTCTGTATCAAGCCGCATACGGTCATCCTGTTTATCATGGCGCAACTGGCCGTGGTGTGGCGTGAACGGTCCCTTGCGTGCGTCTTCCGCCTTGAGACACTTATCGTCGGTACGGGCGGCGCGCTTTTTTTAGTAGCGGTCTGGCTGTGCACGCCGGAATATTTTACCGAAATATTACCCATAGCGCTCAAAACCTACAGTGAGGCTAAAGGCGGCGACCATGCATTCCAGTATTTCCTGCCGCCGCTTATCATGATTGCGGTGGCGCTGGCGGATTTCAGGCCGCGCCGCGCCACGCCGCTGCGCGGCGACATATATTACTGGCTGTGGCTGCTGGCGGCAGGGCTGGTATATGCGCAGCTCAATAACGGCTGGATGTATACATTCTACGCCGCTAACGCGCTGGCGCTTACGGGCGTGTTCTATCTCTGGCTCGAATACCGCTGGCTGAAAGACAATACGGATACGGAAAAAGAAAAAAAGAAATCCGCGCAGGGAGCTGTGGCCTGTGTGGTAGCGGTTGCGGCAAATCTGGCGTATGTCGTTTTCGCGACGTCGGTGTTCTTGTACTACAGCGAGCTTGACCCCATCGACGAGCAGCGCAGTTGCGCGCGCCGCCTTGCCGCAGCAGGTGCACTGCAGGATTATAAAGAACCGTCATTTGGCAGCATCTCGTTATCGGCCATTTCATGGCCAATCATCTCGCGTGAATATCACGCACGCTTTGTTACGCGCTATTCGCATTTATGGATGATGCCAAAATTCCTCCGGGCGAGTGAACTGTGGAAAGAGCAGAATAAAGACGTGCTGGACAAGGTTGCGGGCCAGCTTGCGGTCGATATTTCTGCTAAGAAACCTGCCGTACTGTTTGAGCAGGTCCTCACCGTGGCAGGTGAGAAGAAGGGGCTCGCCTCGTTTTTTGCGGGAAACAAAGCATTCAGTGAAGCATTTTCCGAATATGAATTCACCGCGCCGGGTCAGAAAAATTATTATAAATCAGATGACAGTTCGGGGATTATATGCGGGCATCGCGTCTATCATCGCCGTTAATCTGCGTATTCCGCTATTGCAAACGCATGTATAAAACGCTGATAAACATAAATTTCAGTAAAAAAATAAAATTCTCGATAATTGTAATACTATTGTAACAAAGCTGTGTTATACCTGAGTCATCTGAGATTTTCTCAGGATTTTTCAACCTTATCATAATAAAGGAATTTTATATGGTAAAAACTTCCAACATCGACATGGGCTGGCACCTGCTCGTACTGTTCGCAGTAGTAGTAGGCGTTTCCCTTCTGCCCGAAATGGCAATGGCACAGAACGTAATCCAGCAGGTTTTCTGTAACGTTGTGCTCATCATGACGGGTACCACCGGTAAGGCTCTCGCTACTGTAGCTATCATTGCAGTAGGCGTAGGCGCTCTGCTCGGTAAGATCTCCTGGGGTATGGCCCTCATCGTAGCGCTGGGCGTAGCCCTCGTGTTCGGTGCGGCTTCTATCGTGACCGCCCTCGGCGGCGCAGCCGGTCCCTGCACCTCTGGCACTCTGTCCCAGAGCTAAGTCTCGCTTACGGAAATGGGCTTCCCGAAAGGGAGGCCCATTTTTTTTGCTCACTTTTTGAAAGCAGACTTTTAGATTAATTGAAGATATACAAGGACAATTCTTTTTATTATAATTTCGGTGTAGACCCTTATGCCCATATTCAAGAAAAAAGCTCAGGCCGAAGATATGGCGGATTACCGCGACATCACCGCTGATGTCACGGAGAGGGATTTTGTACCGTATGCATGTCATTGGGCGCCTGAAACCATTGTTACCAAGAATGGCGAAGTGCTGCAGGTTATCAAAATTTCTGACAACGGCACCAACAGCGAGGGTCTTGACCTGCGCACAGAGATTCGTAATGCGCTGGTTGAAAGCATCGGAACTACCGAATATGCGGTATGGATCCACACGGTCAGACGCAGGGAAAACTTCCAGTCTGAGGGCGAGTTCAAACGCGATTTCGCGGGGTATCTCGATCGTTTCTGGAAAGACCGCAATAACTGGGATCATAAATTCATCAACGAAGTTTATATTACTGTCGTGCGCGAAGGCGAAGGCGCCAGCCTCGTCAATCCGTTGGGATTCATGCGCCAGATCATTCCCCGGTTCGATATAAGGCACCGTGAAAATTTTATCGACGATTCCGCTGCGAAGCTCACGCGCGTCGTGGACAAAATGCTGCGCAGGCTTTCTGCGGTGGGCGCGCGCAGGCTCGGTTTTTCGCTGGGCGAGGACGGCATGTGGTATTCCGATCCGGTCAGCTTCTTCAGTAAGCTGGTCAACCTGCAGGACGATCCGCTGCCGGTGGCGCAGGTCAGCGTTGCCGATTATATCACGGACTGTGACGTGACCTTTGGCTTCAATGCCATGGAAGTGCGTATGCGCAAGGACGGCAGGCGCCGCTTCGGCGCATATCTCACCATTAAGGAATCGAGGGATATCCCCGTCTCTGCGCTGGAATCATTGCTCAAAATGCCGGTCGAATTCATTTTCAGCCAGTGCTTTCTGTTCCTGAACTCCAAGCGTGCGCTGAAGGGTTATGAATACCAGAAGAAACTTTTTGATATCAGCAATTCCGGTACGCTATCGGTTCGTTCCGGCCTGAAGGCCATCATGGACAGTAATACCGGCAGGCAGGTGGATTTCTGCGAGCACCAGCTTGGGCTTTTCCTGAGCGCCGAGTCGGTGAAGACGCTGGAGGGCAGCGTGAGTAAAGCGGTGACGACGCTGGGCACGCTGGGTCTTATTCCGATGAGGGAAGACCTCATGCTTGAAGAATGTTTCTGGGCGATGCAGCCTGCCAATTTCCAGTATATCAAACGCCTCAAGCCTCTCAATACCAGCGCCATGGGCGCATTTGCCGATCTGGCGTTCATGCCGTCGGGCAAGGGGAAGTACAATCACTGGGGGCCTGCGGTGACCACGCTCAGCACGGTGGCACGCACGCCGTATTTTTTTAATTTCCATGAAGGAAAGAACGGACATACCGTGCTGCTTGGGCCGCCGGATTCCGGCAAGAAGATTCTGATGAATTTCCTCGTCGCGCAGGCAAGGAAATTTGATGGCAAGCTGTTCTATTTTGATCGCGACCGTTTGGGCGAAATATTCGTGCGCAGCATGGATGGCATGTACCTGAACCTTTACCCCGGTGCGGACGCAAGGCCCTATGTGAACGCCACGCTTAATCCTCTGCAACTGGAGGATACGCCGCATAACAGGGAATTTCTTGAGCGCTGGCTGATGCTGCTTGCGGGCAGTGCGGCGGAAGCGAGTCTCACCATGTCCTGCAAGTCGGTCATCGCCGAACTCATGGCAAAGCCCAGAGCTGAGAGGCTGCTTTCTGTGTGTGCGGAGATGCTTGCGCTGCAGGAGCCAAAATGGCGTGCCGTGCTTGCCCCCTGGCTGGTAGGCGGACGCAATGCCCAATTGTTCAATCATCCGAGCGACACGCTGAATCTGGAGGGCAAGGTTTACGGCTTTGAAATGGAGCAGTTCGTGCATAATCGCGAAGCCCTGCTGCCTGTGCTTGCCTACCTGATGCACCGTATCATGCAGGCGCTTGATGGCAAGCCCGCTATGATCGTGATGGATGAAGCCTGGGATCTTATCACTACTCCCGTGATCGCGCCGCGCGTCAAATCATGGCTCAATGCGCTGGCCGAGAAAAATGCGATGGCGTTCCTTGCAACCGAGAATATCGACGCCATCAAGAATAATCCCATCAATGCAGAGATACTGCCGATGTGCGCCACCAAAATATTCCTGCCGGACGATGCGGCGGACGATTCTTATATGGATGCGTTCGGGCTGTCGGTAAGAGATATTGCGCTGATGCCGGAGATGGACGTGGAAGATCGCCATTTCCTGGTGGTAAAGCCCCAGGACTCCGTCATGCTCGAAATGGACCTCTCCGGTATGGTGGATATCATATCGGTGCTGACGGCAACGTCGTTCCATCTGCAGATGATGGAGCAGGCTATAACCGCACGCGGAATCTCACCCACACAATGGATGCCTAAGTTCCTAGAAACAGTATGATGAAACGCTTCGCACAGCACACGGCACGCGCGCTGGGCCGCAAAAAGGCGGGTGGGGCGGTTGTGTTTGCGGTTGCGATGCTTTTGGCGTTCCTGCCTGAAATAGCGGCTGCCTGCGATGCTACGGGGTTGTTTACCCTGGGGGGCGGTGATAAAAAATGTAATCCCGCGCAAACCGGTGTGTTTTCAGGCATATTATGCTTTTTTGAAACGGCGCTGGAAGCCATGCTTGGCACCATGTACTGCGGCTTTATGACAAGCATGCGGGTGCCTGTCACTGCCGCCATGAGTCTCGCCGTTTCGATATTCGGCCTGTGTGTACTCACGGGCTATATCAGGATGCAGTTCCGTGAAGCGGCAAAGATGGTGCTGAAGATGGCGCTGGTAACGGCATTCGTATTCAATTCCGACTATGCCATCCGCATGGTCGGAACGCTGTTCATGGGCATGTTGCAGACCGGTACCGCGTTCATCATGGCCCCGCTGGGCGGCAGCAATGTACTGACGCAGCCGGACTCCGCGATAACCGGTCTGTTCAACTTCATGAGCAATCCGAATCTTTCGCAGATGGACGCCACCAACAACTGCAATGGGCAGCCGTGCCTTAACGACGCGGTGTTGCGCATCATCACCAATTGCGCGACCTTCCTTGCCGTCATAGGCATCGGGTTGATGGTGTTCCTGCCCGTAGTGTTCGGCTTCCTGATCATGATGTTCATACAGTATATAGGGCTCTATGTAAAAGCGATACTGTCGTATCTCACCTCCATCGTCATCATCTGCTTCCTGCTGGTGCTGGGTCCGCTATTTATCAGTTTTGCGCTGTTCACACCTACCTATCGCTTATTCGAGCGCTGGCTCCAGTACCTGCGCATGTTCAGTATTCAGGGTCTTATCATGTTTTCGTTCCTGGCGATGCTGGGTGTTGCGACGCAGGGATTAACCGGGTTCCTTTATGGCATGCTCAGACTGTTGCGTCCCTATGACATGGCCATGGTCGTGATGCTGTGGACCATTCCCATCAGTAATGCCTGCAGTATATGTGAATACAAGATCGAACAGCTGGCGACCGGCTCGCAGACCATCAAATGCCAGCCGGCGATTAATAAAGTCGTAGACACGCCTGCTGCGGTGACGCCGAGCGATTTTCCGCCCCGGAGCGGTGGTATCGGTGTGACGGGGGGCACGAATGCTACGGCGACTATGCCCAATGGCATAAGTCCCACTACTCCCGTAACCTATGACCTGACCATGGGGGCGGTGCTGAGCAACATAGAAAATGACATGCCGGGCGAACCTGAGCAGCATCAAGGGTATAATTATGTCATTCCGATCATGACCTTATTGTCGAAGGCGGATTTTGTGCTGTACGTGGCGATGAACATCATCGCGTTCGGCATTATCGCCAGCCTGTTCCAGGAATTTATTGGCAAGTCGGGCGAGATGGCAAGAAAGCTCGGTGGCGTGAGCGGTGCCGGCGGGTTTGGCGGGCATGCCGACTTTGAAGGTGGAGGCATCGCGCTGGGCGGTATGAAATCCGTCGAGGCCGGCATCAAGGGCATGTCGCGGGAAATGTTGCGCAATCCCTTCAGTAACGCGCGCGGCGATGACATCTTCAATCGTTTCAAGGACGGTATGTTCGGCAGGAATACGGTAAATCGCAGGGATTTCCAGACGGAAGAAGGCTATCTGGAAGCCAAGAAAGGCGAGATGCTGTCGGGCGGATTCGTGGGTGGAATGATGCACGGCGTTGCCGACGACCAGAAAGAAAAAGAGCGGGAATACGACCTCAAGCTTGCCCAGCGGCGCGTGGATGATGCGGCCCTCAAGGTTAAACAGGCCCGTGAAACCGCCGAAATCGATGCGCGCGGACTGAGCGATGCATTGGACGAACAAGAGCGCGCGCGCAAGTCGGGCACGGCAAGTGAGCAGTTAAAAGCGGCTGCCAAGGTTGAAACTGCCAAAAGCCAGTATGACAAAACCTATAAGGCGGCGCTGGAAGGACAAAATACATTGCGCAAGCGCAAGCAGGACCTGCGTGATGCCGAGTATGACATGCGCGCATCCCTGAGCGGCGGCATGTTGCCCGCAGGCGGCCGTGTGATCGAGTCCGGTTCTACCGGTGCTGCATTGCTTAGTGCCAGCAGCACGATGAGGCGCACCCAGAAAAGGCTGGAGGAAGAAGATGAATTCAAGAGGACCGGCAAAGCCAAGACCTTTACCAAGAAAACTGCCGACCCCAACGCGGCTGCTGCCGCATCGCAGGCCAGCAGGACCAACAGGTCGCAAAGCTCGGGCAGGGCCAATTCCACGGATGAGCTGCTGACGGCACAGGAAGAAGCTAACCAGAAGATCGCCGATCTGGAACGCCAGATGACACAGTACAAGCGTTTCCTCACCGATGCGGAGCGCACGGAATATGAAAAAGCGCTGGTGACCGCGAAGGCGGGGCTTGGCAGGGCCAAAAGCGAGCGCGACACATATGAGGCCATGAAAGGCCTTAACAGTATGGAGGCGTCGCTGGACAGATTCTCCGATCGTCATGTCGCGGAGAACTCCGCGCTTGTGGGCACCGCGGCGCTTGGCACTTCGTTGGTAGCGGCATCAGGTGTCGTGTCTTCAGGGTACCTGAAAGAAGTGAAGAAATTCGTCGATGGCGCGGAAAAGGAATCCAAGAGCGGGGCTGCGGGCGCGGCAAAGGTCAATGGGGAACTGGAACGGCAGACAAAGAAACTGGCAGCCTCCACGGTGGCCGGTGCCAAAGACTCGAATGCCATGGCTGCCAGTATCGTACCCCAAAGCGCATTGCCGCAGTCAACCGCGCAGGTGGCAAAGGCAGACGCTGCATTACAGGCTGCCAAGTCTCCGGAAGACTACCTCAGAGTGGTCAACCAGCTGGAAGGTTCACAGGAAACCCAGCTGCGTGAGGTGCTTGCCAAGCTTATGGGCCAGAAAGAAGTGGCGCAGGCGACGCTCAACAGCGCCGCTGCCAATCCGCTTGGCTGGGATACGGCGGTGGCGACCCTCGATACGGCTACGGCGCTGCCTGCCGGCTGGGACGGGGCGCTTTATCAGGATAAGCGCAAATATATGGAGAACCTGCTAAACCGGACCCAGCAGGAACTGGATTCCACTGCCGGTGTGCGTTCCGAGCAGGAGAATGAAGCGCACAAAAAGGAAATGGAGAAGATTCGCGCCGGGCTGGACACCGCTTCCAGCGAGGAAGAATTCAAGGAGCTGCTGCGTCGCACCACGGCCCTCGGACAGAAGGCGCGTGCCAGCATACTGCCCACGTCCCCGATGAACATGTTCGCTTCGTTCGACGAAATGATGCAGATAGCTCAGGAATCGGCCAATTCCGCGCGTACGGGCAATGATCACAGCGCAGCCATGCGCTCGGTGCTGGGGGCGCCGCAGGCGCTCAACCAGACCGTTATCGGCGGCCTGCAGCAGCATATGGATAATTACAAAGACAATAAACTGTTGCCCGAAGAATTGCGTCGCAAGATGGCGCTTCAGCTCGAAGAGGCCCGCAAGCAGACACAGAGCGCTACTACCGGCCAGCAACAGGAAGACATACTGACGACGCTTGGCAGGCAGTTCGTAGGCGGCGGCGAGGCGGACGCCACTATTGCCATGGCGCGCTGGGATAACCTGCCGGAAGACAGGAAGCGCCAGGAAGCGCAGGCGATACTGGAAAAGACCAGGCAAGAATACGAAAAGCTGGCTCCCAGGCTGACGCAAGAGCAACGCAAGGAATACGAAGCCGAACTGACCAAAGCCTCCGCGGCCTTGTCTTCGGCGACAAGCGCGGATCAGATGCGTGGCGCAGTCGCTCACTCGCTTTCGATCAACGGCGTGCTTGACCAGAGCGCAACAGTCCTGCGTCAGCAAGGCAGAGATGAAGAAAGCCGTGCGGCAAGGGCGCGCATGGAAGAAGCGATGGACGTGCCCATCGGTGACACAACGACCGGCCAGATGGCGAGAAACGTGCCGATTATGAAGCATGTAAGCAATACAATGGGCAACTGGAACAGCGTTACGGGCGACAAGCGCCGTGAATATGAAGAGGCTGTATTGGACAGCCTCGATGCGCATTATAAGGACGCAGAATCGGCCCTGTCGGAAAGCGACAAGGCAAGGTATGGTAAGGCGGCTGCCGAAATCAGGGATACCTATGGCGAGGCCAGGAAGAAGCTTGCTGCCGCTGGTACGGAAGCGGAACAAAAGGCCGCAGAGAATGAAATGGCTGAGATCACGAAGAAGGCAGCCGCACTTGAAGCGCATCTGCATGAGATCGCCGAACAGGATGAGGCGATCAAGAGACAGGCCCGCGCGCAGGAAGACAGCGCTGACGTCAAGCTGGATGAAGACGAGGAAAGGTACCGCCACACGAATATCAAAGATTATATGCCCGCCGTGAACGCATCGGTATTGACGGGCAATCCGGGCATGGGATATGAGCTGTATGCCATGCAGACGCTGACAGGCTTTAACCGCATGGGCGACAGGAAACGTGAATATGTGGGCGGCTTCATTGAGAAGTCGAAGCTGGAAATCGACACCTTCACGAAATTGTCGGACGATGAGAAAAAGAAATATAAAGCAGAACTGGAGCGCGTATCGGCCGGGCTGGCTACGGAAGCCAGTGATAAGGAAATGCGCGATGCGCTCGCGCAGGCGCTCAAGACCGTCGGAAAGATTGATGCCCGCGAAGCGCAGGCTCCTGCCGCGCCGCAGCTCGTATCGGCGGCGGGCGTGGCAGGAGGTATGCCGGTTGCCGCTTCCGTTGCTGCCACCCCTGTGAGCTGGCCGGGCGCGCAGGTCACAAGTTCTGCCACTTCCGCGACGGGCGCTGCTGCAGGCCGGCCGGGTGTACAGGCTGCAACTTCACCACCTGCCGCACCTGGTGCCGCGCCTCCGCCGCCGCCGCCTCCCATGTCTGAATCCGTAGGCAAGATCGAGGTTGCCGGTAAGACTTACGTGACCAGCAGGGTATATGACAGGCTGGACGACTCGGATAAGGAGCGCGTACAGAGAATACTGTCTCGTAATCCTGAGATGACGCTGGAGCAGGCCATTACACGGATGAACGACGAACAGGCCGTGCGCCGCCGCAGGGCGAAGGAAGAACGGAGCTGGTGGGAAGATGACGGTGATGGTGATGGCAAATCATCTGAATCGAAAGATACGTCGGGTTCAGGTAAAAATCCCACCACTGTTGCTAATCCGCAACGTGACAGCGAGCGTCGGAGAGGTGAGGATAAAAAGAAGAGAACCCTCGATAATCTGACGCCTGGGCAGAGGGAGAGCATTAGGAAAATGATGGAGAAGAACCCCGGTATGTCGCAGGAACAGGCCCTTATAAACTTAACTCTGAAGGGTAAGACCCAATAATCTATATTTGTGTCTGGAATTATGTTTGGCGATGAGCTATAAATAACAGCCTGCCTAGGCTAAGATTTTTTACAACAGAGAGTAAATACGCCCAGTGGCTACAAAAAAAGAAGCAACAAAAGTTAAAACAGAAAAAAGAAACTGGTATAATGACCGTTATCAGTTTGTTTTGGTGCAACGTAATATTCTGGTGGTGCTTACTGGCATCTCATTACTGTGCTCTCTGGCCGCCACTTTTTCCATCTCGCAGCTGGCACCCCTTAAATCCGTAGAACCCTTTGTTATTCAGGTAGACCAGAATACGGGGGTAACGCAGGTGGTGAACCCCCTGAAGGTGAGGGAGCTTACCGGCAATGAGGCCATTAATAACTATTTCATGGTGCAATACATCCGTGCGCGCGAGAGTTTCCTCGGTACGCCGGACAGGAACTATGTTAACTATAACCTTGTGCGCGTGCTTTCCGGCAATGACAGTTTTGCCGAATACCAGTCCAGTATTATCCTGAGCAATCCTGAAAGCCCAGGTGCAAGGCTGGGGGTAAAAGGCTCGCGTGAAGTGCAGATTGGCAGCATTAAGTTTCTGGATAAGAGGGAGCTTCCGGGTGGGGAGGAATCCCGCAGATACCTTGTTAAAGTCAGGGTGATTGAGCGTGCCGGTGCGGGTAGCTCAAAAGTGCTGCAACAATTAATTTTGATTGAGTTCAAGTATACGGAGCTTGATTTAACGGTCGAAGACAGGTATTTAAATCCTATTGGGTTCCGAGTTTTTGGTTATAGGGTAGACAACGATAATTTATCTCAATGAAAAAATATAATGCGATCTTAGCCAGTGTGTTGTTTTTTACTTCTGTGATGGCAGGTGCCGCAGAAGTTCCTGTCCCCGTAGCAACCGATAGTCGCATTAAGACATTCGTTTACAGCGAGAACGATGTTTTTAATCTGGTTGCGCATTATGGATACCAGTCCAACATCGAGTTCCCGGCCAACGAAACCATCGAAACCATTTCCATCGGCAATAAAGTGGGCTGGCAGGTAGTTACCGCCGGTCGTCGCCTGTTCATCCGTCCGACGCTTGCCAGCGCCCGCACAAACATGACGATTATTACCAGCAAGCGCGCCTATCAGTTCGACATCACCGCAGTGCCTGCGGTATATTCTCCCGAAGAAGAGCTCGCTTATGTGGTGCGCTTCTATTATCCCGACGATAAAAAGAACCGCGTACAGCCTGCTCCATACAGCGACGATCCTTTCCGTCAGGATTCTGCGCCTGCCCCAATTCCTGTCATTGCTCCGGCGAGCGCAGGTGGGGATAATTACAACTATACCTACACCGGTGATGAAAACATCGCCCCGCAGAAAGTATACGATGATGGCAGGAGCACATATTTCAGGCTTTCCCCTGCGGTGGCAAGCCCCTCTTTCGCAGTGGTGAGTGCAGATAAGGGTGAAACTCCCGCCAGCGCCTATCAGAAAGGTGAATATTGGGTGGTGGACGGCGTTGCATCCCAGTTCGTGGTTCGTCAGGATGGGGCATCGGTAAACGTATATAATGAAAAAGTGCGCTAACGTTAACGCAGCGTTAAATTTTGCTGGGCTATACCAGAGGTGGTTGGTGGATTAGAATAATGATTCGAGATAGTGGCACATGAACAGCAATAACGATGATATGAATAACGAGATGGATTCGCAGCAAGGGGGGGGGGACATTGATCCCGCTGGCGAAGAGTCAGTCAGTCTTGACAGTGGTCGCCCTGCGGTGGCTGCTGCGCCCGGCAAGATCATGGTATTCGTGATTGCGGCCGTCATTTTCGTGGCAATCGTAGTAAAATCGCTGTTCTTTTCTTCTGAAGCGCCTCTGCCCGAAAACAAGATCAAGATGGTGGCGCCAGAGCGCGTGACGGCTGAAAGCCGCTCAGTCACAGGTGTCTCCGCAGGCGAATTACCCGCTCCGGCGATGCAGGAGCCTGTTGGCTCCATTTCCAGCCGCTCCGGCAACTATGAAGCACCTGGCAGGTCTGGTTCTGCAACCGATTTCGGCAGGCTGAGCCCTCCGGGAAGCATCGGTTCCAGTTCCAGACTTCCCCCTGCTGCGTCTTCTCTGGCTATTCCTGCCCCAAGTCTTGCTCCGGGGCTTTCGCCTTCGCCGATTGCTCCTCCATCGATCCTTGCTCCGCAATCCATTCCTACAATGAATGCTCCCGGTACCCCTGGCTCTGCCGGCACGGTCAGCTTGCCTCCTCCTCCCCCGCCTCCGGGGCTTGCCGCTCCCGCGATGCCAGACGTCAAGACCTCGCTGCCACGTGACGAGGCCGCCATGAAGCGTCTGCAGACGGACATGGTTACGTACAGCGGCGGCGGAAACAGCGCTTCCAAGGCTGCTGCTGCCAAGCCTGTCACGGGGGGCTCCAGCTTTGTCGGAAACGATCCAAACTCCCAGTTTGCCAATGACGTTATTGCGAATTCCAGCGCTCAGAGTGTAATCGCGACCCGGATCGACAATCTGCGTAACACAATCATAGAGGGCAAAATTGTCCACAGCGTTCTGGAAACAGCGATCAATTCCGACTTGCCCGGCACTATTCGCGCCGTCGTCAGTCATGACGTGTACGCGGAAGCGGGCCGTGCGATCCTGATACCGAAAGGCTCACGCCTTCTTGGCACGTATAACGCCACGATCAAACGTGGCCAGAACAGGGTATTTGTGGTATGGACGCGTGTGGTTCGCCCCGATGGCATTACCATCGCGATCGGATCGCCCGGCGTGGATGCACTTGGCCGCGCTGGCATTGCAGGCGATGTCGACAATAAATACATGGAGATGTTCACCAACGCTGCATTGACCAGTTCCATGACCATCGGCGTGGCCGCTATCGGGGAACTGCTGTTCGGTGACGACCAGTCCTCCACCACCACCAACGACGGTGGCGGCAGCACCACAACCACCAGCCCGAGCGGTCAGGCCATGAGGGAAGCGGTCGACAGTATCGGTCAGGTCGGCAAGTCTATCGTAGGCGCCGCGCTTGGCCTGCAGCCGACCATCTACGTTGATCAGGGAACTCCGATCAACGTATTTGTCAGCAAGGAACTGGTGTTCCCGCCCGAACTGTCCAACACTCTGCTCAGCATCAACTGACACGTCTCTTGAGCGTGTGGTGTGTGTGCTGTTTCTGTTGCATTCTGTGTGCAGAATCTGCATTATTCTCTGGAGCCTATTCGTTCAGATCATAGAAACCGTTTAATTCAGAATGAGATTACTTCATGAGTATTGTTGCCCTTGAGACATATCTGGCACCAATTAAAAGCTACTTTGCACAGGAAGGCGTAAACGAAATTTCCATCAACAGGCAGCAGGAAGTCTGGGTGGAAAAATACGGCGACATGACTAAATACGAGGTGCCGGAATTCACGCTCGACCATCTTAAGGCGCTGGCGCGCCTCATTGCGCAGTCTACGGAACAGCGTATCAGCGAAGAAACACCGCTTCTGTCTGCGAACCTGCCTGACGGTTATCGCGTTCAGATCATATTCCCTCCCGCCTGCGAGTCAGGCACGGTGGCTTACTCCATCCGTAAGCAAAGCAGCCTCAGCCTCGATCTTGACGGGTACGAAGCGCTGGGCGCTTTCCAGAGCACGGCAGTGCGCAAAGTGGAAAATACGGTCGACAAGAAGCTGCGCGAGCTTCTCGACAGCGGCCAGATCAAGGAGTTTATCCGCACAGCGGTGCTGGCGCGTAAGAACATGATCATCAGCGGCGGTACGTCCACCGGTAAGACCACGTTCATGAACGCGGTGATGAAAGCCATTCCCGAAACGGAGCGCCTGATCACCTGCGAAGACGCACGGGAAATCAATATCGAACATATCCAGAACCGCGTGCATCTCATGGCATCCAAGGGTGGGCAGGGCCGCGCCAATGTGACGATGCAGGACCTTATCGAAGCATGCCTTCGTCTGCGTCCTGACCGTATCATGGTGGGCGAGTTGCGCGGCAAGGAAGCGTTCAGCTATTTAAGGGCAATCAACACCGGTCATCCGGGATCCATTTCCACCCTGCATGCCGATACTCCGCAACTGGCAATTGAGCAGCTTATCCTCATGATCATGCAGGCGGGCCTTGGCATTACGCGCGAGCAGATCAAGGATTACGTAGAGAACGTCATCAACGTTATCGTGCAGCTCAAGCGCGGCGATAAAGGCCGCCGTTATGTGTCTGAGGTATATTTCAAGGAAGAAACTATCTAGGATATGCAATGGTTGGCAGGCGGCCTTTAGGGGGCAAGATAGTCTTTGGCGTGATCATACTGATCACCTTTGCCATTCCGCTTTATATAGCGATGATCGGCACGGTGGTGTGGATCTACGGCCCCAATTATATGATGCCATGCATCTACGACGCCAAGTATCTCTATTCGATGGTGGAATACATCGCCAAGTACTGGTGGACATATAAAGACAACCCCGCATTACCTCCCAATTTCACCATTCAGGTGTTCGCCCCTACCGGCATTGCGCTGATGTTCAGCATTCTGCTGGTATATGCGATGCGTGCGCCGCTGGTGGACTTCCGCCCGTTCAAGAAAAAGGAATCCCTGCACGGCGACGCGCACTGGGCAAGCGAGCGTGAAGTGCGTGCCGCGCGCCTCAGGGAACGCCGTGGCCTGCTTCTGGGCCGTACCGGCGCCAACAACTACCTCATTTGCGATGACTTCCAGCATATCCTGCTCTTCGCGCCTACCGGTTCCGGTAAAGGTGTGGGCTTCGTAATTCCCAACCTCGTATTCTGGGAAGGTTCCGTCATCTGTCACGACATCAAGATGGAAAACCATGAACTCACCAGCGGCTACCGCGAAAAGAAAATGCACCAGAAAGTGTTCCTCTGGAATCCGGCAGACCCCGACGGCCGCACGCATTGCTATAACCCGCTGGACTGGATTTCAAGCAAGCCCGGCCAGATGGTGGACGACGTGCAGAAGATCTGTAACCTCATCCTTCCCGAACAGGAGTTCTGGCAGAACGAAGCGCGCTCGCTGCTGCTGGGCGTTATCCTGTATCTGTGCGCCGTGCCCGACAAGATATGCTCGTTCGGCGAAGTGGTGCGCACGATGCGCAGTGACGACGTGGTATACAGCCTTGCCGTGGTGCTCGATACGATCGGCAAGAAGATCCACCCCGTATCCTACATGAACATTGCGGCGTTCCTGCAGAAGGCTGACAAAGAGCGTTCCGGTGTAATTTCCACGCTCAACTCCGGCCTCGAACTCTGGGCGAACCCCCTGATCGACACCGGCACTGCCTCCAGCGATTTCGACCTGCAACAGCTCAAGAAGCAGAAGACCACCATCTTCGTCGGCGTAACGCCGGACAACTTGCAGCGCCTTGAACCGCTGCTCAAGGTATTCTACCAGCAGGCTTCAGACTTTTTAACGCGCAAGATGCCGGGCAAGGACGAGCCGCACGGCGTGCTGTTCATGATGGACGAGTTCCCGACCCTTGGCGAAATGAAGCAGTTCCA
The DNA here is from genome assembly GCA_035906055.1 of Alphaproteobacteria bacterium. Classification (GTDB taxonomy): domain Bacteria; phylum Pseudomonadota; class Alphaproteobacteria; order Rickettsiales; family JABCZZ01; genus JAMIFV01. The sequence continues at coordinate 17,523 of JAMIFV010000008.1, read as the reverse complement.
GACCGGCATCGCATACTTCCGCGGTTACCGTGTGAAGCTGTTTCTCATCGTGCAAGATACGCAGCAATTGAAGGGCATTTATGAAGATGCCGGTATGAACTCCTTCCTCTCGAACTCTTATTACCGCGTTACGTTCTCCGCCAACAACATTGAAACCGCAAAGCTCATCTCGGAACTCGTTGGCAATAAAACCGTTAAGCAATACTCGCACAACAAACCAAAGTTCCTCGATTTCAACCCGCAATCGCGCACGATGAACGAATCGGAAGTGCAACGTGCGTTGTTACTGCCGCAGGAAGTCATTACCCTGCCGCGCGACGAGCAGATCATCCTCATCGAATCCACGGCGCCCATCAAGACCAAGAAGATCTTTTATTACAGCGATCCTTTCTTCATGAAGAGGGTCTATAACCCGCGCGCACCCAAGAAAGGCGGCCCGCTGCCGTCTTACGTGCCTACGCAGGAGCCTTATGATCCGCGCACCCGCAAGAAGATCACCCCGCCACCTGCTGACGTGCCGGCAGCTCCCGCGCCCGCTGCTGAGCCGACCCCGCCTGTGCCCACGGACGGCAACAGTGGTCAGCCGCCCGCACAGGCATAGTCACAATCCTTTTATTAAGCCTCCCCCTTTCCTGCGTAAGCGGGAAAGGGGGAGGGTACCTGCAGGGAGTTAGCGGATTACCTGTGGATGGGTGTATACACGTCGCCGTTATTGCGCTGCGGTTGCAACCTGGGTGCATTGGCGGCAAGGCGCACGAGATTGATGAACTCCGCGCGGTAGCCGAAATTATCCGAACCCTTTGCCCCCTGCGCCAGGCTGATCACATCGTTAAAGCTGTAGGACTGCGTATACGGGTCGCCGCGCAGTAACTGGCCATAGGCAGCCACGGCGGCTGCAAAGCGGGCCTCTTGCGGGGCGGCAGAAACTTCCTTGAACTCCACCTTGCTGTCCACCGGTGTGGTGATGAGCTTGCTGGTATCGCCGTCGGGCTGCTTATAGCGGATCTTCACGAAGGCATATTCATCCGTTGCAGACGCAGCATCCGTACCGGCAGGCTTATCCGCTTCATTTTTCTTCTCGCCGTAGCGCAAATCGTCCACCAGCTTGGCGTCAGACCCTGCGGGAGTGATCTCATAAAGCGCGGTAACGGTATGGCCCGCGCCGATATCGCCCGCGTCCACCTTGTCGTTATTGAAGTCTTCGCGGTTCAGCATGCGGGTTTCGTAACCGATAAGGCGGTATTCTGCCACTTTGGTGGGGTTGAATTCCACCTGTATCTTTACGTCCTTGGCGATCGTGAAGAGGGTGGAGCTGGCTTCATCCACCAGTATCTTGCGCGCCTCGTTAAGGTTGTCGATGTACGCCGCCACACCGTTGCCGTTCTGCGCGAGCTTCTGCATCATCGCGTCGTTGTAGTTGCCCTGGCCGAAGCCCAGCACCGAGAGGAAGATGCCGGTGCCGCGTTCGCGTTCCACGAAGCTCTTGAGCTCTTCCGGGTTGGTGATGCCAACGTTGAAATCGCCGTCAGTGGCAAGGATAACGCGGTTGACGCCGTTCTTGTCGAAGTTCTGTCCGGCAAGCTGGTAGGCCTGGCGGATGCCTTCCGCGCCAGCCGTTGAACCGCCCGCGTTGAACATGTCGATAGCGCTGAGGATCTTCGCTTTATCCTTCACGCTGGTAGGCTCCAGCGCCACGCCTGCGCTGCCCGCATAGGTGACTATGGCTACGCTGTCTTCGGGCTTCAGTGAATCCACCAGCATCTTCAGCGAATTCTTCAGGAGCGGCAATTTGTTGGACGCATTCATTGAGCCGGACGTGTCCACGAGGAACACGAGGTTCGCCTTGGGCTTTTCCTTCTGGTCGATCTGGTAGCCCTTGATACCGATATGGATGAGCTTGGTCTTGTCATTCCACGGCGTTGGCATCACCGTCACGTTGGATTTGAACGGTGTTTCCTTGTCTTTGGGCGCTTCATATTCATACGGGAAGTAATTGACCAGTTCCTCGATGCGCACGGAATCCTTCTGTGGCAACACGTTGTTGTTCAGCGAAGCGCGCATGAAGGAATAGGATGACGTATCCACGTCGATGGAGAAGGTGGAAACCGGTTCTTCCCTTGCCACCTTCATCGGGTTAACCTTCACATGCTCGAACTGGTCGCGCCCTTCATCCTGATAACCGTTTACAACCACCGTGTCAGATGGCGAAACAGGCACGGGCTGCACGATAGCATGGGGAGGAATATGTGCAGGGGCGATCATACGTTGTACAACTGAGCCACCCGCTATGCCGCCTGACATGTTTGAGGCAGGAGCGCTCAGTGCGCTTGGAACAGACGCAGGGGGCGAAGCCATGGCTTTTTCTTTTGCCATCTCGGCGCGTGCGGCGGGCATGGCCATGTTATCCTGAAGAGCCGGGGTGGGGGCTGGAGCAAGCGAAGGCGAAGGCAGCTCACCGGCTGAGATGCCTGTTACAATGTTGTTGGAAGCGCGTACACGTTCTGGCTCGCCTTTGCCTGCCTGAGAGGTTCCGCTGATATCAATGTTCTGGGGTACAAGCGTAGTCATGCTGGTGGATGTCAGCATCAATACGCCGAGTGCTGCGATAAGGCCGCCGCCGATAATATGCCTGCGTTTCATAGGGTCTCCTCCGATAAGCGTGATATGGAAAGTGCGAACTGCATCCATAAGACGTTCCGCGAAGGAGGTTCCTTGGGAAGTTTTTACAAATTTTTGGTCAAAGGCATCCATGCCACTGGAAATAGCGGATTTTCTGGCTGCATCGCTCGCGCGCGGCGCGTCCATTTTCAGCAATTTTTCCAATTCGTCCATTTCGTCGGTCATGGGTAGCTGTCCAGTTTTTGTTTCAGGCTCTTGCGCACTTCATGCATGCGCCAGGAGATGGTCGATTCCGCGCAACCCAGCACTTGCGCCGCTTCGGCGTGGCTGAGTTCTTCCGAGATGACGAGCAGCGCCGTTTCTTTCAGCTGTGGGTCCAGCGTGGCGAGCATCCGGTATAACCATGCGGATTTGCGCGCCGCCTCCTGTTGTTCGGCGGTGAGGCTCTTTTCCATCTCCATATAAATCTTATCCAGGCTTCTGTGCGATGTGCTTTTCTTGTGCATGTCGCGGCAGGCATTCACCACCACACGGTAAAGCCAGGTGGAAAAGCTGCTTTCTCCTTTAAAGCTCATGAGCTTGACGGGAAGCGCCGCACAGACCTCCTGCGCGATGTCCTCCGCATCCGCCTGCATGCCCAGAAAACGATAGGCTACACGGTATATCATGCTGTAATGGCTCTCCAATAACTGCCGGAACGCGTCCCGGTCGCCCGCCTTGGCCTTTTCAACAATCTTCTGGTCAAACGGGGGCATTCACATATTGGACGAATGGGAACGGGAAAAGCTTGGGTCTATTGCAGGATAACCTGTATTTTCCTTTTAACACAAGGCTCAATATATTTCATGCAAATATGGGCGAGCACATAACTGGCGATAAGCCCCACCAGTGCGATGCGGTAGTCGAGTATCTCTTCGGCATTTGTGCTGAACACGCCGTAAAGTGCGATGAGCAGATGCACGATAACAAAATGGATACAGTAAAGCGGGTAGGAAAGCTTGCCCAGATATTCATTGCAGCGCCGGAGCTTTTCAGAATGTTCTACATGACAGTTTGCCCCAAGGCATAGCAGCAGCGGGCTGATGAACAGCGTGAACGCGTAATAGAATAGCAGCGAATGAAAGGGCTCCAGCTTCAGGAATGGCCCGAAGCCTATCACAGTCAGCAGTGCCATAGCCGAAAAACTCATGTTGGGAAGTTTTTGAGAAATCTTATCCCTGTGCTTATAGAGCGTCATGCCGATGAGGAAAGGTAGCAGCGAACGCCCAAAGCCCAGCAGGAAGGTGGGTTGTGTGCCGCCTGAGGGACCACCTGCGGCAAGGAAAGCGAATACCGCAAAGCCGATGAATACGCGCTGGTCATTACGCGAAAGCTTCACAAACATGAACAGCAGCATACTGAGCAGCATTTCAAATGGCAGCGACCAGAACGGTGTGTTGAGCGGAAAGGACTCCAGATTGGAGATTGCCCCGTAATTGACTGGTGATGAGGGAAAGTAGGGCAGGAACACGAGGTTGAACCCGGTGAGTAACCCAAGCGTGGTCAGTGTTACACGGGAAAGGTCGGTGAGCATAAGCACCAGAAGCAGCAACGCACCCGTCAGAATACCCACCAGATACATCGGATAGAGCCTGATGAGGCGAACTTTAACCAGGCCTTTGAAAGTAAGTTTTTTGCTGAGAATTCTCTCCTGATACGCGTGCGAGATAACAAAACCGCTGAGGCAGAAGAACAGGTCAACAGCCACGAACCCTTGCGGAAAAACAGCCAGATTTGTGCACATGAAGAAATGATAGAGCGTAATGATGATGGCGGCCACCCCGCGCAATCCGTCCAGTACATGATAGCGCTTTTGGGTGTTATCCACGGTAAACTCAGTAAATTTTATACACGAAATCGCGGTCATGTTCGAGGCTGGGCACCATGCTGCGTGCGTCATCCACCTTATTCAGTTCCAGCGTGGCGGTGATAATGCCGGTTTCGTTCTCGCTGCCCTCAGCCAGTATCTCGCCCCACGGCGCTATGATGAGCGAGTGCCCGTAGGTGCGCCGGTTGCCCGGATGCATGCCGCATTGCGCGGGCGCGACGACAAAACAGCCTGTTTCAATGGCGCGGGCACGTAGCAGGATATGCCAGTGCGCGCTGCCGGTAGTGTAAGTGAACGCTGCGGGAACGGTGAGGATGCTTGCGCCTTCCTTGGCGAGTATGCGATGCAGGTGGGCAAAGCGCACATCGTAGCAGACCGTCAGCCCTATATCGCCAAAAGGCGTAGCTGCCAGCACGGCTTCTTCGCCGGGGGTCACGCGGTCGGATTCGGCATAATGCTCGCCGTTCTTCAGTTGCACGTCGAACAGGTGTATCTTGTCATACTGCGCCGACACTTCGCCTTTATCATTGATGAGCAGCGAACGGTTGAAGGCCTTGCCTTCGGGCGAGGGCAGCTGCACCGAGCCTATCAGCACCCATACTCCCAGTTCCTTTGCCAGCGCGCAGGTCTGTGCGATGGCATCCGTGGCATCCGGGTGCGGGCCGTTGCCCGGCGCCTGCATGAAGAACACGTTTTCCGGCAGCGTAATGAACATGGCGCCCTGTGTGGCGGCCACGCGAATGCCCGCCAGCGCGGTCTGCACATTGGCGGCGAGGTTATCCTGACTATTGGTCTGCACGCAGGCGGCGATAAGTGTGTCCATGAGCGTATTTATACAAGCAAGCTGATGACATTCATAATAAATTATTGCTAGAATGGCAGCCTATGACACTTTCTCCCGCCCATATCCCCTTTGATGCACGCATGCTGCTGCGTCACGCAGAGAAGACAAGATCTGCCGGGGAGCTGCGCGCGCGGCTGTATCCGGAGCTGCGTGAAGCCTATGCGCAGGGCTGCGACGTCATCCGCCGCTGTTTCCTGGCTGATGAAAACGCTGCCCGTGCCGTGCAGCAGATGAGCGGGCTGGTGGACAGCATCGTGCGCGTGCTTCACGAGGCGGCGCTGCGTTTCCATGAGGGACAGGAGCATTTAAGCGTCTGCGCGGTGGGCGGCTATGGCCGCGGTGAGCTGTTTCCCTGCTCGGACATTGATATGCTGTTCCTGCACGATCCTGAAAAACCCCCTGCCGGTGCGTTGGCCGAGTTCGTGTTGTATGGCTTGTGGGATATTGGCCTCACCGTTGGGCATGCCGTGCGCACGGTGGAGGAATCGATGCATCACGCGCAAGAGGACACCGCTATCCGCACCAGCCTGCTCGATGCGCGCTTTCTTTGCGGGCAGCATGTATTGTATGAAGAGTTCGGCCAGCAGTTCGAATCGTTCGTCACCGGCCAGAGCGCCATTGATTTCGTGGAGAGAAAACTTGCCGAACGCGATGCCCGCCACCAGCGCTGCGGTGATTCGCGTTATGTGCTGGAGCCTAACATAAAGGACGGCAAGGGAGGCTTGCGCGACCTGCAGACGCTGTTCTGGCTCGCGCAATATATCTATCGCGTGCACAGCGTGGATGAACTTGTGGAGCTGCACCTGCTGACTGAAGAAGAGTTCTCTACCTTCAGGAAATCACGCGATTTCCTCTGGTGTGTGCGTATGCATATCCATTACATCGCAGGCCGCGCGGAAGAACGCCTCACCTTCGACATGCAGCGCGCCGTGGCAGCCGCCAAGGGCTACCACGACGAAAGCACGCATCAGGCGGTAGAGCGTTTCATGAAGGATTACTTCATTGTGGCGCGCAATGTCGGCAACCTCACGCGCAGTGTGTGCGCGGTGCTGGAGGAAGACAAAAAACGCAAGCCCCGCATGTCGCTGGTGCGCCGCCTGCAGAATGAGGGCGATCTCGGCGCTTTTCATCTCGACGGTGAGCGCCTCGTGGTGAACGAGCAGAACGTGTTCGACGACAACCCCGCGTTGCTTATCATCCTGTTTAAGGTGGCACATGCAGAAGGGCTGGATATCCACCCGCGCACATTGCAGCTTGTCTCGCGCAAGCTCTGGCTCATTGATGCCGGCCTGCGCCGCAACGACGAAGCCAACAACGCGTTCATGGATATATTGCTCTCGCGCCGCAACCCCGATGCGACCCTGCGCCGCATGAACGATGCCGGGGTGCTCGGCAAATTCATACCGGATTTCGGCAAGGTCATCGGACAGATGCAGTTCGATATGTACCACGTCTATACCGTGGACGAGCACACGATCAACGCCGTGAGCATCCTGCACAATACCGAGGCCGGTAAATACAAGGACGAAATGCCTGCCATCAGCAAGGTGTTCCCGCTGATCAAATCCCGTCGCGCGCTGTATCTGTCCATGTTTGCGCACGACATCGCCAAGGGCAGGGGAGGCGACCATTCGGTGCTGGGCGAGATGGTGGTGCGCAAGCTTGGCCGCCGCTTCGGTTTCACCGCCGACGAGATAGAAACATGCGCGTGGCTGGTGCGCTATCACCTGCTTATGAGCCGCACCGCCTTCAAGCGCGACACCAACGACCCCAAGACGGTGGACGATTTTATCGCCGCCGTGCAGTCGCCCGAGCGCCTGCGCCTGCTGCTGGCGCTCACCGTGGCCGATATCCGCGCCGTAGGCCCGACCGTCTGGAACGGCTGGAAAGGCGCGTTGCTGCGTGACCTTTATTACCGCGCCGAAGCGCGCATGGGGGCCAGCGACGGGTTGAAGCGCTTCGAGGAGGACGCATCCCTGCGCGAAGAACTCACCGCGTTGCTGCCCGGCTGGAGCAAGGCGCAGATAGAGGATTACCTCGATCAGGGAAGCTCCTCTTTCTGGCAGGCCTGCGATGCTCCCGCGCATGCGCAGGTGGCCTCGATGGTGCGGGAAATTAAGGATACCGGGCGGAAACTGGTGCTGCATACGCGCAGCAACAATTTCCACGCCATAACCGATGTGCTGCTGTGTACGCCTGACCAGCAGGGGCTGTTTTCAAAGATATCCGGCGCGATAGCGCTGGCAGGCGCCAACATCCTGGGCGCGAAGATATTCACGCTTAAAAGCGGCATGGCCGTGGAGATGTTCCATATTCAGGACATTGACGCGCAGGCGTTTGACAAACCCGACAAGCTCGCGCGCCTGACCGTATACATCAACAAGGTAGTCTCCGGCGACCTCGACATCGCGCGTGAGATTGCCGCGCAGCGCCTCACCTACCCCAGCCGCATGGAAGCGTTCAAAGTGCCGCCGCGCGTGTTTGTCGAGAACAAGGTTAGCGCCAACCACACGGTGATAGAGGTCGGCGGGCGCGACCGCGTGGGCTTCCTCTACAGTATTACCAGGGCGATAGCCGACCTTGGCCTTACCATTTCCACCGCGCACATCACCACCTATGGCGAGCGTGCTGTTGACGTGTTCTATGTTAAAGACACGTTTGGCATGAAGATACACCACGAGCGGCGCATCCAGCAGATACAGGAAACATTGACTGCGGCGATTGTAGGTAATGTGGACACAGCGAAGAAGGCAGGCTGATGCGAGCACACTCTACTTCTGCTTTGAACTGCTTTGTCACTGTGGTGCTCGAATCCGCATGTACTTGCGTGTACATTTGCGTTTCTGCGCTCCTCGTTCCTTGCATTTCTGTGCACAAGCGAGTTTGCATGATAGCGAGAGTTAGAGAATGCAAATAAATCCACAATGGCTGCACTGGCCGGAAACAAGGCAACTGATTGCGGCGCTCGGTGCTGAGAATATGCGCTTTGTCGGCGGCTGCGTGCGTGATGCGCTGCTGTCGCGTAGCGTGCAGGATGTGGACGTGGCGACCGTTTTAGAGCCGCAGGCCGTGATGGAGCGCCTGAAGGCGAACAAGATAAAAGCCATTCCCACCGGCATCGGCCACGGCACGGTGACGGCGGTTGCGGGCAAAAAGCATTTTGAAGTGACGACATTGCGCCGTGATGTGTCTACCGACGGGCGCCGTGCGACGGTGGCCTTCACACAGGATTACCGCGAGGACGCCTCGCGGCGTGATTTCACCATGAACGCGCTCTATGCCGGGCCGGACGGCTCGGTCACCGATTTTTTCGGCGGCACGGAAGATGCGCAAAAAGGCATTATCAGGTTCATTGGCGATGCGGAGCAGCGTATTAAAGAAGATGCTTTACGTATTCTGCGTTTCTTTCGTTTCTATGCGCATTACGGCAGCGCGCCGCTCGATAAGGACGGACTCGCGGCCTGTGAGAAGCTGGCATCGATGATCGACGGGCTTTCCGGCGAGCGCATAAAGCAGGAAATGTGCAAATTGCTGGTGGCGGGCAAAGCGCCTGTGGTGGTGGACATAATGCAGCAGGCGGGTGTTCTGTTGCCGGTGCTGGGCTGCAAGGTGGATATGGACGCGCTGATACAATTGCCCGCATTGCTGCATGATGCACAGGAAAATCCCGATCCCATGCTGGCGCTGGCGGCGCTCCTGCGCAGCGCGCCGGGCGATACTGCGTTGCATGTGCAGTGTGTGCATGCGCGCTGGAAGCTTTCCAACGCCGAACTTCGTCAGCTTGAGAGGCTTTGCACTGCGCGTGTGCAGCTGACCGGATTTGAGGCGCTCACCAAACGCCAGATACGCCTGCTGGGCAAGCAGGATTTCATCCACCTCATGCTGCTGTATGCGGCGGAAGGTGCATCGCACGACCATGTGACAGATGCCATCCGTTTTGCGCGTGCGTGGGAGATACCTGTGTTTCCTGTAACCGGGGATGACCTGCTCAAGACCGGTGTGGCGCAGGGAAAACAACTGGGCGAGACGCTCAGGCGCCTTGAAAACGAGTGGGAAAAAGGCGGTTACATAGCGACGAAGGAAGCATTGCTCAGTTCTGTAAAATAGTATGGGCTGGCCAAGATTAATTAGATTCGTCCAGGCCAGCCCCTCCATTATACCCACAAATAAGTATGCAGGCTTGAAAAGTCGAAAGAACAAAACTGCTCAAATGTACTCTGTGTGATAAATCCAGCGCATGCTATACTGCATAAACATGAACACCTGAGCTTGTTTTTCCTTTGCGGGCAGGTTTTATCACAATCTGCACATCCTGATTCAGGCGTACGAGGAGAGTGAGCAGCCTGTCTACGGAGAAATCAAGAAATTTGCCGTTCATAAGAGCAGAAATATCCGGTTGTTTCAGTCCAAGTAATTCAGCAGCTTCTTTTTGTTTTAAACCGCGTGTTTCGATAATTTTGTGAATTTGCTGAGTCAGTTCAGCTTTAGCCAGCAAATCATCAGGATTTTTTAATCCGAGGTCTGCGAATATATTGCCAGAGCCTTTTTCAATCTTCTTTACCATATTCATTCTCCTTTACTGTCCTGTTGTGCCCATTTGAGGCGCTCTTCAATCAGTTTTATCTCGTGCTGCGGCGTTTTGATGCCACGCTTGGCCTTCTTCTGGAAAGCATGAAGGACGTACACGGCATCGGCAAACCTAACGGTATAAATGGCACGATACGTATCCCCATCATAATCTTCGACCACTTCCATCACTCCGGCTCCGCCGAATCCTTTGAGAGGTTTTGCGGACTTTGCCTTCTCGCTTGTCTGTGCCAAGTGCAGGGCATAACCAATCTCCTTGCGCACCTCATCGGGAAATGCCAAAAGCTCTTTTTTACTGCTGCCTACCCAATAAAGTTGTTTGATGGTAGCCATACTCCCCTTGTGTATATAGTAATATTACTATATAATTTGATTAAAATCCACAAGCTAAGAGTATATCAAGCAGGATCACCCTAGAGTTTTCTGCGAAAACTCAGGTGATGACGGGTTATTTACCTTCTCCTGCCATGTCTCCCCATTCACCGCTTTTTTTACGGCATGGGCCGTGGGCCTGAAGATATGTTCGCTGGTGAAGTTGTCCCATTTATAGGCCTGATGCGGCGCGAAGCTGCGAAACCCCAGCACGGCAGTGGCGCTGGTGGCCGCGCCCACGGCTTTGCCCGCCAGCAGGTGCGAGAGTTCGCCCTTATTGCCGCTTAAGCGTTGTGCGCCGATATTGAGCGCCACCGATGACGCCGTCCACATGAACGCCTGCGGCAGGTGGCGCATCTCGCGTGCGTAAGTTTCCTGCTCGCGTTCCTTATACTCCTTGCTACCCACCTCAACATTATTGTGTTCCGCCCAGATGCGTGCGTCACGCTTCGCACCGACACGGAATAACGGCCCCAGCACGGGTTCGGCCAGCGCGCGGATGCTATTCATAAGCCCCGGCAACATGCGTTGTGCGGCCACCGTGATGGGCACGGCGCCGAAATCCCCCACGATCTCGCCAACCCACCAGTGCTTGAGGTTGCTGGGCTGGGCGGGGACAGAGACGCCGTGTTCGCACAGGTCTACAGACTTCAGGCGCTTATAGCCGCCTTGTTCTTCACTGTTCTGCTTGGCGAGGAGATCAGTGAACATGCCTTTGCCAAGCCCCTTGTTTTGTAATTTCGGTGCTTCTGCGGCGGCTGGTGGCGCAGGCGTTTCGTGATCATGAGTGCAGCCCACATTCACGCGCTTGCCCAGATAGCGCTGTGTGAGGTTGCCGATATAGGGATTAAGTATGTCCGTAGCCGCACATGCCAACGCATGGTTGACCGTATAGGCGACATCTTCCGCGAGCGGCGGTGGTTCTTTCGGTTTCTGATCGGACATATGGTATGTTATAACATAACACTTACAAGCCGCAAGCCTGTATATGCCAAAATCCCTGAAACGGTTTCAGTCGGTTATCCTTTGATAAGCTTTTGAAATTCCGCCCATTCGCCTTTGCCCATGCCGCTCGTCTCCTGCGTCACCGTCTCGCCTGCCAGCATCCTGCGGATGGAGGTAAGGCCTTTGGCAGAGATGGAAGCGCCACCCACGCGGTAGTTCATGAAGGCGTCATAGGTGATGGGTAGCCAGCGTTTGAGCACGTCGAGCATGGCTTCGGCATAGACGCGGATCTCATACTGCGCATGCGGGTCTGCGCGCAGCGAAAGGAAGTGCATGAAGTTCTGCAAATCCACTTTCCAGTACCACTGCGTGTAGTAATTCAGCGTCAGGTTCATGCGGGCGAGTTCGCGCGCGAGGCCTTTATTCTGCGGCTTTATTTTCTCACCCGATTCGCTTTCATTGAGCATTTCGATGTAATGGTCATACACCTGCGTGGAATCTTTCTTCAGCAGCTCAAACACACGTCTGGCTTCCGCGCCTTCCACAAGGTCGCCCCGGCCCTGGCGGTTGCTGGTGCTTTGCGCGGCAAGCTGTTCGGGCGCGGGGATATAGAACTCGCGGTCGAGGATCGAATAACGTGCGGAATATTCATTCACATTGGCGGTGCGGTGGCGTATCCACTGGCGCGCGATGAAGATGGGCAGCTTCACGTGGAATTTGATCTCGCACATCTCGAACGGGGTGGAATGGCGGTGGCGCAGCAGGTAGTTGATGAGGCCTGCATCCTCGTTCACCTTTTTGGTGCCCTTGCCGTAAGACACGCGCGCGGCCTGCACGATGGCGGAATCGTCGCCCATATAGTCGATCACGCGGATAAAACCGTGGTCGAGGATCGGGATGGGCTTATACAGTATCTCTTCCAGTGCCGGGCATACTGCACGGTAGGTGCGTTCGCCTTCATCCCTTACGTCTTCGATTTCCTTGGTTTGTGCCGCCGTGAGTGCCATCTGCGCCCTTTCTTTTTACTGGATCCTGTGGTCAGTTATACCGCCCAACCCATAACTTGCAAGCTGCGTCATTACCCTGTATAATCCTACGGCCAGCAATGGCTATGGCGATAAACGATTACTTAGAATAGGCGATTCGGACCCGGGGGCAGAACCCGGCGCCTCCACCCAAGTTCACTGGTGAATACACAGCGAATTTCGGCGGGGGTGAATCAGCATCGACGGGCGCAATAAAGAAGTGATTTTTGCCAGGGATGATTCCGTCTTTATCGGGTCACAATCATAAATGCTAACGATAACGTTGCATTTGTTGCTGCTAACGATGACCTCGTTGTAGCTCGCGCTGCTGCCTAATTGGGCGCTCGCGTGCTCTAGCACGTAACACGGCCCGGGGGGTGCCGGGTAACAGAAACCCCCCACTGAATATTCCAGCCCCTAAGCAGGGCTGGAGCAGCGCAGCCGCAGTGGCGCTTGAACGATAAAAGAAAGGTGACGAATGACGAAACAATATGACTATACGACGCTGGTGGACAAAGCGATGCGCCGCGTTGTGTATGATGTACTGCGTCAGGTGACGACAGACGGGCTTGCCGATCCGCATCATTTTTTCATTACCTTCCGTACCGATCATCCCGGCGCGGTGGTGTCAGATATGCTGCGCTCCAAATACCCGCATGAGATCACCATTGTGCTGCAGCACCAGTTCCGTGACCTGAAAGTGGAGCAGGATCATTTCCGCGTTACGCTGAGCTTTAGCAATATCCCTGAAAAACTTACCGTGCCGTTTGAGGCGCTGACCGGCTTTGCCGACCCCAGCGTCAAATTTGGCCTGCAGTTCCATGCCTATGAAGACGAAGACATGATAGCGCCGTCAAAACCGTCATCTTCGCCAGCATATGAGAAAACGGCATTGAACGAAACTTCCGGCTCTGCGGGTGAGGAAGGCGCTAAAGTATTCACGCTGGACGCTTTCAGGAAAAAATAGTGACTATGTCGATTGAACCTGATCCCGCCCTTCCTTTTTCCCCCATGCATATGGCCATTGAACGGGCCCGTGTCGGCGGCAATCAGGACGAGGTGCCGGTTGGTGCGGTGATTGTGGATTCGGCTACCGGGGCCATTATCGCTTCCTCCCATAATATGTGCGAAGCGATGACCGACCCCACTGCGCATGCCGAGTTGCTGGTGATCCGTGAAGCCAGCCGCAAACTGCGCACTACCCGCCTTACTGAATGCGACATCTATGTGACGCTGGAACCCTGCGCCATGTGCGCGCAGGCCATCGCGTTTGCACGCCTGCGCCGCGTCTATTTCGGTGCGTATGACCCCAAGGGCGGCGGCGTGGACCACGGCGCGCGCATCTTCAGCCAGCCCACCTGCCACCACAAACCTGAAATCATCGGCGGCGTGGAAGAAGCCAAATGCGGCGAATTGCTTAAACAGTTCTTTGCCCAGAAACGCGCGGGTTAAAGCGCGGCTTTCACCGCCTGCACCAGCGTGTCTGAATGGACGTTGCTGTCGAAATGACTGATATAGTTTCCGTCCTTGTCCATGAGGTATATCCATCCTGAATGCGAAATGAGCGTGTTGCCCGGCGCTGCATCGTCAGGACGTTTGGCATATCCCTTATACGCCTTGATGATGGATTCTATCTGCGCTTCATCCCCGGTGAGCGCAACGATACGGGGATCGAAATTCTTGAGGTACTCAGCGAGTTTCTCCGGCGAGTCGTTCTGGCTGTCCACGCTGATGAACACCGTGTTCACCTTGTCCGCGTCGGGCCCGAGTTTTTTCAGCGTATCGCCAAGCAGCAGCAGGGTGGCGGGGCAGATATCCGGGCAGTTGGAGTAGCCAAGGAAGATGAGCGAATGGCGGCCTTTGAGTGCATCGCTGCTGAAGGGCCTGCCATGCTGGTCGGTAAGGGTAAAAGCCCCGCCTATATCTGCCTTTCCCGTTGTGGGCGGCGAGGAGGGGGCGGGATTTTGCAGCGCGATGATAAGCACCACGATCAGGCAGGTGAAAAGGATTAGCTTCATTTTTTTGGACATAAGTTTCCGGTCAGGGGTAGCAAATTAATGATTTTATTAAGTTTTTAATGTTTTTGTAAATCGGTTGGAATGGTTATGGTGGTGGCGTTAAAGGATGATTTATGGTTAACCTATTGTGAAAATTGACAAAATTAAAATTATGCGTATAATGTTAGTGTGGCGGTGTATCTAAACTGCATCGCTAAAAATTCCTGCATAAACGTTATGGTCAGTATTTCGTCCGTACTCAATGTTCCTCCTGTCGCTAACGCGACGCTGTCCACGCAGCCAGTTGCTGTGGTGGACCGTGTATCCACGCGCGTTACCCCGGTCGCGGTCAGTGCGCCTGTGGCCGCCGATCGCGTCAGTGATAATAATGCGCAGCGTGATCTTAGGCAAGTCACGTCGCGGCTGGCGGCGGATATAAATACTGCGCAGGGCACCGCTAAAGCATCCACCCAGAACTCTTCCGCCTACCTGACGCAGTTGATCTCGCAATCGCAACCAGCCAATTCGCCGCTGGCCAACGCACAGGCCTTTTCGCGTTTCGCTCCCGCGCTGCAATATAACACGCTGGTGAGTTACAGCTTCGTAAAATACAAGCCGAGCAATGCAGGTGTCCCCACCGCAAATGACCCTGCGGCACCTCCTGCCCGTGCAGGTGAAAGTTTTTCTGCCACAGCTGTTGCCAATGAGTATCAGGCATACAATCAGGCGTTGTCGCGCGCGGCCTCGCTGCAGGAGTCGCAGGCCTTGCCTGTGATCATTTCAGGATAGATTTCTCAGCTTTCATCACATTTCTAGTTGCTTACTGACCCCGCACAATATATGTAGTGGTTAATAAGCACCACTATAGCTACAACTGGTGATGTATAAAATATGAAGGCTGGGGCGTTGTACACACTGCGGGTATTTAAGGGGGTTGGGCTGCGTACTCTGGGCGTGCTGTTCACCACGGCGTCCGCCATCTGCCTTTCTTCCTGCGATACTGCCGTAGAAAAGCATCTGGACAAGATGAACTCGATCGATCCGACACTCGGCATCAGCCGTGCGGACTATAAAAATATGGGCCACCCCAA
This sequence comes from Alphaproteobacteria bacterium, assembly GCA_035906055.1. Taxonomy (GTDB): domain Bacteria; phylum Pseudomonadota; class Alphaproteobacteria; order Rickettsiales; family JABCZZ01; genus JAMIFV01. The sequence goes on along the minus strand of JAMIFV010000008.1, from coordinate 2,176 downwards.
AAACGATGGCTCTTCCCCTCCCGAATCGCTGGAAGTGACCATCGACAAAGGCGCGCCGCCCATTCCGCAGCTTGCGGAAATACTGGCGGCGCCTCGCCCGCCCAAGATCGGCGAGACGCAGCTTGTGTCCATTTCCGTGACGGATGACGTGCCGCTAAAGGACGTATTGCTTGAACTGGCCAAGCTTGCCGATATCGATATTGAACTCGACGCAGGCATCGCAGGCGGTATTTCCTTCATCGCCAAGGAAAAGCCCTTCAATGAAGTGATCGAACGCATTGCAAGCCTTGCCGGCCTGCGTTACAGCATGAAGAACGGCGTACTGCGCGTAGAGCGCGACACCCCTTACATCAAAAGCTATGCGATCGACTTCCTCAATATCGACCGCGACAGCGAAACGTCCGTGAGCCTCAGCACCAGCGTGCAGTCCAGTTCCGGTTCCGGCAGCAGCGGCAGCGGCAGCAGCGGCAACAGCGGAAGTTCAGGGGGCGGTTCCGGCGGGAATAGCTCCAGCACTTCTACCAAAACCAAGACTCAGGGCGATTTCTGGAAATCGCTTGAAAGCGGGCTGGATCAGATACTCAGTTTTGCCCCGGCACGGCATGTCTCGGTCAACACCCTGCAGGCAGATGCTAACCTGCTGATGGCGGCTACCGGTGCTCCGGTGGTACCTGCTGCGCCTGAAGCGGTGGCAGCGCCTGTAGCTCCTGCGGCGGCTACCGGAAGTTCAGGTTCCGGCAAGGAATATACCATCAACCGGCAGGCGGGCATTCTCTCGCTCAACGGCACCAGCAAGCAGCATGAAATGGTGGAGCTGTTGCTGGAAAAACTGAAAAAGAATTCTTCCGCGCAGGTGCTGATCGAAGCCAAGATCATCGAAGTCGACCTGTCGCAGGAGTACAAGACCGGCATCAACTGGACCGCCGTTGGTGACAATATCGGTGGCGGCGTATCGTTCAACACCATCGGTAACGTGCTGACGACGGGAACGGACATGGCCTCTGTTTCCATATCCAAAGGCGACCTGTCGGCCCTTATCAGCGCGGTAGAGAGATTTGGCACTACACGCACGCTTTCCAGCCCGCGCCTGCATGCCATCAACAACCAGCCCTCCACGCTGACCTTTGCCACCAACCGCGTATTCTTCAAGGTGACCGCCACCCAGTCTTCCACCACCACCACAGGGTCGGTGACCACCCAGCCCACCGTTACGGTCAACAGCGAAACGAACGTTGTGCCCATCGGCGTGAGCCTGAGCATCCTGCCCGCGATAGATTTGCAGAATGACGAAGTGACGCTCTCCGTGCATCCCAGCCTTACCACCCTCAACGGGGCGGGGGTGGAAGATCCGGCAGTGAAATATCTGGCGGCTCAGGTGGGTGACCCCAGCCTTACCAGCATCATCCCCGAAGTGCAGACGCGTGACCTGGATTCCACTGTACGCATGAAGAGCGGCCAGACCATGGTGATCGGCGGCCTGATGCAGCAGGAAGGTGACAATTCCGACTCTGCCGTGCCGTTTGTCGGCGATATCCCGGTTTTAGGCCATCTTTTCAAAGGGGTTAACCGCTCCTCGAAGAACAAGGAGCTGGTGATCCTTATCAAGGCGACTATCGTGGATACGCGTGGTTCGCTGAACAAGGTGGACAAAGATATATTCAATACCTTCTCCAGGGATCCGCGCCCTGTTACGTTCTGACGTAACGTTCTAGCAAACGTTTGATTTTTCCTGTATCACCCACTATAAGCTGGTTTCGTTGGCGAGCGAAGTGAGCTTTAAGAAAGCTGCCGCCCCGGCGCAGGCCGGGGGCCAGTCTTGCTGCCTTGCTGGATTCCGGCTTCCGCCGGAATGACAAATAGGGTAAGGCTAAGGTACGCGGGTGTAGTTCAATGGTAGAACGGCAGCCTTCCAAGCTGCATACGTGGGTTCGATTCCCATCACCCGCTCCATTAGGTGTTTAGTCCCACTTTGTGATGGTTTGGGTTGATTTTAAATCGTTCTGGCTCTTTTTGCCAGGATTTGATGATGTATTCATAAGGTGTGAGTCCTTGGAGTGTTTTGCGACGTTGTATGCATTCAGGAAGTTAGCGATATGCTCCTTCAATTGAGCATGTGATTGGTAGTGGTATCGCTTGACGGTAGCTTCTTTGAGCGTCCGGTTCATGCGCTCCACCT
>JAMIFV010000007.1:0-15426 GCA_035906055.1 Alphaproteobacteria bacterium | reverse complement strand
CCGGCATCCCATCGTAAATAATGCCTTTAATTAACTCACAAAAATACGAAAATGAACCCTCGTTAAATATCTTGCGACGATATTTCGTCACAATGACAAGATGGTATTCACACTTGTACGCGCAATGACCCTGTTTCCGTAACTGCATCGAAAAACAATACCACAAGAATACAGGGGGACAACTTCATCCACGGGGCAAGCACCGTGGTTTTGCGGGTGATGTATAAAAAAGGGAGGCCGAAGCCTCCCTTTTCATGTGAGCTTCAGGCCGTATCAGCCTTCAGCGCGACGCTTCGGGCGGTCACCGCGCTCAGGGCGGGCTTTGGGCGGAGCAACCTTGTCGCTGATATCTTCGCCGGTCTGCTGGTCCACAACGCGCATGGACAGGCGAACCTTGCCTTTTTCGATCTCGATGACTTTCACCTTAACAGTGTCACCTTCGTTTACAACGTCGGTGACCTTGTTTACGCGGTGATCGGCCATTTCGCTGATATGCACGAGGCCGTCCTTGGCACCCATGAAGTTCACGAATGCGCCGAAGTCAACAATGCGAACCACCTTGCCGGAATAGATCTGGCCAACTTCAGCTTCCTGAACGATGCCCTGGATCCATGCCAGCGCCGCTTCACCCTGTTCGGTGTTCACAGCGGCGATACGCACGGTGCCGTCATCCTCGATATCCACCTTCGCGCCGGTCTTTTCGCAAATCTCGCGAATGACCTTGCCGCCGGTGCCGATGATCTCACGGATCTTGTCCTTGGGAACGGTGATGGTGGTGATGCGCGGAGCGTTTGCGTTCACGCCTTCACGCGGCGCGGTCATAGCCTTGGCCATTTCGCCGAGGATATGCTTGCGGCCCGTTTTTGCCTGCGTGAGCGCCACCTTCATGATCTCTTCGGTGATACCGTTGATCTTGATGTCCATCTGCAATGCGGTGATGCCGTTATCGGTGCCCGCTACCTTGAAGTCCATGTCACCAAGGTGGTCTTCGTCACCCATGATGTCGGAAAGAACAACGAAACCTTCCTTCTCCTTGATAAGGCCCATAGCGATGCCCGCAACTGGCGCCGCAAGCGGAACGCCTGCGTCCATGAGCGCCAGCGAGGTGCCGCACACGGTTGCCATGGAAGAAGAACCGTTGGATTCGGTGATCTCGGATACGACGCGCACGGTGTAGGGGAAGTTTTCCTTGCTCGGCATCAGCGGGTGGATGGCGCGCCATGCCAGCTTGCCGTGGCCGATTTCGCGGCGGCCCGGAGAGCCCATGCGGCCCGTTTCGCCCACGGAGTACGGCGGGAAGTTATAATGCAGCATGAAGTTCTGCTTATATTCACCTTCGAGGGCGTCGATGATCTGCTCGTCCTGGCTGGTGCCAAGCGTTGCAGCGACGAGCGCCTGCGTTTCACCACGGGTGAAGAGCGATACGCCGTGCACCTTCGGCAGGATACCCACTTCAGCCACGATGTTGCGGATTTCATCCGGCTTGCGGCCGTCGATACGCTGCGAGGTCTTCACCATGTCGATACGCACAACGTCGCTTTCCAGCTTCTTGAACATACGCTTCACGAGGGCGGCGGAAGTGCCTGCCTCGATAAGCGGCGTGCATACCTGAGCAAAGATTTCGTCAATACGGTTGGAGCGTTCCTGCTTGCCACGGATCTTGAACGCAGCGCGCACATCGGCTTCTGCGGTCTTGAGCTTGGCGGAGATATCCGCTTCTGCGGGATTGGGTTCAAACGCCCAGGGGTCCTTGGCAGCTTCTTCAGCCAGCGAAATAATCGCGTCAAGCACGGGCTGGAAGCTCTTATGGCCGAAGGTAACGGCGCCGAGCATCACTTCTTCGGAAAGTTCCTGCGCTTCGGATTCCACCATGAGCACGGAGCTCTGGGTACCGGCAACCACGAGGTCGAGCTTGCTGTCTTTCATCATGCTGCGCGTGGGGTTAACCTCGTACTGGCCGTCGATGAAGCCAACGCGGATGCCGCCTACAGGGCCCATGAACGGCAGGCCGGAAAGCGTCAGCGCAGCGGATGCGCCAACGAGCGCCACCACATCGGGGTCGTTTTCAAGGTCATAGGAGATAAGCGTGCACACCACCTGCACTTCGTTGAAGAAGCCATCGAGGAAAAGCGGACGGATGGGACGGTCGATCAGGCGGGAGGTCAGCACTTCCTTTTCGGTGGGGCGGCCTTCGCGCTTGAAGAAACCACCGGGAATTTTACCGGCGGCGAATGTTTTTTCCTGATACTGAACGGTCAGGGGGAAGAAATCGATATCGGCTTTAGCTTTCTTGGCGCCCACCACGGTGCACAGCACGGTGGTTTCGCCGTAGGTGGCGACAACAGCGCCGTCTGCCTGGCGCGCGATCTTGCCGGTCTCCAGTGTCAGCGTGCGGCCACCCCACTGGATCTGTCTTTTAACAATTTTAAACATGTTTAGTCCTTATTATAGTGTCCCGTTCTGTTCTTCTGGAGCGAGCCGGGAACGAGCCCGCCCAAAACACTTTACATCTAAAGTGCGCCCTCTTTAACACCAAAGCGGCAAAATCACAAGTAAAGTGGCTAATAAGATGAAAAATCTGCGAATATGCCCCAAAGCGCCGTGAATCCGCCGTTTCATCTGGCATCAGCATTACCGCTTGATTTAGATTTCATTTTGCCGCATGAATAGCGTCGAATTATCACCCCTACCCCTTACAGTATTCGCGGGAACGCATGAAAAATAACTTAATTTTCCTGGCACTTGCCATCGTTTTCACTTGTTTTCCGAGCCTCGGTTACAGTCAGGACACATTTGCCAGCAGCGGCACTATCGGCAACATTACTATCAAGGGCAACCAGCGTGTGGAAGAGTCCACCATACGCACCTACATGCACCTCAACGAAGGCGACGAACTCAGGGGTGATTCGGTCAATGAGGCCCTCAAGAGCCTGTTCGCTACCGGATTCTTCTCTGACGCACGCATCACCCCCAGCCGCACCGGCAGCCGTGTCGACCTGAATGTCGAAGTAATGGAAAATCCTGTGGTCAATAAGGTCGTGTTTGAAGGCAACAAGGCCGTGGAAGACAAGGATCTCGTAAACGAACTGGAGCTGAAACCCCGCTCCGTCTACACCCGCACCAAAGTTCAGTCCGACACAAGGCGTATTCTTGATATCCTGCGCCGTGGCGGCCGCTATTCGGCGGAAGTGTCGCCCAAAATCATCCAGCGCGACCAGAACCGCGTGGATGTCGTTTATGAAATTAAGGAAGGCGATGTTGCGCGCGTTGAGAAAATCTCGTTTATCGGCAACGACAACTACACTTCCAGCACGCTGACCAAGATCGTCCGCACGGAGGAATCCCGCTGGTATAAATTCCTTGGCAGCGATGATAAATACGACCCCGAACGCCTGCAATACGACCAGGAATTGCTTCGCCGTTTCTATACCTCTCAGGGCTATGCGGACTTTCAGGTAAAATCCGCTATCGCAGAACTCTCTCCCGCCAAGGACAGCTTCAACATCGTCTTTACGCTTGATGAAGGTATCAAGTACAATTTCGGCGCGATAGACGTTAAATCCAACCTCAAGGGTCTGGATGCCACCGGCCTGACCGGCCTTGTCTCCACCAAGGAAGGCAACACATATGACGGCTCGCAGATCGAAACCTCCATCGACTCCCTCGTGAGGGAGTTAGGCAACCGTGGCTACGCGTTCGTTCAGGTTGACCCCAAAACTGACCGCAGTCAGAAAGACAGGAAGATCAGCGTGTCTTTCGATATTAAGGAAGGTCCCCGCGTTTACGTTGAGAAGATCAACATCGTAGGTAACGTGCGCACACTGGATAAGGTTATCCGCCGCGAAATGAGGCTGGTGGAAGGCGATCCCTACAGCACCAATAAAATATCCCGTTCCGAGCAGCGCCTGAACAATCTCGGGTTCTTCGAGAAAGTGCGCATCAGCAATGCCCCGGGCACCGCGAGGGACAAGGTTGTCATCAATATCGCCGTGCAGGAAAAATCCACGGGTGAAGTATCCATCGGCGGCGGTTTCTCCACCACCGACGGCGCACTGGCGGAATTCGGCATCCGTGAGGCCAACTTCCTTGGCCGTGGTCAGGATATCCGCTTCAACACCACCATATCCGGCATCCGCCAGCAGTTCGATATCAGCTTTACCGAGCCATACTTCCTTGATCGCGAACTCTCCGCCGGTTTCGACCTGTTCAAGACCCAGCTGGATGTCAGCAGCCAGATCCCCTATCAGCTCGACAGCCGTGGCGGCAAGCTTCGCCTTGGCTATGCGCTCACGGAGAAATGGCAGCACTTCCTGAACTACACCTATAAAGAAACCGAGATCAGCAATATTCAGGACGACGCCTCCGTGTTCATCAAGAGGCAGGCTGGCAAGATCGTGCAGTCTTCCGTCGGCCATACGCTCTTCTATGACAGCAGGGACAATAAGTTCAATCCCACCAACGGCACCTATTTCAAGCTGAGCCAGGACGTTGCAGGCCTTGGCGGTGACTCCCGCTTCCTTAAGCAGGAGGCCCGCGCGGGTTACTATTATCCTATCGCGCCGAAATGGACGGCCTCGCTGCAAAGCAGCGGCGGTTACATCTTCGGCTTCGGTCAGGATATCGGCATTCAGGATCGTTTTTTCCTCGGTGGCCCCACTTTCCGCGGCTTCGAGAATTACGGTATGGGCCCGCACTCCATCTCCACGCGTGACGCGCTGGGCGGCACCGCTTATTACACCGTCAGCCCTGAGGTCACCTTCCCGCTTGGACTGCCTGACGACCTCGGCTTCCTCGGCCAGATATTCATGGACGGCGGCTCGCTGTGGAAATCACAGGAGACCGGCGCGGACGTATCCGACACCACCAAGTTCAGGCTCTCAGCAGGCGCGGGCATTTCATGGGCATCGCCCTTCGGTCCCATCCGCATCGACCTGAGCAAAGCGATACTTAAAGACGAATACGACAAGACACAGGTATTCCAGTTCAACTTCGGCACACGATTCTAAGATCAAGAAAGGTTTAATATGAAAACGAGCAACAAAATCATCGGCCTTGCGCTGGCATGCATCTTCTCTGCTGCAACTGCAAGCGCTGCCAGCAACATCGCCACCGTAAACATCCCCGAGATCATGCAGAAATCCACCGCTGCGCTCTCTATCAAGGAACAGCTGGATTCCAAGCAGAAAGCGTTCAAGGCAGAAATGACCAAGAAAGAGGAAAAGCTCAACGCTGAAGAGAAGGAAATAAAGAAGCAGCAGTCTGTGCTTTCGGCTGAAGCGATGGACAAGAAGATCAAGGCGTTCAGGACCAAGTACACCGAAGCACAGAAGGATGTTCAGGCCAAGCGTGCAGAACTGGAAAACGCATTTTCCAACTCGCTGGGCGATATCCAGAAGGCCGTTTATGACATCGTAAGCCAGATGGCTAAGGAAAAAGGCTATATTGTTGTACTGCCTAACACGCAGATTCTCTGGTCTGATCCCTCGCTCGACATCACCAACGATGTGCTGACCAAACTCAACAGCACCCTTCCCAAGGTAACCGTTACCTTCAAGGAAGGCGGCGCAGCCAAGGACGCTCCCAAGGAATAACAGCTAGCGCCCCAGTCTGGAGATTTACGTTATTATGGCAGACCCTCGTTTCTTTCAGCGCGCAGTTTCACTGCAACTAGAAGAGATTGCTGCCCTAACCAACGCAAATATCCAGGCTGGCAGCGATATCAGCCCCTCTTTACTGGTCGAGGATATCGCTCCTCTGGACCGGGCGGAAAAAAACCAGATCAGCTTTCTCGACAACGTAAAATATGTGGAAGTATTCGCAGCATCGAAAGCAGGCGCATGCTTCGTTCGCAGCAAGTTTACTCACCGGGCGCCCTCAGGCATGGCGCTGCTGGTAACCGAAGACCCTTATCGCTGCTTTGCCGTCATTGCGCAAAAATTCTACCCCTCCGTGCTGCAGCATAAAGGCGTTTCGCCTGCCGCCCATATAGCTCCCTCTGCAAAACTCGGCAGGAACTGCACCGTGGAAGCAGGCGCGACGCTTGGCGACAATGTGGAACTCGGCGACAATACGTATATCAGCGCGGGAGCTGTGGTTCACACAGGTGTAATCATCGGCGCAGACAGCCAGATTGGCGCAAGCTCCACGCTCAGCCACTGCATCATCGGCAATAATGTCATCATCCATCGCGGCGTGCATATCGGGCAGGACGGTTTTGGCTTCGCCCTTGGCCGCGAAGGCCATATCAAAGTGCCGCAGCTCGGGCGGGTGATTATCGAGGACAATGTTGAAATCGGTTCCGGCACCTGCATTGATCGCGGCACCGGCCCCGATACGTTTATCGGAGCCGGAACAAAAATTGATAATCTTGTGCAGATAGGTCATAACGTGCATGTTGGCAGGCATTGCATCATCGTTGCGCAGGTGGGCATTTCCGGCAGCACACGCATCGGCGACGGCGTAATGCTGGGCGGCCAGGCCGGGCTTGCAGGACACCTCAAGATTGGCAGTGGCGTCCGTGTCGTGGCACAAAGTGGCGTGATCGCGGATATCCCCGCTGGGGAAACTCATGGCGGCAGTCCTTCGGTTTTGGTAAAGAACTGGCACAGACAAACGGTTGCACTGGCTAAGCTGGCTGCAAAAAAAGGAGGCGGAGATGAATGAAGCAGTGATGAAAACGGTCGAATACGGCAAAGGCCATGTGGAAGGCGACAGCCTTGACATCGAGCGTATCATGCAGATGATACCGCATCGCTACCCTTTCCTGCTGATCGACCGCATGATCAACATGGTGAAGGGCGAATCCGCTATCGGCATCAAGAATGTCACCTTCAATGAGCCCCATTTTACCGGTCACTTCCCCAACAAGCCGATCATGCCGGGGGTGCTCATTATCGAAGCGATGGCGCAGGCCTGCGCGCTGCTGGTGGTACACACGCTTGGCGCATCGTTCGAAGGCAAGCTGGTCTATTTCATGTCCATTGAAGAAGCTAAGTTCCGCAAGCCCGTAATCCCCGGTGACGTGCTTGAAATACGCGTGCAGAAAATAAAAAGCCGTGGCAATGTGTGGAAGTTCGCCTGCGAAGCGCACAGCGCCAGCGGCAAAACCGCCGAAGCCATCGTCTGCGCGATGATCGTGGAATAATTTTGGGGGGAAAGCGTTTCCCTGAAATATTATTTCTGCAATAATGTGTAATAACTTGTGATTTGCAAAGACGGTGCTGAAATTTAAGTTCAGCATTGGAAATAGTTATTCAGGAGAAATATGGGAACCATCCATCCTACCGCGATCATCGACAAAAACGCGCAGATTCATGAAACCGCTATCATAGGGCCTTACTGCACAGTCGGTCCCAATGTAAAACTCGCTGCTGGCGTCCAGCTTATCTCCCATGTCAGCGTGGACGGCATCACCCAGATCGGCGAAGAAACACGTATCTTCCCATTTGCCTCCATTGGCCACGCCCCGCAGGATCTCAAATTCAAAGGCGAACAATCCACCCTCGTCATCGGCAAACGCAACCAGATACGCGAACATGTCACCATGAACCCCGGCACGGAGGGCGGCGGCATGATAACCAGCGTTGGCGATAACTGCCTGTTTATGGTTGGGGCGCATGTGGCGCATGACTGCCGTCTGGGCAACAATGTTATCATGGCCAACAACGCCACGCTCGGCGGCCATGTGACGGTAGAAGATTTTGTGGTCATCGGCGGCCTCGCCGCTGTGCACCAGTTCGTGCGCATCGGCAAACATGCCATTATCGGCGGCATGTCCGGCGTGGAGAATGACGTAATTCCCTACGGCTCCGTTGTGGGCGAGCGCGCCGCACTTGCGGGCCTGAATCTCGTGGGCCTTAAGCGCAGAGGCTTTGAGCGCGACACCATACATGCGCTGCGCAATGCCTACAAAATGCTGTTCGACGAAGACGAAGGCACCCTCTTTGAGCGCACCGCAAAGGTACAGGAGGCGTTCATTGGCATCGCCCCCGTACAGGAAGTGCTTAGCTTCATGGAAGACAAAGGCTCACGCTCACTGTGCACTCCGCGCCAGCGCAACGCCACCCCGCAGGCAGCCGTTGCATGAGCCTGCCTGTTGCCGCACCGCTTAGCGCCTCCCCGCTTGGCATCATCGCAGGCAGCGGCGAGATTCCCCGCCAGCTTATCCTGCGTTGCGCCGAGGAAACGCGCGGCGTGTTCGTAGTAGCGGTAGAGGGTGAAACGGACGCTTCCACAATTGAAGGCATTCCCCATATATGGACGCGGATTGGTGCGGTAGGCATTGCCATTGAGAAAATGCGCGAGGCGGGCGTGCGCGACCTCGTATTCGCCGGTAAAATTGGCCGCCCCAAACTCTCCAGTATCATGCCGGATGCTTTGGGTGCAAAGCTGATTGCCAGGCTTGGCCTCTCATTGCTAGGCGGTGACAGCAAGATATTCAAAACCATTGTGGCATTTTTTGAAGCGGAAGGTTTCCGTATCATCGGCATTCACGACATCATGCAGGGCATGGTGGCGTCGCGCGGCGCTATCGGCAAGTATATACCCGATACCCAGGCGATGGACGACATTACGCACGGCATACGCATTGCCCTTGCTATCGGTGAGCTGGATATAGGACAGGCAGCGATCGTCAAAAACGCGCTGGTGCTTGGCGTTGAGGCTGCCGAAGGCACGGACGCGCTTATCGCGCGCTGCGCCACCCTTGCCGGTGAAGGCAGAGGCGGTGTACTGGTGAAAGCCTGCAAACCCATTCAGGAGCAGCGCGTAGACCTGCCCACCATCGGCAAGAACACGGTGGAGCTGATGCATAAGGCGGGCTTTTCAGGCATCGCCGTTGAAGCGGGCCGCTCGCTGCTGGCCGACCGTAATGAAACCATCCGCCTGGCGGATGAACTTGGCATATTCATTTTTGGGTTTACAAAAGAAGCATGAAATCCCCGCTCATTTATCTGGTAGCCGGTGAGCCTTCAGGCGATGCGCTTGGCGCCGGGCTCATGCGCGGCCTGCGCGTTGACCTGCCGGATATCCGCTTTGCAGGCATCGGCGGCGCTGCCATGCAGAAAGAAGGACTCGAAAGCCTCTTCCCGTACAACGAGCTGGCCATCATGGGCTTTGCCGAAGTCGTGCCACATATCCCGCAGATACTCCGTCGTATCAGGCAGACCCATGCGGATATTCAGGAAAAACGCCCTTCTGCAGTGATCACTATCGATTCGCCGGGCTTCAATTTCCGCCTCGCCTCCGCTTTGCAGGAAGCAGAGGCCACACGAAACATCAAGCGTATTCATTATGTGGCGCCGAGCGTTTGGGCTTATAAACCCAAGCGTGCGATCAAAACCGCCAGGCTGTTCGATCTGCTGCTCACGTTGCTGCCCTTCGAGCCGCCTTATTTTGAACGGCAAGGACTGCATAGCGTATTCACCGGGCATCCGGTAATCTGGCAGAACCCGCACGGCAATGCTGAAAGCTTCCGTGCGAAATATAATATCCCCGCCAGTGCGGATATTTTGCTTATCCTGCCCGGAAGCCGCCCTGGCGAAGTAAAGATGCATCTGGATATTTTCATGCAGGCGGCAAAAACGCTTGGCAGTTATGTGCCGGTGATACTGGCCGGTTCGCTGGTGCGTGATACGATTAAGACACTCGTGCCCGAAGGTACTATCATCGCGGATATAAACGAAAAGCAGGATGCGTTTGCGGCGGCCTCCATAGCGCTCAGCAAGTCGGGTACTATCACGCTGGAGCTGGCCGTGGCGGGCGTGCCGATGGTGGTGGCGCACAAAGTGAATGCGCTTTCCGCGTGGCTGATACGGCGCATGATACAGATTCCTTACGCAAGCCTGGTCAACATCGCGACTAAAGCTGAGATAGTGCCCGAACTTATTCAGGAACGCTGCAATGTGCAGGAGATATCGTCGCATCTGTTGCAGCTTGCCAGCGCCGATGCAAGGAACGCGCAACGCGCCGCATGCGGCGAAGCGATACGCATGCTCAAGGGGGATAACACCATATCACCCAATATGCTTGCCGCGCAGGAAGTCATCAAATGCATATGGTGGAGAAAGATATGAACCGCAATTCCAACGTTATCCCTGTCATCCTGCTGAACCAGAAAACTTTCAGCCACTGGATAAAGAAACAGCCTTCCGACGTGGTGCAATGGCTGGAAAGCCAGAACTTCACTGCAAAGAAAGAAGAGTTCTGCCTGATCCCTTCCAAAGGCAGCATTATCTGCGTGGCGGGCGTTGCAGAGGAGCTTTCTATATGGAGCATCGCCGGTCTGCCGGAAAGGCTTTCGCCCGGTGAATATAAAATTGAAGGCAAACTGGCCGCCAAAGACGCTGAAGCGCTTTATCTGGGCTGGCTGCTTGGTTCATACCGTTTCAGCAAATACAAGAACAAGCCGGACAAACCCTTTGCAATGCTTATGCCCCCTGCCGGTATCGACGCCGCCGCCATTGAGCATCAGGCGGAAAGCATCTGCCTCGCACGCGACCTCATCAATACCCCCGCAAACGACCTCGGCCCCGAAGAACTGGCTTCCGCCTGCAAACATGTGGCACGCGCTTATAAGGCCGACTATTCTGAAATCGTGGGCGAACAGCTTCTGGCCAAAAACTATCCTGCCATTTACGAGGTAGGCAAGGCAAGCTCGCGCGCACCAAGGCTGGTGGATATCCGTTGGGGTAACCCCAGACACCCCAAAGTGACACTGGTGGGCAAAGGCGTCTGCTTTGATTCCGGCGGGCTGGACATCAAGCCTTCCTCCGGCATGAAACTGATGAAAAAAGACATGGGAGGCGCTGCAAGCCTGCTGGCGCTCGCCCGCATGATCATGCATGCGAGGTTACCCGTTCGCCTGCGCCTGCTGGTTCCCGCAGTGGAAAACAGCATATCGGGCAACGCTTACCGCCCGTTCGACATCATCAATACCCGCAAAGGCATCACGGTTGAGATCGGCAATACCGATGCCGAAGGCCGCATAATCCTGTGTGACGCGCTGTACGAGGCGGATAAGGAAAAACCAGACCTGCTTATCGATTGCGCCACCCTCACCGGCGCGGCTCGCACGGCGCTGGGCACGGATATCCCCGCCCTCTTCACCCCTTCCGATACGCTTGCCGCATCGCTGGCCAGCCACAGCGAAAAAACCAATGATCCCTTCTGGCGCCTGCCTCTCTGGGGAGGTTACCGCGATATGCTCAACAGCCAGACGGCGGATATCAACAGCGCACCCGACAGCGGCTATGCCGGAGCGATCACCGCTGCGCTGTACCTGAAAGAATTCGTGAGCGAAACCAGGGACTGGGCGCATATCGACATGATGGCATGGAACCTCAGTAAACGCCCTGGCCGCCCGGCAGGTGGTGAAGCGATGGCCATACGCGCATTGTTCAGCTATATTGCTGAGCGATTTAAAAAATCCGTGAAATGAATTTCGTACAAAGAACACTGGATAAGTACGAACAAATCAGTATAATCCGCGCCATCACAATCTAATAATAAATGCTATTTTATGCAGGCAAGTCCGTCATTTACCATGCGTGAAGCCCTTACTCTGTGGAGGGATATCGTCGTGCGCGGCCTGCAGAATAACGCCTATGACCTTTCCACACGCCAGACGGGCATACTGCTCACCGTATACCTCTCGCCGCCGCCGCACAGCATTAAAGCGCTCTCTGAGAACCTGCTTATCTCCAAACCTGCTGTGTGCCGCGCCGTGGATACGCTGGCCAAGCTCGGACTGGTGCGACGCAAGCGCGATGAGAATGACAGCAGGATCGTGCATATCCAGAGGACGGTTAAGGGTTCTGTCTATTTAAGCGAATTCGCCGAGATCATCAACTCGGTGTCGCGCCATGAACCACAGGAGATGTTTGTAGCATGAGTACATATTATATCCTCGACGATGTCGGCAACCACGCAGGCCCGTATGACCTCGTATATATCGTAAAAAAAATCAGGAACGGTTCCATCACCGGGAACACCCAGATCAGCCTTGATAAATTTTCACCTGCATGCAAAGCGTCCGAGATCGAAGAGATAGCCGACTTCCTTGAAGAAGCGCAAACAGAAACCGTTTCCATGAATGATACGGTTAATAAAAAAAGCAAACCGCTCAGCCTGTGGCTGAGGAACGGCTGGAATTTCCTGCAGGCTAACCAGCTTTCAACGCTGTATTCCGGCTGCTATGTGGTATTTCTTCTGGTTTCCACAGGCGTAATTTCCATATTGTTCCCCCCTACGCTGGAAATGCTTGGCTATGCCACTTCCCTGATACTGGCGCAGTATTTCTTTACCGGCTATTTCTATTCCGTGCTGCGCATGGTGCGCGGGCAACCGGTGGATTACAGTTTTATCAAGCTGAAAATGCAGCCGCACCGCAAGGCGTTGTTCATCGCGTCCCTGATGATGTCGTTTTTCATTATCTGCGGCATCCTGCTTATGGTTTCAGGCGGAAGCGCTGCTGTCGTCGGCCTGCTCATTGTTGCGCTGCCGGGTTTTTATAAGCTGACCATTTTCATCTTCGCGCCGCTGCTCATACTTGATAAGGGCATGAACTTCTGGGATGCATTGGAAACCAGCCGTAAGACCATACGCAGCAAGGGAATGGAAACGACCGGCATCATCTTTGCACTGCTGATCATCAACTTCCTGTTCGGATTGCTGTTCCTTATCCCGATGATCATCTCCCTGCCCATCACCATGGCAGCCATCAGCGAGATGTACGACGAAACATTCATGTAATGTGCTCTTAAGCGATATAGAGCGCGCCGCCTGTAACAGCCTTGTTTGTGCCTGTTGTCGTGGGCAGCGTAAGCGGAAGCTTGTGTAACGAGCGCACCGCAAGGAAGGCGAAAGCCTGCGCTTCAAGGGCGTCGCCGTTCCAGCCCAGCGTCTCAACGGTCTTTACGTCACCCAGCCGCTCGCCGATCGCTTTAAGCAAGGCCGGGTTATGCCTGCCGCCGCCAGTCACATACCAGCGCTTGGCCTCCACGGGAAAATAATGCTGCGCGTTCTCGAATGCCGCTGCGGTAAAAGCGGTCAGCGTTGCCGCGCCGTCTTCCACGCACAGGCGCTCCACGGGAGCGAGCGTGAAATAATTACGGTCGAGCGATTTAGGCGGATAAAGCCCGAAGAACGGATCTTTCAGGTAGGAATCCAGCACCTGCCGGTTCACTTTTCCGGCAAAAGCCAGCTTGCCGTCCCGGTCGCAATCCACCCCGGTATGGCGCAAAGCCCATTCATTGAGCAGCACGTTGCCGGGGCCTGTATCGAACGCCATGATATCCAGCGCGAGAATATCCTCTCCCGTCACTTCCGAGCGGCCTATCCATGTAACATTGCTGATGCCGCCAATGTTCAGTATGGCAACCGGCAGGTCCATATGCTTGGTAAGCGCTGCATGATAGAGCGGCACCAGCGGCGCACCCTGTCCGCCTGAGGCTACGTCACGGCGGCGGAAATCGCATACTACGTCAATGCCGGTTTTTTCCGCCAGCAAGCCGCCGTTGCCAATCTGCCAGGTGATGCCTTCCGCCGGGCGGTGGCTGATGGTCTGGCCGTGGAAGCCCACAACACGTATCTCATGCGCCTTCCTGCTGGCTTTGCGCAGCAATGCCTTAACGGCTTCGGCATGAATAAGGGTGACTTCCTGCTCAATCCTGGCAAGATCGCCACGCATATAAACCGCCTCACGGAAATGGCGACGCTGCTCTTCGGAATATGGCAAAGTAAGGCTTTCCCCTATTTCCAGCACTTCATTGCCGTCGGTTCGGATAAGGGCTGCGTCCACCCCATCCAGCGACGTACCGCTCATCAACCCCAGCGCCCAGACTGCTTCTGCCATCTTGTGTTCCCTGTTTAAGCTTATTATAACGTCTTATTCGCTTTACCACTAGGAAACTCTATGCAATCCGACAAGAACGATTTTCTGCAGATTCTAAAAGAACGCGGCTTCATCCACCAGTGCACCGACGAACAGGGGCTGGCCACGGCCATGAAAACGCCTGCCACCGCCTATATCGGCTTTGACTGCACCGCCCCCAGCCTGCATGTGGGCAGCCTTATGCAGATAATGGTGCTGCGCTGGCTGCAGAAATGTGGGCACCGCCCCCTCGTGCTCATGGGCGGCGCTACAACCCGCCTTGGCGACCCTACCGGCAAGGACGCGGAACGCCCGCCCCTTTCCGATGAAACGATCGCCTCCAACATGAAGGGCATACAGACGGTATTTGGTAAATTTATAAACTTTGACGGCGAGAATGCCGCCTCGATGCTTAATAATGCCGACTGGACAGACACGCTTGGCTATCTGGACATGCTGCGTGAATACGGCAGCCACTTCTCCATCAACCGGATGCTGAGCATGGACTCGGTAAAGCTCAGGCTGGAACGGGAATCGGAGATGAGTTTCCTTGAATTCAATTACATGATCCTGCAAGCCTACGACTTTGTAACCCTGTACAGGAACCATGGCTGCCGCCTGCAGATCGGCGGCTCAGACCAGTGGGGCAATATCATCAGCGGCGTGGAGCTGCACCGCAGGCTGATGGCCAAAAAGAATCAGGGCCAGATCAACACCTACGAAGCTATTTTTGGCCTCACCACAAAACTTATCACTACCGCATCCGGCACCAAAATGGGAAAAACCGAATCGGGCGCGGTGTGGCTCAATGCCGATATGTGCAGCCCTTACGATTACTGGCAGTTCTGGCGCAACACCGAAGACGGCGACGTGGAGCGCTTCCTGAAGTTCTTCACCGAGCTTTCGCTGGAAGACATTGCCGCGCTTATGGCGGATAAATCCGGCGCTGGCATCAACCACGCCAAGAAAGTGCTGGCGAACGAAGCAACCACCCTCTGCCACGGCAGACACGCCGCCGAAGAAGCCGCCGAAACCGCGCGCAAAACTTTTGAAGAAGGCGGCCTTGGCGGCGCATTGCCTGAGCTGACGCTCACAGAAAACGATCTTGGCAGCGAGGCGTCCGATATACGTGAGATAATGATAAAACTTGGTTTTGCCGAAAGCAAAGGCGACGCAAAAAAACTGATAGCTGGCGGCGGCGTAAAACTCAATGACCAGGCGGTAACGGATGCGGGCCGAAAGCTTGCCCTTAGCGACTTTGAAAACGGCGAAGCAAAGCTCTCAAAAGGAAAGAAACACCACGCCCGACTACTCCTCGCGCAGTAAGCACCCGGCGACGGCGTGTGAAAAAGCG
Organism: Alphaproteobacteria bacterium; assembly: GCA_035906055.1. GTDB lineage: Bacteria > Pseudomonadota > Alphaproteobacteria > Rickettsiales > JABCZZ01 > JAMIFV01. The sequence continues at coordinate 202 of JAMIFV010000007.1, read as the reverse complement.
TGGCATAATTAAAGAAATGGGGGGCTGTTTTTGATATATATTGTATTAGAATCATGCTTTTAACCTATGGTTTGAAACGAAATGAATCAAAAACTGTCCTAAGTGCCACCGGAGTTCGACTAAAAAGAATGGTCTGAAACGCGGCCTTCAATCGTACAAATGCACGTATTGCCTGCATCGCTGGCGAGCATCGGGACACCGA
>JAMIFV010000006.1:0-10960 GCA_035906055.1 Alphaproteobacteria bacterium | reverse complement strand
CTCAGCACCGTCTTTGCAGGCCAGTGGGTGGGCATACGCGAGGTAGAACCCGGAATCTGGCTTGTCAGCTTCATGCATTACGATATAGGATTCTTTGACGAAGACGCTAACAGAGTAGAACCGGCTACCAACCCATTCGCCGAAAAACTGTTACCTATGTGTCCAGTATAAACTGTTACCCATGTCTCCGGGTTGGACCCTGAGAGAATTGGCTCCGTGGGTAGGACTCGAACCTACGACCGGGCGATTAACAGTCGCCTGCTCTACCACTGAGCTACCACGGAACATGCGCCCTGTTTCCAGTGGTTAACAGGGCGGCGGTCTGTATAGCAAATTTAACGCTGATGTACAGCAGTATTTTTGCTATTCGTACAATTAGTACGGGCTGATGACAGAGCAGTTATTTCCTGATTTTACAACAGATTTACACACTTTTTCTGCATCTACGTCCGTCGCAAACGGGCCAGCCTTCAATTGAAAACTTTTGCCGCCCAGCGCGCCCGTGATGGCGGCACGCGCCTTGCCGATCTCAGGAACGCTTTCCTGAACCTCTTTCCAGCGGTTCCATGCAAGCTGAGCGCTGTCGAACTGCCCCAGTTCCACCCATTGTCCGCCAATGCCCGTGTCGGACACAGCGACCGGGGCGCCTGCCGGGGCGGGCGTAACGGGCTGGCCGTCCACCTCAATGGAGGCCTTCGGTACAGGCGCGGGGGCGGGAACCGCATTTTTCGGGGCACGATAACCGGGGATCTCCACGGCATCGAGCGGGCTCAGGTATTTACGCTTGCCGACCCGCGAGGTAGCGATCTCGGGCACATCCGTCACCACGTCGCGGATAGTCGTGCAACGGAAGCCCTGACTGCGCGCCTCGGCACAAACGGCCTTCACGTCATCCTGCGAATAAAACGCGCCCACCCGTAACGAAGCTCTTTTGTTCTTGTTACCGAACGGGCGGTTCACCCTGTGGCGTACATTGCTCATTTCCCTGGGCAGGTATTTCCTCAGATGCTCGTTGAATTCATAGGCCACTTTCTCAGTGCTGAAATAGCTCATCTGCGCCCAATAGAGATGCGGCGATGCGGGGCGCGCCTTTTCCGGCACCAGTACCATGCCGGGGGCGGGTTTCACTACTTCGATCACGGGTTCAATGGTAACCGGTTCATCCTGCACCTCATTGGATGAAGACAACGGCACGCGGATGGCTTCAGCCACTTCCACGCTGCCCCTGATATTGGCTGGCGGTGTTTCCTTGGGTTTGTCGGCATCGCTGGAACCGAACAGCCTGCTGAAGAATCCAGGCCTGTCGTCTTCCCTGGGCTCAGGCGCGGGCGCAGCAGCGGCCACCGTGGCTCTATCGCGGGTGACAGGCGCGTTGCTGCTATGGCGGTAACTGCCACGGAAGAAGCTGGGTTTTTTCACGTCATTGGGGTTGTAGCTGTCATCGTCGCTGCTTTCGGGGTCAGATGCGAGCACAGTACCCTGCTCACGCGGCACAACAGCGCTTGCTGTTACCGCTGGCGCCGCAGCTACAGGAGCAGGAGCGGCAACAACGGGCACAGCGGGCACGCCTTCAACCACTACCGTATCCGTTATCGTGATCTGTTCATCGGCGCTGGAAGCGCGCGGTGCAACTGCAGGCGCAGGCTGAGAGGCCCTGGTAACATCTACCGGCTGGCTGCTCACATTGGGGGACGGCGCAATATCGCCCGCCATTTCAGGGGTGAGATCGGTAGCGGCGAAAGCGGTTTCCACCACAAGGCAGTCCACATTACGGCTTTGCAACTGCTTGCAGAGTTCCCTCGCTTCCTTGCGGGTGGTAACAGGGCCAGCCTGCGTGCGGAAGCTCGGCGCAGGGTCGGAAGGCAGCATTACTTCGGAGATCTTGCCGTCCAGCGCCCCTACAATATCGCGATTGGCGGCCTTTACGTCGGTCCATTTCCTGGCGGCTTCGTCATTGCTCTCGAAGGTGCCCAGCTGCAACAGGAAGGAGCCCTCTGCAAGGGCGGCGCCGTTGAATGAAATCACACTGGCCACACACAAAACCATAAGGCCCGAAGTGAAGAATTTCATTACCTTAGTCTGCCCCGTTAACTTCATGCCTGAACCCTTTTGTCTGATATCTCTATTATTTTATTAAGCAATATTAATGATTGCGGAGCATGACTATAGCAACTGAATTTTTGCTTTAAAGATAATTTTAGCCCCACATACCCTTTACACACAATATTCAAGCCGCTATGCAGGGAAAAATGGATTAGAGATAGAAGGATAACATGACAAAGAAATTTGGTAAGTCCACCCTCCCCAGCCGCCATGTGACGGAAGGGCCTAGCCGTGCGCCGCACCGCTCCTATTTTTATTCTATGGGGCTGGACAAAACCCGCATCGACCAGCCGTTCGTGGGCGTGGTCACCACATGGAACGAAGCGGCTCCCTGCAATATCACGCTGGCGCGTCAGGCGCAGGTGGTAAAAAAGGGCGTGGCTTCCGCTGGCGGCACCCCGCGTGAATTCACCAGCATCACCGTGACCGACGGCATCGCCATGGGGCATCAGGGCATGAAATCCTCCCTCGTCTCGCGCGACGTGATCGCGGACTCGGTGGAACTTACCGTGCGCGGCCATTGTTACGACGCGCTGGTGGGCCTTGCCGGTTGCGATAAGTCCCTGCCCGGCCTGATGATGGCGATGGTGCGCCTCAACGTGCCTTCCGTGTTCATGTATGGCGGCTCCATCCTGCCCGGCAAGTTCAGGGGTAAGGATATAACGGTGGTGGACGTGTTTGAAGGCGTCGGCCAGTTCAGCGCGGGCAAAGTGGACGCGGCCTACCTGGAAGAGCTGGAGCAGGTTGCCTGCCCGTCTGCCGGTTCATGCGGCGGCCAGTTTACCGCCAATACCATGGCATGCGTGTCCGAAGCGCTCGGCCTCGCGCTCATCGGCTCCGCTGGCGCCCCCGCCCCTTATGAATCACGCGATATGTACGCTTTCGCTTCCGGCGAAGCGGTGATGTGTTTGCTCAAGGATAAAATCCGCCCGCGTGACGTGGTGACACTCAAAAGCCTGCAGAACGCGGCGATGGTTGTTGCCGCCACGGGTGGCTCCACTAATGCGGCGCTGCATCTTCCTGCCATCGCGCATGAAGCGGGCATCGACTTCGACCTGCACGCGGTCGGTGAGATATTCAAGAAGACTCCTTATATAGCCGACCTGAAACCGGGCGGGCGCTATGTCGCCAAGGATATGTATGAGATCGGCGGCGTGGCGGTGGTGATGAAGGAACTGCTTAACGCTGGCCTGCTGCATGGCGACTGCCTAACCGTGAGCGGCAAAACGCAGGCAGAAAACCTCAAGGACATCCAGCTTCCTTCCGGGCAGGACGTGGTGGTTTCCGTAAAGACACCCCTCTCCCCCACGGGCGGTGTGGTGACGCTCAAGGGCAACCTCGCTCCCGAAGGCGCGATCGTAAAAGTGGCAGGCATGAAGAATCTCGTGTTCAAAGGCCCTGCGCGTTGCTTCGATTCCGAAGAAGCGGCATTCGACGCGGTAGAGAAGCGCCAATATAAGGAAGGTGACGTTATCGTCATCCGCTACGAAGGTCCGCGCGGCGGCCCGGGCATGCGCGAAATGCTTTCCACCACTGCGGCATTATACGGTCAGGGCGTTGGCGAAAAAGTGGCCCTCATCACTGATGGCCGTTTCTCCGGTGGCACGCGCGGTTTCTGCGTAGGTCATGTAGGCCCCGAAGCGGCGCTGGCTGGCCCCATCGCATTGCTGAAAGACGGCGACATCATCGTGCTCGACGCCATTAAAGGCATCCTCGATGTGGAGATCAGCGACGACGAGCTTGCCAAACGCAAGGCCGCATGGAAACCCCGTGCCACCGATTATAATTCCGGTACACTCTGGAAATATGCACAGGTCGTTGGCCCAGCTGAAAAAGGTGCGGTGACGCATCCGGGCGGAAAAGCCGAGTCGAAGCAGTATGCGGATATATAACACTCTGTTTTACAATAGCTTATTTTATTAAAAGCGTCATCAAGCTGTAACAATACTGTGTTACATTCAGATATAACCATTACAATGGCTTATAATGTCTGAGACACCGAAAGAAAAAGAACGCAGACGGCGTGAAGCGGGCAACGCTCCCCCAAGGCAGCAGGAGAGTGAGGAAAATCCTTTATTCATGCTGATAAAGGCTTTGCTGGCTTTTTTTGTCAAAGCCCTTTTGCCGGACAAGAACGCCCCCGATTTTGAAGATGCCCCCGATCCTCAGGCGCGCGCGCAGGCGCAGCGTGAATATGAGATTCGCCTTAAGACCGAGGAGAAGCTGCCCGCCTACTCCCTTTCCATACCGCAGGGACACGAAGCAGCAGCCGCAGCGGCGGATTATTCCGCCCGCCTGACAAAAATGCGTCAGGAAGCGGAAGCGGCCAACGGCGGAGCTCCAATCCAGGCCATCCTCCCTGTGGAAGGTGACGGGCGCGTTACTTCCGATACCAGACATCGACATCACCCTATAGACGGCAAAGTGAAGAAGCATGACGGCATGGATTTCGCCTCCCCTGTGGCTGGCGGTAAGCCCAATATCCGTTCTAGCATGCCAGGTATTGTGGTGGGCGTTGGCTGGAAAAAAGGTTACGGCAACACCGTGGATGTGATGGACATATATGGCATTACGCACCGCTACGGACATCTGGATAGTTATAGTGTGAAGCAGGGTGACAGCATTGCACAAGGCCAGAAGCTCGGCGTGATGGGCACCACGGGACGCTCCAGAGGCGTACATCTGCATTATGAGCAACGCGATCAGAGCGGTAAGCCCATGGATGACCCTGTATTGATGGGGCGTGTGTGGAAAGAAGGCCAAAAGTTTTTTGGCAAGCAGAATGAAGAGTTCCTTGCGGCGCAGAAGCGCCCCGACGGCGAGTCGCCTGTAGTTGCCAGCGCACCGCAAGTTCCGCCAGCAGTTGCCGCACGAGTTGCAAGCGCGGGTATCAGGCCGGAGTCACTCACCGCAGCGGATGCACATGACCATAACCATCATGATGAGCCTACTGTCAAACCCTCCCGCAGTCGCAGTTAGATAATCTGTCATTCCCGAAAACGAGCAAGCTGGCGAGATTAACATCCATCTCTCATATGCTGTGTATGGCTGTGGCAGGTCTGCTGACCTGCCGTGTGAAAGGCCGAGCACACGACGCGTCTGCCGCCGCGTCACGTTTCTCACATGCGGATGCAGCATGGATATCGTATCGCGCGGTCTGCTGACCGCTTGCACGGTATGACAATAATGCTTTTTAACTACCCGAACGTTTCAGCCAGTAGTTGGCGCGCAGGTAGTTGCGATAATTATTATTGTCCGCCTGCATCATATCGCCCAGCTTTTTCATGGCGGGCTTGCTGCCGTTCTGCGCAGCCATGAGCAGCCAGTAACGGCTTTCGCTCTTGTCGCGTTTTACGTATTCGCTGTACTGGAACATCCTGAGCGCGGAATCGGCATCGCCATAGAGCGCTTGCTTCTCCAGAACGGGAAGTTCGGATTCAGGTATCTTGAAAGTATCCACTATGCCAAGCGAAGGATTCTTGGGGAACAGCTCCTCGGTGGCGACGCTTTTAGAGGAACAGGCGGAAAATGCCAAAGCAGCGGCGACAATGAATGGCGTACGCAGTTTCATTGGGTAGTTCCTTATACAGGGAGATTAAAAGGAAGCGCACGGCACAATGCATGCCGGATGCAATAAAAGCGGCGGACGTTTAGTCTTCCACTTCCACGTTTTCGCTTTCAAAAGAGAGGCCGGTCTTGCCCTGGGTAGCAAGACCCAGATGTTCGCCTGCGTCGTCAGCGACCTGCGCGCCTTCTTCCGCGAGCAGTTGCTGCACTTCGCCGTTGTCGGAAGCGTTGAGGGCGGCTTTAGCCTGTTCAATCATCTGGCGTTTGCAGAAAGACTGCACGAAATCTTCCTTGATCTTTTCCAGATCGATCGTCTTGTCTGCGATCTCACGCAGCGCCACCACGGCGTCCTTGTCGTTATCACGGTCGAGGGTCAGCGGTGTACCGGAAGCGATCTGCTTGGCGCGCTGCGCGGCAACCACTACCAGCTCAAAGCGGTTGGGAACGTTAAGGATGCAGTCTTCAACGGTAACGCGTGCCATCTGGCCCTCACTTATTTATAGATGAATATCAACGGACTGCGAAATATACAGATTAAACCTTGTATTACAAGCTCTATGATTGGGCCGGGCCTGTGCATTGTAAACACATAACTTTACTGCATATTTTGCATGATAATGCCTGTTGCCAAGCGTGGGCTTAGGCTATATCACAGGCTAATGATGAATCAGGAAGTATCCCCCGTCACCGAAAAGCCAGAACCCGCACAGCCCAAGCGCCCCGAATGGATCAGGGTAAAAGCCCCCACCTCGCGCGGCTATATGGACACGCGCGACGTGATTCACGGACTGAAGCTCAACACGGTGTGCGAAGAAGCAGCCTGCCCTAACATCGGCGAATGCTGGAGCAAGAAGCACGCCACCGTGATGATCATGGGCGATACCTGCACCCGCGCCTGCGCGTTCTGCAATATCAAGACCGGCGTACCGGGAATGCTTAATCCGCATGAACCTGATAACCTTGCTGAAGCTGTTGCCAAGCTTGGCCTCGTGCATGTGGTCATCACCTCCGTTGACCGTGACGACCTTGAGGACGGCGGCGCTGCGCATTTCGCCGCGTGCATTTCAAAAATCCGCCAGCGCTCCCCAAACACCACTATCGAAGTGCTGACGCCTGACTTCCTGCGCAAGGAGCATGGCATTCCCGTCATCGCGCAGGCGAAGCCCGACGTGTTCAACCACAACATTGAAACCGTACCGAGGCTGTACAAAACCATTCGCCCCGGCGCGCGTTACTTTAATTCGCTGCATCTGCTCAAGACCGTAAAAGAGAAAGATCCCTCCATCTTCACCAAATCCGGCCTTATGGTAGGTTTAGGTGAAGAGAAGGACGAAGTGTTGCAGGTGATGGACGACCTGCGCTCCGCAGAAGTGGACTTCATCACTATCGGGCAATATCTGCGGCCCACCCCTGAGCATGCGCCCGTGATGCGTTATGTGGAGCCGGAAGAATTCACCTATTATGCGCGCGTGGCAAAGACCAAAGGTTTCCTTGTTGCCGCCGCCTCACCGCTCACGCGCTCGTCTTATCATGCAGGCGACGATTTCGAGCGCCTTAAAGCGGCACGCGCGGAACAGTTAGCAAGAACAGTATAAACCAACGTCATCCCGGCGAAGGCCGGGATCTGCCGCATTATGCCCCATGCCATCCTACGTGTACATTCTTACCAACAAGCATGACGGAACATTATATATTGGCGTCACATCCGATCTCGTCCGCCGTGTTTATGAGTATAAAATTAAAGCTGTTAAGGGCTTCACAGAAAGATATAACCTAACGCATCTTATATATTACGAAGTACACGAACGCATTGAAGATGCCATCCACAGGGAAAGATGTATGAAAGAATGGAAGCGCGAGTGGAAAGTAAAACGTATCGAAGAAGTAAACCCACAGTGGAAAGACCTATATGAAGAGATTACAGTATAAGATCCCGGCCTTCGCCGGGATAACGGAGTGTGTAAATGCTTGAAGCGGCACGCATCGCCACGGTGGTGGAACTAGTGGCGCGCTGCATCGAAGCGTGGGAAAGCGAACGCAGGACGCCTGCCGACATAACGCTGCACCATTATTTCCGCGACCACCGCTTCATCGGCTCCAAAGACCGTGCAGGCATTTCCGAGTTGTTTTATTTTATCGTGCGCCATCTTGCCGCGCTTGAATGGTGGTGCATGCAGGCGGGCCGTGTCACCCCTCGCCTTCTGGTTATCACCGCGCTCATTTTGCATCGTGGGGCAAGCGTGGGGGAAGTAAAGGCGTTGTTCAACGGCGAGCGATTTTCAGAATCGCCCCTTATTCCTGAAGAGGAAGAATTCGCCAAGTCCGTGCGCAAGGGTAAGCTCATGCACAAGGACATGCCCGAAGATGTGCAGCATAACGTGCCGCACTGGATGCTGGATATTCTGCGAGGCTCGCTGGGTGACGGCTGGAGCGGCGACATCATCGCACTTAATGAGGAAGCGCCGGTTGACCTGCGTACGAATACGTTACTCATCACGCGCGATGAATTGCTCGCACTGCTTACTGAAGAGGGCTTCAAGGTTGAAGCATGCAGGCTGTCGCCTTTGGGCATACGCATGCAGACGCGCGCGCCCATATTCACCAGCCAGTATTTTAAAAAAGGTTTCTTTGAAATGCAGGATGAAGGCTCACAGCTCGTGAGCCTGCTGGCGGATGTGAAGCCGGGCCAGCGCGTGATAGATTTCTGCGCGGGCGCAGGTGGCAAGACGCTTTCACTCGCAGCGGAGATGAAAAACAAGGGTCGCATTCTTGCGTGGGACATTTCGCAAAAACGCCTCGACCAGATGGCGGAACGCCTGCGCCGTGCAAAGGTCGATAATGTGCAGCGCCACCTGCTCGCATCAGAGAACGATGCGTATCTGCGCCGTCATGAAAACACTGCCGATGCTGTTATCGTTGATGCGCCGTGCACAGGCAGCGGAACATGGCGACGCAATCCCGATCTCAAATGGCGCACGACAAAAAACGATCTCGATGAAATCATTTCCGTTCAGCAAAAAATTTTGCATCATTCATCGCGCCTCGTGAAGCAAGGAGGAAGCTTGCTTTACATAACCTGTTCGATTTTTGCACAGGAGAATGAACAGCAAATTGAAACATTTTTATCACACACGGAAAAATTCAGGGTTGTCACTAATAGTGAAATATGTTCTAAACTCATTCCAAGAACAGCCGTGCAAAATGGCATGGTGAATCTAAGGCCGCATAAAGATGGCACAGACGGGTTCTTCGCTGCATTGCTTCGTCGCGTGGAGTGATTGATAGGACAAAATCTTATCAGTACTTTCGTGGCTATTGTTCAAGGACAAGGCAAGCGGCATTACAGATAGTAATGGGACGGGAGTACTAATGTATAAAAAGAAGACGCATTTCTTTAAGGAACTATCCAAGCGTACCAAGCGTCTCTTCCGTGCACGCACCATCATAATAGTCTCCAATCACAAGCTCGACCATGTGCCGCTCAGCGGCACCATGCAGATACTGCTTCTGGTCGGCGTACTGGGCTTCTTCTCGGGCCTCTCCTACCTTACCGGCAGCTACATGAACGCCCGCAGCTCCATTAAAGAGAAGGACCGTACCATTGCGCGCGCACGTGTTGAACGCGCCAATATCGGTGAAGAAATGGCGTTACTTAAGCGTGACCTCGGCAGCTTCAGCCGCAGCAGCCAGGAACTGGTGAGCAAGACCAAAATGCTTTCCGACAGCGTGACCGCGCAGACCTATTCATGGACCACGGACCCGGTGGCATCGGGCAATACAATGTTCAATCAGGGAGCTGACAAACTTTCGCTGCGTGTCTCTTATCTTGAATCACGCATCAAGCAGATGCGCGACGAAAATGACCGCATGCTGCTGACCATCCGCGAACGTACAGGCAAAAAGATAGACCTGTTTGAAGACATAATCGCCATGACCGGGCTGAATTCAGACAAGCTTGAAGCGGAAGCCACCGCCAAGATGAGCAGCCAGTCCAACAAGAATGCATCCTCCAAAGGCGGCAAGGTGCTTGGCGAGGGCAATACGACCGAAAAAGGCAGCAGCGTAGTTGCCAAGAAAGAGAACAGCGGTGGTCCTTTTATCGAAAGCAACGCCAGTATCGACCCTGAATTACTCTCCAGCATCGACCGCGCAGTATTGCTCAACTCCATCGTAGACCAGCTCCCGCTCAGCACGCCGATGCGCAGCTATCAGCTCACCAGCGGATTTGGGCGCAGGGCCGATCCCTTCAACGGCAGGCTTGCCATTCATCCCGGCCTTGATTTTTCCGGCAGCGCGAATTCGCCAATAATGACCACCAACGACGGCAAAGTGGTATTTGCAGGCCGCAAGGCAGCTTATGGCAATGTAGTGGATGTTGAACATGCGTTCGGCATTGTCACACGCTATGCGCATATGAGCAGCATCAAGGTAACGGAAGGCCAGAACGTTAAAAAAGGCGATGTAGTGGGCACTCAGGGCAGCACCGGCAGGAGCACAGGCGCCCATCTGCATTATGAAGTGCGTATCAATGATCACCCCGTTAATCCCCAAAAATTCCTACAAGCAGGTGAATATGTTTCTGAGAAATAAAGCAGAGAATTCGGCGTTAAACAGCAACACCACCACTCCGGCAAAAAAAAGTATTCCCTCTATTATTTCCTCCGATATGAACGTGCTTGGCAACATTGTCAGTGAAGGCATTGTTGATATCGACGGCACTGTTGACGGCAACGTCAAGGCCGACCAGGCGATCATCCGCGCCAACGGCAAGGTGCGCGGCGACATCACCGCCAATGTGGTGCATATCTACGGCGAAGTGCACGGTGTTATCCGCGCAAGCTCCGTATTCCTGTATTCTTCATGCCGTATCGAAGGCATTGTGGTGCACCAGTCTCTCTCCGTGGAAGACGGCGCATTCATTGACGGCAAACTCAAACGCATGCAGGACCGTGTTTCCACTGATCCGGTGGACATGAAAGACCCGGACGAAGCGAGTGAAGATAGTGAAACGCTCTCTTTTCGCAATAACATCCGCCTGATCGCTGGATAAGGATACGCTTTATTTATACATCACCCGCAAAACCACGGGGCTTGCCCCGTGGATGAAGTTGTCCCCCTGTATTCTTGTGGTATTGTTTTTCGATGCAGTTACGGAAACAGGGTCATTGCGCGTACAAGTGTGAATACCATCTTGTCATTGTGACGAAATATCGTCGCAAGATATTTAACGAGGGTTCATTTTCGTATTTTTGTGAGTTAATTAAAGGCATTATTTACGATGGGATGCCGG
>JAMIFV010000005.1:0-103663 GCA_035906055.1 Alphaproteobacteria bacterium | reverse complement strand
GACGGGGACCGCAACGCTTCGCTGATAAATCCTTCCGCCGAAGCCAGCCGTAAAGAGTGCGCGTGGTTACACCAAAAATCTGACTGGCATCCGCTTGGCTGCCACCAGAACGAACGTAGCTTACTGCACGTTCGCGTAAATCAAGTGAGTAGGTCATACTTAACTTATAATATAAGAAACTATAAAGTTAAAGGACTATAACTCTTAGCTTAGCGCTTCTGATAATTCCCACGTAATCTACGCATGATGAACTTATTGCCCTCAGGGCGCTTGCTGTGGTGGTGGTTATGGCCTTTATTTCCCTCTGCGGCAGCGCGCGCCAGTTCCGCCGTTTTTACGCCGGTCTCTGCTATCTTCCTGATCGCTTCCATCAGGCCAAAAAGGATCAGCAGCACGAGGAAATAGATGATCGCCTGGAACAGCAGCAGGTAATTCTGCGCCAGCGACGAGGCTGCAAGACGTGCGGTTTCCTTCTGTAAGGAACGTATCGCTTCGCGGTCTTTCTCGCGTTCGGCCAGTTCACGCTGCACATCGTCTGGTGAAGCCTGCGTCATCACGGCGGAAGTGACAGGCAGGCCTGCCACGGTTGCCACGGGCTTTTCAATCACAGCTACATCGCTCGCTGCCGCAGGCTGTCTGGCCGGAATACCTGCCATCTCGTTTAGCCTGCCTAAACCGGTATAACCTTTCTGGTAAAGCTGTGTCTGGCTGACGACGATGGCAATGGTCACAAGAACAAGCAGCAGCACGATCGCCGCACGCGTAATTTTCTGCATAACACCTCCTGTTATATGCCCTGATGTTAAGCATAGGCATGACAGCGGCAAGCACTTTTTTAGTGAAAACGCCTATTGCAGCCGGTCTGGCACCAGCTTTTTGGGTTCCAGCTCACTGGGATCGAAGGTGATCTCCTTAAGCTTTCTGGGCTCCTCAGGCGTTGCCGCCCCTGTCATCGCCCCTGTCACCGGAGCGGGCACAGGAGAAGGCGCGGGAGTGGGGCCATGCTGCATCTCGGGCATAGTGGCAACAGGTGCCGGGCCTGAGGCAACCGGCGCTGCAACGGCTGCTGACGCTTTTTTTGCAGCTTTGGCGACCTTCGGGGTTTTCTTCCGGGGGGCCGCATGTTCCGCATGCGGCGCAAGTGTATAGCCGGTGCCTGCGCTGTTCTGGTAGGCCAGGAGGCGCCCTTCCTGCCCGGCGACGGGAGACGGGTAGCAAATCACGTCCTGCAGCGTGCCGTAGCAATAGCGTGGCTGCACGCGGCTTTTTGGTTTAACAGGCGGCCTGCTGCCAAGGTCGAGATAATCGCGTATCCTGTACCATGAGGAGGATGTTTCCTTCTCCACCGTGTCGAGCGCCCTGGTGGAGCTGTCCTGCACTTTCGTACAGGCGCCAAGCAGCAGGCAGAAACCGAGGGAGAACACCAATGATCGCATAAAATTTATATAAATCAACATAATACATGTTTATTGCGTTAGTGGGATAGTACGGTATTATGGATAGGAATTCCAATACTTTGTCATACGCCTGTCACATTTCCATGCTATAGTTGTATTATGGGTGATATTAACAAGTTATTCGCAACGGGACAAATGGGAGGCGGTTCGGCACCGAACTCCGAGAAGCCCGCCGTTGCGATCACAGCACCCCTGCTCGGCCTGCTCGGCGTCAACGGCGCAGATGCAAAAGGCCTCGATAATTTAAACGCAACCAGCATCACCGGCAAAGACCTCTTCAAAGCACCTGAAGAAGGCGGTCAGGCCATGCTTTCGATAAGCAGCAAGCCATTATGGCAGCCTAAAAACTGGATGGAAAAACTACTTACAGCCGCAGCCAATGAACTCGGCATCGGGAAGATAAAAACTGACGGCTCCAGTGGTGGCGGTTCGTCCGGCGGCGGTGGTAGCAGCGCTTCATCCGGCGGCAGCACGTCCACAGCCAGCGCACCGGTTAGCTCCGGTGGCGGTGGCGGTGGCGGTTCTTCCGGCGGCGGCACTGGTGGTTCCGCAAGCATGGGCGGCTCCAGCGATGTCAGACTTTCAGATGCAATTGCTTCTGTGCGTAGCAGCGGAATTGATCTCGCTGCCATGAACTCTAATCTTGTTGGCCCTGCAACACAGGTGCATATGGATCATACACCTGCTGCACCCTCACCCACTCCGGTAGCAGCAGCTGCGGATGAAGGTATGGGCCGTTTTGGCTGAGCGATATAATTAAGGGGGGCGTCCCGCCCCCAATTGCGCATCCGCGCAATTTCCCCCTCGCTTCGCGGGGTCGTCATATAGAATTCCTCCATTCATACGGCACCTTTTTAAAAAGGGGTACGCTGCCCTCCTCTTCACGTCCGTGAATTCACCCCTGCGGGGTTGTCATGAAGACACTCCTCCACGCATACGGCTACACTAATCTTGTCATTCCGGCGGAAGCCGGAATCCAGCCTTACTATTTTCTGGATACCGGCTTCCGCCGGTATGACGATTAAGGCTATCGCCATTCCTTGGCGCGCGTCAGATGCTCATAATCGTTAAACCTGCTGCCGTCTGACGTGGCATTGGCGGCGTAGCCTTTTTCCGGCTGCCGGTAGGCGCGCACGAGTGCCGCCAGCTTCTCTTTCACCTCGGCAATATGTGAGGCGTCATAATTCTCCGCCGTCCTCACTTCGCCGTTATTCCTGCCGCCGCCGATGATCCAGTATTCAAGCCGTGACAGCAGGCCCTGCGGGATATCGGCGTTCCATTTGCCTTGCTGCGCCAGCAACGCCAGCAGCATCAGCTGCACGGCATTGCCTTCCGCCGTGTCTTTTTTACTGTGGGCGGAGCCGGTCTTGTAATCCACGATGGCAAGTTCGCCTCCCCGCCCCTGCTCCAGCCTGTCCGCGCGCCCGGTGAAGGTAACGCCCTCCACTTCCATGCGTCCATCCACCTCCGCCCATATGCGCTGCGTGTGCGGACGTATGGTTGCTTCCTGCTGCAGCAGCCACTCCGCCACCTGCTCAAAGCGCGGCCACCACCACGCCTGCACTACCGGATAATAATGCTCATATCTGGCGAACACGTCATGCCCGATTGATAGCAGCTCGCGCAGCGGATTTTCCGGCAACGCATTCGGGTGGCGTTTGGCGAATGTCTCAAGCACCTTGTGCACATCATTACCGAAATCCGCCGCCGCAGGGTCCTGATCCACTTCGTCGAGCTTTTTCAGCCTCAGCACGCTGCGCGCGTAAAAAGCATAAGCGTCCCTGAGCCATTTTTCCACTTGAGTGATGGCGATTTCCTTCGGGCGGGCATCCAGCGGCGGCACGGGCAGCGGACGCGCGCATGGCACCACTTCATCCGTTTTATCCTGCATGTTCGCCCATGTGGCATAAGCGGATGATTCCACATCCCCCAGCAAACCGTAATGTCCTATCAGCGTTTCCAGCTTCATCCACCAGCGCGAGGGCGAGGTGGGCGTGCCGTCCACCTTCTGCGCACGCGTGATGATGACCTCGGCGGCAGCGGCAAGCTGCGTGAAATCATGCGCTGACTGGCCGATGCGCACTTCCGGCACGGGCAACCCTACAGCCTTGCGCATGGCGCGGTTGAACCACGGATCGCTTGCGGGTTCCTGCGGCCAGCTTCCTTCATTCATGCCGCCGAGGATAATGCGGTCGAATGACTGCATGCGCGCTTCGATCGGGCTGAGTATTCGCAGTCGCGGATGCACGCCGAATTCAGGCCGCACCGCCTTGCCTGCCAGCAGCACGTCGAACAATGAAGGATACGCGCTTATTTCGATCTCGCCCGCCTCTTCGCCTGCCTCGCGCAGTTCCTCAAACAGTTCCGCCAATGCGCTGGCATCATTGCCCTGCCATAACTGCGCGCCTGCAATGCCGGTAGCCGTTTCGATATGCGCTTCCAGCAACGGCTTGAGGTCACACATGCCTCCGGAGGCAAAACGCTGCTGTAACGGTGCAAGCACTTCTTCCAGCGAGGCAAGCAATGCCTTCACCTCGCGCGAGGCGTTCTTCATCTGCGCCGCGCCGCGCAGGCCCTTTATGCCATCGCAGGGGCAAACGCCGCGCAAAAGCTCATTCTCCAGCGCGCGCGCCGCTTCAAGGCAGGCGATGCGTTCCATGCCCACACGCGCCAGCGGATGTCCGAGCAGCGCCAGCAATTTCACCGGCGCGGCATTGCTCTGCGCTACTTCCAGAAGCAACCGCATGAGCGTGGCGGCAGGGGTAACGGCAAGCGCCTTGCCCGCGGAGTCGTCCACCTGCACGCCGTAGCGCTGCATCTGGGCAACCACGCGGCGCGCCAGCTTGCGGTCATGTGTCACCAGCGCAGCGGTCTTGCCTTCCTCTTCCAATGTCTCGCGCAGCATGAGGGCGATGGAAGAAGCTTCTTCCTGCTGGTCGGCATGCGTGGCGAAAGCCAGGCCTTCCACTGCACGCGCGGCGTCTTGGGGCACGTTATGCCAGTCGCTGAAACATTCCGCCGGACACAATGCGCGGGAAATAAGCGCGGTGCGCGCAGGCATCGTGTGCTGCGGCGTGCCGATCGCCTGCACCTCGCCTCGCGCCATGCCCAGTTCCCCCAGCAGCGACTTCAACCCCCATTGCGGGTGGCTTTCGGTGATGTGCTCATAATATGTGTCGCTTGCCTGCATATCCACCCCCGGCAGCACCACCGCGCCTTGCGGCAGCCCCGCGATAACGCGCAGCAGATTGCCTGTGGCGGCGATGCTGCCCGTGGAGCCCGCCGCGATAACGGGGTGGTCCGGCGGCAAGCGTTCCCATAAAGCGGCCAGGCTGCGCAGCGCCCGATTGCGCCAGGCTTCAATGCCCACCAGTTTCTTATCTTCGGCAATGGCTGGCCAGTGCTCGGCCACTATATTCAGGAACTCCGTGGTCTGCTGCCAGTGATGGGCGAACTCGTCCGGCACCAGCCCGGCAAGGGCGGAAAGGCTGCCGCCCTCCCTTTCCAGTTCATCGAGCAGCTCCGCCACGTCAGCCGCCTGCCGCAGGGCGTGATCCATACGCTCGCTGCGCCCATGCGCATGGTGATGGGCGCGGATAAGGCGGGCGAGGATAAACAGCCGTTTATGCTCCCCCGCCGGGGTGGGAGCCAGTAATCCTTCGTCCGCCGGGAGGCCGGAAAGCAGTATGTCCGTATCCACATCGCCCAGCGGCTGCATGCGGGGCAGCAAGGTGGGCCTGCCCCCGGTCACCCGCAGGAAGGCTTCACGCAGGGAAAGACAGGCGCGGCGCGAAGGCAGCAATAACAGCACACGCGGCAGGGAAAGGGCGTCCGCCCCGTACCGCTCCAGCACCCAACCGGCTAAAATATCAGCAAAAGACAGGCCAGCCGGTATGGAAAATATGTTTTTATTCATAGATTTTTTAATATTTTCGGTCAGTATCCTGACCATAGTATTAATTTTGCAGAGTATACTACCGCCATGATGTCCGATTTTACAGACCTTTGTGCAGCCAGTATCAAGCATGAGCTTGCCATGCTGTGGAAGGCGCACCACTCCGTGGGCCTCAAAGGCAAGATGATCCTTTATTCACCCGACACGCAGGAGCCGTGGCGTATTCATGAACCGGGCATCCGCATCTTCTTCGGCCCGCCCGATTCGGACGTGGTGATCGAGGAGATCAAAAAATATTACAGGAACGGCAAACTGCCCAACACGCCGCTGCTGCTCAACCCGATCGTGCATGACGATATGGAAAACCCTATCGGTTCAGGCATTATCTGGTCGATGGGCCTTGCCGTGGGTATCGAAAAGATGGATTCCAAACAGCAGGAACGCATCAAGAACCTCGATGTATTATGTGCGCCTTTTGAGCGCGGAGAGGTCAAGGTAGCAGGCCTGAAGATGGTAGGCATCAGCAAGAAAGCGCTGACCCCGAATGCGGACGGCACCATTCCGGGCTGCATGGAGCTTTACGACATCGCGGATTTCAACAATCCCGAATACGCCACCTTCTACATGCTTTCCGGCCTTACCTACCTTGGCAAGCATGGCGGTTTCATACAGCCTGATTTCCATACCCTCACTACCAGCACCGACATCGCTTCCCTGCCCAGTACCGAATTTAGCAGGGTCAGGGACGCCGCGTTCTGCTGGGAGGCGTATGACCGCCACCATTCGCTGCTGGAACGCTTTGGCGTGGACCCTGGCCGGGTGGATGAAAACCTCAGGTTCTACAACCTCTGCGCACGCGATATCGACCTGTTCGAGGCGACCGGCGCAAAACACGCCAATGTGGAAACCATCGCCAGCTTCGATTTCATCGTAAAAGGCTGGGTGCCTTTGGGCGCGGTAACCGTAATCGGCGCAACAGGCGGTACAGGCAAATCGTCGCTCGCGCACAATCTTGCCGTCAAGGCGGCTATCGATTACGGCCCGGATGAACCCAGGCCCACATGGCTCGGCTCCGAGATCGACCTCAATCACTGCAAGGGCCTGTGCATCTATTTCTCCGGCGAGGACGGCCCTGCCATCGTGCATTCGCGCGCGCAGGTTTACGACCCCGAAGGCCGCGCCAAACGCTTCATGTTCATGCGTACCGATTTCGGCGAGGACGGCACGCTTTCCACCATGCTGCGCAAGATGATGAAGCTGCCGGAAGTCTCGCTGGTGGTCATCGACCCGGCACGTAAATACCTCACCGGCGACGAGAACGACGCAGGCGTGGTGAGCGAGTTTTTTGAGGCGATCGAGGAATTCGCCATCCGCAAGAACTCGGGCATGGTGGTGGTGCACCATCTTGTTAAAGGCGCGCATCCCGAACATGTGTCCGACATCTACGATATGCTTCGCGGTTCGCAGGTGTTCATCGACCGTCCGCGCGTGGTCATCGGCATGTACCGTGACGGCAAGCATACCGTGGCGGGTCTTTCGAAGAACAACATTCCGCCGCAGATGGGCATGGTGCAGGGTGAACGGCTTTACGCCCGCGACGCCAAGAGGCTTGAACTGGTGCAGCTTCCGGGCGCCGAAGGCGTGCGCAACGTGAACCTCACCGAAGAGGAGCTGGAAGAAATGAAGCTCGCGCAGCAGAGAAGAGCCGCAGCGCAGAAAAAATGAGGGGTTGTCCCAGACTCAGGACTCATAAATTCCCCTCTCCTGCAAAGCGGGAGAGGGTTGCGCAGGCTTTGCTGCGCAGCAGCTTAGCCGGAGCTGGGTGAGGGTGAATTTACACGCGCCCCCTCACCTCGGTTTGCCTAAGGGCTTAGCTATAGCAGCTAAACCCAAGGCAAACGCGTCCTCTCCCTCAAAGGGAGAGGAAAAGAAAGAATGGGTTTAATGAGTCCTGATCCTGGCTAACGCATTAGCGAAAACAACGAGTTGCAAGAACCGCAACGCAAGTGTACGTTTGAGTACATGCGCAGCGATCCGTTAGTTGCAGCATGCAATAGTAGTAATTGAGGACACGCTCTAAGCGAGATTATGCCGGAAATCATAATGTACACCACGCCCGTCTGCCCCTACTGCGTGCGCGCCAAGGCCTTGCTCAAGCGCAAGGGCATTGAGCAGATCACCGAGATAGACGTGTCGCGCGATGCCGCCATCCGCGAGGATATGATGCAGAAAGCCGGGGGCAAGCGCACCGTGCCGCAGATATTCATTGGCAGCAGGCATATCGGCGGTTGCGACGATCTTTACGCGCTCGACTCCGCAGGCGGTTTAGACCCGCTGCTTAAGGCCTAAGCAGTCGTATTAGTGGTGCCACCCACCACGCTGAAGGAACCCGCCACCACGTTAGAGGAGTAATTCTGCACCGCCTGCAGCAGGCGCAGCAACAGCTGCCGGCTATTGTCATCCAGAGCAGAAAGCGACGTTTCGTCCTGTTCGGCAGGACGTGCGGGCGGCGGCCCCTGAAAGCCGTTCTCAAACTGATCCTGTGTAATGGAACCGCTATCAGCACTGTCAATGCTGGAAAAAAGCTGCCTGGCCATCTCTTCAGTTACATCGTCAGGCTTTGCTGCAATGAATTCTGATTCGGTCACGAGGCTATCGCCGTCCGTATCCATGGAAGCGAACATATCGGCAGCCGAAGGCCTTGCGGGAGATGCGCCTGTTGCCGATACGCTATCAATAAGGGAGCCGTCATCATCCGACTGGTTCTGGCTGATCTGCTGCACCAGTTGCATGATGATGGACATCACCTCATCGGAAAGCTGGCTGCTTTCCGCCTTTGCCGCTGCGGTGGAGGATTCCTTGCGCGCCGGGGCATTGGCTTTCATGCCCTGCTCCAGCTGCGACTGCGTGAGCGCATTGCTGCCGGTGGTATCTATCGCGTCATAGAGTGCCGCCGCCTGCTCTTCGCTGACATCCTGCGGCCTTGCAGAAACGAACTCTTCTTTACTGACCGTGGAATCACCATTGGCGTCGATACGGCTGAACATGTTCTGGCTATTGCCACCACATGCGGTCAATGCGGAAATGCTTCCCATAAAACTTCCCCTAACTAGGTTGTTAGCCCCGCTACATGCGCAGCCTTGTGGGTTTAACGGGGGTCAAATGCAAAACTTACGGCCACCCCCTAAATAAACATCTGTAAAAGAATGGGGAAAATTTTGCCTGCCGAAGCATAAGTATTGCCCCGCCGGCACGTTTAATGATTACAATCGCCTGCAACGACGGGCAATCGAGTAACAGTACAATGAACGACAAAGAACCAGACGAGCAACTTATGGTGGCCATCGCCGCAAAGGATTTTATTGCCTATCGCACCCTTATCAACCGGCACCTTAACCGCTGCGTTCGCTTCTGCGAACGCGTGCTTGGCAACCGGCAGGACGCGGAAGACATCGTGCAGAATATCAGCATCAAGATATGGAACGACGCGGCAAACTGGAAGCCCAGAGCCAGGTTCACCACATGGCTTTACCGCGTGATGCTGCATGCCTGCATCGACCATAAGCGCAAATTCAGCCGCCTCACGCACAGCGAGGACCATTTCGAGTCGGTGGAAGATACATCCCCCAACGCCGAAGAAAGGCTGATGCGTGAAGAACGTTCGCGGCAGGTGCAGGCGGCCCTGGCCAGACTCAACGACCAGCAGCGCGCCGCCGTAGTGCTCAGCTATTATGAAGAACTCAGCAACCAGCAGGCTGCGGACGCGATGGAGATGAAACTCGGCGCGTTCCAGCAGCTGCTGTTCCGTGCGAGGCACTCGCTGCGCGCGGCCTTGGGCGGTGATACAAAGGAGGCCTATAATGTTTAACCAGCCTGACGACAGACTTAACGACTGGCTCGCAAGCTACACCGTGAAGGATGCCGACCAGCAATTGCTGGAGCGCATACTCTCGCAGGTAAAGCAGCCCGCCGTACTGGAATTCACAAAGCCCTCGCTGTGGCAAGCCTGCCGCATGCAAGTGGCCGCCGCAGCCATGCTGGGAGCTATCGGGTTCTTCCTTGGAAGCTCCGGCATGTCCTACGTTCCGCTGCAAACCGCCGCCGCTGCGCCGATACCCGCCAGCAGCAATCCGAACGCCATCAATATCGATAAGATCATTTTTGTTTCCCCTACCGTAGATGAGGTTTTGTTATGAGCAATAGTAATAGTCTGATGAATTCAAAAACACTTCTTGCCCTTTCGCTGGCCGCTAACATTTTCATGGGGTCGTTCATGCTGGGACGCTTAAGCATGCAGCCGCCCTGCCCTCCGCATGAAATGAGCGGCCAGTGGAAAGGCGGTCCGCATGGCGGCCCTCATGGCGGGCCAGACGGCGGACCGCCTCCGGGCGGCAAGGGAGGCCCGCCCAATGATAAAGATGCTGGCCGCCGCCCGCCCCCGCCCTTCATGAGCCCTGCAGGACTCTTCACGCCGGAGGAAATGAAAGCGGAGTTCGGCCAGATGCAGGAAACCTTCAGCAAAATGGATGCGATGCGTAAAGCCTTCGCCGAGAAGCTAAAAACCTCTAAGGCCACCAAGGAGGAAGTGCTCAGGCATTTCGACGAAGTGGACGCACTGATGCAGGGCGCGCGCAAGGTAACGCAGGAAAAGGCCGCTGACAAAATCAGCAACTTTACCGACGAGCAGCGCGCGGACTTCGCCCAAAAACTGCTTGAGGAGCGCCCGGGTCCGGGCCAAGGCCCCGGCCCCAATCGCGGCAAACCACCTGAATTTCCTAACAAGTAAGAGGTTTTATTACGATATTTACCGTGCCCGCCCGGCTGACGTCTCCCCCGGCCCTGTAACAAAAAATTCATACTATACTGGCGTTACAGGTATTTGATGCTGTGCCATACTGCGTGGGCAACCACACAGCATGACACAGCATTTTTTTACCTATGGAAAAGCCAGCAACACACGTGGACTTTGACGCGCTCGTTAAGCGTATGAAAGACGCCGGTGCGTTTGACGCGTATAAGCAGCCTTTAGGTAAAACTAATGCTGCCAGCCTTTCTACTTTCTATCATAACCCCGAATTTCCCGGTGATTTCTCGTTTGGACTTGGCATCAAGCAGATAGCTGATGGTATCAATCTTCCTCAGGAATTAGTGGACGCGCAGCGCCAGTCTTTCAGCGACGCGCTGGGGCATTACATGCCGCAGGAGATCATGGCGCAGTGGATGCATGAATATTTTGATGGTGATTTTCTACATTCCAAGACTTTTCGCGAACAGATAGGCGCGCTCCGCAGTATGCGAAAAACACCCGATAAACTGCTGGATTCACAATATACAATGAAGCTCGACGCCAAAGAACGCAACACCGGTGAGAATAGGTTGTATACCCCCGAAGAAATCGCATTTACGCAAAACATATGCACCAAAGTGCCTGCGCTCGCCATATCCGTGTTTGCTTATCAGGCATCTTTTGTTGCTTATCTTGATAAACTGGAAGATGCGATCGCGTCGTCAAAGACTCTTTCCAAAGAACAAAAAGAGCACGGTGGGGTAGCGTTATCTATTATCAAGGACAGTTTTTCGGGGGTAGGATTCTATCATGACATACTGCCTGCCATCGCCATCCATTATGCTAAAAATCATGAAGGCAAGATTGAACCGGCAACGGCGGAAGACTTCAATCAGGCCATGGTCTATGTCCTGAAGCATGGTTTTCGCAATAAGCTGAACTACCGGGATGAGTCAGGAAGCGTGCAGTTGCAGTGCCCCGCGCAAAAACCGATCAGTCAGGCATCTGCTATAGACCTTGATGCTCCATCATCAGAGCAGGCGCAACCGGAAGCAGGTATGCGCTCAAAGCTCGGCACTTCGTTATTTCACATTTACCGCGTTGCAGCGGAACAGATACATACCAACCCCCGCTCGTTCGCAGCCATGCATGTTGATCTGCAAAAATCCATCGAACGTGCCCTTTCGCACAGTGAACCTGGCATGTGGGACAGGGTTAAGAGCTTCTTGTCCCGATGACTATTGCTGGCATTTCCTGAACACCTGTTTAAAGCCGCGAAGGTCGAACACGTTGCCGTTGCGCACGCGGCCACTGGTAGAACCGATCTCCGACCATTCCGCCCAGGCCTTTTCGGCGATCTGGAAATCTTCTGCCATCGCCACTGCGTCGCGCGCGCTGAAATAGGGGTTGGACGTCTCATAGCGGTGCCCGCCTACCGTCACGGTGAGCCATGTGCCTTTGGGCATGTGGCGGTTGCTCTGCACGGAAACCACATTACCCTGTGCGCCTTTACGCACCACGAACGCCAAGCCGTTATAGCCCGCGCTCACAGCACAGGCCTGCTGGCCATCGGCGCCGGTAAGCTCGCGCACCTCCCATTCGGCCGTGGTAAACGGCATGTGGAATTCTTTTTTCACGCCCGCGCCATCGGGCTCTATGGTGCAGGAAGAAAGGAGCAGAACAGCGGCAAGGAGAGAGCGTATTTTCATAACAACCTCGTTTGGCAATGCATGCGCGTGAAAACGGGTGGGATCTGGAGGCCGGGGGCTCTTCGGAACTGAGCAGATAAGATTCTGAGATAGCAAAATAGCTACGCTCTGTCTTTCACCCGCTGCCCCCAAAAATGCCCCCAGCTTGGTATTTTCAGTCGCACCAGTATATCGGTGTTCGTGTGTGTATTCTATTGTTTGCACAAGCAAATACAAGCACGCTTTTCATTTTTCTGCATGAATAGCCAGCCTGGCGGCAAAAATAGCTCCGGCCTCACCCCTGGGGGATACCCCCGGCGCGCACGATTTTTGCTACCTGATGCAGGCTTATAAAATTTTGGCAGCCGAAGTATTTGGCGACAAAATGTAGGCATTACCTGATCGATGGAGTGTTGCAAAAAAAGTATGCGGTGGAAAACACATAGTGACAATCGCTTGACCAGAATCATTTCCTTAAGTAGCTTTTCTGGAAGAAACAGCATGTTGCTGTTTTCGGGGCTTAAGAACCTCTACGATCAGCGGCCAATGGTGTGAGCCGTAATTTCGCACTCCTCGCTTATGGCGGGGAGGCATGTGCGTATGTTCAAGGCGAAAGCCTAAAGGCACATGCGAACCTTACTGATCGTAGGTTTTCTTAACTCCCCGTCACCATGCGGGAGCCTGGTGGCATTTTAACGCTAACCAGGAGTCTGACATGAAAAACACCGCCACTTCCCTACTTGCTATACTTATGGCCATCGGAACCAGCAGCATTGCCATGGCCGCTGATAATTCTTCTCCCTTCGGCAATACCTCTTTCCGTCCCTATGTTGGTGTCGAATACATTTATATCGGTGCCAGCATTAAAAATCAGGCATTCGATCTGGATGCCAACACGGTCAATGATTTTTCGGGCAAGCCCTACGCCGATAGCTACCATGGGATCGTACCGAATATTGGTGTGCGCATCGGCAACCACTTCGGTTTGGAAGCTGGCTACCTCCGCACCACTGAGGAAGACAAAAGCCTGTCGGGCGCGGATTTCCTAGCTGGCACCTCTGGCAAAACTGAAACCTGGATCGACGGCTGGCATATCGATGCCAACGGCTATGTGCCCCTCGCGGACAAGCTGGAAGCCATCGGCTCCGTGGGTATCGGTCGCTATAAAGCGCATACCGAACTGAGCGGCACTATCGTCGCTGGTGGCCTCAATCTGGGTGGCGGCAGCGCTAAGGATGATATCAGCGACACAGCACTGCGTTTAGGTGCTGGCTTGCAATATAATTTCGATAACAACCTGAGCGTTCGCGGCATGGTGCGCTACATCGATGTCCAGTTCAAAGATGCTGGCATCAAAACTGCCGATGGCGCATGGACTGGCGCGCTCGGCGTAAGCTACTCGTTCTAGTTTGTATCGGCTGTGCAGTGCGGGAAGTTGCTCCCAACTTCCCCGCTGCACACGCACCGCAGTTAATAGTCGGTTATCCTGATCGGTTTTAAGTGTTTGCAACAACACACTTACTTGGTAGTTTGTGCGGGGCCATATGACTAAAAACGAGAGTGCCCCTAGGGGAGATATATCAATGAGCAATTGCACTGCAATTCCCGCCTTTACACGCGAGGCAAATCTAAAACGGCGCCTTAGAAGACATCTTGTGAAATTGGGGTTTCATAAAGGTGAAGATGGTGCCTTAGTCCTGCCGGGCACCGGCAAGGAAATAGTACGGGATTTACATCTAGCACAGCGCAAAGAAAAATTAGCAAAAAATCGAGATTTTATCACGGATCAACTACCAAAGTTGGCAAAGCATTTTGCCACCGGTGCTGATATTGACCCCACCACAATACGCCCCGTTCTACAACGGGTATACAGCGACACATGGGAGTCAGATTTATTTAGGATGGCAGCCCTAACATGGGCGGTGCCCGTTTCGAACGGGTTCGGGCGGCGCTTGCGCTACCTTGTATGGGACGAAAGCAACGGTAAACTGATGGGTATCATCGCCATTGGCGACCCTGTCTTCAATCTTTCGGTTCGGGATAAGCTGATCGGCTGGAATAGCGAACAAAGGGGTCAGCGCCTCGCAAATATTCTGGATGCCTATGTTTTAGGGGCAATCCCGCCCTATAATACTCTGCTCGTCGGGAAGCTGGTGGCGTGCCTTCTGCGCACACAGGAAGTTTATAAAGATTTTGCCAAGGCGTATGGAAAAACCGTGGGCATCATCTCCGGGCAGGAGAAAAAAGCCCGCTTGCTGGCCATTACCACATCCTCCTCGATGGGGCGTTCATCCGTTTATAACCGAGTGAAGCTCGGCGATACGCAATACCTAAAACCTATCGGCTACACCGGCGGCTGGGGGCATTTTCATATCCCCGATGATCTCTTCGCCGATCTTCGGCAATACCTCCGCGACATCAAGCACCCTTACGCAGACATGCACCGTTATGGCGAAGGCCCGAACTGGCGGCTGCGCACGACGCGCGCAGCGTTGTCCGAGTTAGGCTTCAAAGCGGATATGCTCAAGCACGGAATCCAGCGAGAGGTGTTCATTTGCGAACTGGCAGAAAACAGCCTGAAACTTTTACAGGAAGGCAAAGGCAAGCCCGATCTCTCTACCCTGCTGTCGGTCAGGGAGGTGTCGGAATTAGCGCTGGAGCGATGGGTACGGCCGCGCGCCGAGCGCATGCCGGAATATTTAACATGGCGGCAGGAGGACTTGCTTCACTTGCTTAAGGTGAATGCCCGAATCTTCCTTCGCCAATTGGCGAGAGTTGCGTGAGTGAATCACTCCAAAAAGATGTTAATATAAGCCCCGCGAATTTGGATTCGTGGCAAGCCAAACTGGAACAGCATTTTTCAACCCTCGCTGCGTCCCGGCAAGATAAAAACATGCCGGTTTTCGCCCTAGAGCATGGGCTGACACAAGACGAAATGCAGGGTGTCTTTCGCCAACTCAAATCTCGCCTTCTAATTCAACATGCGGATCTAGGCCGCCACTGGCTGCTTTGGGTGATCTACGCCGCCGAGCAAGGATATGATTATGATGGCGACGAATACTGGACAACTTTCGAGCGGCGCACCCCGCAATGGTATGGCGCTTACCGCAATTATATCCGGAACTGGTTCCGGAAGTTCCACAAGACCTATGCGGGCGTGAAACCAACCGGCGCGTGGGCGGGGCATTTCTCCATCATCGCCTGGCCGATCACGCATGCCATCTTGCCGAAAGATATGCAGTTGCAGATGGCAAAAACGCTGCACGACCTGAAATATCAGCTTGCGCATCATAACTTCCGCGACCCAGCAGAAACAGGCCGTTTATTGGCTTCCTCGGTGGGTTATACCAGTTCCCGCTTTGACAATTTCCTCCAGCAGCATGAATTAGTCGGCCGCATCGTCACCGCACTTATCTACGATGATTCCTCCTCCTCGATGGCGGGTAATCACATTTATGAAAAGACCCTTGAGCGCATAGTCGATGATCTAGAGAAAGTACAAAACGCGCGGGAATGGCTGCGCGAAACCAAGCGCGTGGTCGAAATGATCAGGATGCGCGGATTGGGTAATTCATCCTTGGGCGAGGATGACGATGAAGAATATGGCGAACGAGTGCTTGGCGAAGAGCGGCAAAATATCAGGCCGAAACTGGTGCTGTGGCATGCGGGAAACGGCGAGTGGAAAGTCGTCATCCAGCTTTCCGGTTTTTCGACCCTGGCGAAGCAATCTCCGAACTTGCTCACGTTTTTCAAAGGAACACGCTGTAGCATTGTCGGTACCGATGGGAGAAAGCATCCGGGTGGTTGGCTGCTATTGCCGGAGTGCAAAAAGATACTTGAATCATGGCCGGGCGTTGGCAGATCGGTTCTTAATTTTGAGCGTACCGATCCGCAGATAGAGCAACTCATTCAAAGCGAATGCCTCATTACGTCCGGACCGATCTGGCTATTCCACATTGGGGCGGATGGCGCCGCACGCGAAATCACCAGCCGGATCGTGCGCGCTGGACAGAAATATATTCTGCTGCACAGCGCCGACCTGAATTCTCCCATGCTTACGCCCTGCGCCCTACAGTGCAGCGGCATACAGGCGAAATCGCTGACCATCCCGACAGCGCTGACGGATGGAATTATTGATCATTTAAAAGGTCTCGGGCTTTCGATAGTCCGCACTATCAGGCTGTGGCCAGCGGGCATGCCTGTGCGTTCTTGGGATGGTGTAGGCCAAGGAGAATGGCTCACAACGGAATCACCATGTTTCGGTCTTACCCACGACACGCCCGTCGATGCCTATGCCCTGCAACTTAATGGTCGGCTGCCCGTAATAGTGGAAGCTGCTGGCGTAGGCAGTCCTATTTTTTTCCGCGTTCCTGATCTTCCGCCTGGGCGGCATATGGTTACTGTGACGGCGCTGGAGCGCAGTGGCATATCTTCCATCAGCGACAAGGCCATTGCCGAAGGCAGGATATTGCTTTCTGTTCGAGATCCTGAACCGTGGACGCCGGGGCTGTCGGGGCATGCAGGGCTTACCGTTTTTATCGATCCCGTCGATCCTTCACTCGACATTTTTCTGGAAGGCGATGCCAGCATTCACATCTACGGCCCGGAAGGACGGCAGGTCACATGCTCTATTGCCTTGATGCGTGACGATGGTGAGGAATTAGTAAAAAAAGAAATTGGTAAATTTACGATTCCTGTTTCGCCAGAAGCGCTTTCTCAGCAAATCAAGCGTTTCACCGACCGCGAAAACGATCCCACCATATTCCTCCGTGCCACTTGCGGCATGTTTATTGTCGATGCCGAGGAAATGGGTGCTTTCAATGTGCCTTTATACCGCGAGGTATTGCCGCTTCGCTGGCTGATGGCCGCGCAGCAGCGTAAAACCGTCCTGCGCTTAAGCGATGACACAGGGGATGATGATGCGGAATTAAAAGTCCAGTTCTATAGCTTCCTGCACCCCACCCATCCCACGGCTATTTCTGCCGAGGACTGTTTACAGGGCATAGAGCCACCTCCGCCTGGCGGGCTTTATATAGCGCAAAAAGGTGCCCATCGACAGATGCTCGTTGCATGTTCAGCGACTACGGCAACCAGTTTCCATGATCTTGTTATCGATCCGGATACTCATTCTTTACCGTCTGATCTTGCCTCGGTGCCTAAACTGATGGCACTGATCGACGCTTGGAACAGCGCGCCCGTTGCGGGGCCGTTTTCCATGATGCGGCGCAGGCATACGGTGGAGATGCTGGCACAACGAATTTACTTTATTATTTGCGGCGGGCGCTGGGCTGCGGCTGAACAGGCTTTCCGAAATGTAGAGGATACCCCCACCGCGCGCCAACAACTGCAAAGCAACATTGATCGTAGGTTCGGCGGTTTTGGGTCGGTCTTAGGGCGCGATGGCGTCGAAATGTTCAAGGATGATTATGCATTGTGTGTTCAGCGCTTTCATGAACTCGCTTCCCGATACGGAGTCTGCTCTGACAAGGAAGTGTGCGATTTTGCCATTCGTTTAGCGTGCATGTCCTCCCGATTCAGACAGCAGTTGGGTGAAGGCACCATGGAAAATATTAATAAAATCGCAGAATATCCCGCGTTACTGCGTGGCGCGCGGTTAATGATAATGTTAACTTTGGCAGAAGAGAGAAAATTGCCAAACAGAGGATGGGAATGAGCATTACTGAAATCAGTGCTAGTCAGCTTATAAACGCTTCCCGCGATTATTTTGGGCTGCCCGCGCTTGCGCAGGAAGCCTCATCCCTTGATGATATTTTTCTGGCGGCATCACTCCGGCGCCAGGCAGGGTTTCAATGCCCTTGTTCCCCGACGCTGCTGGCTGCAACGCTGTGCCAAAGCCTCAACCAGCTCATCGAGAATCTTCCGGCAGATGCGCTCCGAGAACGTATCGATGCCGTGCTGGAAATGCTGGCGGTGGTGGGCGACATTTTGGAACTGCAAAACGTCACCACCATGGACTCCAATGTAAAAGGAACGTGGGTATTTGCTGCGCCTCCGGCTTTCGTTGCTCACCCATCGGGAGAGAAAATCTTCATTCTTGGTATTGCGCGTGACGAGTTGTCGCCCTTGCCGGAAACCCTTAGCAGCCGCCTTCAATATGCAGGGTTTATCAGATTTTTAGTGCCAGAAAGCGGTGAAAACCTAAAAAAGCCCCTAGTGCAGTTGGGGCTTCGGGAAATTTCATGGAGCGCCTGGCACAAACTTCCGAAACGGGAAACTGCGCAAGAATTTCTGCGGCAGATGCAGCAGAGGCTCGATCAGCAATCGCCTTGCGGCAGCATTGCAGACCTTCAAATACTGGATCCCGATTTATCCACCCGATCTTATAGGAAGCGCTGGACAGTCCCAAAAAAACACACTGGCAAATTCGTTGCCCGACGCCCGCAAGAGTATGGCTCCGACCTGTGGGGATATGTGGAACTGGCCGATGGTGAGCCGATCCGTTTTCTGGATTTGCCCTTAAAAAACGCCCGTTTCCGTGGATGCGACGTCGCTTGGCACTTGCAGCTTGCCATAGACCGTTGCAGGGGATCGGGGCAGACTTATCGTAGTCGTAGAATCGGCGATGAAATGCTATTAGAGTTCTTCATGCCGTTACCTATGTGGGCGCAGCGAAAACTTGCGATTATTGGTCGTCAAGTCGAACAGCCTAATTGTCTTTTTGCCTATCATGTGCCGGTGGAGGAAGCGATCGAGGAAGAGAGATTCCTACAAGAACAACTGTGGTTAAGCCGCGAGAATTAATACGGGGAGAAATTTATGTCGAAAACTATTCAAGAAACCATCGCGGAACTCCATGGCGCGCTCACGGATTATATCGAGGCGACTTACCACATCAGTAATTCGATTCTGATCAATCAGCGCCGGGCATTGCTGGAGGAAAGAGGCGTTACTTTCCAGATACCGTACCTGGAATCCACACCCCGCTATACGGCCGGCAAGCGCTTTAATGAGATCCCAGGTCTGCCGCCAGCTGCACTCGAGGTGTACGAAGCATTGTCCAGCGCTTCGAATGGCCTGCCGAGAATTATCTATAACCCGCCCTACAGCCACCAATACGAATCCATCAGGCAAAGCCTGGTGGAAGGAAAAAACCTCATCATCATGACCGGCACCGGCTCGGGTAAGACGGAATCGTTCTTGCTGCCGATCCTCGGCAAACTGGCGAGAGAAGCCGCCGCGAATCCCAAAGCCTTCGCACAGCCTGCCACGCGCGCGCTACTGCTATACCCAATGAACGCGCTGGTGAATGACCAGCTTGGCCGCTTGCGCGCGTTATTCGGGGATAAGCGCCTGGTGGATAAATTCAACGGCTGGGCGGGCAGACCCCCGCGCTTCGCCCGCTACACCAGCCGGACGCCCTATGCTGGCGTGAGAACCTCAAAAAAGGACTCTGTAAAATTAAAATCCTTTGATGATTTCTATGTCCAGATTCAGCAACAGGCCGATGACACTTCGTCCGAAGGGCATGCCACGGCAAAACATCTGCTGGATCAGTTGAAATCACGCGGGAAATGGCCTGCAAAGCCTGACCTGGCCGCGTGGTATGGGGATAAGGGTTCCAACTGGAAGAACCGCAAAACGGGTGAATTCGCCCGCGCGGTAACATTAAATGATGATTCGGAATTGCTGACGCGCCATGAGGTGCAAGAGGCGACGCCTGATCTGCTTGTCACGAACTATTCCATGTTGGAATATATGTTGATGCGCCCCATCGAGCGCCCGATCTTTAATCAAACACGCGAGTGGCTTGCGCAGAATCCCAAGGAAAAGATTCTCGTTGTATTGGACGAGGCACATCTTTACCGCGGCGCAGCTGGTGCCGAGGTGGGACTGCTGCTCCGCCGCCTTCGGGAACGGCTTGAAATCCCACCGGAGCGCTTTCAAGTTATATGCGCGACCGCCAGCTTTCAGGATATTGACTATGCGCCGGAGTTCGGCGGGCAACTGGCAGGCGTGCCCGCAGAAACATTCGTGCCCATCGTCGGCACGCTGGATCTAAAGCCGCAGGATTCGGCGGGTTCTGCAAAGGATGCCGAATTATTGGCAGGCATTGACCTGGAAGCGTTTTATTCGCCCGATGAAAAAACCCGCCTCGCATCGATAAAGCCTTTGCTCCAAGCCAGAGATACCAAAGGTGGAGATGGGCTAGATCGGGATTTATTTAATGCGCTCTCCGACTACGGGCCGCTTAAAAAAATGATTAATATTACCATGAAACAAGCTCATCCCATTTCCAAATTGGGAGCAGAACTTTTCCCCGGCGCGAACCAAAGGACAGCCGATAAAGCAGTTACCTCGCTGTTAGCCTTGGGAAGCGTCGCCCGCGAAGACCCCATGGGTGCTGGGCTGCTGCCGTGCCGTATTCATAATTTCTTCCGTGGGCTGCCTGGCCTGTGGGTTTGCATGGATCCCGCATGCACCGAACTGAAAGATGACGAGCGCAGCGGCATTTGCGGGCGCATGTATAGCCAGCCGCGCAATCGCTGCAACTGCGGCGCATGCGTCATGGAATTATATACCTGTCGTAGCTGCGGGACAGCGCACGCGCGCGCCTATACGGACAATATCGATAATCCGAATGCGCTATGGGCGGAATCCGGCCGATGGATGCGCATGCCGGATGGCACCATCAGTCCGAATTTGCCGCTCGATCTTCTGCTGGAAGAGCCGCAGGAGGAGGGAGTGGCGGAACCCGCTGACTTTGACCTTGAGACAGGAAGATTAAATCCCCCGCAACTTGGGGAACGCACGCGAACGGTTTATATTCGCCGGGAACGCATCGCCCCTGTTGCAACGGATGATGACGAACAGGAAGACAACACCAATACGGATGTTCTCGGCCAATTCGTGCCATGCGCTGTCTGCGGCCAAGCTGCGAAATTTAATAGATCGACGGTGCAGGATCATCAAACGAAGGGTGATCAGCCATTTCAGGCGCTGGTGTCACGCCAGCTCCAAATCCAACCCCCGAGTCCGGTCGGCGCTAATCGGTTCGCTCCATTGCGGGGACGCAAGGTGCTGGTTTTCTCGGATTCCCGGCAGGTGGCCGCGCGCCTTGCTCCCAATTTACAAATGTATTCGGTACGCGATTCTCTGCGGTCACTGGTGACATGGGGCTTCCGCAGGCTACAGGCATGCGCGCCACTTCAACAGCGGCTTAACCTGGAAGATATTTATCTGGCTGCCTTATTGGCTTCACAGCGGCTTTCCGTGCGCCTCCGCCCGGAACTGCGGCCTGACGAAAACTTTGGGGCGGAAGGAATAGTGGAAAGCGCGGTGAGAAATGGTGCATTGGATTCCGATCAGGCCTTGATGGATCTGTGGATGGATATGCGCAACGAGCGCCCGCCTGTATCGCTCCTTGATGATTTAATGAAGACGGTGCTGGATCGCTTCTTAGGATTGGAGGCACTGGCCATTGCATCGTTCATGGAGCGCGGCCAGTTAACCCCGGCACTCCAGCAACTACCCAATATACCGGGCATCGCGGAAACCCCCGAAGCCAAAGTTGCCCTTGCGCGCGTATGGCTGCGCTGCTGGCGTGATAAAGGCTTCTGGCTGGGTTATATGCCTACCGACTGGTGGCAGCGCCCTCGTAGGAGCGGTACCAGCGTTAAGGGGCACAAGGGCAACTTCAAAGCGATGGATCGGCTGCTGCAAAGCAAAGACAGCCGAAAAATCTTCAAGGACAGATGGCTGCCACAACTCCTCACATTATTTACCGAAACGATGGACACCGGAGTTCCCCGGCTGGCGGGCAGAAACCTCTCTCTGATGCTGGGTGGAGAATGGGTGCGGTGCCAGGCATGCAAATCCGTGCATAGGCCGATCCCCGGCTATAACATATGCATCGATTGCGGCGCCACCAATGTCGCACCGCTCGATCCTGTTGCTGACCCTGTGTTTGAAGCGCGTAAGGGATTTTATCGTCATCCAATCGTGGAAGCCCTGGAAGATCCGCCAGTCGCGCCCATGGCGCTGATCGCCGCCGAGCATACCGCGCAGCTTAATGCCCCGCAGAACGAGGATATTTTTTCCAAGGCCGAGCAGCACGAACTTCTGTTTCAGGATGTGGAACTTAGCTGGGGAGCAATAGGAAGGCGCGCCACGGCCATCGATGTGCTTTCGAGTACGACGACGATGGAAGTGGGTATCGATATCGGAGCGCTCTCGGGCGTGGCCTTGCGCAACATGCCGCCAGGCCGAGCAAATTACCAGCAGCGCGCCGGACGAGCTGGCCGCCGCGGTAATGCAGTGGCAACCGTTGTTGCTTTTGGTAGCGCAGACAGTCATGACGAACATTATTTCCAATCCTCGGATGAAATGATTTGCGGGCCGGTGGTCGACCCGCGCCTTACGCTGGATAATGCCGATATCGTAAAGCGGCACATTCAAGCCTTTCTCTTGCAGCGCTATCATCAGGAGCGCTTGCCGGACATCGATCCCGAAGAACAGCCGGATTTATTCTCAGTTCTAGGAACGGTGGCTGATTTCTGCACGGATACCGCGATCTTGAATCGAAGCGATTTCGAGCGTTGGCTTAATGCCAATTCGGCTCAGTTGCGCCAGCGTGTTGCGTCATGGATTCCGGTAGAACTGAACGCCGAAGAGCGGGATGCACTTCTGGAGAACTTGGTTTCAAATTGCATGCAAGCGCTGAATGATGCGTTGCGTGGCCAAGGTGGCACCGTAGCGGCTCTTGCGACTGCCGTGGAAGAGGAAGTGGCGGCAGAGGATGGCGAACAGTCGGGAGTCGGAGCGGAAAGCGACAAACTGCTGGATTGGTTGCTCTATAAAGGCATCCTGCCCCGCTACGCTTTCCCAACAGACGTAGCGAATTTCTGCGTCTTCGACCGGGATAATTCCACCCGTTTCCGTACCGTCATGCGATTTGCCCCATCTCAAGGGCTTCCTATTGCCCTGACGCAATATGCGCCCGGCAAACAGGTGTGGATAGCCGGTAAATGCTATACGTCCGGAGCAATTTACGCGCAAATCCATGAAGAGTTATTTACTGCATGGCAAGATCGCCGCTACTATTTTGAATGCACCGAATGCGGCTTTGCGCGCACATTCCGCCTGAATGAAATTGGCAGTAGAGACGCCCAGGATTGCAGAGCATGCGGCGGGACTGGCACGTTTGGTCCCGGCCATTATTGGCTGCGGCCGCCTGGCTTTGCCCATCCTATCGATGCCGAAGAGGTAACCTCGCCGGATGATATGCCAGAAACCAGCTACGCCACCCGCGCAAAACTGGTCATGGCCACGCCTTCCGATGAAGCAAGATGGCATCCTGTAGGTGAGCGCGTGCGCGTGCTGACCAATCGCACCCACTTGCTCGTTTCCAACACCGGGCCAGATCAGGAGGGATATTCGTACTGCACAAAATGCGGACGCATTGAAGCCAGCACGATTCACACGCCGCTGCTGACGCAAATGCGCGCGCATCAGAAGCCGTATCCCGCCGATAATGATCAACAGTGTGCCAGCGACCGCATTTCTAAAAAGATCGTGCTGGGCACCGATTTCATTACCGACATCGCCTTGTTTTCCATGCGCGTGGCGGCACCCTTGAAACTCCGGCCAGGCTATGATCCGACGAACGTGGCGTTGCGCACCGTCAGCGAAGCGCTGGCAAAGGCAGCCTGTCAGATTCTAGAAATTGAACCAGGAGAGTTGATGGCAGAATTCCGGCCGGCACTTACCATCGCTGGCAGCAATGGCCTGGAGAGTGAAATCTTTCTCTACGATACCCTGCCGGGCGGCGCTGGCTTTTCCAGCCAGTTAACCGGCCATGCGGAACCGTTGCTCCGCGCAGCATTGCGCATCCTGAAAGAATGCCCCGAACATTGCGATGCATCCTGTTACCGCTGTCTGCGCAGTTTCAAGAACAAGTTCGAGCATAGCCTGCTGGATCGGCATGTCGGCGCTGCGCTGGTGGAATATTTGCTGACCGGCGAATTGCCTTCCTTCGATGAGCGCCGGTTGGCAGCTTCCACGGAGCTGCTTTGCCACGATTTGCAGCGGCAGCAGGTAGAACAATGGACGATCGAGCCTAACGCCCGCTTAACCATACCGCGCGCTGGAGAAGTAATCGTTCCGATTCTGATCACTAAGCAAGATGGAAAACGCTTCGCTGTAGGCCTTTCCGGCCCGCTGACCGATGGTCACCCTGCTAATCCTTCTCTCAGGGAGATTCAGGCCAATTCCCGCGACATTGAAGTTGTTCCGATAAACGAACTGATTGTGCGTGGCAATCTTGCCAGAGCTACCCGCATGGTGCAGGAGCGTGTTTATGGTAATCAGCAAAGTGATGCCGCATGATCGATATTTTCGGGGTAAAAGAAGGGCCTGAATACGAAGCCGCACTGCATGTACGCAACCTTTTAATGCAACTATGGCCTGACCTCGCGCAGCACAAGGACGATCAGATCAAAATCGTCGTGGGCTTGAAAATCTATGGCTACAAAACTCAAGACCTCGATCTGATCGTCATAGGCAGTTTCCGAGAGCCTCGCGCATTTGCGGTGGAATATGAATTTTATCCGGTAGATGACAGTAAATTCGTTCCGCGCAATGCTTATATCCGCAATTTTGCACTGCTGATCGAAGTTAAATCCCATGACGCGACCGGCGTGCGTTTTGAAAGCCACCTGGCATCCGTGCGTTATAAGCGAAACGGAAAAGAATATTGGGAAGATGTTACGGAAAAAAACCGCAGGCAGGTGTTCGATTTTAAGGGGTTCTTGGATAGGAGTGGCGTCAGAGGGCTTTACGTCCAGAATCTCATTCTTTTTACCGGCCTCAAAGAAAGCGATCTGCCTAAAAGGCCGCATAACAGCATAGCCATGAATGCCAGTTTCGAGCGCTGGCTGAACGTGCTGGGACAAATTTCCTCACCGCGCAAAACAGACCGGAATGCCTACATTAACTTCGGCGCTGATGAAGTTTTTGCCAAGCTGCTTTCTCCCGAGTTTCCTTTGTTTCAAACGCTGGAGCCGACCTCGCTGGATCGGCAAAGGATGGATCGCATTGCCCGAAACGCCATATCCGAAACGTGGATGTCTGAATTGGGGCAAAAGCAGATTGTTTTTCGTGGTCGCGGCGGTGCAGGCAAAACCGTCATGCTGCTGCAAATGGCCTATCGCGTTTACGATCAAGAACAGCGGCGGTCTATGATGCTGACTTTTAACCGGGCGCTGGTAGCGGATATGCGCCGCACCATGGCGCTGCTGGGTGTGCCGCGCAACGTGCAAAGCGGTGGGATCGCCATCGAAACCGTGCACGCCTTCATGCGACGCATCATGCTCAACCTGGGGATTATTAAAGAGGAAAGCGATTTCCTTGAGCATTACGAAGATAACAAAGAAATGCTCCTCAACTATTTGCGGAACGGCGCCATTTCGCCAGAGGACATCGAGAGTTTAAAGGCAAAGCATGCAAACGAATATGCATGGGATTTAATTTTTGTTGATGAAGGCCAGGATTGGCCGCGCAACGAAATAGAAATTCTGCGCAAGATATATAATCCCGAGCATGTCGTTGTTTCCGATGGCATCGATCAGTTTGTCAGGGATTCGGTGGCGGATTGGACAACAGGCATTGATCGACAGGATTTGAGCGTGCGGCGTTTAAAGAGGTGCCTGCGGATGAAGGTCAACCTTGCCCACTTCGTGATGGATGTGGCCAGCGGTTTCGGATTTCAGGATTGGGATATTGAACCCAACGTAGAGGCCGGTGGCGGCAGGGTTATCATCGTTGAAGGGAATCTTACCGAAGATTTCAGCCTTTATGAGCGCCTGAGCGCCGAGGCAAAAGCCCTCGGCAACTATCCCGTCGATTTGTTGGCCTGTGTGCCCCCCAGCCTGGTGCTGCGTAGCGATGGCAACGCCGTCTCCCTGCCAGGCAAAACCATTCTTAAGCACGGCGGTAAAGTATGGGATGGTGCCTCCTATGAAACCCGAGAGCAGTATCCAAACGAACGAGAGGCGCTGCGGATCGTGCAGTATGATTCATGCCGTGGCTTGGAAGGATGGACAGTCTTAAATTATGCCTTCGATGATTTCTGGCAATATAAGTACCAACAAAAGCTAAACGCTCCTGTCACTCCTGGCGACCTGTTTGACACGCCCGAAGACATGGCCGCTGCTTATGCTTCACGATGGGCAATGATTCCGCTGACACGCGCTATTGATACGCTGGTAATCAATTTGTCTAATAAGCCCAGCGAGATAAAAAATATCCTAAAGGCTATTTACGAAAAAAGGCTGGATTTCATGGAGTGGATAACTTTAGATTAGACTAAAGTTTCTTAAATTCGCTCCTAAGGTGTTTAGGAATCTTCCCCCGTCTTATCCTCCATGCTGAGGATTGGCAAATGCGAAACATTTCTCCCAAAGCATGAGTAGACATGCCGTAGGGATTCATTTTTATAAATTCGATGTCTGAAGCAGTTAAACAGGTAGTGCTTTTCTTAAAGCGCTTCCTGGAAGTTTTCGGCTTTTTAACCTCTTTTGGTGGATACCCCTCCGGTGTAATAGTCATCATAGATCTTTTTGGACGCGGCATTCGTTTCGTTACTCTTCGATAATAAGCGTAACGATGAGGGGTAGCATTAGGTGAACGAGCCGGGGTTGGAGGATTAGCCCCATAGGCTCTTTCAATCAGCCCCGCTCTCAGCAACTCTAAAATTTGGCGATCAAGTGCGGAGGATTTTTTAGTTGAGGATTTTGCATGTGGCAAGACTTGCAAAAATAAGTCCACCACCTCCTGTTTAGAGCGCCATTCGAGATAAGGAAGCAATCTCAACACGAGTTGTTTCTGGGTAGTGATGCCTTTTCTTTGAAGCCACTCAGGTAAGCAGCGTGGCAGACGTTCCATAGCCATAAAATGTGCTTTCTATTGGTCTACGTTATTTTCCGAATCACTCACAGGTCTGGTGCGCACTCCGATAAATACATTTTTTCTATTTGATTGGCATTTGAATTTTCTAAAGAAAAACAAAATTCCTTCGTTTGGCGCAGAAAAACACATAAACAGAATCACCCCCCAAAACAGCTAAGCAACTGTTTAATATAGATCAGGTAAGAAGATAGCCTAATTAGTGCCAGGCTGCAGGCATCATGTAGAGGCGGCGTTTTTGATTGTTATATCTTTGCTTTTTATCTAACTTCGCTTTTGGAAACGGCATAACCGTTTCTGGGGCTAGTTACCCCTTCGTACGCGGCCTAAGCAATGTCAGGCCGAAACCAATGACGTTGCTTTCTCGACACTTTGTCGGGAGGGCGGCGGAATATAATAGCGCTTGCGTGAATACGCTGCGCCGTTCGTACGAGCGGTAACTACCTCCCGGCACCAGAGAACCAAAATCTGGTGCCGTTTCCGCAACTAAGGGGGGAGTTTATGAAAAGAACCGTCATCATCAGCTTTACACTTCTACTACTCGCGGCCTGCGCCAATCCCAGATCGACAACCAATCAGTTGGAGCTCGGCATGACCCGTGACCAGGTACGCGATATTATGGGTGAACCTGACAGCTCTGCCGCCATTAAAGGCCACGCCGATTGCTACTACTACAGCATGTGGCGTGACTTCTGGAATCGTCGCCCAGGAGATTATTCCGACCGTTATTATGCCTGTTTCCAATCCGGCAAACTCGCTATCTATGGCCGCGTCGGTGATCCTCTATGATCGTATCCGAGCGGTTCGATGGCGATAAAACAGATTTTCAGTGGGCACAGCACGACCAATACGGCAAGGCAATGGGTATTATTTTGGGGGGCTGCCGCAAACACTATCTAGCGCGGTTTGAAGCCGATCCCGAAAATGAGATTGTAGCTGCATTGAAAAATTTGCACTCGTTCGATCATAGAGTTTTGCAGGATTTTCATGACCAAATGGCAGCGTATTGGCGCAAGCGATACTTGCTCCCCAACAAACCCGTTCAGGAAAACGTCAAGGAATGGTTATCCTGGCTCGAAAAAGAGATACACAATCTCAGAACAAAATCGCAGGTTTATGTTGGCATTTGTTTTCTTGCCTTGGATAGGTATGACAAGGATCACGAAAAGCGAGTTATAGATTTTCTGCAATCCTACGCTAAAAAAGCGTACCCGCTAAAGTGGCAGCACTATCTGCAAAGGATTTCCTTAGAAGGTACGCTGAATACGATCTGCGCTGCCTCTGTTCTAATTTTTGCCGTCATCGGTGTGTATAGTGGCATAGCATTTTATAAAGAAATGCCGAGCATGGCGATAATACTCGGATTGCTTTTCTCCATAGGATATATATTCGTTAACAGTCAAAAGCTGCACGACGTGTGTATGAAAAACGTCTTTGTTTTTATCATACGAATATTGCTAATTTTTCTGTGTGCATTTGGTATCGCTCTTATGGTTACTGGTCTTCAAAACTTTCGGCTGAGCGGCTAGTTGGAAACCGATAAAACCGATGGAACCGATTCCAGCTTCCACGCGCTGGCATTTCTCGACCCATCAGCAGGAACGAAGCGGTATCCATTAACAACCCGCCCAGCATGGCGCTTGAGCCATCGACCGAGGCTCTTGTTGTTAAATCCGCCTTTTCTGTCCGGTGCGATGTCTTCAAGAATTTCTGCCAACTCTATGTTACTATGAGCGTGGCCTACTAGGTCGCGCACCATGCCTGGTGCTTTCTCAAAACAATCTTTCCAGACATTCATCAGCCTGGCAATAGCCTCTCGATCCGGGTCGGCATTCATGGCATCAAACGCTGAAAGCATGGGATTGGCATAACCAAAGTTCAGCAGTGGCTGTACGCAATGATCCACCCAATCATTAAAGGTTGAAAGCGCCTTGCATGCCTGCTTTGGCCGTCCAGCGACGATCCAGCCCCTGATGATGGTCAAGGCGGCAGAGACGTATTTTCCACGTTCTGCCAGTACCATCTCGATTAGTCGGGGATTTTTGTACGTCTTAGCGGCAGGCGTCTCACAGGCGGGATCGAGGTCGATGGTGATACACCTGCGCACCATATCCTGGACAGGGGCGACATTATTACCGCTGGAAAGAAACAACGTCCGTGTACTGACGGAAGCCGTCTTCGACACGCCAAGGATGCGATCCGTCATATATTCAGAGGTCAACGCGACGCACAGACTCTTATGCGCCACAAGATCGGTCGTCAAATTGTCAAATTCAATGACTGCAGGTGCCGTCAAAAGCTCGGCTAACAGGAGTTTTCTGCATTCCTCATCCTCCTGTGGAAATGTCGTAGGCGTACCCAAACGGGCGGAAGCGAAAGCAGCAATCAGGCGACACAGGAAGGATTTCCCCGATCCTACCTGCGGTGCCCTGATGTGAAACATGGGAGCCAGTGGTAAACTGGAACGAATTGAAGCCGTCAGTATTGCACACATGGCTGCCGCTTTGTCGATGGGACTTTTGAACGGGCACTCCTCCAGCAGAGATTCAATAAGTTGGAGAGCATTCCGCATATCATCTAGCGACGGGTTCTCAAGAACATTAAAATCCTGCATGGCAAAAACGCCAAACATCCCCGTTAGTGGATCATATCCTGGCATTGTCATCAACGACCCATCACTGCGCAAATACGGCTGCCGTGCCAACCCGCGAAGGACTGGAAGATAGCGATATTCTGGTGCATCAAACAGAGTTTTTGCATATTCTGCCGGAGGGTCGATTTGTACATAGTCTTCAGCGGTTGAGCTGTATCTATACCAAAGGGCGGCATTGGAAAGGGCGACCCGTACATTCGATGATTTAATCGGAATGATTGACGTATGGTTGGTTTCCGGCGTTGTCGATACGATGGAAATCATGCCGCCGCGCTGATAATGATGCCCGGATTTTGCCAGTTCGCGCTCAGCGGCATCAAGAATGTGCCCCATCTCGCCCGGATTGACGTAGATTTGTGCTTTTCCGCGAGCATGACGCGGGCTTACTTCAAGATATTCAAGCAGGTTTTTGATACTTCTGTGTTTGCAATGCGCGTGAAAACAGTTGAATCCGCCAATAGGATAATTATCGTCCGGTTCAAAATAAGTCGTTCCCTGATTAGCAGCATCTGTGTGGTCATGTACCCAGGGACATGTAATGTCGATTTTTCCACTGCCCAAAGGGGTTTTATATAAGCCTTTGTTTTTCAGAGCAACGACGACAGGATTTTCGTCATCTGTCGGGAAATAGATTGGATCGCCTGTTTCGGGACGTGGCTTCTTTTCTTTTTTGGCTTTCTCCGGTTTTTGAACCGAAAGAAAATCTCTTATACCGAAACCTGCAATCAGTTCTTCCCGGCTGTAGCGCTTGCTAGGATTCCAATGCCGCAGACGGCAGACAAAGGCCGGAGTGTATTTTGCGTTGATACCGCGCGGCAGGCGGGCAAGACGAGCCGTAGGGCCATCGGATCCAGGATCACATAAAGCAGCTCCGATAAAAGCCTTCATCAATGCATCCGCATCTTCTGCATTTTGGATCGGTTCCGACAGGAGATAGACCGCCTGATAGTTTCCTTCCGATGTTTGGATCAATGCGGTTGGCTCAACAATCAACCGTTCCAGCGGGACTTTTGTTCCTACATCATCAAGCATGATTGCACGTTGTTCATAAAAGCGGTTTTTTTTACGGGCGTAGAAACCGCTTTCGTCTGGGGAAAATACGGACAAGCTGAAATAGTTGTTGCCACCGTCGAACAGGTAATCCGTCGCCTCAGCGTGCTTTCTAGCTAATCCATGCCATGCGCGTTGATCGCAACTGGCGGGAGATTCCAGAAAACTTACGACCATGGGCTGAGCATGCTGATCTATCACACCAAAGGTGACTTCAAGAAAATCCTTATTTGAGATGCCGGTTATGTCGGTTTCATCGATTTTCTCTGCCCATATTGGTAGATTAGGGTGGTCATTGATCTCGACTAAACTATTGGCGTTACTTGCTGCATACATTAGCTTTCCCCCTCTGCTTCTCAGGGAGGTATCCATCCAGTTTTGAAAGCCATGTTTCCAGGCTGGCTTTAGTGACACAGGTGCGTTTACCGATCTTAACCGCTTTCAACCGCTCACTGTTCAACTCCTGATACAGCCGCGTGCGTCCGATCCCGACCATTTCGATGATTTCGGGAATAGAATATAATGGCTTATCATGATACGTCGTCATATCTTTTCTCCTGATTCTGGCAATAAGCATGAACGGTGCAGTCCATGTACGAATCAGGGTAAATAGAAAAGAATGTGGGCGCTAATGGGGAAAAAACGCGATATTTTACGTTTATAAAAATTTACTCTTCCAGCGCCATTTTTGCGATTTCAATTGCCTCAGCATTGTACGGTCGGTTCTGATATTGAACGTATTTCTTCTGCCAAAGGCGGATGAAAATTTCATCCTTGATCCATTTGTCGAAGATGCGGCGATAGTCGTGTTCTTCGCTGCCTACGAATGAATCCAGCTGGCGCGGCTTCTTTTGCAGCCCGCCATGCCGTTTGATGATGCGGCTGACTTCGGACTTTACGCCTGATGGTAAATCTTTGACGGCTTTTGAAGGCGGGCATGTTAAGGCAAGATAGCTCACTACGGCAAACTTAGCGGTAGACCAGTCATGCCGCTTGCCAAGAATGCAGCTGCTGAGCATGACAAGCTCTATGGGAGGAGGGATTTCCTCGAAGTAACACTCCCACAGTAGCAGCATAGCCTGCTTCTTGAACTGATCCTTCCATTGTGGCGATTTGTGTTTCTTTGCGTCTGGATGGAGAAATGCTTCCATCATCTCCGATGACTGCTCCACAATCTTTTTCTCAATTCCGCGCTTTCGCTTATCAAGCAGCATTTTTTACCTCACTTACCGAGCGTTGCGGGTGTTGTTTGCGCGCTTCCATGACGGAATCAATGTAATCCGCCCATTCCTGCATCATAACACGTCGCTTCTCGACAAACTGTGCGCGATTGTAGGCTTCACCCAGCGGCCCGGCTGCTTTGTGCGCCAACTGGCATTCGATCACATCGGGATCGTAATTGAGCTTCTCCCGTATGCCGGTGCGGGCGAGAGCACGGAAGCCGTGAGCCGTCATGCGGCCCTTGAAGCCCAGCTTGTGTAGTGCGACCCGCACGGCGGCATCACACATCGGCTTTCGGGGACTGTGCTGGCCAGGAAAGACAAAGGGAGTATTGATGTGCCCCGTCTCCTCCTGCTGCTCCCGTAAAATCTGAATCGCCTGGCTGGAGAGCGGCACAATCAACGGACGTCGCATCTTCATACGCTCGGCGGGAATGATCCACTGCTTTTCCTCAAAGTTGATTTCTTTCCACTCGGCCTGGCGTATTTCCCCCGGCCTGGTGAATACCAGCATTGATAATTTGATAGCACGGCGTGTCCTGGCGTAGAGCCTGGCATCGTTACGTTCCAATGCTTCCAGCAGTTCCGGTATCTCTTTAACGTCAATAGCGGCAAAATGCTTTGTCTTGCGTGTTTTTAGAGCCCCTCTCAGATCAACTGCAATATCACGGTCGCACCTGCCGGTCTGGATGCCATAGCGGAATACCTGGCCGCATATCTGCCGCGTGCGGCCTGCAATATCAAACGAGCCGCGCTTTTCGATCTTCCTCAGTGCATCAAGCACGTCCGGGGCGGTAATGGTAGCAATAGGCATGGTTCCTATGTACGGAAAAACATCTGCCTCCATGCGGCGTAGTGTGTTGCTGGCATAATCTTCGCTCCAAGTATCTTTGCGGTTCTCATGCCACTCCAGCGCAACCGCCTTAAAAGTATTCTGCGCCTCACGCATACGCTTGGTTTCATTCTCCTGCTTTACCTTGCTAGGGTCGATGCCTTGGCTTAGCAGCTTCTTCGCCTGGTGGCGCATGTCGCGGGCATCTTCCAGTTCCACGATGGGATAGACGCCAAAAGAAA
Organism: Alphaproteobacteria bacterium; assembly: GCA_035906055.1. Taxonomy (GTDB): domain Bacteria; phylum Pseudomonadota; class Alphaproteobacteria; order Rickettsiales; family JABCZZ01; genus JAMIFV01. Next base: position 70,918 of record JAMIFV010000005.1, on the reverse strand, counting down.
GGCGCTTCTCTTTACGGTTAAAGCGGTATTTCATTCGCCAATACTTTCCGCCGTTCGGCACGACTTCAAGATACAAGCCTCCGCCGTCGCTCAGCTTATAGGCCTTGTCTTTCGGCTCCGCGTCTCTGCAATCACCCTTGTTTAGCGTCATAGATGCCCCCAGTCCTTTCCTGATGCCCCCAATAATGCCCCCATACTTGTACGGCTGAGCAAAATTAGTGGCGGATTGTTACGAATATATGCGCGTAATAATCTTTGTCAAAACAAAGGCTTATACGAACACATACGAACAGGGATGAACGGAGGCGACTGAAGTTTTGGAGGCCGGGGGCGGAATCGAACCGCCGCATACAGGTTTTGCAGACCCGCGCATTACCACTTTGCTACCCAGCCATGCCACCCGCTATAACGCCCCCGCTGTATTGGGTCAAGTTGTGCATTGCAATTTTGCGGGCATACTTATATTACACGGCATAGATGCTATTTATTTTGATCAGGCAGGTTCCATGAGCGGCTCATCTTCCCCGTCCTTTTCTTCGGCAGTTCGCCAAAACATGCTGAAAAGCCAGATTTTTACTGGCAATGTCCTTAAGCAGAGCATCGCGGACGCCCTGATGGCCGTCTCGCGCGAAGCGTTTGTGCCCGTATCCCTGAAGGGTGTGGCCTATGTGGATGAAGAGATTCCCCTTGGCCATGGCCGCTTCCTCATGGAACCCCTTGCCTTTGCAAGGCTTCTGGACCAGTCCGGCATCAGCAGGCAGGACACCGTACTCGATGTAGGCTGCGCCAGCGGTTATTCCGCCGCCGTGCTTTCGCACATGGCGCTGAGCGTGGTGGCGGTGGAATCGAACCCGGAACTGGCCAGGCAGGCCCGGGAAAACCTCAAGGGCCTCGCCAACGTGGCATTATTTGAAGTGCCGCTCACCGAGGGCGTGCAGCCGCGCAGCCCCTTCGACGTGATCCTCATTCAGGGCGCGGTGGAGTTCATCCCGCAAATGCTGGCCGACCAACTGAAGGAAGGCGGCAGGATCGTGACTTTTGAGTCCAATGCCCGCAAAGCCGTGGGTGTGCTTGGCCTTGGAAGCCTTGTGGAATACAGGAAAATCAACAATACCCTCTACCGCAGCGCCACCAGCAACGCCAGCGTAGCCCCGCTGGAGGAATTCAATAAGCCGCAAGGGTTTGTTTTTTAATCACAGTGCCAGCATAACCCTGTAGCAACCCTAACAAATTGTTTGGTTTTTAATTTTTGTCACTTATTATACTAGCGGCAAGTCTGCACACTAGACAGATGAACTATTGTTACTAACAGGGAGATTATGGCTGAACCAGCTGCATCGGGCGCGTCATCGGAATCGATGGAGGACATTCTCCAGTCTATCAAGCGCATCATAGAAGACGAACCTGCCGGGGAAAAGAAACCCGCGGCGGAAGCGGACGTGCTCGACCTCTCGCAGTTCAAGGAAGAAGCGGAAGCGGCACCGGTTGCGCCGCCTGCCCCTCCGCCCACAGCCGCACCCGCTCCCAAAACAGCGAGCAAGAAGCCTATGGAAACTCCGGCAGCGCCCTCAACCGACGGCCTCGTATCCGACGAAGCCGCAACCGCAGCGGCGGCAGCGCTCAAGCCGATCGTGGACAATACGCAAAAAGACCTCTCCGTTCCGCGCGTGTCCTCGCCGGAGTTGCGCAACGGCAATACGGTGGAAGACCTGCTGCTGGAAGCGCTTCGCCCCATGCTCAAAGGCTGGCTGGACGAAAACCTGCCCCTGATCGTGCAGAAGATCGTCGAAAAAGAAGTAAAACGCATCATCACCTTCCGTCAGGATTAGGTTTAGCCAATGTGGGCTTTAGATGAACGGCTCGCTGCCGATACGTTCCCCGTTTATGAGGGATCGCTCTGCTCTTTCCTCCTGATGAATAACCGCCTCTTCCCATGGCTTATACTTGTGCCGCGCATTGCGGGCGCACGTGAACTGACCGACCTCAACCTCGCTGAACGCCACCATCTGATGGACAACATCGCCAAAGCGTGCGACGCGCTGCAACTTGCCGTGTCGCCGCACAAGATCAATGTAGCGGCGCTGGGCAACCAGGTGGCGCAACTGCATGTGCATGTGATCGCGCGCTTTACTACGGACGCCGCATGGCCCAACCCCGTATGGGGCGGCAAACGTGAGCTGTATGGCCAGCCGCCCGCGCTGATACATAAACTTGCTGCGTTGCTGATGCCTTAAAAAACACTGGTCAGCCAGGCTTTGACACCATCAGCCAGAACACGAGTACTATCGCGGGAAATGCGAGCGAACCCAGCATTATCCACCAACGGTCAAAGATCCAGTAGCGTGGGTCAAGCGCTGCTCCCGTTTCCAGAGCAGCTTTGAGCATATCGCGCATGCGTATCTGCATCCATACCACCGGCAGCCAGCAGGCTCCGGCAAAGAAATACAAAACAAGACCCCACATTATCCAACTATCTGAAAGGCCATAGCCGCCCAGATGCATGAGATACAGCCCCGTGACAAGCTGAATGATCACTGCGGGCGTAATGAACAACCAGTCAGAGATAACCACATGCCGCACGGCAAAATACATGCCCGCCATATCTTTGCGCCGGTTCGCCATGAACATGAAAAAGGCGCTGCCGATGCCAGTGCCAAACAATATGGTGGAACTGACGATATGCACCCATTTCACTAGCAGGTATTCCATGTAATCCTCTGGCAGTTGGTTCGCTGTGCAACTATAACATCCTTACATACACAGGGAACTGCTATGATAAAGCCACCAGCCAACGCCAAAGGAGATGTCTGGTACGTTTATGACGGCGAATGCCCGTTATGCCGCACGGCGGCACGGGCGTTGCGCATTCGCGAGGCTGTGGGCACGCTGCACCTGATCAATGCGAGGGAGGAACCGCGTCACCCTGTTATTGCAGAGATCAATGCGCGCGGCCTGAGCCTCGATGAAGGTTCCGTCATCAAATTCGCAGGCACTTATTATCACGGCGGCGACGTGATGCTGATTATGGGGCTGCTGGGCAGTCCGGTCGGCTGGTTCAATCGCATGAACGCCCTGCTCTTTCGTTCCAGAACATTTTCGCGTTTCTGTTACCCGACTATCCGCAGCGTCCGCAATGCGTTGCTACGGCTCAAAGGCGTAGACCAGATCCGCAACCTGCATACTCCACCCAAAGAGCCTTTCTTCAAATCGATCTTCGGGCAAGCGTGGGATCAGTTGCCGCCCGTCATGCAAAAACATTATGCTGTGAATGCTGCCAGTGGTGATGTGGTGATAGCCGAGGGCGAGATGACGATCGAGCGTTCATGGCTTGCACGCCTGCTTTCACCTTTCATGCGTCTATGTGGTGCACTGGTGCCTTATAGCGGCAGCAATGTGCCGGTGACGGTGCGCCTCGTATCTCCGCTCGGCACGGATCGCTTCTATTTTGACCGCCTGTTTCGTTTTCCCGGCCATGCGCCATATCGCTTCCGCTCTTACCTGCAACGCTCCGATAATGGCGAGGTAACGGATGTCATGCGCTTTGGTTTGGGATGGCGCGCCCGTTATTCATGGGAAGGAAACCGCGTGCGGCTTCAGCATCTGGGCTATGTATGGCGGGTATTTGGCCTGCGCATACCGGTTCCTTTAGGATGGTTCCTCGGCAGCGGCGATGCATGGGAAGAACCCATCGACGATGAATCCTTCCGCATGTGGATGGATGTGGTGCATCCGTGGTTTGGCATCACCTACCGCTATGGCGGCACGTTTCGCATAACCGAGGTGAACATTGGATAAGGTTCTTATTCTTGGCGGTTACGGTAATTTTGGTAAGCGCATTGCCGTTGCGCTGGTGCGTTCACATGTGCCGGTCATTATCGCCGGGCGTAATGAGGCAAAGGCCGCTGCGCTGGCAAACCAGCTCAGGCAGCAGCATCCGGATGTAGAAATCTCTTACGCTGCACTGGATGCAGAACAGGGCTTAAGCCTTCATCTGCAAACCTTACGCCCTGCCGTAGTCATCAACACATGCGGCCCGTTCCAGCTAAAGCATTACCGCGTAGCGCAAGCCTGCATAACCGGGCGCGTGCATTATATCGATCTTGCAGACGGAAGGGAATTTGTGACCGGCATCACCACGCTGGATGCACAGGCAAAAGCAGCGGGCACATGGGTCATCAGCGGAGCCAGCACCGTGCCCTGCCTTTCCTCGGCAGTGCTGGAACATTACCGGCATGAGTTCGCCTCTATCGACGCTTTGCGCTTCGGCATCAGCCCCGGCCAGAAGGCCGAACGCGGCCTTGCTACCACACAGGGCATACTTACCTATATCGGCAGGCAGCTAAAGCCCGTGAAGGGAGACACCAGACCCCGTTATGGCTGGCAGGATTTATACCGCCAGCATTATCCGGTGCTGGGAACCCGCTGGATGGCCAATTGCGATATTCCCGACCTTGACCTTTTTCCGTTACAGTATGGCATACAGCATGTGCAGTTCTCAGCGGGCATGGAATGCGCGCCGCTGCATTTGGGCACTTGGATGGCTGGTGCGTTTAGGATTACCGCTGAACCTTCCCCGGCATGCGCCTTGGCTGCTTAAGGCCAGTCACCGGTTTGACCGGTTTGGCAGCGCAGATGGCGGCATGCATGTGATCCTGCGTGGCACAAAGCAGGATGGACGGGGTCATGAACGTAGCTGGTTCATCGTTGCACTCAAAGGCGACGGCCCGCAGATACCATGCGTGCCAGCAATTATACTCGCGCGCAAACTTGCACAGGGGCAGCTTGCCGGTGCAGGGGCCATGCCGTGTGTTGCAATGGTGGCGTTAAAGGAATATCTCAGGGAATTGGAGCGCTTTTCCATCACAAGCTACGACGCTTAGGGTCAGGACTCATTAATTCCCCTCTCCTGCAAAGCGGGAGAGGGTTGCGCAGGCTTTGCTGCGCAGCAGCTTAGCCGTAGCTGGGTGAGGGTGAATGTAAATGCCCCCTCACCTCGGTTTGCCTAAGGGCTTAGCTAAAGCAGCTAAACCCAAGGCAAACGCGTCCTCTCCCTCAAGAGGGAGAGGAAAAGCAAGCAAGAGTTCAATGAGTCCTGAGCCTAAGCATTTTTAGGATAAGTTGCTGTAGATGCTTATCTATCAGGACAGTAACAACACTCCGTTTTATGCATGACTAACAAGGCATATATTTCTTGCTATGCATTAAAAGCATATCTAATCCTTACCAATTGCGCTGGTCGTTTAAGGAAAAATTAATATAAGTAACACTATCTGCTGAGCGCTTACGTGATCAGCAATGTCTCTGACTCCCTGTTGAGAGACCTTCCGGGTGAAATGCCTGGTCGTCTGGTTGAGTTGTACTCCTGGACGAAAGCCTCCCTGTTAAACTTTAGGGGCCAGAAGCAATTCTGGCCCTTTTTTTATTTCAACCGTCATCGCCTGAATTCGCTTGGGCGAATTATGGGAATGACGAAATAGGCTAAATGAAGAATGCTCTTAGCGAGCGATAGCTGCATCGCGCGCTTCGTTGTCCACGCGCTGTTTATAAGACGCGGGAGACGGGGTTTCGCTCACCAGCTTTTGCACTTTTTCTTTCGCCCATTTTGCTGTGTCAGCCTGTGTAACAGGTGCCGTGCTTTGCGAAGGCGGAGCTGATATTATGTCTTCTTCCGTCGCAAGGCCTGCCACACCGAACAGTTTCTGCGTGACGTTGATGAGCGGCATGGCCACGTATTTATTGATATTCTTATCCACCTTATGCATGCCGCGCGGCGCTAACGCACGTACGCCAAGGATTACACCTACAGTTACCGCAGCACCGGAAAGTTTTCCTGTCGTGATAACCCATTTCGGGCGTGGATTACCCAGCTTTATCTGCGCGACCACATTCCCTGCTGCGCTTAAGCCAGCGATAACGGAAGATTTGGCGAAGTTGCCCGCCTGCTGGTCTTTCCATTCGTCAAGCTTATTACGAAATTCCTTGGAAGCCGGATCGACATGGTGGCGTTCCGCCCATTCCTGCAGGCGGTTATTACCTATCTTTTCATAAATGGGGTTAAGCAACGGCTTCATCGCCTTCTTGATACCGTTTACCACACCGGGAAAGAATCGCTGCAATCCCAGAAAGATCACGGAAGCGGACACATCGCTTATTACCTCCGCTTTACGCGCATGCACTTCCTGCCCTTTGAAACTAGGCGCAAGTTTATCCTGCACATATTGATTGATATGCGGGTCGATGGCAATGTCCAGCACTGTGCATGCGGCAAGATGTGTGCCTGCATACACAACGTCGTTAGCGAACTGCTTATTTCTTTCTTCTTTGTCCATCTTCACGGGCGATCTTGGTACGGTAGTTGTTTTTATTGCGAACGATTATCATTCACAGGAATAACTATCTTACATTTAAAGATATAGCAAATTTTAAACGCTACAAATTTGACAGTTCGATGAAGATTGATAAGCGCCTGAGTTTCAGGCCTAATTATCGCGGAAAACCGCCGGGTCGGACAGGTATTTAATGGCCAGGGACCTGAATTCCCTGCGGTACAGCACCATAACCACCCATGCGCTGGCTGCCATGAACGCGTAAGGATTGAGGAACCAGCTTATCGCCGCCATGCCGAAATAGTAGCCGCGCAGCCCCAGGCTAAAATGGCGCGCGGCATTGCTCACAAGCCTTGCGGCGCTGCGCGCGTATTCTTCAAAATGGTCTTTACGTGTCTCGCGCTCGCTGTGCAGCGGCGCCGCCCCCACCACGATGCAGGCATAATTATATTGGCGCAGCGACCATGTATATTTGAAGAAAGAATAGACGAAGATCACCACGAGCAGGAATATCTTAGCCTCCCACAAGAGCGGCGTGCTCTCTGCGGCATAGGGGATGGAAGTGAGGATGGTGTTGGCCTCAGCCCGGTATTTAAGCATTGTAAACAGACCCAGCACGATAAAGATGGTGGTGCTGGCGAAGAATGAAATGCTGCGCAGCAGGTTGCCGATGAGCGATGCGTCCACCATGCGGTTATCGCGCTTGAGCATCTGGCGCATCCAGTTGAGGCGGTATTCGCTGATGACGGCCAGCAGCGTGCCACGATGTTTGCCCATATAGTCGGCAAAGTACGCATAGCCCACCCAGCACATCAGGAACCAGAAAAAAGCCACCCATTCGATCGTCGGTATGTGCTCGAAATTCATGTTACTCCCCCAGCAATACGCGTGTGGACTTTACAATGTCTTTCTGGCGCATCAGCGATTCGCCCACAAGGAAACAATGCACGCCAGCGCGCATCATGCGGCGTACATCCTGATGCGTGGCAATGCCGCTCTCGCAGACCACGGTCTTGCCTTCGGGAACTTTTCTGGCGAGGCGTTCCGTGGTGCCGATATCCACTTCCAGCGTCTTGAGGCTGCGGTTATTGATGCCGATCAGCGGCGAAGAGAGGAATTCCAGCGCGCGCTGCAACTCTTCCTCGTCATGCACTTCCACCAGCACGTCCATGCGCAGCGCCACGGCGATGCGTTCCAGCTCCGCCGCCAGCTTGTTCTCCAGCGCCGCCATGATGAGCAGGATGCAGTCCGCACCCAGCACGCGCGATTCATATATCTGGTAAGGGTCGAGCATGAAATCCTTGCGCAGCACCGGCAGCGAACAGGCGTTGCGCGCACTGGCGAGGTAGCTGTCGTCACCCTGGAAATAGGGCTTGTCGGTCAGCACGGAGAGGCAGGCCGCACCGCCGGTTTCATATGCGACTGCAATATCGGGCGGGCTGAAATCCTCACGGATGACGCCCTTGCTGGGCGATGCTTTCTTGATCTCGGCGATCAGCCCCACGGGGCGCGAAATGAGCGCGCGGCGGAAGCCCCGCGTGGGCGGGCAGAATGCCAGCGCCGCATGCAGCTTTTCTTCCGGGCAATCCTGTTTGCGCAGTGCAACATGCTCGCGCTTCAGGTCGCAGATGGTAGCCAGCACATTGCTCATATTGTTTTCGTCTCGTTACTGATGCTTACCAGTGATGCAAGCGCTGCTTTGGCGCGCCCTTCATCAATGGAACGCGCAGCCACGCCCACGCCTTCCAACAGGTCTTTTGCTTTTCCCGCAACCACCAATGCAGCCGATGCGTTGAGCAGCACAATATCCCGGTAAGCGGACGCTTTACCACTGAGTAAAAGGGATAGCTCCTTTGCGTTATACTGCGGACTGCCCCCTTCCAGCGCCTCCGGCGTGCAGGGCGTGAGGCCTGCGTCCTGCGGGTTTACCGTGAAAGTTCTTATCTTGCCGCCGTTGAGCGCCGCAACATGCGAAGGGCCGGTAAGCGTGAGTTCGTCCGCGCCGTCGCTGCCATGCACCACCCACGCGGCCTTGCTGCCAAGCGCACAAAGCACCTCGGCCATGGGCAATAATAGCGAACGGTCATACACGCCCATAAGCTGGTAGTCCGGCTTGGCGGGGTTGGCCAGCGGCCCCAGCAGATTGAAAATAGTGCGCATGGCGAGTTCCTGCCGCACCGGCGCCACATGGCGCATGGCTTTGTGGTAGAGCGGCGCGAAGAGGAAACATACGCCTGCATCGCGTAGCGCTTTTTCCGCAGCCGCTTTCTCCGCCTGTATGTTCACACCGAGCGCCGTCAGCACATCGGCGGAACCGCTGCGCGAGGAAACCGATTTATTGCCATGCTTGGCCACTTTGAGACCGCACCCCGCCACAACCAGTGTAACGGCGGTGGACACGTTGAGCATGCCCGTGCCATCGCCCCCCGTGCCGCATACGTCGATACTGTCGGAAAAACCCGCGAGCGCATCCATCCTGGCACGCATGGCCATGGCCGCCCCGGCTATCTCCCCGGTCGACTCCCCCTTGGCGCGCAAGCCCACCAGCAGCGCTGCTATCTGCGCGGGCGTGGCGCCGCCCGCCATGATGATCTGGAAGGCGCGGCCAGACTGCGCGCGGCTTAAATGGCTGCCTCCGGCAATGTGCGAGATGAAATGCTGTATCTCATTGCTCATAACATCTCTAAGAAGTTTTTCAGCAAAGTATGCCCATGCTCGGAAGCGATGCTTTCGGGATGGAACTGCACACAATGCACGTTGTGCTGTTTGTGTTGCAGGCCCATGATCAGCCCGTCCTCGGTCTCGGCGGTGATTTCAAGGCAATCGGGCAGCGTGGCACGGTCTACGATGAGGGAGTGATAGCGCGTGGCGTTGAAGGGACTGGGAATGCCTTTGAACACACCTTTATTCGTATGCGTGACCGGGCTTATCTTGCCGTGCATGGGCCTGGGCGCACGCACCACCTTGCCGCCGAACGCCTGGCCGATGGATTGCAGGCCGAGGCATACGCCGAACAGCGGCACCTTGCCGGAAGCCTGCTTCACCAGTTCAAGGCAGATGCCCGATTCGTCCGGCGTGCCCGGCCCCGGCGAGATGACGATGCCCTCGGGGTTTTTGGCAAGCAGCGCCTCCACGGTGATGGCGTCATTGCGGATCACCTCCGCCTGCTTGCCCAGTTCACCAAGGTAATGCAGCAGGTTATAGGTAAAGCTGTCGTAGTTATCCAGAAGTATCAGTGTCATAAAAAAAGGGATAAACCTTTGACGGGTAAATGTCAAAAGTTGCTCTACATGGCTATCTGAATGCCTTTGTCATTCCAGAAAACGAGTCCGCAGGCGAGTTTATCTGGAATCCATCTTTCATAGGCTGGAACGCACAGTTGCAGGTCTGCTGCCGCGTCACATTTCTCACATGCGGATGCAGCATGGATACCGTATCGCGCGGTCTACTGACCGCTTGTACGGCATGACAATGGTTGGTTTTTTTACAGCAGCTCCAGCACCGCCTCCGGCGGGCGGCAGAGCTTGGCACCCTTGTCCGTCACCACTACCGGGCGGTTCATGAGGATAGGATGCTGTGCCATGAATGCAACCAACTGGTCTTCACTCCATTTTGCATTCCCCAGATCCAGCTCATCATAGGGCGTGCCCTTCTGGCGCAGCAGGTCACGCGCGGATGATTTCATCTTCTTCAGCAAGGCATGCAGGCTTTTTTTATCCAGCGGGGTTTTAAGGTACTCCACCACTTCGGGTTCGATACCCTTCTCTTTCAAAAGCGCCAGCACATTGCGCGACGTGCCGCAACTGGGGTTGTGATAGATGGTGACACTCATTTGCCGCGCTTCGCCTCCCTTGCAGCTCTTTCATGTGCAGCAAAGCTGCTTCTGATTGCGCGTTCCGTAGCAGCGTCGATCATACCACAACCGCGCAACGGCGTAAGCAGTTCGCGATCCGCCCTGAAAAGAAGCGTATGCCTATCCGTCGTATCGAATTGCTGCAAAATCTTTCTTTCCTCTCCCTTGTTTTCAAGTCCCGCGTGCTTAAGAAAGTCGGCGAGCCGGTTCTCTTCGATTTTATCCTGCGGCATAGCGTAGCTAAGGGAAAAAAGGAGCGCGTCTTTATCCAGCAATCTCACAAAATTGGACACATTATTGCCGGATGCCCTGACAGCAGCCATTGCTTCTCTTTTTGTATGTATATTTACGGTAAATCCCATCAGCGGGTCTTCCACTCTGTTGATGTCACGTTTAAAAGATTATAGTTAAAATCACTCATACAAATTTCTTTCTCTTTACCAGTGCCCACCTCTTGCTTTTCCGTCTTTTCCGGTGGCGCCACCGATGTCGGAGATATCGCCAGCCTTGCCTTTTTTCATTACAGCTTGCGCCAGATCGTGTGATTTCTCGCATGATAGGTCAAACACCATGCCAAGGCTATGCAGCATATCCATATGCGGTTCATAGTAGCGGGTGACACTCGTTTTCTCCCCATTATCCTTTGAGAGTTCGGCCAGCAGCAGATTGCGCACCATTTTCGGCGATCCATCTTCATTGAATTCAATCTTACCGTCAGGGTCTTTCAGCACACTGCCATGCAGCCATTTTAGTTTTCCTTCTTCCTGCGAGCCAGCGTCCACCGTGACCGCGATCAGTTTGTTATTGTCATGCAAAACCGCCAAACGGCCAGGCGATATACGTTTTGCCGTTTCAGACGCTACATACAGGGCAGTTGTTAACTGCTTACCCGTAGCAATCCCGACCTTCACACTCATACAAACCTCTTCGCTTCTTCTGCCGCACGCATTACTGCGCGCGCCTTGTTGCAGGATTCCTGATATTCGCCTTCAGGGTCGGAATCCGCCACCACCCCGCCGCCCGCCTGCGCGTAGAGCACGCCGTCTTTTATAAGTCCCGTGCGCAGCGTGATGCAGGTATCCATGGAACCGTTGGCGGAGAAATACCCCACACATCCGGCATAGAAACTGCGCGGCTCTTTTTCCAGTTCGTCAATGATCTCCATCGCGCGGATTTTGGGCGCGCCGCTCACCGTGCCTGCGGGGAAACCCGCCGAGAGCGCGTCGATAGCGTCAAAGCGCGGGTCTATTTCACCTTCAACATTAGAAACGATATGCATCACATGCGAATAACGCTCGATGAACATGCGGTCGGTCACTTTCACCGTGCCGATTTTCGCGATACGGCCTACGTCGTTGCGGCCAAGGTCGAGCAGCATCAGATGTTCGGCGATCTCCTTGGGATCGGCGAGAAGGTCCGCTTCCAGCGCTTTGTCTTCCGCTTCCGTGGCACCGCGCTTGCGGGTTCCGGCGATCGGGCGGATGGTCACTTTGCCGTCACGCAGGCGCACGAGGATTTCAGGGCTGGAACCCACCAGCGAAAAGCCCTGCATGTTCAGGAAGAATAAAAACGGCGAAGGGTTCAAATGGCGCAGCGAACGGTACAGCGAGAATGGCGGAAGCGTAAACGGTGCGCTGAAACGCTGCGACGGCACCACCTGGAAGATGTCGCCCGCGCCGATATACTCTTTCGCCCTGGCTACCATCGCGTGGTATTCCTCCCGCGTGGTGTTGGAGGTGAACTGCATTTCGCCGTCTTTCGCTTCGTTCACCAGCGCAGGCGCAGTCAACGGCGCGCGCAGGCGTTTCACCACCGCTTCAAGGCGTGCGGAGGCAACGGCATAGGCATCTGCCGCATTTTTATGTTTATCGTCCTTCCAGACGGGCGTGACGAGGAACATCTCGCCCTTTACCGTGTCGAACACGATCATGATGCGCGGGCGCATGAAGCAGGCATCGGGCAGCCCTATCGCTTCTTTCCCGGAGGAAGGCAGGCGCTCCATGAGCTTGACCATGTCATAGCCCATATACCCGATAAGGCCTGCCGACATGGGCGGAAAGCCTTCGGGCATTTCCATGTGGCATTCCTTCAGCAGCGACTTGAGCGAGGCCAGCGGCGCTTCGGCCAGCTTTGTGAATGCGCCGGGATTATCGGCAGTGCGGTTTATTTCCGCTTCGCCCTTGATGCAGCGCCAGACGAGGTCAGGCTCGATCCCGATGATGGAATAGCGCCCCCTCGTCTCACCGCCTTGCACGGACTCCAGCAGGAAACAGGGCTTATCCTCCTGCTGCAGCTTGAGCAGCGCGGAGACCGGCGTTTCCATATCGGCGATGATGCGTATGCCCACAAGCTGCGACGCCCCCTTGCCGTAAGCGGCAACGAAAGTTTCAGCGTCGGGGAATAACGGCAATGTATCAGCCATTCGTATCCGTAACCGCCTTCAGCGCCTCCTGGTGGATGTTGACCGGGTATTTCTTGCGCAGGTATTGCAGGTAGTAATACTGTAATTCATTGGGTAGCGTTTCGTTCAGCTCGTTGCGGATGCTCTGCAGCGGCGAGCTGGTTTTGGACGGGTCTTCCACAATGTCCGGCGCGGCGATCACCTGTTCCACCGTGCCGATCATGTAGCCGCCTTCAGGCAGCGCATGGGCGGCGGTATAGGCGCCTTTGCGCACGGAAAAAATATCCTTCACCAGTTCAGGCGGCAGCACCCTGCCCTTGAGCCTGCCTTCTTCCACCGTTTCGGAATTGCGTTGCAGCAGGCCCGCAGGTTCAAAGGCGCTGCTCAGCTTCTTGCCTGCAAGCGCTTCTTCCAGCTTCTTGCCAGCCTTCAGGCCTCCGGCGATCTGGTCGGCAAGCGCCTTCACCTGCTTTTCCTGCTGTTCGCTGATAAGCGCTTCCTTCACGTCGGCCTGCACTTCCGCCAGCGGGCGTGAATGTTCTTTCCCGATGCTGTTGACCTGCACCATGAAATAGGTGCCGTGCTCAGACTGCATCATGCGGGAATGGTCTTTCTCACTGGTGGAGAACACCACGTCCAGCAGGTTGCCGATGTCCGGCAGGGTCGCACTTCCGCCGGTGGCTTTAACGCCTTCCCGGGTCACGGCTTCCACATTGTTCACCCTGAGGTTCATTTTCTCTGCGGCCTGCTCAAAAGTGCCGCCGCCGCCCAGCGTGTCCTCAAAGCTGTTGGAGAGCCTGAACAGCCCGTCCTGCGCGCCGCGCAGCCTGATCTCTTCGGCGATAGCGTCGTGCGCTTCCGCCAGCGGCTTCAGCCCGGCGGGCAGGATCTTCACCACATGGATGATGTGCCAGCCGAACGGAGATTCATACGGACGCGTGTACTGGCCTTCCTTGAGCATGAATGCCTCATCCGCCGCTACCGGCATCCTTTCCCTGGTCAGTTCGCCCAGCAGCAGTTTGTCCTTGTTCTGCGGGTTGCTGGCCGCCGCCGCTTCCTTCATGCTTTTGCCCGCAACGAGCATGGCGCTGGCCTTCTCGGCGTCTTCCTTTTTTTCATATACGAGCTGTTCCACCACGCGGCGTTCGGGCTGGTGGAAGGTGTCTATGCGCTCTTCATAGGTTTTTTTGATCTCTTCCTCGGAAACGGTGATACCTTTTATGTCTTCAGGCTTCAGCTCCACATAGCTGAAAGCGCGGCTTTCGGGCACGGTGTATTTACGGCTGTTGCCTTCATAATACGCCTTGATCTCGTCTTCCGTGGGCACGGCGTTCCTCGCCACCGCGCCGAGCGCAATGGTGAGCAGCGACGACTGGCGCTTCTCGGCGCGGGCACGGTAAAGTGCGTAAACCAGGTCTTCCGGCGGGGTGATGCCAGCCGAGATGGTGCTCAGCAGCAGCTGCGAACTGAGCTGCTGTGACATCACCGAAATGAATTCCTTCTCGCTCATGCGGTTGGACTGCAGAATCGCCTGAAAACGCTCCTTGCTGAACTTGCCGTTCGTATCGCGGAATTCAGACGCGGTGGCGATATGCTCGGCGATAGCGTCCTCACCCACCATAAGCCCCTGCGCCTGCGCTTCCAGCTGGAGCAGGTGGCGGTTGATAATGGCTTCGAGCACCTGCGGCTCAATATTGAATTGCTTCATCAGGTCGGGGGTGTACATCTTGCCCAGCCTGCGGCGCACTTCTTCCTGGCGGTTCTTGACCGCTGCGGCGAACTCCTGCGCGGAGATCTTCTGGGTGCCCACCGTTGCCACCACCATGGCGCTGCCGCCGCCGCGGAATATGTCGCCGATGCCCCACAGCGCGAAGGTCGCCACGATGAACAGCAGCATAATGCGGGTGAGAATGCTGTGGCCGGAAGATTGCAAATTATTGATCATGATGGATTTCCCTTAGATTAGTAGAGCGGTTTAACACTGTGGGTTGCTTTTTTCAAAGGGATAATTAGAAGTGTGGGATGACTCGCCCTACATCTCGCTATATATTAGGTAACTGGAAAATGCATCTGGACGCGAAAAAGGCCAGAAGCCTCGCTGCCGCCACATGCGCCATAACCCCGCCCGCAGGGGTTAAAGTAGCTGTATTCCCTCCCTATATAACCATCCCCGCCGTAGCGGGAACTGTGGGCAACAGCCACGTGGGGCTGGGCGCGCAGGATTGCAGCGCACAAGACGCCGACGGTGCCTATACCGGCGAGGTAAGCGCCGCCATGCTTAAGGCAGCAGGCTGTGAATATGTCATCATCGGCCATTCTGAACGCAGGCAGTATCACGCGGAAACCAACGCCCTCATCCGCCGTAAGGCGCAAGCCGCGCTTGCCGCCGGGCTTACCGCCGTCATCTGCGTGGGCGAATCGCAGGCGGAACGCGCCGCCGGAAAACATTTGATCGTTATTTCACAGCAGGTTAAAGAGTGCCTGCCGTCGCTGGCGCATAATAACAGCGTCATCGTTGCCTATGAACCGATCTGGGCGATAGGTTCCGGTGCAACACCCACGCTGGCCGATATAACGCAAGTGCATAAAACTATTGCCTCCCTGCTAGCTTATGATACACCAGCCACGCGCACAGCAATCGTGTATGGCGGGTCCGTGAAAGCGGCGAATGCGAAAGACATTCTATCAGCCGATGCGGTGGATGGCGCCCTGGTGGGAGGTGCAAGCCTGAAGCCGGAAGAATTCAGTGCCATAATCAGTGCCGCAGGATAATAAACGGCACCAAAGGATACGAGACTATGTTCAAGGTTTTACTGGTCATTCATGTTATGGTTGCGCTCGCGCTGATCGTGATCGTGCTCGTGCAGCGCACCTCCAGCGACGGCATGGGCCTTTCCGGCAGTTCGTCATCCAGCAACTTCCTCTCCGGACGCATGGCGGCCAACTTCATGACGCGCGCCACCGCGCTGCTGGCCACCGCCTTCATCCTCACCAGCCTTGGCCTTGGCATCATCACCACGCGCAACCATACCACCGGCAGCTCGCTGCTGGATAAGATCCAGTCTGCGCCTGTAGCGCCCGCCCCGGCTGTACCTGCAACCCCGGACGCCAATACCGGTGCCGCCACCGACCCGGCAACAACACCGGCGCCCACCACCACTGAAACGCCTGCCGCTCCTGCAACCCCCGCAGTGCCGAGGCCGGAATAACACTATGACGCTCAGGAAAAACCAGCCCCGCTTCATTTTCATAACCGGGGGGGTGGTGTCTTCACTGGGTAAGGGCCTTGCCGCTGCAAGCCTTGCCACGCTGCTGCAGGCGCGCGGCTATAAAGTTCGCCTGCGCAAGATGGACCCCTATCTCAATATCGACCCCGGCACGATGAACCCCACCCAGCACGGGGAAGTGTTCGTGACCGAAGATGGCGCGGAGACCGACCTCGACCTCGGCCATTATGAGCGCTTCACGGGCGTAGACGCCAAGAAGAGCGACAACGTGACCGCAGGGCGCATTTATTCCACGCTGCTCTCCAAGGAGCGCAAAGGCGACTATCTCGGCGGCACGGTGCAGGTGATCCCGCATGTGACCGACCTTATTAAAGAATTCATCCTGAGCGATACGGAATCGGAAGATTTCGTGCTCTGCGAGATCGGCGGCACGGTGGGCGACATTGAAGGCCTGCCCTTCTTTGAAGCCATCCGCCAGCTTGGCTACACGATGGGACGCAACCGCGTGCTGTTCATGCACCTGACGCTGGTGCCCTACATCGCCGCCGCGAAGGAGCTAAAAACCAAACCCACGCAGCACTCCGTGAAGGAGCTGCGCTCCATCGGCATCCAGCCCGATATCCTGCTCTGCCGCGCCGAACGCGAGATCCCGCTTTCCGAACGCAAGAAAGTGGCGCTGTTCTGCAATCTGCCGGAAGAGGCCGTGTTCCAGGCGCTGGACGCCAAGACCATTTACCAGGTGCCGCTTTCCTACCGCGAACAGGGGCTGGACGTGCAGGTGCTCAAGCATTTCGGCATCACCGCCGCAGGCGAGCCGGAACTCGCCCAGTGGGAGCATATCGTCAGGCGTATCGAGCAGCCCGCCGGTGAAGTCAACATCGCCATCGTCGGCAAATATACCGGCATGGGCGACGCCTATAAATCGCTCAACGAAGCGCTCGACCACGCTGGCATCGCCCATAATGTGCGCGTGAAGCAGAACTGGATCGACGCCAAGGGCTTTGAAAAACAGGACGTCGCCAGGAAACTGAAAGACGCCGACGCCATCCTCGTACCCGGCGGGTTCGGTGAGCGCGGCGTGGAAGGCAAAATCGCCGCCATCACCTATGCGCGCGAAAACAATATTCCTTATTTCGGCATCTGCTTCGGCATGCAGATGGCGGTCGTTGAATTCGCCCGCAACGTGCTGGGCATGGCTGATGCCAGCTCAACCGAATTCGGCGCTTATAAGGGGGCCGACAAACGCGGCTCCATCATCGGCCTGATGACCGAATGGGTGAAAGACAATCAGGTGGAAAAACGCAGCGGCAACGGCGATATGGGCGGCACCATGCGCCTTGGCTCCTATGAATGCCAGCTCGCGAAGGACAGCCTCGCCTTCAAAATCTACGGCAGGCAGAACATCACCGAACGCCACCGCCACCGCTATGAGGTGAACGTGGCCTACAAGGACGACCTGCAAAAGGGCGGCCTTACCATCTGCGGTGCGTCGCCTTCCGGCGAACTGCCTGAGATCGTGGAGCTGGGCAACCATCCGTGGTTCGTGGGCGTGCAGTTCCACCCCGAACTGAAATCGCGCCCGTTTGCGCCTCACCCGCTGTTCGCCTCCTTCGTGGAAGCGGCCATCACACAGGCCAAAAAAGAGAAAAAAGCCGCTTAAATGCGCTCCGCCCTCAGGCTAAAGCTTTATTGCCGCTGTTACCTCTTCCGGCGTTGCGCCTTGCGCACGCAGGTCGGCCAGCGTTTCGCTATGCCTGCTTTTGGAAAGCTTTTCGCCCTCCCCGCTTTTGATCAGCGCGTGATGGTGATATAATGGCGCAGCATGCCCGAGCAGCTTCTGCAACAACAGGTGCAGGTCAGTGGCGGCTTCAAGGTCGGCACCGCGCACGATATGGGTGACGCCCTGCAACGCGTCGTCCACCACCACGGAGAGATGATAGCTGGTCGGCGTTTCCTTGCGCGCGAGTATCACGTCCCCCCAACGCTGCGGCTGCGCTGTGAATGTCTCCTGCATGAAAGACGGCAGTGCAAATCGGGTGCCTTCATAAGGCCCCGGCGCGGCGGCAAGCGCGCCCCGCATATCCAGCCGCCAGCTATGCCGCTCCCCCTTGCCGATGCGCGCTTGGGCATCTGCCCGGCTAATTGCGCGGCATGTGCCGGGGTAAAGCGGTGCGCCGTCGGGGTCAGTGCCAGTGCTTACTGCCGAAATCTGCGTGCGTGAACAGAAGCAGGGATAGACCAGCCCTTTTGTTTTCAGCGGGGCAAGCGCCTGCCGGTAATCCGCGAAATGTTCTGACTGCACACGCACCGGCTCTTCCCAGTTCAGCCCCAGCCAGCGCAGGTCGCCCAACACATGCTGCGTGAACTCAGGCGTGCAGCGCGTGGTATCAATATCCTCAATGCGCAGCAGGAAACGCCCGCCCTGCTGCCCCGCCAGCCGATAGTTCAGCAGCGCCGAATAGGCATGCCCCAGATGCAGCCTGCCATTGGGGCTTGGGGCGAAACGGAAAACAACTGACATCCTGTACTTTCTGCGAAACAGCGACTAACGCATTCTATTTTAGCCGGTCGCTTCACCTACGGCAACCGGGCCGGGATCGGGGGCAGCAGACTGCCGACTCTTCGGAACAGGCAGCCGCAGGTAATAGCTCTCACCCCTCCTGACGAGGTAATTCGGACATGGCATTAGTAGCACCCTTTCGTAGCAGGCACCAAAAACGCTTGAATTTATCAGGGAAACCTATCTATCTGAAATACTTAGATAGGCGGTGGTGACCCCTACGGGACTCGAACCCGTGTTACCGCCGTGAAAGGGCGATGTCCTAACCGCTAGACGAAGGGGTCATGCGTGGAATTTAGGGGGGTACTTTTTCCAGTAGAGGGGCTTTAAGTCAACAAAAATCTCTTGGAACCTGTTTTACTGGCTGAAAGCCTGAAGAAGAGCCCGCACTTTGGCGTCCGCACGCGAAAGGGGAAATTCGCCCAAAGCTTCTTGATTCACCCACTCCCCGCCCGTCTCTGGCGCAGTTTCAACCCTTGCCAGCAACACTTTGGCCTCCAGCGTAAAATGGCTGTAGACCTGCCGCACCTGCCCCAGCCTCTCCGCTCCGACAAGCTTAGGCGCTTCTTCATATTCTGCAAAACCCCATAACCCGCCCAGAAACCGCGTTTCGCGCTGTTTGAGCCATACTTTGCCCGTTTTGTCCCTATACACCACGATCACTCGCTCTCGTGTGGGCATCTGCCTGGCTTTCTTGGGTTCAGGATACGCTTCCGGGTCACCCTTGCCTGCACATATCCCGGAAAGCGGACACTCACCGCAGCGCGGCGCTCGCCTGGTGCAGACCAGAGAACCGATATCCATCATCGCCTGATTATGGTCGAACGGATTTTGGGTATTGAGCAGGCTTTCCGCATACTGCCATAGCAGTTTGTCGTCAAGCGCCTCCATGGCGAACACGCGGGCCAGCACGCGCTTAACGTTGGCCTCCATCACCGGCACGGGCACGCCGTAACCGAAGCTTGCCACCGCATGCGCGGTGTTGCGCCCGATGCCCGGCAGCGCCAGCAACCCCTCTACCGTAGCTGGTAACGCTACGCTTACGGGGGGCACGCTGCCCCCTCTCGGCTCCGCCGATTCACCCCTGCGGGGTCGTCGCGGGTAGAGCTCCTCCACGCACGCAGCATCGTGAACAACTTGTTTTGCGGCATTATGCAGGTTGCGCGCGCGTGTGTAATAACCAAGCCCTTCCCATGCCTTCATCACATCCTGCTGCGGTGCAGCAGCAAGCGCAGCGAGTGTGGGAAAGCTTTTGAGAAACGGATAATAATAACGCTCCAGCACTGTTTTCACCTGCGTTTGCTGCAGCATCACCTCGCTGATATACACGTGATACGGATTGCCCTTTTGCCGCCACGGCAGATGGTGCCGTCCATGCGCTTTATACCACTTCGCTATGGAGCGGTGGACGGATGGAAGCTTTGCCTTGAAATCATTTGTGTTGCGGGGCATGGCGGGCTATTCTACGCATCTTCGGCGCGGTCTGCAACGGTGAGCCAGAAGGCTCATCTCTTTAGTTGCCGAAGGCATCAGGCTCATTGCGAAGGTCAGGAGACCGTAGCAGAAGCATACAAATATAAGGAATTTTGTCATGGCTACCAAAAAAGCTGAATCCACATCCTTCGACGTCACAAGCGGCGGCCTGCCTGCCTCGCGCAAAGTGCATGTGAACGGCGAACGCCATAAAGACGTGCGTGTGGCCATGCGCGAAATTTCACTGTCTGACAACTCCCTGCCGCCCGTGACGGTGTATGACACGTCCGGCGCTTATACCGATGCCGCGCAGAAAGTGGATATCCGCAAAGGCCTGCCCGAAATGCGCCGTGAGTGGATATTAGCACGCGGTGACGTGCAGGAAGTGGCGCAACGCGAGATCAAACCTGAAGATAATGGCCTGCGCGGCGCGGCGAAGTCCACGAGCGACGTGCCCCTGTTCCCGAATGTAAAAGCCAATGTACTCTGCGCCAAGCCGGGCAAATCCGTAACCCAGCTCACCTATGCGCGCGCGGGACTGGTCACACCGGAAATGGAATATATCGCCATCCGCGAGAATGAAGGCCGCAAACAACCAACAACCAACAACCAACAACGCCTTCCCTATCAGCAAGGCAATAACTTCGGGCGCCGGTTGCCTGACTATATCACCCCGGAATTCGTGCGTGATGAAATCGCCGCTGGCCGCGCCATTATCCCCGCCAACATCAATCACCCCGAAGCGGAGCCGATGATCATCGGCCGCAATTTCAAGGTGAAGATCAATGCCAATATCGGCAACTCCGCCGTCACTTCCGGCGTGGCGGAAGAAGTGGAAAAGATGGTCTGGGCGATCCGCTGGGGCGCCGACAACGTGATGGACCTCTCCACGGGCCGCAACATCCACACCATCCGCGAATGGATCATCCGCAACTCGCCCGTGCCCATCGGCACCGTGCCCATCTATCAGGCGCTTGAAAAAGTGGGCGGCATCGCCGAAGAGCTCACCTATGAAATCTACCGCGACACGCTGGTGGAACAATGCCAGCAGGGCGTGGACTACTTCACCATCCATGCGGGCGTGCGCCTGCCCTTTATCCCCATGACGCAGAACCGCACCACCGGCATCGTCAGCCGCGGCGGCTCCATCCTCGCCAAATGGTGCATGGCGCATCACAAGGAAAACTTCCTCTACACGCATTTCGAGGATATCTGCGAACTGCTGCGCCAGTACGATGTGAGCTTCTCGCTGGGCGACGGCCTGCGCCCCGGCTCCATCCACGACGCCAACGACGAAGCGCAGTTCAGCGAGCTAAAAACGCTTGGCGAACTCACCAGGGTGGCATGGAAGCATGATTGCCAGGTGATGATCGAAGGGCCCGGCCATGTGCCGATGCACCTGATTAAAGAGAACATGGATAAGCAGCTTGAGCTTTGCCATGAAGCGCCGTTCTACACGCTTGGGCCGCTCACGACTGACATTGCTCCGGGTTACGACCACATCACTTCGGGCATCGGCGCGGCCATGATCGGCTGGTTCGGCACCGCCATGCTTTGCTATGTAACGCCCAAAGAACATCTGGGCCTTCCTGACCGTGAAGACGTAAAAACAGGGGTTATCACCTACAAGATCGCAGCGCACGCAGCCGACCTCGCCAAGGGCCACCCCAGCGCCCATATGCGTGACGACGCGCTTTCCAAATCACGCTTTGAGTTCCGCTGGCAGGACCAGTTCAACCTCTCGCTCGATCCTGAAACCGCCAAGGATTTCCACGACGAAACCCTGCCCGCCGAAGGTGCCAAGGTGGCGCATTTCTGCTCCATGTGCGGCCCCAAATTCTGCTCGATGAAAATTTCGCAGGAAGTGCGCGACTTCGCCGCTGCTGAAAATACTCGCCATTCTGAGCGCAACGGAGAACCTGCCGTCAAGCAAGCAGATCCTTCAGTCGCTACGCTCCCTCAGGATGACGTAGAAAAAGCTATGGCCGAAAAAGCCAAGGAATTCCGTGAATCCGGCGGGGAGATTTACCGCAAGGTGGGATAAAATGAGCCACCCAAAGATTGGTGAATTCGTTTCAATTAGTTTTAGCGATAGAAAACAGTCAATCTCTGGATTGCTGATTGACTACAATGATGAGTGGACTTTGCTTAAATATAATCCAGTGGATTATGTAATCGATGGCTATGTAATAATCCGACACAAAAATATTGCTTTTGCAGCTAGAGGTGTAAAAGAAAAATTCAAAGAAAAGATTATTAAACTAAAGAAAATTACAGTTACAGATAAAGATAAAATCCCAATTAGCTCAATAGATGTGATTTTAAAATATCTATCTAAAAATTTTGGGGTTTTTACTTTATACACAAAATCAGAAGCAGCTTGTTATTTAGGGCGTTTGGAGTCAATCGATGATAAAGAGCTGATACTAAAATACCTAAATCCCGAAGGAAAATGGGAAGGTAAAAAACAATTCACACCCAACAAAATCAGGGTTATGGAATTTGATAATGATTATATCAATTCTCTGAAATTGATTTTTGCTAAGACCAAGGTTGGATAACATGCACACCAACAACATCGTCTATGCTTCATTCCTGTATGTAGCGCTGGTTATTGCGCTGGCATTGGCGCTTTACCTCGTCACCATCGTCAATGCAGGCCGTGCGCGTGCGCGGTATAAAGTGGCACCGCCTGCCACCTCTGGTCATCCGGATTTTGAGCGTTATTTCCGCGTGCAGCAGAACACGCTGGAACAGATCGTGCTGTTTATACCGTCACTGATGCTTTTTACCGTAATATGGCAGGCTCCGCGCGCAGCCGCTGCGCTTGGCGCTGTGTGGCTTGCCGGACGCACGCTCTACATGATCGGTTATTACAGATCCGTGCATAAGCGTGCGGCGGGTTTTATTATAGGACAGCTTGCTTCGGTTATCCTTCTGCTGGGTTCGCTCGCAGGCATCGCCAAGGCACTCATCTAGGCGGCTCATGAAAAACCTACGGGCGTTTGTCGTTTTGCTTGTGTTATGCGGCACCACCGCATGCGACCTTGCGCCGCACGCTATCAATCATGTGCAGGAAACCGCACCCGTACGCCAGAACGTTGTCTATGTGAACAGCCATGGCTGGCATACCGGATTCATCATTGGCGCACAGAGGCTTAACGAAGCGCTGCCTTTCCTGAAAGAGCGCTTCACCGCCCGCACGCTCTACTACGAGATCGGCTGGGGTGATAAGGGCTTCTACCAGTCGCATGAGATAACCACGGGGCTGACGCTACGCGCTATGTTCTGGTCGAGCAGGTCGGTGGTGCATGTGGTTTCCGTACCGGATTCCCCTTATGAGTATTTTTCCGGCAGCAAGGTGGTGGAGTTGCATTTATCCAATAATGAATTCAATGATTTAATACGCTTTCTTAATGTAAGTTTTGCACGTAACAGCGAAGGCGGGGTCATCCCCCTTCAGGCCGGGCTTTACGGCGACAGCCAGTTTTATGAAGGAAATGGTAGCTATTCGGTGGTAAACACCTGTAATAAGTGGACGGCGCGGGGCTTAAAGAGCGCAGGGTATGACATTTCCACCCCGTTCAAGCTCACCGCCGGCAGTATTATGGATTACCTAGGATCCCAGACACCGCAGGAACAGTAAACAATGCTCAACCCCGCTCAAGTCACCGAAACCGAGATCAAGAAACTGCGCAAGGAAATGAACGCGGTCATCCTCGCGCATTATTATCAGGAAGACGACATTCAGGACATCGCCGACTTCGTAGGCGACTCGCTCGACCTCGCGCGCAAGGCAGCCGCCACCACTGCAGACGTGATCGTGTTCTGCGGCGTGAAGTTCATGGCCGAGGGCGCAAAGGTACTCAACCCCGGCAAAAAAGTCATCCTGCCTGACCTGAAAGCGGGCTGCTCGCTGGAAGACTCCTGCCCGCCAAAAGAGTTTGCCGCATTCAAGGCGCAGCACCCCGATCACATGGTCGTCACCTACATCAACTGCTCGGCAGAGGTGAAGGCGCTTTCCGATGTCATCGTCACCTCCACCAATGCGGAATCCATCATCCGCCAGATACCTGAATCACAAAAGATTATTTTCGCGCCGGATAAATATCTCGGCTCCTACCTTTCCAAAAAGACCGGGCGCGACATGGTGCTGTGGAACGGCTCCTGCATGGTGCATGAGCGCTTCAGCGAGCAGGAACTGGTGAAACTGCGCACGCGCCACCCGGACGCCATCATCATCGCACACCCTGAATGCCCCGGCGATATCCTGAAATACGCACACCATATCGGTTCCACCTCGTCGCTGCTCAAATACACGGTGGATAATCCAGGCAAGGAATTCATCGTGCTCACGGAACCGGGCATCATCCACCAGATGCGCGCGAAATCTCCGGGCAGCACATTCATCGAAGCGCCGGGCATCATCGGCGGCGCATGTGTGTCGTGCAATAACTGCCAGTACATGAAACTCAACACGATGGAAAAACTGCTCGCCTGCATGAAGAGCGGCAGCCCGGAACTGGTATTGCCTGCGTCATTAATGGACGCTGCGCGTAAACCGTTGCAGAGGATGCTGGAAATGTCCAAATCCATTCCCGTGGCTGCTACCGCTGCGAAGGATTAATTATAATTAGGGGAAACGCTTTCCCCTCTTGCCTCCGGCACCTCTTTTAATTAAGGGAAACGCTTCCCCTTCTTCGCTCCGCGAATTCATCCCAGCGGGGTCGTCGTGAAGCACTCCTCCATCACTACGGCACCGTTCCAGTACGCTTACGGGATTTACGCAGGGGAATTTGCGCAGAGCGCAAATGGGGATGGCTAGTCCCCATTACAAATATGTAATTTGAAATCCATGCGGAAGCGGCATAGTCTTACCTCACCAGACGTTGCGGACTACGAAGTACGTAGCGGTCTGACAAACCTGAATCACACTGGAGTTTTTCTTATGAAAAAGACTTTGCTCGCTGCTACCTCCCTGCTCGCTCTCGCTGCTTTCGGCGCTCAGGCTACCGAAGAAGCCAAAACCGAAACCACCAAAGAAGTAGTAAAGACCGAAACCACCACTGAAGCCAATCCCGCCACTGGCGAAGTGAAGAAGGAAGAGCACAAGACCGAAGAACATAAGAAAGAAGAACACAAGTAAGCGCTAAGTCTCTCTTGTTGTACCTAGGCTAAAAATGAAGGCGGGATCGCAAGGTTCCGCCTTTTTCTTTTGCAACATGACAGATTGCCGCTACGCTGGCACCGTTATGAAAAAAGTAATTATACCCGTCTGCGCTATCACGCTTGCTGCCGGTTGCGCACTGGCGGCCAACACGAACGCGCCTGTTATCATTGATGCGAATGCTACCGCAGACTATGTGCATGACGGCAGCCGCACCAACCGCATATCACCACCGGTGCCGGGCGTGCAGCCACTGAGAAGCCTGAGGGTGCTGCCAAAGCCACAGAACAAGGCGGGTCTTTCCTTGGCGGAAACTTACACACAGCAGGCAACGCCTGCGGCCACTGCCCCACGCAAACCGCGCACCGCTGCCGATATCGCCGAGTCCAACCCCAACGCCTCTTACCGCTTCATCGACAAACGCCCGCTGGGCATGAACCCAACCCCTACGCCTGACAGCGTCTATACGCTTGATGACGTACCGAAAGAACAGCAACGCAACAGCTCTGCCGCATTCCCTGCTTCGTTGAGTCCTGCCCGTTAGTTTTATTTTGGGGGGCGTCCCGCCCCCGCTACCGCTCCCCCTCTAAAGAGGTCGTCGTGCAAAACTCCTCCACGCATACTGCACCGATGTCTATTCCAGTGCTTTGCAATAGGCATGGAGGAACTCTTCGTGACGACCCCGCGGGGGAAATTTTGCGGAGTAAAATTGGGGGAAGCGTTTCCCCCTATAAACTAATACCTTCTCATCTCCGGCGCAAATACAGGCGTACCTTCAACACCCGAATCAAGGCAGACCGCACGCTCGGCAAGGCGGAACTTGCCCGTATCATCCATCATGAACACTGTGTGCTTCAGCCAGTTTTCGTCATCACGCTCAGGGTGATCCATGCGGAAATGCGCGCCGCGGCTCTCTCGCCTGTGCAAAGCGGAAGCTATGACGGCTATGGACTGGCGCATGAGGTTATCAAGCTCCAGCGCTTCCAGCAGGTCGTTATTCCATATGAGGCCCTGCTCGCGTACGTTCAGCGATTGACGGTATTGCTGCCATAACACATCCAGCACCGTGAGACCGCCGGTCAGCGTATGCAGGTCGCGGAAGATGCCCGCATGATGCTGCATGGAATTCTGCATCTGCTTGCGTATCCTCTGCGGCGTATCGCGCCCCCTGCTGTAGCGCAACGCATCCAGATGCCGGAGCGACCGGTCGAGCACGTTCTGGTCAAGCGTGGCGTAAGCGCCGTTCTGTGCGGCCCCCACCTGTTCGCCCACCGCTTTGCCAAATACGATGAGATCGAGCAGCGAATTACAGCCAAGGCGGTTAGCGCCATGCACCGAGCCGCAGGCCGTTTCGCCGATAGCATACAGCCCGCACACAACCTCACCGCGCTCATTGAGCGCCTGCGTAGTGGCGCGCGTGGGAATGCCGCCCATAGTGTAATGCACTGACGGCAGTACGGGAATGGCGGAGCGGTTCACATCCAGCCCGGTGAAGGTTTTCACAATAGCCGCGATGCTCGGCAGTTTCTGTGCGATAACGTCTTTACCCAGATGCCCCATCATCAGCAGCACGTGGTCTTTCTTGGGGCCTGCGCCCCTTCCCTCGCGTATCTCCTGCACGATCGCGCGGCTGATAACGTCACGCGAGGCAAGGTCAAGGTAACTGGGTGCATAACGTTCCATGAAACGCTCGCCCAGGCCGTTGACAAGGAAGCCGCCTTCCCCGCGCGCGCCTTCGGTTATCAGCACGCCCGTGCCGTAAAGCCCGGTGGGATGGAACTGGATGAATTCCATATCCTGCAGCGGCAGGCCAGCACGCAGGATCATGCCGTTGCCGTCGCCGGTGCAGATAGTGGATGCGGTGGTCTGCGCATAAACCTGGCCGAAGCCGCCTGTCGCCAGCACCGTGTGGTGCGCGCGGAAGAGATGCAGTTCGCCCGTTTCCGGCTGTAGCGTCAGCACGCCCGCGCAAGCCCCTTCGCGGTCGAACATGAGGTCGATCGCCATATGCTCCACGAAGAACTGCACGCCCGCGCGCAGGCATTGCTGGTAAAGCGTGTGAAGTATCGCATGCCCCGTGCGGTCGGCTGCCGCACAGGCGCGGTAAGCCAGCGGGCCTTTGCCGAAATCGGTAGCCTGCCCGCCATACGCGCGCTGGTAGATGCTGCCATCGTCAGACCGCGTGAACGCCACGCCCATGTGCTCCAGCTCGCGCACGGCGGCGGGCGCATGCCTGCACATATAGGCAATGGCGTCCTGATCGCCCAGCCAGTCCGCCCCGCGCACCGTGTCATACATATGCCAGCGCCAGTCGTCAGGGCCACGGTTGCCCAGCGCCGCGTTGATGCCCCCCTGCGCCGCCACCGTATGGCTGCGGGTGGGCGGAACCTTGGTTATCACCGCCACGCGCACGCCGCCTTCCGCCGCCGCCAGGGCCGCCCGCAGCCCAGCCCCGCCTGCGCCGATAATGGCAGCGTCATATTTGTGTATCACAGGCGTATAGGCTTTGACGGTCATTGCGTAATGCTTTAAAAATCCCGGGGAAAGGTAGAATAAGCCTATGGATTTGGATTTCAAGGAAGTAGAGCGGATTATTTCAGGTGCGCTGGCCGAGGATATCGGCACAGGTGACGCCACCGCCAGCCTGCTGGTGCCCGAAAATGCCACCGCAACGCTGGTTTTCGTTACACGTGAACCGGTTATCATGTGTGGCGGCGAAGTGGTTAAACAGGTATTCGCTACGGTTAATAAAGCCATTAACTGCAAGCTGCTGGTGAAAGACGGTGCTAAAGCTGTCAAAGGCGACAGGCTCATTGAAGTGAGCGGCCCTGCGCGCGCCATGCTCACGGCGGAGCGCACCGCGCTTAACCTGCTGCAACGCATGAGCGCCGTGGCCACACTGGCCGCGCGTTATGTGGAGGAAGTGAGAGGCACGGACGCGATCATACTCGACACACGCAAGACCATGCCCGGCCTGCGCATGCTGGATAAATTCGCCGTGAAGGCGGGCGGCGCGCAGAATCACCGCATGCGGCTGGATGACGGTATCCTCATCAAGGATAATCACATCGCGCTCTGTGGCGGCATCAGGCAGGTTCTTGCCAAGACCTTTGCAGGCAACACCAAACAACTGCCGGTGGAAATCGAATGCGACACACTGGAACAGGTGAAGGAAGCGCTCGGCGCAGGCGCGACCCGCATCATGCTGGATAACATGAACCATGCGCAGATGCGCGAGGCCGTGCAGCTTGCCAAAGGCAAAGCGAAGCTGGAAGCCTCCGGCGGCGTTTCACTTGAGACTGTGCGCGCCATCGCGGAAACCGGCGTGGATTATATCTCGGTTGGCCGCCTCACCCACTCCGCCCCCAATGTGGATATCGGGCTGGATGTGGTAATTGATTAGGCTCAGGACTCATTACACTCTTGCTTACTTTTCTTCTCCCCTTGAGGGAGAGGACGCGTTTGCCTTGGGTTTAGCTGCTTTAGCTAAGCCCTTAGGCAAACCGAGGTGAGGGGGCGCGTTTACATTCACCCTCACCCAGCTTCGGCTAAGCTGCTGCGCAGCAAAGCCTGCGCAACCCTCTCCCGCTTTGCAGGAGAGGGAAGTCATGAGTCCTGACCCTAGCGAACAATTAAAGCGAAAACGCTCTAAACTTTTCCTTTTTGCAGCGTCACCACGCGATCCATACGGTGTGCAAGCTCAAGATTGTGCGTTGCAACAAGCGCGGAAAGCCCCTGTGAGCGCGCCATGTCCATGAATATGCCAAACACGGTTTCCGACGTGCCGGGATCAAGATTCCCGGTAGGCTCGTCGGCAAGTATGAGTGACGGGTTGCCTGCCAGCGCACGTAAAATGGCTACGCGCTGCTGCTCACCGCCTGAGAGTGCGGCAGGCCGGTGCCCAGCGCGTTCTTTCAAGCCCAGTTGCGCCAGCATCGTCCTGGCTTTTTCGGTAGCGCGTCCATAAGGCTGCCCGCCGATCATCAGGGAAATAGCGATATTCTCGCAGGCTGAAAATTCCGGCAACAGGTGATGGAACTGGTATACAAATCCCAGATGCTTCTGGCGCAGTGCCGTGCGTTCCGCGTCGCTGGCGCGCGAGGCGTTCATGCCGTTGATGAAGATATGCCCGCCTGTCGGGGTATCAAGGAGTCCCGCTATCTGCAGCAGCGTGCTCTTGCCGGAGCCTGACTCACCCACAAGCGCCACCACTTCACCGCGCCGGATAGTGAGGTCCACCCCGCGCAGCACTTCCACCTGCTCACCACCTTGTGTGAACGTGCGTGTTACATTCTTCAGCTCAAGTACAATATCAGCCATGCCTGCCTCTTCCCGTCATCCCGGCGAAGGCCGGGATCCATCGCAGCGCCTGCGGCACGACTATCTTAATAAAGATGGATTCCCGCCTGCGCGGGAATGACAATTTCTGTTCCAGAGCAATGCCGTGTGCACGGAGGCGTTCTTCACGACGCACCCGTAGAGCAAAATTGAGGAAAGCGTTTCCCCAATTGGCAACAATGAAGCCGCATGCATGGAGGAGCGAAGCGACGACCCCGCAGGGGAATTTACGCGGAGCGTAAATGGGGGCAGCGTGCCCCCCACATAATAAATCACTCATATCTCAAGGCCTCCGCCGGATCGAGGCGCGCCGCACGGCGTGCCGGGTAAAGCGTAGCAAGGAAAGAAAGCGTGAGCGACATGGCCGTGACCGCAGCCACCTGCACCATATCCACCTCGGCAGGCAGTGTGGAGAGGAAGTAAAGCTGTTCTGCAAGTATTTTACCGCCGGACGCTTTTTCAAGCCATATGCGGATATTGTCCACATTCACCGCCAGCAAAAGCCCCAGCGCCAGCCCGATGAACGTGCCCAGCACACCGATGATCATGCCGCAGCTGATGAAGATACGCGTGACGCTGGCGCGCGACGCGCCCATCGTGCGAAGAATGGCGATATCGCGCCCTTTGTCCTTCACCAGCATGATGAGGCTGGAGATGATATTGAACGCCGCCACCACGATGATAAGCGTGAGGATGATGAACATCACGTTGCGCTGTATCGTGAGCGCCTCGAATACGGTGCGGTTGCTCTGCTGCCAGTCATAGAGGCGATACTGGCCACCAAGCCCGCTTGCCAGTTTTTCAGCAATTGCGCGTGCTTCGTAGGGCTTATCCACATTCACCTCGATGCCGGTCACCTTGTCCTGCCCACCATCACTGAGCTTGAAATAGATCTGCGCTTC
Source organism: Alphaproteobacteria bacterium (assembly GCA_035906055.1). Classification (GTDB taxonomy): domain Bacteria; phylum Pseudomonadota; class Alphaproteobacteria; order Rickettsiales; family JABCZZ01; genus JAMIFV01. The sequence goes on along the minus strand of JAMIFV010000005.1, from coordinate 40,671 downwards.
GGCAAACGGCATGATGATCATGCCCGCGTCGAACGCATGCATGCCCAGCTTGAAAATGGCCACGACGGGATAAGACTTCAGGCGCGGAATCATGCCCGCCAGTGTCTGGCGGCCTTCCGGCGAAATCAGCGTCAATGAATCCCCCACCTGCAGGCCGAAATTCTCCGCCATGCGCTGGCCGATGATGATGCCTTCGCCGGACTCGAAATCTTCAAGGCTGCCTGCGGTGATCTTGTCTTTGATATGCTGCTTCTGCATCAGGTCGTCATAGCGCAGCGCCATCACCTGCGCGCCGCTGTTATGGCCGTTGGCGGCGGCCATCACCTGCCCTTCCACCAGCGGATGTGCGCTTATCACGCCGTTCTGCGTCCTTATACGTTGCGCAAGCGTATCATACTGGTCGATCGGCGCACCCATGCCATACACGCTTACATGCCCGCTCCAGCCGATGAAATGCCTGAGCATCTCGGTCTTCACGCCGTTCATCACCGAGGTGATGACAATCAGCGCCGCCACGCCCAGCGCAATGCCAAGCAGTGAGAATGCCGTGATAAGCGAAAGAAACCCCTCGGCCTTCCTTGCCCGCAGGTAGCGCCATGCCATCAGGCGTTCAAGCGGTGAGAACATCAGGGAGTAACCGTTTTAGGCTGTGCCGCTTCCTTGGCCTTGATGTTGATAGTCACTTTCACATCATCCAGCACGAGGTCGGCTTTGCTCCACTCGCCTTTGCCAAGGCCGAATTCAGAGCGCTTGATCACGGTTTCCGCCGCCATCTGCGCATAACGCACAGGGGCGCTTGCTTCCGTATCCTGATAGAAATGCACCGAGAACGGCAGCACTACATTGTTCTTCTTTTCACCGATGGTCAGTGTGCCTTCCGCACGGTATTTCTCATCTTCCACATGGGTAAAGGACTTCGCCTCGAACACGGCATGCGGGAACACGCTGGCATTGAACCACTCAGCGCCCGGCAATGAAGATTCCGCGTCCTTGTCGTCGCTGGTGATCCTGGCGGTGTCTATCTTCACCTGCACGCTGGATTTATCCAGCTTCTGCGGATCGAAACGGATATCGGAGGTAAAACTGCTGAACCCGCCGGTAACGGGCTTGCCGGTATATATGGCCGTCCATTCGATGCTGCTTTCCTGCGGCAGCACTTCCCACGTGGTGGGCGGCGCATCCACCTGCGCAAGCGTCGTGCCCGCCGTTAGCAGGGCAACCGACATAATAGCTGATGCTGTATATCGCTTGAGTGACATCATTTCAGGAACCTTTCTGCAAATGCTTCGGGCGTTATTTCCGTTTTTTCGCCGGTACGGCGGTTCTTAAGCTCCACGACTCCCGCGGCGACACCTTTGGGCCCCACCACCACCTGCCACGGCAGGCCAATGAGATCCATCGCGGCGAATTTCTTACCGGCGCTTTCGGACGTGTCATCATACAGCACATCCACACCGGCGGAAGTGCATTTTTCGTAAAGGGACTGCGCCACCGCGTCACATGCCGCATCGCCCACACGGATATTGATGAGGCCGAAGGTGAAAGGTGCCACCGCTTCCGGCCAGACGATCCCGTTATCATCATGATTGGCCTCGATAATAGCCCCCAGAAGACGCGACACGCCGATGCCGTAGGAACCGCCATGCGTTACCGCTTCCTTGCCGTCCGGCCCGGTAACGCTGGCTTTCATCGGCGTGGAATATTTGGTGCCGAAATAGAATATCTGCCCCACTTCAATGCCGCGCGCGCTGAGGCGTTTATCTTCAGGCACCTCCTTCTCGAAGCGCGCCTGGTCATGCACGTCCTCGGTGGCGGCATAAAGACTGGTGCGCTGCTTCACGATGGGCTCAAGGTCGCCGTCGAAATCCACGTCCACAGGCGGAATGGGCATATCGAGCAGGTCCTTGTGGCAGAACACGCCGCTTTCACCGGTTTCCGCCAGCACGATGAATTCGTGGCTGAGGTCACCGCCGATAGGGCCGGTTTCCGCCCGCATCGGGATGGATTTAAGCCCCATGCGCGCGAACGTGCGCAGGTAGGCCACATACATGCGGTTATAGGATTTCCTCGCTGCCGTTTCGTCGATATCGAACGAATACGCATCCTTCATCAGGAACTCGCGGCCACGCATCACGCCGAAACGCGGGCGCACCTCGTCGCGGAATTTCCACTGGATATTATAGAGGTTCATCGGCAGCGATTTGTAGCTTTTCACGAAACTGCGGAAGATATCCGTCACCACTTCCTCGGCAGTGGGACCAAACAGCATGTCGCGGTCGCTGCGGTCGGTGATGCGCAGCATTTCCTTGCCGTAATCGTCGTAGCGGCCGGATTCGCGCCAGAGGTCGGCAGGCTGCATGGTGGGCATGAGTATTTCAACGGCTCCCGCGCGGTTTTGTTCTTCGCGCACGATCTGCTCGATTTTTTTAAGCACCAGCACACCCAGCGGCAGCCAGTTATAGATGCCCGCGCCCACCTGGCGTATCATGCCGGCGCGCAGCATATAGCGGTGGGAGACGATCTGGGCTTCGGAAGGGGTTTCCTTAAGCAAGGGAAGAAAGAATCGTGAAAGGCGCATGAGGACTCGTTGTTAGTTGTTAGCTGTTAACTGTCCGCATACTAGCAACCGGCAACGAACAACCAACAACTATTTTACTGAAATGACGCCGCTATCGATGAACAACGCCATGCCCCAGGTGACGAACCCGGCAATAACAGTGGTAGCCAGTATCTTGATGCCCCATATCTTCTTGCGGTTGGCATCCGTGGTCGTGTGCGCCGCGACCGGCGCAGCAAGGAGCAGCACCATCCACCACGCAATGGTATAGGCGATAACCGCCTGAGCCGTGGTCATACCTGCTCCAGTTCCACGAGGGTTCCGCAGAAATCTTTCGGATGCAGGAACAGCACCGGTTTGCCATGCGCGCCGATTTTGGGTTCGCCGTCACCCAGCACGCGCGCGCCTTCCTTCTTAAGCTTGTCGCGCGCGGCGATAATGTCTTCCACTTCGCAGCAGATATGGTGGATGCCGCCGGAAGGATTTTTGGCAAGAAACCCGGCAATGGGAGAATTTTCACCCAGCGGGTGCAGCAGTTCTATTTTCGTGTTCGGCAGCGTGATAAAGACCACGGTCACACCGTGATCGGGAACCGGCTGAGGTTCCGACACATTTGCGCCCAGCGTGCCCCTGTATATGGCACTGGCCGCAGCAAGATCTGGCACGGCGATGGCAACATGGTTGAGTCGGCCTATCATAACACTTTTCTTTCAATAGGTTAGTTTGCGGTTGTCATCAAATCTTCACTTGGTATGGTGCACGTTAATGCCTATAATGGCAAGATGTTAGTAGAGTGTGTTTAATACAAAGACCTGAATGGAAACGCAAAAACCTATAGCGCAAGCGACGCCTCCCTACCGCCCGGACTCGATCGATTACAACCGGGTGAATGAGCGCGCGCGTCAGGCTTACTACCGCGAATACTGGTCTTCCTACAAAGGCCGGGTGCGCGGCATGCTGGTCGGCGTGCTGGTGGGGGGTGTGGTTGGCGCTGCCATTGGCGCAGGCCTCGCACTGATGGCGGGCCTTGCAGGAATGGGTTTTGGCATTGCCGTGGCTGGCCTGGCAGGTATCGCTGCCGTTCACGGCGCGGAAACTTACGGCACCGCCGGTTCCGCCGCCGCTTCACGCGCGGCAGGGCTGGCCGAGCGCCACGCACGCGTGCTCGACCCGGTCTATAAGGATAACGAACCCGCAGCGCTCGAAGATAAACTCATGATGGACGGGCGCGGCCACCACTTCCAGTTCCCGGCGGACCGCGACAAAGGTAAACTCTTCAACTGGAAATCTGGCGCTGCAGGTGCCGCAATCGGTGCGGGCGTTGGCGCACTGCTTGCCAACAGCCTCACTATCGGCAGCTCTTTGCTGGCCGTAGTGGGCGGCCCGGCAGGTGCCGCCATAGCGTTTGGCGCGCTGGGTGCCACCTTCGGCATAGACCGCAGCAACCTTAAGGGCGTATTCAATAAGGTGGATGCTGCAAGCTGGGGCAAATCCAAGGGCATGTATAGCGGCATCGATATGGGCCGCGAGCAGTTCAAAGGCATCGAAAATGACAAGGAACTCGCCGAGCACCGCCTGCGCAGGCAGTCGAGCATGTTCTCGCTGGAAGAAGAATACCACAACAAGATCTATGCAAGCGCGGTGAAAGGCCTGTTCCGCGGGCTTGCCGGTGGTGCCGTCGCCGGTGCGGTAATCGCGGGCGCCGTAGGTCTCATAGCTTTCGGCGCAACCGCGCTTATCGCACCTGAAGTTGTTGTAGGCCTTACAGCATTCAAAGCGGTAGCCGCCTTCGCAGCCGTGGGCGCCTCCTTCGGCATGCGCGCCTTTTCCGATGCCGGACGTGAAGCCGGGGCCGAAAGCATGGCACGCGCCATAGATAATGAATTCGAACGCAATCAGGAACTGCGCCAGCGCGGCATTACGCCGGAAGCGCCCAAGCCGGTCAAAGAAAAATTCTTCAACCTTAAATCCGCTTTGGTGATGGGCGCTATCGGCGCGGCTGTCGGGTTGCTGCTGCCCAGCATCGGCGTGCTTGCATTAAACGCCATCCTCCCTGCCTCAGCGGAAATTGCCGCAGGCACTATCAGCGCCCTGACGCTGGGCGCATCCGCCACCGTTGGCGGCATGTTCGGCGCGATGTACGGCGTGGGCGGCGACTCCATCAAGGTGCTCAGCAAAACCACCGACTGGCTCTATAATAAAGCCTACGTGGTGCATAACGACCCCACCGCCAAACCCTATGTGGTGCCGCAGGAATTACCGGAAGATATGGTGAAGAAAGCAGGCATCCAGCATCTGGTGACACCGGAAGACGTGTCGAAGATGGAAGAACGCATGCAACAACGCCCCGCGCAATCTTTTGAACAGAAAGTACTCGCGCAGTCCCAGCAACCCCAAACCATGCAGCAGACAATATAATATGGCCACGAAAACAAAGAATACCCTTATGCTACGCCTCAGGACCCTGTTCACCCGCAAACGCACGGGGCAGGACGTAGCGCAGGTTAAAACGGACAGCGCCCATAGCGGCGAAGGGTTCCGCCCCGGTGCAGCCGTGGCTTTTATCACGCCGATCGGCGCATACGCAGGCAACACCGAAAAGGACACCCTGCGCAACCGCGCTATCGAGCAATTCCACCAGACGCATATTTCACATCATACGACGATCAACTAAGAGGGACAGGTTATGTTAGGCGATGATATCATGGACGGCACGAGAAGCCTGATTGGCACTCTCAAGCATGCGACTGGCAGCGCTATCAAAGGCGGCCTTATGTTTGGCGCCATTGCCTTGGGCGTTGGGGTTGTAGCTGCAGCAGCAGGAGCTGCTTTCATTCCCGGCGTTGCAACACTGGTCGCAGAAACACTGGCTGGTACCGGTACAGGTATCGCAGCATTAGACGGCATAATTGCATTTGGCGGCAATATTCTGGATATAGCAGTCGGTAGCGCTGTAATTGGCGGCGGAGCGGTGGGTATCACAAATTTGATACCCGGAAAAGACCAAGGCTTTCGTCTGCGCAACCTGTTTAAGCGTAACGAACGTTCACATAAACGCGAGCAACAGACAGAATTATCTCCGAGAACGCCTGATCGTGGCTCCGATATTTTTCCTTCCTCTCCTAACTTGGACAGTGGCCGCGATATACTTCCTGCTGGCCCCGTTTCTCCAAGCGGCGGCGGTAGCGCTGGCAATCACACATATATTGATAATTCACGTCATGAGTATCATTCACAGGCGGCAGAGTCACAGGCATCTGCACAACCGCAAACACCACAGAATGCAGATGACACGTCGCGTAGCGCTGCCGATAGTGCCGCAGGGGGAACACAGTTTGGCGGAACAGTATTTCCGCCGAAAGACCGCCTGATGGATGAACCCAATACCAATCCCTATTTCAAGCCAGGCAAAGGCATGGACTCCTTACAGAAGGGCAATGACCGCAGTAATGAACTCGGAATACAACGCTAAAAGTTTAGGCATTTGGGTTTTTTGAATTTCCCATTTCTTTAATTATGCCCCATTTCTTTAATTATGCCGGGAGGAATGAGCGTTGAGTAATTTATAAACTTAAATGATTTATACTTTCAGAAAAGCGCCTAACGCCGCTGCTCTGTCGGCGTGCCTTTCATGAGCTTCTCTACAAAGCCGCCAAGAGCCTCTGCCGTTCTTGATTCACCAATCGTCTTAGGTTTGCCCATAAGCGCAACAAACAGGCTACCATAAGGCGTTTTATCCAGCTTTGTGCCAAAGGGGTTAGTAAATTTTGCGTCAATCGTTTCAAGGCCTTTGCTGGCCAGAATACCGTTAATAGCTTCCAGTCCCTGATTGGCATCTGCCATATTGTATTTGCCCATATGCACGGCAATGAAATCCTCTGAAGTCATAGAAGCGTCGCCACTATTGTTAATTATAGCCTGTGTTGCAACCGCTTTACTCTTATAAATCGGAGTAAGTACATCTATAGCGTTTTTCTTGGGATTATTAATAAGCGCCGCCGCACCAACAGCACCCTGCTGGTGGGCAAAGGCAACTTCAAATTTGCTGGGCTTGTGCCCCAGCAATTCGATGAGTGATTTTCTGTTATGCACCTCAAGCTTGCCCGCAGCCACTAAAGACTCAAAGGGATCTGCACGGTCTTTAAGACCAAACCGGAGAGCTGTTCCTTCACTGAACTGGTATATACCTTTTACTTTTGGATTTAGCGGGTTTGCTGTATTCTTACCACCACTGCTTTCCAGCATGATGAGTTTTGAAAGCACTTCAAAATCTGCATCCCCAAAAGACTCATGTTTCAGTATTTCCGTAGAAGCCTGAGGAACGAACTGCGGAATAACACGCGGTGATTCTCTAATGTCTGGCTGAGCAGATGAACCTGACGCCCCAGCCTGACCAGCAGTGCCGTAAGCAGGAAATTTAGTAGCTTTGGCTTTATTATGCTCTTGTGTTTTTCTTGCTTTTTCGTCGGCAATACACTCTGCGTGCGTTCTTTGTTGTTCACGCAAGAACATATCTCTCTGGGTTGGTGTACCTTCGGGAGGGAATTGCTGTTGTAAAAAACCCGGCCCTTCTTGAGAAACTCTATTGATAAGCGTATTTTCTGCACGAGCAAGAGACTCTTTCCTGCACGCATCCCTTTCAGCCCTAATAAGGCTTGCCGGATTATTAGGGTTTCTGGCATCTACTTCACAGGCTGCAGCGCCCATTGGTTTCAGTGCATCATAAAGTTGCCGATCGGTAACATTGCTGCGTGTAAAATGCTTTTCAAAGAAAGGTGTGCCTTCAAAACGCTTTCTGCCTGCGAGTATGGCGTTCGCTCCATCAATGCCTTCTTGATCACAGTCCAGGCGTTGCTGCGCATTAAGAGGCACCGGTTCACTGACCGCCTGATCACCGCAGCCAGCCAATGGGCCCAAGCTTGCTGCCAAGGCGAGTTTTGCCAATTCCGTGCGCACACCTGAGAACATAAGTTTTTCGGCCATATCAAAACCTTTAAGCTGCTATTTTATAACAATTCAATTCTACCCGCACCCACCCCCACCCTCAAGTGACAGTTTTGTGACAAATGCATAAGTATATAATCATTTGTTAAATATATGTATTTTTAATCAAGCAGGCAAAACGCCGTAAGCATGGAGGAGCTTTATCGCGACGCCCCCGCAGGGGAGATTTCGTGGAACGAAATCGGGGGCAGCGTGCCCCCGATAAATTAGCCCTTTAAAGCGTCAATTACACCTTCGGGCGTATCCACTACCTGATAGAACGAGCGCACCTCTTCGCGGGCGAAGCCTATGTCGATGATATTGTCCATCAGGTGGATGAGCGTATCCCAGTAGCCCTTGTGATTAAGGATGATGATCTTTTTCTGGTGGAAGCGGAGCTGTTTCCAGGTGATGATCTCGAACATTTCATCCATGGTGCCGAAGCCGCCGGGCAGCACCACGATGGCGTCGGAACGCTCGAACATGATGCGTTTGCGCTCATGCATGCTTTCCACCATGATGATCTCGCTTAGGCTCGCATGTTCGGACTCGAGGTCTTTCAGGCTGCGGGGGAACACGCCGGTCACATAGCCCTTGGCTTTGAGCACGGAGTTGGCCACTGCGCCCATGATGCCGCAATCGCCGCCGCCATAGACCAGTTTGATATTGTTCTGCACCAGCATGTTGCCAAACGTCTTGCCGATGTCGAGAAAGTGCGTGGGCACGTTGTTGCTTGCGCCGCAAAATACGCAGACTGCTTTTATATCGCTCATGGTAACTCCTGCTTCGTCATAGAATTTTGGTTGTTGTTGGTATCAGGGTCCGGTTTTTCTGCCATGGAAAACAGAATTTTGCGAGTCTTAATCGCAAAATAGAAAGAAAGGAAGGAAAGAATGATGACCAGCCCCACCCCCGCGAGGATGCCCGCGATGCGGCTGAAGTCGAGCTGGCTGAAGCGTGAATAGGTGAATGACAGCAGGAACGCGCTGATCGCAAGCCATACGATGCTGATAAGCCCGTATGCGAACGCGACGCGGCTGAGCTTGTAGATCAGCCCTTCCAGCCTCGCCTCGCGCAGGCGGTTGGTGCGTTCGCGCGCGCGCAGCACGGTGTTTTCGCCTTCCAGGATCTTCGTGCGGTTCTCCTGCCGCGACACCTGCAGGGTGAGTTGCTGGTTGAGGTCGTCCAGCCGCGCGCGCTCCTTGATAAAGGCCTGCGTCTGTTCGTCGAACACCACGTCATGCGCCTTGGTGAAGTTTACGTTGTGGATGTCCACACCGCGCAAGGATGCATCTTTAAAGATAACGTTATCCACGTTCGCATGCGAGAAACTGGCATAGTCGAACACGCCTTCGCGGCATTCGGCATTGGCGAGGTCGGCGTTATCGAACCGCGCCCCCATGCAGGAAACCGCGCGCAGCATGGTATCGCGCAATTGCGCATGCGCAAAATCGGCATGCTGCAAGGTGGCGTCGCGCATCGTGCATTTATTCATGCGCGCTCCTGTGAAACGGATATCGCGCGCCATGACTCCCTGCAGGTCGGCGCCGGTCAGGTCGGCCCCCTCAAAGTTCACATTGACGAACTGCGCGCCCATGAACAACGCCGAGTTAAGCATCGCGCCTTTAAGGTTCACATTCTCGAACATGGTTTCGGCAAGGTCGGACCCGCGCAGGTCAGCGCCGGAGAGGTCCACGTCGCGTATCACGATGCCGCGCAGCGATGCTTCCGCCAGCGTGAAGCCCGACATGTTCAGCCCTTCAAGGTCGGTATTGCGCAGATGCAGCCGTTTTCCCTGCCTGCCGCCGGAGGTAAGCCAGCGCATATGCGCCTTGTGGGCGGCGTCCAGATCAATTCCGGCGGCAAACAGATGCAGGTTTTCGGGCACAGGCTCGTTCATATAGTATGAATCTAGCATATTTTATTTGGAATTGCCTACCGCTTAACATAGGTTATCAGCCAATTCAGAAGTAGACTTTATGAAGCATTTCCACTCTGTACTTATAACGGGAGCCAGTTCCGGCGTCGGCGCGGCGCTGGCCGGGGCCTATGCCGCCCCCGGCGTAACGCTCTGCCTTACCGGCCGTAATGCAGAGCGCCTGCAGGAGGTTGTGCGCGCATGTACTGCGCGCGGCGCGCTGGTGGAAGCGCATGTTTGCGACGTGCGCGACCGTGAAAAGCTGGCTGCCATAATACTGGCGTTTGACGCCGCCCATACGCTTGACCTCGTCATCGCCAATGCGGGCATTTCCGCCGGAACCGGCGACTCTCACGAGACGGAGCAGCAGGTGCGCGATATCTTCGCCATTAACGTGGACGGCGTGCTTAACACTGTGATGCCCATTCTGCCGCGAATGGTGCAGCGCAAAAACGGCCATATCGCGCTCATGGCCTCGCTTGCGGGCTTGCGCGGCATTCCCAGCTGCCCGGCTTACAGCGCCAGCAAGAACGCCGTGCGCGCGTTCGGTGAAGGCCTGCGCGGGGCGTATAAAGGTTCCGGCGTGAACGTGAGCGTCATCTGCCCGGGCTATATCAAAACACCGATGACACAAGTAAATGATTTCCCTATGCCTTTTATCATGAGCGCGGAGAAAGCCGCCCGCATCATCCAGCGCGGCATCGCACTTTCGCGCGCGCGCATCGCTTTTCCGCTTGCGCTTTACCTTCCGCTCTGGCTGCTTACGTGCCTGTCAGTGCGCATAACCGATCCGCTGTTTGCAGCGCTGCCCAAAAAATCCTGTTTACCTGAGGACACCATAACATGACGTTACAGACGACCATCGAAAATGCGTGGGAAGCACGCGACACCATCAATACCGCAACCAAAGGCGACGTGCGCGACGCCGTGAACGAGACACTCGCGGGGCTTGATAACGGCAGCTTACGCGTGGCGGAAAAAACCGGCGCTGACTGGCAGGTGAACCAGTGGGTGAAAAAGGCCGTGCTGCTGTCCTTCCGCCTGAACGATACGGATGTGGTGAAAAGCCACGGCGACTCTTCGTGGTTCGATAAGGTTCCCTCCAAATTCGACGGCTGGGATAAGGCAAAATTCGCGGAAGCCAAATTCCGCGCTGTGCCGGGCTGCTTCGTGCGGCGCGGTTCTTATGTTGCCCCCAACGTGGTGCTGATGCCGAGCTTCGTGAACATTGGCGCGCATGTTGGCGAGGGCACGATGGTGGATACATGGGTGACTATCGGCTCCTGCGCGCAGATCGGCAAGCACTGCCATATCTCCGGCGGTGTGGGCATCGGCGGCGTGCTGGAGCCGCTACAGGCAGGCCCCGTCATCATCGAGGATAACTGCTTCATCGGCGCGCGCAGCGAAGTGGCCGAAGGCGTGGTCGTGGAAGAAGGCTCCGTGCTTTCCATGGGCGTTTACCTTGGCGCGTCTACACGTATCATCGACCGTGAATCGGGTGAAGTATTCTATGGCCGCGTGCCCGCTTACAGCGTGGTGGTGGCTGGCACCATGCCCGGTAAAACTCCCAATTCCCCTTCCCTCTATTGCGCCGTTATTGTTAAACGCGTGGATGAAAAAACCCGCAGCAAGACCGGCATCAACGAACTACTGAGAGGGATATAAAGGATTTAATGCCATATTGAACCAGACTGGCTATTAGTCTATCAGTACGACAACGCTGTGCTATATTTAGCTGCCAGCAGTACCCATAGTGATATTTTTGAATAAGCATGACTGACGTAATCTCTGTAGCACAAGACCTCATACGCTGCCCCAGCATCACGCCGAAGAACGAAGGCGTGATGGAAGCACTGATACATCACCTCGAAGTGATCGGCTTCACCTGTCACCGCATGACGTTCAGCGATGCTCCCGGTGAGCCCACCGAGAATTTGTATGCGCGCATCGGCACCGCGCAGCCTAACCTGTGCTTCGCCGGGCATGTGGATGTGGTGCCGGTGGGCGACCGCGCCGCATGGAGCGTGGACCCGTTCGCTGGCACCGTTAAAGACGGCTATCTTTACGGGCGCGGCACCGAAGACATGAAAGGCGCCATCGCCGCATTCGTGGCCGCCGCCGCCGAATTCGCCAAAAAGCCGTTCAACGGTTCGCTGAGCCTGCTCATCACGGGCGATGAAGAGGGTGTTGCAGTGAATGGCACGCGCAAAGTGCTGCCCTGGCTGAAGGAAAAAGGCGAAGTGATTGACGGCTGCATCGTGGGCGAACCCACCAACCCACACACACTTGGCGAAATGGCCAAGATAGGCCGACGCGGCAGCGCCTACGGCATCCTCACCGTGAAAGGCAAACAGGGTCACGCAGCCTACCCGGAAATGGCGGATAATCCCGTCACCACGATGCTGAAGGTGCTGCACAAACTCAAATACACGCCCATCGATGGCGGCAGCAAATTCTTTCCACCCTCCAACCTTGAAGTAACCAGCGTTGACGTGAACAACATGGCGGGCAATGTGATTCCCGCGCATGCCGTCGCGCGTTTCAATATCCGCTTCAATGACCAGCACAATGCTGAGTCCATCCGCGCATGGGTGCAGCAGCAGCTCGACAGCGTGCCGGGCAACTATGACCTGCAATGGCGCGTTTCTGGCGAATCCTTTCTCACCCCGCCGGGCAAGCTGAGTAACGTGCTGAAAGAAGCTGTGAAAGAAGTGACGGGAATGGAGCCTGTGCTTTCCACTACCGGCGGCACGTCAGACGCGCGTTTTATCAAGGATATCTGCCCGGTCGTGGAATTCGGCACTACCGGCTCCCGCGCACATGCGGTGGATGAGCGTGTATTGGTGGACGACCTGCAAAAACTCAAAAGCATCTACCTGCGCGTGATGCAGCAATACCTAACCTAAGATCTTGCCCTCGGACTTGCCCGGCAGGTTTTGCGCGGCGACAACGGAGGACTCGGAAGGCGCGACAATTGTGCGCATTGAATTGCCGATAGCGGCTACGGCTTTCTGGATGTCGGAAATATCCTGCGCGACCGGTTCGGCTGCTTTTTGCGCCTGCTGCGCGGAAGTGTGCAGTGCCGTTTGAAACCGCTGTGATTCGCCTATGCTGATCGCGCCATGCGCTTCCAGCGAGTTCACCGCCACCATGGCCAGCGCGTCATCGCGACCGTTGGGAGTCTGGATCGCAAGCGATAGCGCTTCGCCTTCCGACTGAACGCTGGATCCTTGTACGCCGCGCTTGAGAGCAGCTGCAAGGCTCACAAGCCCGCCTATCGCTTCTTTTTCATTAGGGGTAACAGGCCCCGTGATAGTAAACCTCAGGGAGTGAGCATTCACGCCGACACTCATCTGCCCGCCCTCACGGCGTTGCAATGTATGGTCGAAATCTTTCATACCAGCCCTGGCTAACAATCGTCTTTTTTGTTTCTTAGCAGTATTATTACCATGTATGGTATGCTCAGAAAGTTAACAATTCTTTACGTTTTTTGTGACAAAATGATGACACCTTGGTTAATAATTCTTGTTAATCTATTGATATGAATACAAAAAAAGAAAAGCGCTCTCCCTGTATCTCGGTATGTTCCATAGAAGAAGATATCGGTTTCTGCCGTGGCTGCCTGCGCTCGCTGGAAGAGATCGCCCGCTGGAATGCCTACAGCGATGACGAGCGCACGCATATATTGAGCGAGCTGGAGAAGCGCCGCATAGCATATAAAGACCATCTTTCCTCACCCTACTCTACTTAAACGCAAAGGATCGCCTTTCATGAGCAAGCGCACCGACCTTTACCACATCCTTCCCCTATGCATCACCGCCACCGCAATGTCGTTGATGCCGCTTGCAGGCATCGCGGGCGATTCGGGCTCGCTCAACACGGCCTCCAACACCATGGCAGGCAAAAAAAACATCTCCATCGACCCCGATACATTCATTCAGGAGATCAAAGACGGCCACATCGACAATGTGCGTTTCTTCCTGAGCATGGGCGCGAATGCAGGCATCCGCAACCATGAAGGCACCAGCGCGCTTCTGGCCGCGATGGAGTTGCCTTCGGATGAGATACTCAAATTACTGCTGCAGCATATGACGCCGGGAGCGCAAAGCGTTGACGCGCTCAACATCGCCGACAAGGACGGCAAGACCGCGTTGTTCAAAGCCATTGAACAGAACAGGCCAGAACTGGCGGAGCAGTTCATCTCGCTGGGTGCAAATCCCAATCTGGGAAGTAAGGCCGCCACCACGCCGCTGATGCTGGCGGTGAACCAGAAGAACGAAGGCCTTGTTAAAAAGATACTGGAGGCGATGAAAACCACCGATCCCGCGCGGGACGCGCTGCTGTCGGAAGACACGCGCGGCAACACCGCGCTCAGTTACGCGATACTCGCAAACTCCGCGCCTGTCACCAAGCTGCTGCTGGAAGCGGGCGCCAGCGCTTCCAAAGCCGACACGATTGGTATAACGCCCCTTATGCATGCGGCGCAAACAGGTGACGACGCTATCGGCACGCTGCTGCTCGAAGCAGGCGCCGATGTGACCGCCGTCAATAAATCCGGTGAAAACGCCCTGCTGATCGCTCTCAAGAAAGGCAACGGGCCGCTGGCCAGACTGTTGCTGCAGAAGATGAAGGAGGGCAATGTGCCCGTTTCCTCCGCCATTCTCGCCGCAGCACTGGAAACACCCGGGATCGACGAAACGCTTTTCAATGACCTGCTGGCATCAGCGCCTGCTTCGGAGCAGTTGCCCCATGCCCTGCTCTTCAAGGCGCTCGACATCAGGAATAACGCCATTGCCAAAACCCTGCTTGCACGCACCAGGGACGTCAATATCCGTAACGACCAGAACGAAACGCTGTTCTATCACGCCATCGATTCCGGCTTTGAGGATATCGTGCTGGAACTCCTCCAGCGCGGCGTTGACACAGGTCAGGCCGGCGCATCCGGCGCCACGGCCATCAGCCGCGCCGTGCAGCATAACATGGCCAGGGTAGTGACGGCGCTGCTTGAGAAAGGCGCATCGCCCGACCAGAAAACCTCCGAAGGCTATACGCTGGCGGAAATGTGCGTATATAACGGCTACCCGGAAACGCTGGAAGTGCTGCTTGCCAAAGGCGTGAAGATGGATATGGAATTCGCGCTGCTCTGGTCCATCCGCGACGGCAAGGGCAAAGCCGCCCCCGTGCTGCTGGCGCGTGGCGCGGTGCCCAACATCATGAACCAGGACGGCACGCCCGCCATCACGCTGGCGGCGGAGGCCGGGCAGCTGGAAGCTGTGAACGCATTCATTAAACACAAGGCCACGATCGATTATCCCAGTAAGAATCGCGGCATAACCGCGCTGGGCGCGGCGGCGCTCGCCGGGCAGATGGAGATTGTAAAAGCGCTGGTGGAAGCTGGCGCAGCGATAGAGGCGAAAGATAACGCGGGCATGACGCCGCTTGCGCATGCGGCGTCGCTCAGCCGTGTGGCAGTGGTGGAATATCTGCTCGGCAAAGGCGCAAATATGCACGCCGTTGACGCGCAAAAACGCTCGGTAAACGACATTGCAGGCCTTGCCGCCAGTTCCGCCGACCGTACAAGAGTAATGCAATTATTGGCGGATGCCTTAAAAAAGTAGATTTTCTTTAAAGGGGGGCGCATGAGCGCCCCGCTCGTGCTCCGCACTTCGCTCCCCCTCTAAAGGGGTCGTCGTGAAGGACTCCTCCATGACAACGTAAACGCCTGATTTATGCCTGTTCCGGGGCTTTCCGGGATTTACGCAGGGGAACCCGCGTGGAACGCGAATGGGGACGGCTGTTGCCGTCCCCACAAAAAAGGGGACGCCCCCCATTAATTTCTAAAGAAATTATAAATTTTTTCCGCAGTCGCGCTGTTAATGCCCTGCACGGCGCGCAGTTCTTCCAGCGTGGCGCTTTCCACCCCCCTGTAAGAACCGAAATGCTTGAGCAGCGCGCGCTTGCGCAGCGCACCAATGCCGGGAATGGCATCAAGCCCCGACTCACGCATCGCGTTGCTGCGCTTAATGCGGTGCGAACCGATGGCGAAGCGGTGCGCCTCATCGCGCAGGCGCTGCAAATAATGCAGCACGGAATCGTTCTTCTCCAGCTGGAACGCCGCTCTGCCCGGCTGATGGAACCATTCGCGCCCGGCATTGCGGTCGGGCCCCTTGGAGATAGCCACATAGGCAAGGTCGGTAATCCCCAGTTCATTGAATACCTGCGTGGCGGAGGAAAGCTGCCCCTGCCCGCCGTCGATCAGCACAAGGTCGGGCCACTGGCTGGCGCGGTCGGCATCCTCCTTCTGAAGGCGCATGAAGCGGCGCGTGAGCACCTCGCGCAGCATGGCGTAATCGTCCCCCGGCGTCAGTTCGGTGTGGCGGATGTTAAAGCGGCGGTAATGCTTCTTGTCGAACCCTTCCTGGGTAGCGCTCACCATCGCGCCCACCATGTGCGTGCCTGCGATATGGCTGTTATCGTACACTTCGATGCGGGCGGGCGGCGCGCCCATCATGAACAGCGCGCCCAGCTTCTCAAGCATCTCGGCATTGCCTGCCTGCGTGGAGAGGTGGCGCACCAGCGACTCTTTCGCGTTCTGCACGGCCTGCTCCATCACGTCTTTCTTTTCACCGCGCTGCGGGCTGTGTATTTCCACTTTGTAGTCCACACGATAGCTGAGCGCTTTTTCCAGCCAGTCCGTTTCATCGAGCGTGTGGCTGGTGAGAATGAGTTTTGGCGCGGGCGAGGTGACATAGAACTGCCCCATGAACGCGGTGATGATCTCTGCGTCGCTGGTGTCGGCCACATGCGACGGAAAATAGGAACGGTTGCCGAAATTCTGTCCAGCACGGAAGAAGAACACCTGGATGCAGGCATGCGGCCCGTCGCGGTGCAGCGCCAGCACGTCGGCGTCCTGCAATGTCTCGGCGATAACGCGCTGCTCGTGCTGCACACGGTTGAGCGCGGCAAGGCGGTCGCGCAGGCTCGCCGCCTTCTCGTATTCCATGGCGTCGCTGGCCTTCTGCATGTCTTCCATGAAGCGCATCTGCACTTCGCGGCTCTTGCCGGTGAGGAAATTGCGCGCCTGCTCTATCTGGTCGGCGTATTGTTCCGGCGTTACATAGCCCACGCACGGGGCGGAGCAGCGCTTTATCTGGTATTGCAGGCAGGGGCGCGTGCGGCTGGCGAACATCGCGTCACTGCAGGGGCGCAGCAGGAATATTTTCTGTAAGACGGCGATCGTATCGTTCACCGCACCGGCGGAAGCGAACGGGCCGAAATAATAGCCCTTCTGCGTTTGCGCGCCGCGATGCTTCACGATCTGCGGGTATGGGTGCTCTTTCGTCAGCAGGATATGCGGGAAGGATTTGTCGTCGCGCAGCAGGATGTTGTAACGCGGCTTATACTCCTTGATGAGGTTGGCTTCCAGCAGCAGCGCTTCGGCTTCCGTGCGCGTGGTCACGATCTCCATGGAACACGTGAGCGAGATCATGCGCATGATGCGCCCCGACAATCCCGACGCACTCACATAATTACCGACACGGTTCCTGAGATTCTTCGCCTTGCCCACATAGAGCACGTTCTTATCCGCATCGAGCATGCGGTAGACACCGGGCGATGTCTGCATGTCCTTCAGGTAAGCGCGTATGATATCGAATCCGTTCTCGCTCATATCTCTCCTATATCCGTGTGGATGAAATTCTGCATGCAGAATTTATGAGGCATTCCCTCGCTTGCAGAGGGTATTTTATTTTCATCCACCAAACCTGTGGATAACTATGTTGAAAACCCCACATTGCATACGCGTAATGAAAGCATTTTATGGCTTTTTTACATCTTGCCTAAAAAATAGGCAAATATCATTTTATTGAAATATAACGATTTTTTATAAGGCTGTGGCTTTTCAATAGTTAAAAAAGAGGAAATGTTGGATTTCTGCCACTTCCAGGGCGCGCTGTGTACAAAGCCGCGTATTTTCCTGCCTGGGAACGTTAGCGAACGTGTCAAAGCGCGTGCTGAGGCAGGGTATGCATACCGCCTGAAAGAGTAATGGTCTGCCCCGTAAAGCTCGGTGACGACATTATATAGCGGATCGCAGCGCAGAGTTCCTGCGTGCTGCCCGTGCGTTTCAGCGGGGCGATATCACGCAGCTTGCTGAACGTGTCGGCTTTGTCCTGCACGCCTTCCAGCGTCGCGCCGGGAGCAATGGCGTTGATGCGCACACGCGGTGCAAGCGCACGCACCAGCATGGCGGTGGCATCAGCGAGCGCTCGTTTGCTGAGCGCATATGAGAGGAACGCAGGAGACATGCTCCAGCCTTCCAGCCCGTCCGTGATGTTGATGATAGTGCCGTCCTCACCGTTATAGTGCGCGGCGAAGTCCCTCGCCAGTTGCAGGGGGGCCAGGCAGTTTACCGCCATATGGTCGTTGAAGCTCGCGCGCGAGATATCGCTGAAGCTATTTTTCAAAAAAAGCGACGCGTTATTGACGAGGCAATCCACATGTACGTTCTTTGCCGCGAGTGTTTTAAAGATGCCTGCAGTGGCAGCTTCGTCCCGCAGATCAGCCTGCACAACATGCGCCGCACGGTTTTTGCTTTTGATGATGTCTGCCAGTTCCTGCGCTTCTGTTTCGGAACGGTTATAGTGGATCACTATGTCCCATCCCGCATCAGCCATCGCGAGGCAGATATCCCTGCCCACACGCACCGCGCCGCCCGTCACCAGAATCGTTGTCACTTTATATCTCTCCATGGCAATTTTACCTTGTACATATAGCTGATATTATTAATAAGTAGCATTAGGTTCAATCAGCTTATGTGTATACTCAAAGCAATTCGGGAATTGGCTAGGCAGCCGAGGCGAGGCGCGCGGAGTGTACACTTGAGTACATGAGCACACCGAGACCGAAGGATAACGACGCCAATACTTGAATTGCGAAGAGGATATGAACGAAGCGCTGCACTTCTATCCAGTCCTAGTATTGCTGTGTGCCGCCGTGGTTGTGGTGGCCATTTTTCGCAAACTCAATGCCAGCGCAGTGCTGGGTTACCTTGTAGCGGGCGCCGTGGTTGGCCCGGGCGGCATCGGCCTCATTCCTGACAACAGCATGACGCGAGGCATCGCCGAATTCGGCGTGATGTTCCTCTTGTTCATCATCGGACTGGAACTTTCATGGGACCGCTTAAGAGCCATGCGCAAGCATGTATTCTTCGTCGCCTTCGCGCAGGTGGCCGCCACGTCGTGGCTGATCGCGGGGGCGCTGATGTTTGCCGGTGTATCCTTCGCGGCGTCGCTGGTCATAGGCGGCGCGCTGGCGCTTTCCTCCACCGCACTCGTGATGCAGCTCCTGCAGGATAAACGCCAGGGCTCTTCGCCCCTTGGCAGGCTTTCGCTCGCCGTGCTGCTGATACAGGACCTTGCCGCCGTGCCTTTGCTGGTGGTCGTGCCCGCCATGGCCAGTTCGGACCTCTCCCTCCTCGGGCATGAGCTGCTCATTGTGTGCGTCAAGGCGTCGCTTGCCCTTGGCACCATTCTGCTGGTGGGGCAATTGCTGCTGGGCAAGCTTTACCGTGCGGTGGCGTCGGTGGAGAACCCTGAGATATTCACCGCGCTCACCTTGCTGATAGTACTGGGCACGGGTTTCATCACGCATGAGGTGGGGCTGTCGCTGCCGCTGGGCGCGTTCCTCGCCGGATTGCTGCTGGCCGAGACCGAATACCGTCATCAGGTGGAAGCGGATGTAATGCCCTTTAAAGGCATCTTCCTCGGCCTGTTCTTCATGGTCATCGGCATGTCGGTGGATTTCACCATGCTGGGTGAACAGGTGATGCTTATCTTCACGCTGGCGCTGTCCATCATGGCGTCCAAGGCGGTCATCATCATCATATTATGCCGCCTTTTCACTTTCCGCTTCAGCGTGGCGGTGCAGGCAGGCCTGCTGCTCTCACAGGGCGGTGAGTTCGCGTTCATCGTGTTCACGCAGGCGCTGGGCAACGGGCTTATCGATGCGCATTGGTCGCAGATACTCACGCTCGCCGTGGTGATGACCATGGCGCTCACGCCCGTGGCCATGGCGATAGGTGAGCAATTCGCCCGCCGAAGCGAAAGCCGCCGCAAGCGCGGTGCGGAAGACCTTACCAAAGAGATGTCCGATATCAGCAACCATGTGCTCATCCTGGGCTTTGGCCGTGTAGGGCAAACGATCGCCAAGCTGCTTTCCACCGAAAACATTCCTTATATCGCGGTGGATACGCAAGTCTCCACTGTCGTGCGTGCGCGCAAGATCGGCCTGCCGGTCTATTATGGGGACGGCTCGCGGCGCGAAGTGCTGCACGCCATCGGGGTGGACCGCGCGCTTGCGGGCATCATCACCCTCAACAACGCCGAGGCAGCCGAGCGCGCCGTGCACGGCATGCGCAGCGCGGCGGCCAGCTTGCCCATCATCGCCCGCGCAAAAGACCTCAAAGACGTTCAGGCGCTTGAAACCGCCGGTGCTAACGTCGCCGTATCCGAAATGTTCGAAGCCAGCCTGCAGCTTGGCGGCGCGCTGCTGAAATCCATCGGGGTAACCGAGCATGAGATATCCCGCCTCACCGAACTCTTCCGCGACAGCGACTATGCCCTCGCGCGCGGAACGCTGGACGTGAAGTCGGGTGATATGAACGAGACCCAGAAACAGGTGAAGTTCCAGCAATCCTCGGTAACCGGCAGCGCCCGTGGCAAGTAGGGATTTGATATTTAACAGTTAAATACAATATCTTTCCCGTTTACATTCCCACACCCCTTTGCTATAAGGCTGCACCCTTTATTGGGCTGGCCATGTGACTGCCGTGTGGTGAGCCTTAATTCAGGGGACTAACATACGAAAACGGCTGATTCGCACTCCTTATATATTGTCATGTATAAATGCAGTGCAGCATCAGCCGCAAACATGAATCTTTTGGGCTGAGTTTTATGAAGCTGCTGGCGTGCAATAGCAATATCCCCCTCGCGGAAGCAATGGCATCCTACCTCGATGTGCCGCTTACCAATGCGACCATCCGCCGCTTCAACGATCAGGAAGTATTCGCCGAGATCCATGAGAACGTGCGCGGTGAAGATGTATTCGTGCTGCAATCCACCTCCGCCCCCGCCAACGACCATATCATGGAACTGCTCGTATCGCTGGACGCCCTGCGCCGCGCTTCCGCTCGCCGCATCACCGCAGTCATCCCCTATTTCGGCTATGCAAGGCAGGACCGCAAGCCCGGCCCCCGCACGCCCATCTCCGCCAAGCTGGTAGCCAACATCATCACGTCCGCCGGTGCCGACCGCGTGCTCACCATCGACCTGCACGCCGCCCAGATCCAGGGCTTCTTCGACATCCCGCTCGACCACCTTTACGCCGCGCCCGTTATCGTGTCGGACATCAAGAACAATTATAAGGAAAAAAACGTCGTCATCGTATCGCCCGACGTGGGCGGCGTGGTGCGTGCCCGCGCGCTGGCCAAGCGCCTTGACGCGGAACTCGCCATCGTGGACAAGCGCCGCGAACGCGCAGGTGTTTCCGAAGTGATGAACATCATCGGCGAAGTGGGAGGCCGCCACTGCATCCTATACGATGATATCGTGGACTCCGCAGGCACGCTCTGCAACGCCGCCGAAGCGCTCAAGAACAACGGCGCGCTTTCCGTAGCCGCTTACGTCACCCACGGCGTGCTTTCCGGCAAGGCCATTGAGCGCGTCACCAGCTCGGTGCTGACCTCGCTCGTCATCACCGACACGATCGGCGCCACCGAAGCGGTGAAAAAAGCCCACAACATACGTGTTATCACTATTGCGCCGCTGCTGGCCGAAGCCATCCGCCGCATCAGTGAAGAAACATCCGTATCCAGTCTTTTCGATTAATAATTTCTGTAGTTTTGAAGGAGAAGTACCATGAAAGTAGCAACCGTATTTGAAGCAACCGCCCGCGAAGGCCAGGGCAAGGGCGCAGCCCGCGCCATGCGCCGCGAAGGCCGCGTACCGGCAATCGTGTATGGCCACAACCAGCAGCCGGCAAAGATCAGCCTGCCGCTGAAGGAACTCACCATGCAGTATGGCAAGGGCGCGTTCTTCAACAAGATCGTGGACATCAAGCTCGACGGCAAGCAGTTCCACGCCCTGCCGCGCGACGTGCAGTTCCACCCGGTAACCGACATCATCGAACATGCTGACTTCCAGCGCGTTGAGAAGGATTCCATGATCCACGTATTCGTACCCGTGAAGGTGCTCAACGTTGAAAAATCCATCGGCCTCAAGCGCGGCGGCGTACTCAACATCGTGCGTCACGAGATCGAACTCATCTGCACCCCGGACACCATTCCGAATGCACTCGAAGTGGACGTGCTGAACGTGGATATCGGTCACTCCGTGCACATCAACGACATCGCCCTGCCCGGCAACGTGAAAACCGCCATCAAGGGCCGTAACTTCACCGTGATCACCGTTGCAGGCCGCAGCAAGGAAGAGGACGAAACACGTCCGGCAGCAGCGGCGGAAGGCGCAGCAGCCCCCGCAGCTGGTGCGGCAGCCCCGGCAGCCGATGCCAAGGCCGCAGCAGCCAAACCGGCCGCCGACGCCAAGAAGAAGTGACGGTAAACCTTAGCGGCTATGCCGCTTAGGTTCCCGTCATCCCCGCGAAGGCGGGGATCTCGTGCCGTGAAGGGCCAGAGCCCCGTAAAAAAACCCCGCCTCGAAAGAGCGCGGGGTTTTTTATCTTCTACACACTTGTGGCTTAAAATTCCTTTTCAGTTTACCCAAAGGGTGATGTATTCTCCAGCAAAGGTCCGATTACAAGATTAATAATCTGAATTATATATGTTTTTAATAGCAGGCCTCGGTAATCCCGGTGCAAAATACGCGCATAACCGCCACAATATCGGCTTTCTGGCGGCGGAAAGGCTGGCGGATACCTTCCGCGCATCGCCGTGGAGCAAGAAATTTCAGGGCGAAGTGTGCGAGGCAAGACTGAAGGATGACCGCCTTTTCCTGCTCAAGCCCCACACGTTCATGAACCTTTCCGGCGAATCGGTAGGCGCGGCGGCGCGTTTTTACAAGATCGCCCCCGAGAACGTCATCGTGCTCTATGACGAACTCGACCTGCCCATCGGCAAATTACGTGTGAAGCAGGGCGGCGGCCATGGCGGCCATAACGGCCTTAAAAGCATCGACGCGCATCTGGGCAAGGAATACCGGCGCGTGCGCATCGGCATCGGCAGGCCGGAGCATAAGGATGCTGTCACCAACTATGTTCTGGGGGACTTCTCTAAGGCGGAATGGGGAATTCAGGATAAAATGCTGGATGTTATCGCCCGCCATACCCCCCTATTATTCACCGGCGACGAGGCGGGGTTCATGAATAAGGTAGCGCTGGAAATGAATCCGCCACCGCCCAAGCCAGAACCAAAGCCTAAACCTGAGTAAAGCCTTGCTTTTTGCCCACCTCCCTCCTAAAACCCACTGGACTCTGAACTCCGAACTCTGGACTCTATCTTATGGGCTTTAACTGCGGCATCGTCGGCCTGCCGAACGTCGGCAAATCCACGCTTTTCAACGCGCTCCTTTCCACGCAGGCTGCGGAAGCGGCAAACTACCCGTTCTGCACCATTGAACCCAATGTAGGCCGCGTGAGCGTGCCCGACGACAGGCTGGACACGCTGGCCAAGATCGCAGGCTCCGCAACCATTATCCCCAACCAGCTTGAGTTCGTGGATATTGCAGGCCTCGTGCGCGGCGCCAGCAAAGGCGAAGGCCTCGGCAACCAGTTCCTCGCCCATATCCGTGAGGTGGACGCCATCATCTACATGCTGCGCTGCTTTGAGGACGGCGACATCACGCATGTGGAAGGCCGCATCGACCCGCTGTCGGACGCCGATATCATTGAAACCGAACTGGTGCTGGCCGACCTTGAAAGCCTTGAAAAGCGCCTGCCCGCCCTGCAGAAAAAATCGCGCGGCGATAAAGAGGCCGCAGCACAGGTTCCGGTAATGGAAAAGCTGCTGAAAGTGGCAGGCGAAGGCAAGCCCCTGCGCAGCTACAAAGCCGTGGACGATAGCGAACAGAAAATCATCAAATCCTTCCAGCTCCTCACCGCCAAGCCCGTGCTGTATGTGTGCAATGTGGAAGAAGCCAGCGCCGCCACCGGAAACAGCTTCTCCAGACAGGTGCAGGAACGCATCGGCAACACCGCGCCGGTTATCATTATCTCCGCCAAGATCGAATCGGAAGTAGCGCAGTTGCCCACCGACGAGGACAAGAAAGAATTCCTCGATGCGCTTGGCCTCAAGGAAACCGGCCTCAAGCGCCTCATCCAGGCTGGTTCGCAGCTGCTCGGCCTCATCACCTTCTTTACCGTCGGCCCCAAGGAAGCCCGCGCATGGAACGTGGCGCGCGGTGCGCTTGCCCCACAGGCCGCCGGTGTGATACATACAGACTTCGAGAAGGGTTTCATCCGCTCCGAGACTATCGCCTGTAACGACTATATCGCCCATAAGGGCGAAGCGGGCGCCAAGGAAGCAGGCAAGTTCCGTCTCGAAGGCAAGGAATACGTAGTGCAGGACGGCGACGTCATGCATTTCAGGTTTAATGTGTAAGGGTTAACATATAAGGGGTGCGCTATGTCCGACAGGGAAGGTTTCGGGCCGGAAGATGTGGCGCGCTATGTGCGCTACGCAATCGTGCTGTTCTTTGTTTACGCCATAGCCACCAGCCTGCCGCAACTGTTCGGCGAAAAGCCGCCTGAACCGCCTGTTACCCCCTCAACCACTACCGCAGCCGTAATAACCCCGCAGCCTGTGGCCAGCGACCCTGACTGCAAAGGCAATGCCTTCAATAACTTTTCGCTGTTTACCCTGCCGCTGTTTCCGGTGTCGAGCCCGTCCGTCTCCATATCCGACCTGAAGGCGGGAACCGGTGAACCCCTGGCCTGCGGGCAGAAAGCCACGTTGCGCTATACCTATGCCACGCGCGGCGGCAACGTCATTTTCAGCAATATGGAAACGGGCGAGCCTTCAAAGAATATGCGCGTGGGTGCAGGCGAAATGCTGCCCGGCTTTGAGCGCGGCATCATCGGCATGAAAGAAGGCGGCGAGCGCGACATTTCCATTGCGCCGGAACTTGGCTTCGGCGCCAACATCAATGTCGAAACGCTGCGTGATGCGAAGAACTTCAGGTTCGCGGGTTCCATAGGCCAGCTCACGGCGCGGGCATCGCTTATTTCCATTGATACCCCGCTGCCTTCTTCACAGATGAAGCTGCGCGTCATCGACCAGCGCGTCAGTGACGGAAGGTCTTATGACTGTGGCGACACAGCCCGCATCCTGCTGGCATTATGGAGCCTTGACGGCAAGCTCATCTATTCACGCGAGGGTAACAATCCGCTTAAAGTCACGCTGGGACGCGGCCAGGTGCCCTACGGCATAGAGCAGGGCATTATCGGCCTGATGCCCGGAGGCAGGCGCACCGTCATCATCCCCCCGGCCTACCTCGCCCAGCTCGACAGCAGCGTGGAATCCGTCATGAAGGACGCCAAACTGCCCAAGGACCAGGTGGTGCTGGCGGCTATCGAGGTATTGCATGAAATGGCCGGAGTGAAGGCCGGTATAGCCCCAGTCGTCCCGCAAGCCGATAAAAAATAAACGACAACAACATTCAGGAACCTAACGTTATGACGACGCTCGCCTCCCGCCTCAGCCGTATCAAGCCCTCTCCCACCATTGCCGTTACCACCAAAGCCGCCGAGCTGAAAGCCGCGGGTAAAGACGTCATCGGCCTTGGCGCAGGCGAACCGGACTTCGATACTCCCGAACACATCAAGAAGGCGGCGATCGACGCCATCACCAAAGGCGATACCAAATATACGCCCGTGGGCGGCACGGCGGCGCTCAAGAAAGCGGTCATCGCCAAGTTCACCCGCGAGAACGGCCTCACCTACCAGCCGAACCAGATCGTGGTGGGCGTGGGCGCAAAACAGGTGATATTCAACGCGCTGCTGGCCAGCGTGGAAGAAGGCGACGAAGTGATCATCCCCGCGCCGTACTGGGTTTCCTACCCGGATATGGTGGCGTTCGCAGGCGGCACGCCGGTTACGGTTGCCTGCCCGGAAACGCAGGGCTTCAAGCTGAACCCCGCCGACCTCGACAAGGCCATCACCCGTAAAACCAAGTGGCTTATCCTCAATTCGCCTTCCAATCCCACCGGCGCGGCCTATACGAAAGAAGAACTGCGCGCGATTGCCGACATACTGCTGAAACATCCGCAGGTGGGCATCATCGCCGACGATATCTACGAACACCTCCTCTATGAAGGCACGTTCTCCACCATCGCACAGATCGAACCCAAACTGTTCGACCGCACCCTCACCGTGAACGGCGTTTCCAAGGCGTTCTCCATGACCGGCTGGCGCATCGGCTATGCGGGCGGCAACAAAACCATCATCACCGCGATGACCGATATCCAGTCCCAGAGCACGTCCAACCCCTGCTCCATCAGCCAGGCTGCATCGGTGGCGGCACTCAACGAACCCACCAGCTTCCTGCCCGGCTGGGTGGACGCATTTACAAAACGCCGTGATACGGTAGCCGCCGCGCTCAACGCCATTCCCGGCCTTTCCTGCTCCATGCCCGCAGGCGCGTTCTACCTGTTCCCCAACTGCTCCAGGCTGTTCGGCAAGAAAACGCCGGAAGGCCGCTCAATCAATAACAGCATCGAATTCTGCGAATACCTGCTGGAAGACGGGTTAGTGGCCGCCGTGGCAGGCAGCGCGTTCGGGCTTGAGGGGTATTTCCGCATTTCCTATGCGACCTCGGACGCCCTGCTCGCCAAGGCCTGCGACCGCATTAAAGCGACCTGCGCTAAACTGAGCTGAACGCCAGTAAGGCGGTGAGCATTATTAAGCCCAGCAAAGTGTTGGACTTGAAAATGCGCATGCAGCTTTTGGGGTTATCCAGATCAACAAAATGCACCTGCCAGATAAAGTGCGTGGCGACCGGCACGGCCAGCAACGCTGCCTCATTGCCCGCTTTCAACGCAGCCGCAGCGCCCCATAGCAACGTGCTGAGCGCGTAGAACACAGTGATATAAGCCTGGCTGTTATCGCCGAAACGCAGCGCGGTGGACTTGACACCGGCATGGATGTCGTCAGCCTTATCCTGATGGGCATAAATAGTGTCATAGCCCAGCGTCCAGAACACGCCGCCTGCATACAGCAGTATGGCGGGAAGCCCCACCTCGCCCTGCACCGCCGCATAGCCCATGAGCGCGCCCCAGTTGAAGGTGAGGCCGAGGAACGCCTGCGGCCACCACGTAATGCGCTTCATGAACGGGTACATAACGACTAAGGCGAGCGACGAGAATGCGAGTATTATCACTATGAATTTCATCTGCAATACGATGAGAAAAGCTATGCACAGCAGTATTGCCAGCATGCTGAATGCCTGCTTCATCGACAGCTCGCCGCTGGCCAGCGGGCGCGTGCGGGTGCGCTCCACCTTGCGGTCAAACTCGCGGTCGGCCATGTCGTTTACAATGCAGCCCGCTCCGCGCATCACCACCGCGCCTATGCCAAACAGCAGCATGAGCCACAAAGAGGGAATGCCCTCGCTGGCCAGCGCAATGCCCCACCAGCAGGGAAACAGCAAAAGCCATATGCCCGTGGGCTGGTGCAGGCGCAGGAGTCTAAAATAGGGATTGGGCATTAGGGATTGGGCATTAGGGATTGGGCATTAGGGATTGGGCATTAGGGGGGTTATATTTCTTAAAATATGTACTATATATCTGCTCTATTCTCCAATCCCTAATCCCTAATCCCCCTGATGCCTAGCCCTATCCGCCTTTATACCGATTCCCGCCTTTGCGAAGGCAGCGTCGCAGCATGCGACGACAAGCGCGCCCATTACCTGCTCAACGTGATGCGGCTCAAGGCCGGGCAGGAAGCCGTGCTGTTCAACGGACGTGACGGCGACTGGCAGGCCACGCTGGAGCAATCCGGCAAGAAATCGGCACAGCTTCACGCCGTTAAAAGAATTCGTGAGCAACGTTACTCACCCGACCTCTGGCTGCTCTGTACACCGCTGAAGAACGGCCGCACGGACGGGGTAGTGGAAAAAGCCACCGAACTCGGCGTATCGCGCATCTGCCCTGTCACCACGCGCTACACCACTATTGATAAGGTGAATGAAACACGCCTGCACGCCATCGCCATGGAAGCCGCCGAGCAGAGCGAACGCATGGACGTGCCGCAGGTCGACGCCGCCAGGGCGCTCGCCTCCGCGCTTGGCAACTGGCCGCAAGACCGCGTGCTGTTATACGGCGACGAATCCGGCGGCGGGAAAACGTTAGCGTCCGTCATCACCGCACAGGAAAAACATGCCGTACTGGTTGGGCCGGAAGGCGGCTTCTCGCAGGAAGAATTCGCGCTGCTGCGCAGCCTGCCCTTTACACGCGCCGTAACGCTCGGCCCCCGCATATTACGTGCCGACACGGCCGCGATCGCACTTATCACGCTGGTACAGTCCGCTGCGGGCGACTGGCAGCACACACCCGCATTCCGCAACGGAGAAGAACGCTGATGGCTACCATTATTGAAATACTGGACGGATTACTGCAGGCAAAACGCCCCCAGATAGAAGACTGGCTGCATGCCAGACGCGAAGCCGTGCCCCCCCCGCTTTACAGCTCCGTGGACCTGCGCCATTCCGGCTATAAACTGGCGCCGGTGGACACCAACCTCTTTCCCGCCGGGTTCAATAATATTTCGGCTGCTGCGCGCACACGCTCCGTGAACAACCTGCGCGACCGCCTTGATGCCATGAAAACGCCTACCGAGCGCGTGCTGATCGTGCCGGAGAACCACACACGCAACCTTGGCTACCTTGAGAACCTCGCCGTGCTTTGCGATATCGTGGCGCTTACCGGGCGCGATGTACGCATCGGCACGCTTGCGTCCGAAGAAAACCTCACGCTGCAAACGCTCAGTGAGCGCAGCATCACCGAACATGCGCTTATGCAGAAAGACGGCAGGCTGGTGACGCGCGACGGGTTCGACCCGCAATTCATCCTGCTCAATAACGACTGCACCTCCGGTTTCCCCGAAGCGCTGCGCGGCATTGCGCAGCCGGTGCAGCCTTCGCCGGAACTGGGCTGGTACCGCCGCCGCAAGAGCGAGCATGCGCGTGTGTATGATAAACTGGCCGAAGATTTTGGTCGTGAATTCGGCATCGACCCGTGGCTTATCACCGCCACCTCGCACCGCTGCGGCATCGTGGATTTCAAAGAAAGTAAAGGCATCGAATGCGTGGCGCTGGGCGTGGAGCGCGTGCTGCACCTTACACGCGTTAAATACAGCGAACATAACATTACGCAAACGCCGTATGTGTTCATCAAGGCCGATAGCGGCACCTATGGCATGGGCATCATGACCGTGCAGGGCGGCGAAGAGCTGATGGAGCTTAACAAAAAGATCCGCAACAAGATGAACGTCATCAAGGAAGGCACACAGAACACCGAGGTGATCGTGCAGGAAGGCATCCCGACCATCGACCGCGTGGAAGGCGCCGTGGCCGAACCCATGCTCTATCTGGTGGACGGCGTGCCGGTGGGCGGCGCGTACCGCATCAACACCGAACGCGACGCGCTTTCCAACCTCAACGCGGCGGGCATGCGCTTTGCGGGCATGTGCGACCAGGCGGAATGCGGCGAGCAGGCCAAAAACCGCGTGGCGATATCGGATTGTAATTTCTGTGTGTTCGGCCTTGTGGCAACGCTCTCCACACTCGCCGCCAGCCGTGAGGTGTATGATAGTTTAGATATAGGGTTTAGCATTTAGGTATAAATAAGGGGAAACGCTTTCCCCTCTGCGCTCCGCGCATTCACCCCTTGCGGGGTCGTCGCGATAGAGCTCCTCCAAACATACGGCGAAGCTCTGGAATAGAGTTGTTTTTTACCGTTAAACTCGCTTAGGCGAAGAAATGCGAGGAACGAGGAGCGCAGAACCGCAAGCGTACACGTAAGTACGTGCGGATTCGAGCACCGCAGTGACAAAGCAGTTCAAAGCGTAAGTAGAGTTTAATTATTCGTCACCAAAAAACTTGGGCTGTACGAATACCGGGTTCGCCTGAACGGGAGGCGGCACCTCGATCATATCATACCCTGCGGCCATTTCAGCGCGCACTTCCTTACTGGGTTCGCCGCGTCCTGCGGAAAGCACGGTGCCGAAGTCAGCGGGCTTAAAATTTTCGCCCTTCTGCATTTTGGCAAACATATCTTTGAGATTACGACCAGTTAACTGAACGTAGGAATAAATTTGATCACCGAACAAGTTGGTTCCCTGAAGTAGGATGACAATCTCAGCGTCAAGAAATTCGTCATCCACCAAATCAGGGGATACTTTTCGGCCAAATCCGCTGGCAGCCCAATTGCTTTTCTTATTCATTGTTTACTTCAATAGTACAGTGTCCACAGACGCTGTGGAGATCAAGGTTTCTTATAATATGCTATGTATCTGGTAAGTTAAACGAAAATCTGAGCATTATTGCACAAAATAAAAAGTGTCCTAAATCCGTGTGATTTAGGACACTCCCTTATTCACTATGTGCTAGCGTTTCTTAACGGCCGCGACCAACGACAGGGGCACTGACAGCATGACCATCTAGCCCTTGAGTAGAGCAAAGTTTAGTACAAATATCGCGTGCCAGCCGAACATCTAAGTCATTTCCACTGGCTGCACGAGCTGCAGAGATACCAGCATCAGATGCCATCGTTCCATCTATCATATCTCTAAACCCCTTCATAAATGTTTACTCCTTAAAAGTTCTGGTGTTTTATTTTATCGTTGTCCACTTAATTTTGCATTACAGCGTTGAAGGTATCACATGAGCCCTAATGCAAAATTAACTTTCCGGGGTATTTTTGTTTAGTCTCCTACTTTACTGTTTTTTATAATTTTTTAGATGTTTTCTTGTCTTTACAATTTCATTATATCCAAAGTGGCCCATGCCAGCAAACGCAATATGGTGTTGTCACAATCAATTCACAGAACCGTAACACAACTGTAATAAATCTTTTTAAGAGGGGTGCGTTCCGCCCCCGCTACCGCTCCCCCTCTAAAGGGGTCGTCGTGTAGAACTCCTCCAAACAATACGGCAAAGCCTGTATAAGTGCTGGTTCCAGAAGCTTTGCCGTAGGCATGGAGGAGCGTGAGCGACGACCCCGCAGGGGAATTTACGCGGAGCGTAAATGGGGGCAGCGTGCCCCCCAAATATACAGCTTACACTTCTGTGCCGCCCACCGTCATGCTGGAGATAAGCAGCGTTGGCTGCCCCACGCCCACAGGCACGCTCTGGCCTGCTTTCCCGCAGGTTCCAACGCCGTCATCGAGCGCCATATCGTTGCCGATGGCCTCTACTTTGGTCAGCGCGTCCGGCCCGTTGCCAATTAAGGTAGCGCCTTTTACCGGATGGGTGATTTTGCCGTTCTCTATCATATAGGCTTCCGACGCCGAGAACACGAACTTGCCGGAGGTGATATCCACCTGCCCGCCGCCGAAATTGACCGCATAAAGCCCGCGTTTTACCGACGAAACGATATCTTCCGGTTCGCTGTTACCGCCCAACATAATAGTATTGGTCATACGCGGCATAGGCTGGTGCGCAAAGCTTTCACGGCGGCCATTCCCGGTGGGCTTCACCCCCATGAGCCGGGCGTTGAGCCTGTCCTGAAGGTAGCCGGTGAGTATGCCGTCCTCTATTAATACAGTGCGCGTGGTCGGCGTGCCTTCGTCATCAATGGAAAGCGAGCCGCGCCGGTCAAGCAGCGTGCCGTCATCCACCACCGTCACGCCTTTGCTGGCCACCTGTTTACCCAAAAGCCCGGCAAACGCGGAGGTTCCCTTGCGGTTGAAATCACCCTCCAGCCCGTGGCCGATCGCCTCATGCAGCAATATGCCGCACCACGCATTGCCAAGCACCACCGGCATTTCACCCGCCGGTGCGGGGCGTGATTCCAGATTGATGAGCGCCTGCCTGAGCGCCTTATCGGCCTGCTGTTTCCAGTTGGATTCGCTTAAATACACCGCATAGGCCGTGCGCGCGCCTGCGCCGTGGCTGCCGCTTTCCATGCGGCCATTCTCTTCTGCCACCACACTTATATTAAGGCGCACCAGCGGCCTGATATCGCCTGCCATGCGGCCATCCGCACGCATGATGTTCACCGCCTGCCACACCCCGGTAAGCGAGGCCGATACTTGTTTCACGCGCGGATCCCTGGCGCGCAGGTACGCGTCGATCGCCTGCAATGTGGCAATTTTCTGCTCGAAGGGCACTTCCTGCAGCGGGTTGATGTCCTTATATAAGTGCCGGTTGGTGCCGAACTGCGCCGGAAGGGTTTCCACCACCTTGCTCTGGCCGTAATTGACATTGCGCACGGTCTGCCCGGCGCGTTTGATGGCCGCTTCGCTCAGCTCCGACGCATGCGCATAGCCTGTCGCCTCGCCCAGCACGGCGCGCAGGCCAAAGCCCTGTTCGGTGTTGAAGCTGGCATTCTTGAGCCGCCCGTCATCAAAACTGAAACTTTCCGACTGCGAATATTCCATGAACAACTCGCCGTCATCCATGCCGTTCAGGGTTTCGCGCACGAGTGCCTGCACCCTGTCAGGTTCCATGCCGGTGCGGTCAAAGAAGAGTTTGGAAAGTAATGGCGTATCAGTCACAAAAGGCCTTTTCTGTTGTTTTTGTACCATAGCAAACAACGCCATAAAATAAACTGATAATAATGCGTTGCGTTGTTGGAAAGTAGCGATTAAAAGACCCCTATGTTTAAACACGCATAATAGAGTGTACTATGAACTTATTACGCCTTTTCAGTTTCCTCACCTTCGCTGGCCTCGCCGGTGCCGCTTCCGCTGAGAACGCACAGCATCCGGGCATGGCAACCCCCTGGCAGCTCAACCTGCAGGCACCCGTCACTCCCGTAATGGAAAAGCTTTTCAACCTGCATCACGGCCTGCTTATCCTTATTATCGTGATCACACTGTTCGTGCTGCTGCTGCTCACTTATACCTGCATCCGTTACAGCGCCAGGAACAACCCCGTTCCCAGCAAGACCACGCACCACACCCTGCTCGAATTCGTGTGGATCACCATTCCGGTGCTTATCCTCGGCGCTATTTTCGTGCCCTCGCTGCGCATCCATTATTTCATGGATAAGGCCCCCAAGGCGGAAATGACCGTGAAGGTCGTGGGTTACCAGTGGTACTGGGGCTATGAATACCCCGATCAGGGCGATATCTCTTTTGAAAGCCATATCTTCCCCGATCCCACCAAAAAGCTTTCCCGCACGGAAGAACTCGAACTGCTTAAGGGCGAGCCCCGCCTGCTCACGGTGGACAACCCCCTCGTGGTGCCCGTTGATACCGAGATCAAGCTGCTCATCACCGCATCCGACGTTATCCATAGCTGGGCCGTTCCCGCCTTCGGCGTGAAGCTCGACGCCATTCCGGGGCGCGTGAACGAGACATGGTTCAAAGCCACCGAAACCGGCACGTTCCGTGGCCAGTGCTCGCAGCTTTGCGGCATCTGGCACGGTTTCATGCCCGTGGTGGTGAAGGTCGTCAGCAAGGAAGACTTCGCCATCTGGCTCGAAGAAAAGAAAAAATCGGCAGGCCTTGGCGTTGATGCCAATCAGGCCGTGGCTCAAATCCAGTAAATTCAGGGTATCATCATGGCAAAAGCAGCAACCGCACACTCCCACGCCGACCATCACGCGACGCCTACCGGCTGGCGCCGCTGGATGCTGTCCACCAACCACAAGGATATCGGCACGCTCTATATTATCTTCGCCATCGTAGCGGGCCTGCTCGGCGGCCTGTTCTCCGTCATCATCCGCATGCAGCTGGAACATCCCGGCGCTACCGTATTCACCAACTACCAGACCTATAACGTGTTCGTTACCGCGCACGCGTTCCTGATGGTGTTCTTCCTCGTGATGCCCGCGCTCATCGGCGGGTTTGGCAACTGGTTCGTGCCCATCATGATCGGCGCACCCGACATGGCCTTCCCGCGCATGAACAATATCAGCTTCTGGCTGCTTATCCCCTCCATCCTGCTGCTCACCCTTTCCGCGCTCGCAGGCGAAGGCGCAGGCACGGGCTGGACGGTATATCCCCCGCTCTCCGTCATCTCGCACCCCGGCATGGCCGTGGATATGGCGATCTTCTCGCTGCATCTTGCCGGTATCTCGTCCATCCTTGGCGCGATCAACTTCATCGTTACCATCTTCAACATGCGCGCTCCGGGCATGACGCTGCAGAAAATGCCGCTGTTCGTATGGGCGATCCTCGTCACCGTGTTCCTGCTGCTGCTGGCACTACCCGTGCTGGGCGGCGCCATCACCATGCTGCTGACCGACCGTAACTTCGGCACGCATTTCTTCGCCCCGGGCGGCGGCGGCGACCCCCTGCTGTTCCAGCATCTCTTCTGGTTCTTCGGCCATCCTGAAGTATACATCCTCATCCTGCCCGCATTCGGCATCATGAGCGAAATCGTATCCACCTTCTCCCGCAAGCCCGTATTCGGCTATATCGGCATGGTGCTGGCTATGGCTTCCATCGGCTTCCTCGGCTTCATCGTATGGGCGCACCACATGTTCACCACCGGCCTTTCCGCCGACACCCGCGCCTACTACATGTTCGCCACCATGGTGATCGCGGTGCCCACCGGCATCAAGATCTTCAGCTGGATCGCCACCATGTGGGGCGGCTCCATCACCTTCCGCACCCCGATGATCTTCGCCATCGGCTTCATTTTCCTGTTCACCGTTGGCGGCGTAACCGGCGTGGTGCTTGCTAACTCCGCCATGGACATCTCGCTGCATGACACTTATTACGTGATCGCGCACTTCCATTACGTGATGTCGCTGGGCGCGGTATTCGCCATCTTCGCCGCCTTCTACTACTGGGTGCCCAAGATGAGCGGTTACATGTACTCTGAAAAGCTTGCCAACCTGCATTTCTGGCTGTTCTTCATCGGCACCAACCTTACCTTCTTCCCGCAGCATTTCCTCGGCCTTGCCGGTATGCCCCGCCGCATTCCCGACTATCCCGAAGCTTACGCGGGCTTCAACTACTGGTCATCCATCGGTGCGTATATCGGCGGCGCAGCCACTTTGTTCTTCCTCTATGTGCTGTGGGATATGTTCCGCAAGAAACGCCCCGCAGGCAATAATCCCTGGGGTGCAGGCGCTACCACGCTGGAATGGACGGTAACCTCTCCCCCGCCGTTCCACACTTTCGAGGTAACCCCGCGCTTTGACGACAGCAAGGGCCACCACTAATAAAAAATCGTCCTGCGGCTTGACCGCAGGATCCATCCTGCGATACTCCCTGATGGATCCTGTGCTCAAAGCGCAGGATGACGGGTGTTATACATTGATGAATCCTGCTCCCTCTACCTCTGCCAACCAGTCGTCCGTGCATGACTATGTGACGCTGCTCAAACCCGGCGTCATGTCGCTGGTGGTGTTCACCGGGTTCGCAGGCCTTGCGGTGGCGCCGGGTTCCATCCACCCCTTCCTCGCCCTCATCACGCTGCTGTGCATTGCGGCGGGCTCCGGCGCGGGCGCGGCCTTCAACATGTGGTATGACCGCGACATAGACGCCGTGATGGCGCGCACCGTCTCACGCCCCCTTCCCGCTGGCCGCGTGGCCCCGGACGACGCGCTTGCGCTGGGCTGGATACTCAGCCTCTTCGCGGTGATGGTTTTAGGGCTTGCCACCAACTGGCTGGCCGCAGGCATGCTGGGCTTCGCCATCTTCTTTTATGCGGTCGTCTACACTATCTGGCTGAAACGCTCCACGCCGCAGAACATCGTCATCGGCGGCGCGGCGGGTGCGTTCCCTCCCGTTATCGGCTGGGTGGCGGTCACCGGCAGCCTGCACTGGTATCCGCTGGTGCTGTTCATGATCATATTCCTCTGGACGCCTCCGCATTTCTGGGCGCTGGCGCTTTACCGCAACAGCGACTACACGCGCGCAGGCATTCCCATGATGCCCGTGACCAACGGGCCCGACGCCACACGCCGCCAGATGCTGTTCTATAGCTACGCGCTGCTGCTCGTCACCGCCATCCCGGTGCTGTTCCAGCAGGCAGGCATGCTGTATGCCGTCGCCGCGCTGGGCTTAGGTTACGGTTTCGTGGCACGCGCGCACCGCGTGCTGCTAGCCCGCACCGACGCCGCCGCCCGCACCCTGTTTCTCTATTCCATTGCTTACCTTTTCGGCCTGTTTTCCTTCCTCATTGCCGATAAGTGGGTTGACAATTACATCCGTCTGGCATTGACTTAGGCTAGAAGCCTACAACCAACAGGGGGCCACCCGCATGGGCGCGCAGCAACTCACCGTCAATATCATCTACCTTATGGGCGGAAGCTTTATTATCGGCAGTCTTTTCACTATTTTCCTGCTTATCATCCTTGAATTCATCCGCCGCCAGACCCCGCCGCAGGAACCGCCTAATGAGTGAGAAGCCCCCTGAGTTGCGCAAGAAGAACTGGGTTCTGCTCGCCCTGCTGGCAGGCTTCTGCCTCATCATGTATGTCATCAGCTTCATCCGCTTCGGCGCTACCGTCACCGCACAATAACCGCCATGGATAAACAGCAAAAAAAGAATGTATCGCTTGCCATTAACCTTGGCCTGGGCGCGCTTGGCATGCTCATGATGGCCTATGCTTCCGTGCCGCTTTACCGCCTCTTCTGTGATGTAACCGGCTTTGGCGGCATTGCGAGGCAGGCGGAAGAAAAAGCCGGCATTCCCGTGCTCGACCGCAAGGTGACTGTGCAGTTCGACGCCAATATCGACCCCGCGCTCGACTGGAAGTTCCATCCCGCCCAACGCGAGATCACGCTCAATATCGGCCAGAAAAAAACCGTGGAATATATCGCCACCAATAATACCGGCAATACGGAACAGGGCACCGCCACCTTCAACGTCACCCCGGTCAAGGCGGGCAAATATTTCCACAAGGTGCAATGTTTCTGCTTCACGGAACAAGAGCTTACGCCGCATGAAAGCAAAAACATGGCCATTCTGTTCTACATTGACCCCGATATGGCCAAAGACCGCGATCTTGACGATGTCGATACTATCACCTTGTCTTATACTTTTTTTCCGCTAAAGAAGTGATGACCTACAATGTTGAAACCTAGAGCGTTTTCGCTTTAATCGTTTCGCTAGGCAGCCAAGGCGAGGTGCGCGGAGTGTACACGTAGTACATGAGCACACCGAGACCGAAGGACAACGCCGCGAACGGTTAAATGGAAAATGCTCTGATTATTGAGATATATTTATGGCGCAAGACCACGCACATGCCGACCACCCGTTCCATCTGGTAAACCCGAGCCCGTGGCCGCTTCTGGCTTCGGTATCGCTGTTCTTCCTCACGCTGGGCGGCGCCATGTTCATGCATAAGACCACCGGCGGCGCGCCGCTGGCCCTTCTGGGCTTCGCCTTGGTGCTCTACACCATGTATGTATGGTGGAGGGACGTAATCCGCGAAGGTATCCACGACCATGCCCATAACGGCGCAGTGTCGCACGGCCTGCGCATCGGCATGGGTCTGTTCATTCTTTCCGAAGTCATGTTCTTCGTCGCGTTCTTCTGGGCGTTTTTTGACGCCAGCCTCTTCCCCAAGGTGGAAGTGACCGAAGTATGGCAGGGCCTCGGCGCACAGGCCGTGTGGCCGCCCAAAGGCATCGTTCCGTTCGACGCCTGGCACCTGCCCTTCCTCAACACGCTGATCCTGCTGCTCTCGGGCACCACGGTCACCTGGGCGCATCATGAACTGCTTCAGGGCAACATGAAGGAAGTAAAGCGCGCATTGTGGTTCACCGTGCTGCTGGGCGCGGCGTTCACCTGCTGCCAGGTGATCGAATACAGCCACGCTTCTTTTGGCTTCAAGCAGGGCATTTATGCCTCCACCTTCTATCTTGCCACCGGCTTCCACGGTTTCCACGTACTGGTGGGCACGCTGTTCCTTGCCGTCTGCCTTATCCGCGCCTACAAGGGCACGCTGCAGCCCAAGCAGCATCTGGGCTTTGAATTCGCCGCATGGTACTGGCATTTTGTGGACGTGGTATGGCTCTTCCTGTTCGTGTTCGTCTACTGGTGGGGCGCTCAGTAATAGAATACATATTTAGGGGGCGGTCCCGCCCCCGCTACCGCTCCCCCTCGCTTCGCGGGGTCGTCGTGTAGAACTCTCCATGACAACTGCGAAGCCGTAAAAAGACCTATGCTCGCCCAAGCTACCTTGTCATTCCCGCGGAGGCGGGAATCCATCTTAATCAGGTTTTAGAGCAGGCAATTGAATTATGTCAGAAAAGCCTACGCCAATTCAGGTCGCCGTTAAAGGCATTTGCCCGCGCTGCGGCAAAGGCAGGCTGTTCTCCAGCATACTCAGCTTTGCCAGCCATTGCAGCGAGTGCAAGCTGCCCATCGCCGCGCAGGATTGCGGTGACGGCCCGGTGTTTTTTGCCATCACTATCGTAGGTTTCCTGGCCGTGGGTATCGCCGGTTACATCGAACTGCGCTATGAGCCCGCATGGTGGGTGCATGTGGTCACCTTCGTGCCGATGACCTGCCTGATGGTGCTTTTTTGCATGCGCTTTTTTAAGGCATGGCTCATCGCCCTGCAATTCCGCCACCGCCCGGATACATTTGGATTATAAACATGATCACGTTGCGTAAGCCTGAGACCGTGCCCACCATCGCCATGCTTGTAGTGGTCGCCACCTGCCTGTGGCTGGCCGTGTGGCAGTTACAGCGCCTGCAGCAGAAGACGGAACTCATCGCCTCCATTGAAAAAGCGCAGGCCCTGCCCCCGCGCGATATCCACTCCTTCACCGGCGATGAGCTGCAGAATTCCGAATGGCGCAACGTGGTGGCTACCGGCGTGTTCCTGCATGAGCATGAGCTGCATGCCACGCCACGTTACTTAAGGAACAAGCTCGGCTATGCCATCCTGACCCCGCTGGCCATCACCAATGGCCGGGAAACGCAGTATGTGCTGGTCAACCGCGGCTGGGTGGATCGCGAGAAACGGGAAGCCTCCACGCGCAGCGCAGGCAACACCACCGCTGCCGTGATCGTGGAAGGCGCGGTGCGCCTGCAGATGAAGCAGAAAATGTTTACCCCCAACAACCAGCCAGAGATCAACCTCTGGCTCTGGTATGACCTTCCCGCCATGAGCAAGGCCACCGGGCTGAAATTGCTGCCCATCATTATCGACGCCGCCGCCGTGCGCAATGTGGATGGTTCGGACATTAAAGACGCGCCCGAACCCTTCCCTGTCGAAATCAAAATCCGCAACGACCATGCAGGCTACGCGGTCACATGGTTCCTGCTGGCGCTTTCCGCCCTTGGCGTGTTTGTGGCGTACTACGCAGAGAAGAAGAAATAACAAACCCCACACCGGCTCGCCGGTATGGGGCTTGTTAAGCGTATTGGTAATTACCTGCTGAAATAATCCACCGAGCCGCGCATGGAAGCGGATGTCCCGGCAGCCGGGGCAGATGAAGCGGTTGGAGCAGGCTCTGCCGGAGGCGTGTAAGGCGCGGGTTCGGACTTAGCCGCCACCTCGAACTGTTCCTTCACCTTGCCGCCATCCAGAATATCAAAGATCACCTTGTCGGCATGCACATAGAGCTGGCCGGGGGCCTGATTGGTCTTCAGCCTGCCGCCCACCGGCGTCATGATGATGCGCGCACGCGCATTGAAGATGTTCTTGGCAAGCTTGGCGTTCACTTCCGGCGAGATATTGATGACCCTGCCGAATTCCTCGCCATTAACGATGGAGGTGCTTACCGTGCCCACCCCGTCGATATAATTGTTAAATGCTGAGTTAGGTTTCAGCGCGCTAACCGATACGCCTTCACCATTGCCATGGCTGGCAAACTCGGTCTGCACCACCATGGGCCTGAGCGCCGTGCCGTCGGCCATGGTGCGCGGGGCGTTATTGATGAACACGTTGTACCACTGGATGATATTGGGCTTGGAGAACGCGATAGGGCCCGTGATGCGCTCGTGCTCTTCGTCAGCAATGCGTTTATCCACTTCAGCCTTGCGGCCCGCCAGATAGGCGTCGTCGTAAGTATACACTATCGCAGCAGGCTTGCCTTTACCCCAGCCCGGAGGAACGGTGCCGTCATCCAGCGTCACGCCGACGATGCTCGCCTTCACCGTGCTTACATAGTTATCGTCCACGGGGCTGAAATCCCTGAAAGCCAGCGTGTAGTTCACGCCCAGCTTGCGCTGGTCCTGCACATACAGCTTCGCACGCGATTCCACCAGCGCCTGCGCCTTCTCCTGCGCCATGGGAATGCCGTCCAC
This sequence comes from Alphaproteobacteria bacterium, assembly GCA_035906055.1. Classification (GTDB taxonomy): domain Bacteria; phylum Pseudomonadota; class Alphaproteobacteria; order Rickettsiales; family JABCZZ01; genus JAMIFV01. The sequence continues at coordinate 822 of JAMIFV010000005.1, read as the reverse complement.
GATGTCGAAATTGTCAATCACGATGCGGAATTTGCGCGGCCAGCCCGTCACGCGGGGCGCACAGGGCGAAAGCTGTCCTACATTACCGATAGCGTCATCGGTCAGTTCAAATACGTTGTTCTTGTCGTCCATCGGCTTGAACGGGAACTTACCGGCGGCCATGTCGTAGCTGCCGAAATTCGCATAGGTGCGCGCATTAAGCGGGGCCGACGCGACGCTGAGCGCCTTTATCTCTTCCTGCGCCCTGGCTACCAGCTTGGGCAGGGCGAATTCATTGCTGGAGCTCTTCTGGTATTCCTGGCAAAGGAAGCGGTTCGCGTAGGCCGTTGCCAGCGCAGTGCTGCCTGCCATTTCCTCGCGGTGGTTCTGCACATAGGTCTTTGCCAGCGCCTCAAACGAGATGTTCGGCGCAATCTCCGCGAAAGCCTGTTGTGACATGAGCATAGCGGCACCGGTAATAAGGCCGCTAACGACTTTACGGCCCCTAACAAGCATCGGCATGGAAGACTCCTATATGGGTTAATGGAGCCGCAAGCTTGTCAGATACGCGTAAATCAAGCGTTAAACATAGATAAAATGCGATGTACTTTTCAGGAAATCCGCAGAAAACCGTGCATTACATTTAGGCACTGTTAGCTAATTTTCCAGTTATAGAGGATTTTAGTTGCGGCGAGTGCCACGAAGCTGAGGAAAACTTTGTCTTCCTTGTCGAAACGCAGACAGAGGCGTTTATTTTCCTTGAGCTTTCCGAAGTAACGCTCAATGCCGCCACGCAGCTTATACACCGCCTTGTCGTAGAGGATTTTAACTTTACGGTTTTTG
>JAMIFV010000004.1:0-22318 GCA_035906055.1 Alphaproteobacteria bacterium | reverse complement strand
GATATTGCGCGTGGCAAGCCGCCCCAGCGCGTCATAGGTGAGGGTTATAACGTCGTTGGCGTAAGGCCCGTCCGTGGAGGCAAGCTTCAGCGCGCCCTGTGTGCCGGTGGGAACATAGGTATAGTTCGTCGTGCCCGTACCGTCCGTCATGCTGTTGAGGCGGCGCGGCCAGTACTCATCCCATGCGAAGCTCACGTTCGGGGTGGGGTTGACGGTGTTCGTGTAGGCGATGCCCACCACGTTGCTCTCATCGTCATAGCTGAACGTCTTCACCTGACCCAGCGCGTCCGTGATCGTCTTCAGGCGCGAGGTCTGCGGCTCATAGGCATAGCTCTCCGTCTTCGCCCCCGCCGTGCCATACGCATAGGTCTTGGACGTAGGCCTGCTCTGCACGTCGATATTCCACCGCGTCACGTTGCCCTTCGCGTCGGTGATCGATTGCAGCGTGCCGTCAGGGTAGTAGGCGTAATTCGTGGTGCGCGTCGTCGAGGCAGTGACCGGCTCCGTTACCGAAAGCATATTGCGGTTGGCATCATACGTGTAGGTGGTGATGCGCCCCAGACGATCCGTGCGTTTGCGCAGGTCAAGGCTTTGCGTGCCCGCGTTCGCCCCGCTCTGGAACGTATAATCATAGAGGTCGGTCGTGCTATCGGGATAGGTGATCCTGGTGATGCGGTCGAGGTTGTCGTAATCATAGGTCAGCACATACCCCTGCGAATCGGTGCGCGTGCGGATGCGGTCGGCAGAATCGTAGGTTAGGGTCAGGACGGTTTGCAGGTTCGCGTTCTGCACCGTGGAAAGGCGGCTGCTCGCATCGTAATTATACGTGGTAACACCGGCATTGGGGTTGGTGACGGTGCGCAGCTGACCCGCAGCGTTATAGGTATACCCCCACACCTTCCCGGACGCATCGGTATAGCTCTGCGGCTGGTGCGCGGCGTTGTAACTGGAATAGGTGTCGGTGGTGGTATACCATTCGGTGAACGCGTTCGGCCTCAGATACAGCTGCTCCACCGTCAGCAGGTCGATGTTATTGGCTGCATAGGTAAAGCGCTTCTTGCGGTTGTATGAATCCAGCGTGGTAAGCACATACCCAAGGGGGTTATAGGTGGTTTCACTATACATGAAGCCGTTATACGGCCATGTGGAACCCGTCCAGTGGCTCGTTTTGGTAACATCGCGCGTCCTGCCGGTCCTGGCTCCCGAAGGGGTGATCAAGTCCCTCATCGTGAGCGTCCACGCCGACTCCAGCGGCTGCTTGGTGCTCATCAAATCGCCTGAAATGTAATTGTCGTTACAGCACTGCATGAACCAGTGGTAGATTTTTGGTTTCGTCCAGTTCTGCGCGATGGGGTTGTTATTCGCATCCAGCGTGACACCGCCGGAGGCCGACTGGTGCTTGTTCCAGTAATAGGTATTGCGCAGACCGGAATTGGCATCATTGTACATGGTGCCCGGCACATGGGTTTCCGCTGTGGTTCCTGTGACCGTGGGGTTCTGGTAAAGATACGCATATTCCACATAGCCCATGGGGTCCTTCACCACCATTGAACGGGTTACTTCACCGTTCGGATTGGGGTCATTCGGGTTTATCTTATCCGAGAACCTTGACGTGCCGTAGGGGGTGGTGAGGCTGGTGACGAAATTAGGCGCGAGCGCGTTGGCATAGGCAAAGCTGGAAACAATTCCCACCGGATCGGTGATGGAGGAAAGGCGCTTGCTTGCATCATAACCAAGCGTGCTGAACCTGCCGAAAGGGTCAGTGACCTTGCTCACCAGCAAAGGCGAGCCGGAAATGGTGTAAGCGAAGGTGGTGCTGCGTCCCATGGCATCGGTGATGGAAGTCAGGCGGAAGCTGCCATCGTAATTGAGCGTGGTGGTGTTGCCGGAAGGATCCGCGATCGTCTTGAGGAACATGATGCGCGGGGCAGTGGTGGCCCCGTTGGACAGGCTGTAGGTCTCCACCGTGCCATTAGGCAATGTGCGTTTATACGATGTAACCGCGCCGGTGGCAGGGAAACGCTGCAAGACGGAGCTGTCATAGGATTCCGGCTGGAACTTGCCCGTGGCCGTATCATACATCGTTATGTAGGACGTCTGCGTGTTGGCAACGACGTCATATTCATAAGCGCCCCCGCCGCCAAACACACGCTTTACACCGCTGCCGGGATTGTTCGGATCGTCCTGGATGTACGTCTGCCAGTTATGTGCCCATACCGGCCCGAGGTTGGAGAAGGTGAAGTTGGCAGGCTGCGTGCTTTCCCGCGAGTTATAACGCATGTTTACCTTGATCGGCAGCCCCTTCTGCGGCTTGTAGCCCACAGGAGTGTCCTTCAATACAAGTGCCGCCTGGGCAAGCACAATAGTGCTCTTGGTCATGCCCTGTTCGTCGCCATCCTCATCCGAAGGACAATTACTACAGTTTGGTTTACAACCTGCACCAGAGGATTCTGGCGTGGTTTCACACCCGCCGCCACCGCCCGGCATCGTGCCGAAAGGCTGGCCCATGCCATATACTTTGCCCGCCTCTTCAGAGTCGGCGGCCACTGTTCGCCAACCGCTGTCCGGGTGCTTCTCCATCACCGATTTGGGAACAAGATAATATCCGCTGCTTTCCGCATCCGCTGCCTTTGCCGTGATAATGGACCCCCCTGCACCAAAAGTGGGGTCTTTTACGAGGTATTTGCCATCGCGCTCCTCAAGCAGGGCGGTGTAATGATTCACCTTCAGATTGGCAATGGAAGGCACCGGCAAAGGCTGCCCTGGCTCACGGAATATGAGCGTATAGGCAAGACCTGCCTTATCCGCTAACTTTGCAAGCTGCGTCAGTGAAACGCCGTGCGTGCCAGAGCGTGCATCTGCCGCTACTTTTATCTGCTCTTCTTTTGCATTTAAAAAACCAAGAACATTTTTGAGTGCCTGCGGACCACACAGATAGGCCACTTCAGGACGATATTTAAACGTATCAAGCCCGTCGCGCGCGCCCTGCAACATGAAAGCCGCAGAACTACTTACTGAACGATCTTTAGTTGCCTCTAACAGTTGCTCAAGGTCATTTTTGCGCCCAAGCCGTGCATACATCGCGGCAAGTTCACCCAGAGCACGGTCAGCCATACGACTGCCCTCTACACTGGTAACATCGCGGCCAAGTTCCCAGGCTTTTGAAAAATAATCAAAGGTTACGCTAAAATAACCCGCGCGATAATAGCCAAGGCCAATATTGAGATTCAGGGACGCATTCCAGCGCGAATCAGGGTGTTTCTCGATATAAGCGAGCAACGGCTTAACGTAATCAGTATAGTCACTCTCTTTCCCAGCCTTCAGGGGGGCATCATGAAATGCCAGCAAGGTAGCATCCAGATCTTTATTTTCTTGTTCGCTAACCGGCCCTGTAGCAACGAGGGGCTCATCAAGGCCAGGAAAATTACGCATGGGAGGCGCATCAGGCAGTGCAACCTGAACCGGAGCCTGATTAGATTGAGCAGTGGATACTGAAGTTGGAACATCAGAAACAGAAATAGCTGAGAGCTTTGCCGCATTACCAGCATCTACGCCGGGAGCTTTGCCAGAGTTTTGATACAGCACACCACCCGCAAGTAACGCAGCCGCAGTAAACAATAATGCTTTTAGTGTGTTTCTTGTGGGAGAAGCCTGCTTATTTCCTGGTGTTTTTAATGCCATGACAAACCTCTCCTTAATTTTATTACACCCGATGGGTGCTGTTAAGCATTTTTTAAAATACAAAATCCAATTTAGTTGTCACCATCAATTTTCAACCTAAGCATGAATTTCATGAGCAAGTATTCATTTACGCTTAGAGAACAATTGATAACTGTAATTATTGTATCAGGAATGTTGTTTAAACTTCTCCGGCATCGTTTTGCATTTTGGAAATGTTAGCGTTTAGAATTTTATGCCATTGTTGCGTTGTATAGTTTCAAGCAGATATAAGCCTCAAAAAAATAACTGTTCTGTCATAAATCACCAAAATCCCGACTTATCACATAAGCATGAGTTACCCCCGAAACATCAGTATATCTATGAATAACGCTAATCAGATTAAGCAAATTACCATTATAAGTAACATGTATTCTTACTTGAAAATAATTGCTTCGGACACCAATGCCCCTTGCGTCTGGAAGTTGCAGAAAATTGCCATCGGTTATGTATCCTTGCCGAGCAAGCACTTCCTTTATGGAATCATATATTTTACTATTTATTACCAGAGCCTTAAGCAGGTTATCAGGCGCCGTATTAGCATTTACCCGTGACTCTGGGTCAGGCAATGCCGTTACATAAGGTAAAAGGGTATTTATTTCATTTTCAGTCAGGCCAGTAAGGGCAAGTTGTTTAGCGCTTAATATTCCGGCAGCATCAGATGGAGTATTACGCAAGCCATTGAGGCCATCGATTAGCGATCGTGCATCTCTCTTTATTGCAAGTGTGTCCAATAGTCTTTGCAACACCTGTTGCTGAGATTTTGGATTAGCCAACACGGCATTCAGATTAAGTAATCCTTGCAAATCTTTAACACGTATCGAGACTTTGCCATCACTGATTGGCATTGCCTCCTGCATATTCGACCAATGCTGCCCAGGGTAATCTATATGTGGTGAAAGTCTTACATCCTCCAATAACACCAGACGAGCCAACTCCTCCGCACCAAATGCATAATGCTTGGCTTGGGTAAAATTGAGGATATTCGCGGTACGCTTAATATCAATCTGCTGCCGCATTAATAGAGCAATAGAGGCGGTGGCAATGATACAAAATATGATCATGACCGTAATCAATGCCATACCCCGCTGTGGCCCAGGATTTGTGATTGTAGAATTCATGATCCAGGGATCTCAATAACACGGTGCAGCTGGCCATACTGCTTTGAAACAAACGATATTTCTAATGCCAAAGGGGTGGGACGTACAGCTTGCCAATCCGTTATTCCCCTAAACAATATCTGCGTCTGGGGAGAGGCTTGTGTTGTTATATGTCGTAATAGCGAATTGTCCCTATACTCGTAGGATACATAGACAATATCGGATGATGTAGTTTCAGGCAGATTTACCCATCCAGTGCGGATAAATTCGACATGATTACCATTGTTGGATATTTTCAGGGTCTTTGGAACTAATTGCTGTATATCCTCCGTCACTATCCACATTGCTTTTTGCAGTTGCTCCAGATCAGCAGATCGCTCTTTGCTTGTATCTCTGGATTTTATAGCCGCACCAAACAACGAATGGGCTGCAAGCCCAATAAGGACGGTGATCGTCAATGCCACCATCAACTCTAATAACGTGAATCCATGAACTGAGTGTTTCATTAATCTTTTACTCCTTCATTATGGGAAACGAGGGAAATTCCGTCTGATCTTATCTGGCTGGATACCGAGTCATTGAATCGGCTAATGGAGATTTGAAATGAGGTTATGATCCCCGTTGGGTAAAAAATTGCTGATGGTTTCTGCGCTTCAACCTTTGCCTCATCTGAAAGCACAATACTGCTGCCATTTACTCTGAGTGCAACGGTAACATCATTTGGCAACTGATGTACTCGGAATTGTTTTTCTTGCAGGTTTTCCCATTTTTGTTGTGAGGCATTATAGGCGACAATAGAGTATTCTCTTTTATTCAGTACGATCCCTAACACTTTTTTTTGAAATACCGCTTCATCAGCAGCATCCTGCAGCATCTGCTGTAACCGCTCAGTTTCCAAATCAACATCACGTCTACTACTAGATGAAACAGATAGAACGGCCAAACCCATCACGACACTAATAATTAAAGTAACTACCAATGCTTCAAGCAGGGTAAAACCATCGTTGTTGCGCTGGATCAAAACTGCCATTCACCTATGACCTTCGTTGGATCTGGCTGTTCTGGATTTCCATTTTGACCCAGCGAATAGAGGTCATAGGCACCGTGGGAACCTGGAGATAATACTGGTAGGGATTTCCCCATGGATCAGTTGGCAGTTTCTTTAAGCACCCTTCTTTCCAATGTTGCGGTTGTGGCGAAAGAGAGGGTTTAGTCACCAACGATTCCAAGCCTTGCTGCGTGGTGGGGTAAACAAAATTATCAAGTTTATATATATCAAGCGCCGTGACGATTGTGCGTAAATCCGCCTTTGCTGCAGTAATGCGGGCTTCATCTGGCTTTCCAATAATATTGGGAACCACCATCGACATTACTATGGCGATAATTACCAATACCACCATGATTTCAAGCAGAGAAAAACCTCGCATAGATTGATTTGGCATATCATTGCACCAGTTGATTAAGATTTAAAATAGGTGGAATTATCGACAAAACCAATAGCAAGACAACCCCTCCCATCACTAACAGCACTAATGGCTCAAATACCTTTAGTAAAACTGCTGTACAGTTTTCTGCATCCCGCTGGAGCATTGCCCCAGCGTATAAAAGCATGGATCCCAGACGGCCACTCGCTTCACCACCGGCAGTCATTGTTATAAGCACAGGAGGAAAAACACCGCTTACTTCCATTGATGATGGTGAACCTCCACGGGGCAAGCCCCGTGGAGGTTCACTAGACAAAATCCACGTATAAAGGGTTATCCTGAATAAAATCAGACGAAGTGTTTCCACGCAGATAGGCAATCACATCGTTCTTCGCAAACTCTGTATTTTTAAACAGGGCGCGAATCTTGTTACGGGTTTTAGTATCATTCAGCGCCGCCATGGGGGAAGCCGGATATGCGCGATCCGGTTTAGAAAAAATCTGATCGGGTGCCCCCCTCCCCTGCCAATTTTCCTGATTGCATCCGGGGCATTAGTTTTTGCCCATACCGATGTGCCATCCTTAAGGCGTAGACGCACAAATGCACCTTTGGCGTCACACACCATCAATGTATAATAGTCGCTCTCGGTCGGAGCTTTTTTATCGATATATTCCGAAGGGGTATATTCAAACCGGACACAATCGGCCATATCAGTATTTACTCCGCCGGGAGCATCATAAGTCTTTATTGTGCATATCGCCGCAGGAATTGGCTCTTGCGTTGTGTCCGGCGCAGCAGCGAGAAGGGAAAGACGCACCCGATCGCTTGCGTACCGATAAACCCTTTATCGAAATTGCACCATGAATCCGCCCATACGGAAGAAGCTGAAAATATCAGAAGAAATAATGCTGTTATGCTTTTTTGTGCATGCACGATACTCTTTCCTTCAATCATTACGCCTATGCTGCATAGCAATTTTGTGCTGAAAGCAGAATTCTTCCAAGTGGATAATAGTCAATCAGTTAACTGCATGAACCAATTTGGGATACTAAACCCTAGCAAGTTAGCATAGCCGGTGCCTAATGGGAAGCGGCGCCAGGGATTTACTGCCAGGTAGCAAGGGCAGCGCAGGGTGACGACAAATAAGTCCATTGCCCCCAAAGCCAAAATCCGTTACTTATCTACCCATGCTCCAGTTAATTAAATCCAAACATGCTTTCACTCTTCTTGAGCTTGCGATCGTGCTGGTGGTGACCGGGCTGATCTTGGGCGGGATAGTAACAGGACGAACACTTGTGCGTTCCATGGAAGTCCGCAGCATAATCACACAGCATGAAACATTTTTCACCGCAACCATGGCATTCAGGGAAAAGTTCGGCCACTTGCCTGGCGATATGCCAAATGCCGCTTCGTTATGGGGGGCTGCAGACGGCAGCACGGGAAGCACTGCCGGTTGCGCGACTACGATTGGAACCGGCACCCAAACCTGCAATGGCGGCGGGAATGGCATTATTTCCCGCGTTACAACTTCCTCCAATGAAGCTTTCCGGTTCTGGCAGCATCTAGCCAATGCCGGGCTCATCGGAGGTACATTCACCGGAGTTACGGACGGCTCCACAACCTATTCCGCTACAAGCAGGAACGTGCCGACTGGCAGGATAGCGAATTCTGGCTGGGATATAGTTCATCTCACCGCGTCGGGAAATGCATATCTGTTTGATAATTACTACGGCAATACATTCGAGTTTGGAACCTCGCTCCCGAATAATATTTTCGTTGGGCCAGTATTTACATCGCGAGAATTACTGAACCTGGATACCAAGCTGGACGATGGGAAGCCCGCCACGGGGAAAGTAGTGCTTCGTGCCAATAACGCGCTGTCAGAGTGCAGCGATGCGTCCGGTTCGACGGCAACGCAGGCGGCAACATTGACAGCATCCTATCGCCTGACAGGAACAACCCCGCAATGTGCAGTGGCGTTTCGTGATCAGTTCTAGAACGTTTTCTTGATTCCACAGGCGCTATAAAGCAATCCCTTATCCAAACATCTTTTGCTCAGGGGAAATCTTTACCATTCCAGCCATGGACTACCTGATTACCGGATAGTTTTTCTTAAAAAAAACCTTCCACTTTAACGATATGGCATTTGCCCCTCCCTTCGAAGATGCAGAAAAAAAGCAGATAAACGCATGACAGGCGCTCAAATACACATGGACAATCAATCTACTGTATTATAATGTTAATTGCAGACATACTAAGGACTCACTAGGCAATCACCTGAATCGACTCTTATTGAAATTTAAACACAAAATAGTTAACATGAACTATGGCCCAACCAGCAAAAAGCATGCGTGCATTTACCCTCATCGAAATTTCCATCGTCCTGGTCATTATAGGACTGATTATTGGAGGCGTTCTGGTGGGAAGGGATCTCATTAACTTAGCTGCCGTGCGTGCACAAATTGCTCAGTTTCAGGATCTTGCCACAGCAGTGAATACCTTCAAAGGTAAATACGCCTGCCTACCCGGGGATTGCAACAATGCTTCGACTTTTAGCCTTGGTAATAACGGCAATGGCAATGAAACGCTGGAAGCAGAAACACAAAACTATGCATCCTATACCACCCCCGATGGCTCGTTTGATGGGGAACTCCCATTATTCTTCATCCATCTTACCGCCAGCACTATGATAAAGGGCGCATATGATGGCACCTTTACCCTTGGCACAGGATATCCCCGCACAGCGTTGAATACGGCCGCGGGCATCATCGCAGCAGGGCAATGGCAAGCTGAGAACACAGGAACGAGACCGGACCAGCTCACTGATGTTTACGGCTTCCCAGCGGGGATATGGGCACATGCAACTATCTGCATGTCGGCTCCAAAACCAGAGCATTCCAATGATGGTTGTGGAATTTTTACCATTGCGCAGGCCAGAGCGATCGATACCAAGATGGACGATGGCAAACCGTTGTCAGGAAAAATATGGTCTTATTCTTCTGACAGCCTGACCAGCTATTGCAGCCAGTCTGACAATAGCTACCTCACCGATACGGGCACCATCTGCCAGACCTCTTTCAGGCTATACTAATGGGAAGACATCACTCGGTTTCTTCACGTTACTTCACTATCGCTGCTATCTGTTTACAGCTCAAATGATTATCCACCTTCGGGTCATGTGCGTCAGTAGACTGCTATAATACGATGCGCAAGCCACGTGGCAGCCGCTAAAAATCGCACACCCTGTTGAATTTAGCGTTTGCATCCTTGCGAAAGCCGCAGTAGGCTTGGCCGCGCAATATTCCCTCAACCCAACCAAGGAGACTATCATGGCTTCCAAACCTGCTGCTAAACCCGTTCGCGCGGTAAAAGAAAAACTCACCAAATCCGCCCTCGTTGGCCTCATCGCTGAAAAGACCGAACTCTCCCGTAAGCAGGTGAACGATGTTCTCGCTGAACTCGAATCCGCTATGCTCGGTTCCGTTCACCCCAACGGCATCGGCGAATTCACCTTCCCCGGCCTGTTCAAAGTTGTTCTGCGCTCCATCCCCGCCCGCAAGGCCGGCACCCTGATCCGCAACCCGGCAACCGGTGAAATGATGAAAGCCGCTGCAAAGCCCGCTTCCGTCCGCGTCAAGATCCGCGCTCTTGCCAAGATCAAGGCCGCTGCTACCAAGTAATTGGTACACACCTAATTAAACCGGCATCATAGCAATATGATGCCGGTTTTTTATTGGCATGCTAAGACAGAGTCTATGAACCAAGATCCAGCATATGTAAAATTCAGTGATACTCTGGTATATGACCAGCATAATATCATCTATGCGTATGGCGACATGGATAGATATATCCACTACCTAAGCAGCAATGGCTTTAAAGAAGGAGATACAAGTTTCCCTTATCCTCATGCTCATCATTATCATCATGAAAACGATGATGCTGAAAGCAAACTGATCGGGCATTGGGAATGGATACACTCTCCACTCCAGCCGCAAGACGAATATTAAAGCAGACCCAGTTCCGCCAGCTCGCGGCGCATGTCGTCAGGCATGTCGGCCTCAGCGGAGCCGCGCTTCATATCGGGCGGGGCATCCTTCGCCTCAAGGTAGCGCCAGCCCTGAAAAGCCCGGCGCGGCTGCGGGCGCACGCGCACCAGCTGCGCGTCATAAATCAGTCCGCAATGGACAATGCCGTCTATCTGCAACGGCCTGAGTTCCACTATACGCTGGCGCGCGCAGACAAAGCTCTTAATCACCCAGTAAAGCGAGCCGCCATCCAGCACCTCTTGCGCTCGTTTGGGCGTATTGCGCGTGATGTGCATGAGCGCCTGTTTTTGCTTTGTGCGGGCGCGCTGCCAGTCCTCAAGGTCCTGAATACTTTCCGCACCTACGCAAAGCTTGACCAGATGCACCGTCATCAGCTGATGCTCTCGGCGCTGTAGCGCGCGATGAGGCCGCTTTTGAGCGCATGGCGATATACGCGCACGAACACCACGCAGGAAAGCAGCACATAGAGTGCGGCCAGCAGCATGCCGCCTGTGAGGCTGGCACCCGCAGCTCCGCCGCGCAACGCTTCAAACACGTACATGGCGGGCATCAGGTGGGACACGTACTGCATCCACTCAGGCAGCGTGGCCAGCGGATAAAACACGCAGGCAAAGGGCGACAGCAGCGCCGGAACCGACCAGATGAGCCATTCCGCCGCAGGGCCGAGCCTGAGCACCGTGGCGCAACCCAGCACACCCAGCGCTATACCGAACAGGAAGAGCGTGAACAGCCCCGGCACCAGCCCCGCGCCATACGCCGTAAGCGACAGGCCGAATACGCCCTGTGCCACCAGCAGCATGGCCACAAGGCCGAACGCACTGGTAAGGATGCTGGAAAGCACCAGCCCGCCGATATATTCCTTCACCGACAGGGGGGCTGCGAACATATTGAGGAAATTGCGCGACCAGACATCCTCAAAGAACGCCATCGTCACGCCGTGCATCACACGGGTGAGAAAGTCCCACAATAGCACCGCGCCCAAGAACAGCGTGGTGAAGTTAAGCCCCGCCTGCCCTACGCTGCCGAGGTAGCGCGCAATGTACCCCCAGAGCACCATGTCGATCACCACCCACACGAATAACGGGAAAACACGCGTGAGACTGCCGCGCAACAGGTAATATTGCCGCAAAACGATCGCTTCTATGCGTTGCAGGTTCATGCGTTACCCTTCATTAAAGGTTAGCGGCTCGCGCGCCACCGCGATGAATAAATCATCCAGCGTGGCATGACCGTGCTGTCCGGGCAACAAACGCGGGTCGCCTTCCAGCAATATCCTGCCCCTGGAGAGGAACAGCACGCGGTCGCAGACCTGTTGCACCTCATGCATATTGTGCGAAGTCCACAGCACGCCGCACTCCCCGCCCGCCACGATGGCTTTTATCTTCTCGCGTATCTCATGCGCCTTGGAGGGGTCGAGCGAGGCGGTGGGCTCGTCCAGCAGCAGCAGGCTCGGCTTGTTGAGCATGGCCTTGGCAAGGCAGACGCGCGTCTGTTCGCCTGAGGACATAACGCCGCATTTGGTATGGCGGAAATCCTGCAGGTCGAACTGCTCTATCACTTCCTCGATGCGGGCTTTGAGCTTGGGCACGGTATAAAGCTTGCCGAACACGGTGAGGTTCTGCATCACGGTGAGGTTGCCCGGCAGCGGTGCGTAGACGGCGGCGAAGTTGGTGCCCTGCATCGCGCGCACACGCTGGCGCAGCGCATCCACACCATTGATGCGGATACTGCCGGACGTTGGCTGCAATACGCCCAGCACCATGTTGATGGTCGTGGTCTTGCCCGCGCCGTTAGGCCCCAGCAGCCCCACCACCTCCCCGTGCGACACGCTGAAAGATACGCCGTCCACCGCCGTTTTGGCGCGGTAGTCCTTGCGCAGGTCGCTGGCAACGAGTACGGGTGAAGGGGGCATTACAGGTTCTTGCCGTCATAATGGTCGATCGGCAGCGCGCTGTAATCGAAATCGTCAAGGCAGCGCACATTCACCGCCACGGTTTCGGTGCCGTCGGGCATCCTGCCGCCGCCGAACGCGCCCACGCCGCAATGCCTGCAGAACATGTGGTGGATGGTCTTCTTGCCGAACTGGTAATCGGCCAGCGCCTCCTGCCCCTGCTTCAGGTCAAACGCGCTTGCAGGCGCAAATGCCAGCACATGCCCGCGCTTGGAGCAGATGGAGCAGTTGCAGTCCAGCACGCGCTCGATGGGTGCATTCAGTTCAAACCTGATGGCGCCGCAATGGCAGCCGCCTGTATAACTCATAATTCCTCCGTTGATATGTCCTGAAGTTATAGAAAATCTATCTTAAAGCACAAGTAAACGCTTTATGCCTTCCGCCGCCGCCACGGCGGTGCTGAAGCAGGCCTGCAGCAGATAGCCGCCGGTGGGCGCTTCCCAGTCCAGCATTTCGCCTGCCACGAATACGCCTGCGTCGCCGGGCAGTTTGAAATACGCATCCACGGCTTCGCGTTTAATACCACCCGCAGACGATATGGCGCGCGCCATGCCTGCGGTGCCGGTGAAAGTAAGCGGAAAGGATTTAAACAGCCGGGCGAGTTCATGCGGCGAAGAGTTGTTGAGCCGCTCCTGCGTGGCCACTTCGCGCAGCAGGGCCATCAGCAGCGGTGAGATGCCCGCCCGCTTCAGGTAATTGCTGAAAGACTGCCTGCCGCGCGTTGCTTTAAGTTTCTCCGCAAGCGCATCCACCGTCATGCCGGGGCGTAGGTCCAGCGTCACTTCCGCTTTGCCATGGTTCGCGATCGCCTGGCGCAATTGGGTGGAAAGCGTATAGACCGCACCGCCCTCCAGCCCCGTGGCGGTAACAATTGCTTCGCCACGCCGTGTCACGTCGTCACAGGTGATGGAAACGGGTTTCAGCGGCTGACCCGAAAAACGCGTGCGAAAATACTCCGACCATTCCACCGTAAAACCGCAATTGGCGGGCTGCAACGGGGCGATGGGCACCCCTTCGCGCTCCAGAATATCCACCCAGCTTCCGGCAGAGCCAAGCCTTGGCCAGCTTGCACCGCCCAGCGCCAGCAATGTGGCGTCGGCTTTAACCCAGTATTTCTGCTTATCCGGTGTTTCAAACACCAGCCGGTCATTCTCCCAACCGCGCCATGTGTAAGAGGGCATAAAGCGCACGCCGTAACCATCCAGCCGCCTTAGCCATGCACGCAGTAAAGGCGCCGCTTTCATGGCACGCGGGAATACGCGCCCGCTGCTGCCGACGAATGTCTCCTGCCCCAGCCCCTCGCACCATGCGCGCAGGGCTTCAGGGGGGAATGCGGTGATATAAGGAGCAAGCCATTGCTGTGCGGCACCATAACGCGTGAGGAACTTGTCCAGAGGCTCGCTGTGGGTGAGGTTAAGCCCGCCGCGTCCGGCCATCAGAAATTTACGCGCAGGCGTCTGCATACGGTCATAGACCGTAACGCCATGTCCTGCCTGCGCCAGTATCTCCGCCGCCATAAGCCCGGCGGGACCCGCGCCGATTATCGCGATCGTTCCCATATCCACTGATAGCGGTGCGTGGCGCGTCAGGCAAGAATATCCGTAAGCTTCTCTTCGCCAACGGGCCGGGACTCTTCAACACGCTCTTTAGGTTCGGGCCGTTTAACCTGTTCTGCACGCTGTATACTCCTGCGCACCATTTCGGCTTCCGCCTTCTGCTTCACCTTCATCTCGATCTCGCGCTTCATCTCGTCGATGAGCTTCTGCTTCTTTTCGGCAGGCATGGAGTCGAATTCTTCCTTGCTGATGCCCTTCTGCTTGAGCCACGCATACAGCATGCGCTCGCCGGGCGACATATTCATATAATCGAGGAACTCCTTCACCGGGTCCTTGTCGCTCCTGGTGGTGGAAGCCACATTGCCCACTGCCTTGGCGAGCGCCGCTGAGAACGCGTCACCCGGCACATTCTGCCCGTTCGCGCTGCCGCCGGGCACCTCGGCGAACAGGTTACGGCTGCTAACTGCTGATATTGCCATAGTTTCTCCTCACGCAGATTTCATTTGCAGGGATATCCTTGCAATGTGCGTGCCAGAAGCGAGGAAATTCCTAGGATTTCTTTGCGCAACGGGCGTCGTATGCGCGGAATAAAAGAGGATTGATGACGATGGAAAGCATCGCCCCGGCAAGAATCAGGTTATAAAGCATGTCGGTTATCAGCCCCTTGGAAAGCGCTAACCCGCCAAGGATGAAGGAGAACTCGCCGATCTGCGACAGGCCGATGGCCACAGCGTATCCAGCAGTCTTAGGCAATTTGAAGGTGTTGGTGATAGCCAGCGCCACCGCCCCCTTGGCCACCACGATGATAAAGCAGGTAAGCGCCACGGCCACCGGGTGGCGCAGCAGCGTCGCGGGGTCGAACAGCATGCCCACCGACACGAAGAACAACACCGAGAAAACATCGCGCAGCGGCAGCGTGCTTTCGGCGGATTTCTTACCTATTTCGCTTTCGTTGAGCATCACCCCGGCAAGGAACGCGCCCAGCGCCAGCGATGCGTCGAACACCGCATACGCGACAGAGGCAAAGCCAAGCGCAACAGCCAGCATGCCCAGCGTGTTAAGCTCCGCCGAACGCATGCGGGCAATGCTCACCAGCAGCCACGGCAGAATGCGCCTGCCCACCACCAGCATGAACACGAAAAACCCTGCGGTTTTAAACAGCACTGAAAGCGCCGTGCTGGCAATGAGCAGGAACGAAGCCTCCTGATGGCCGTGGCTGATATCGGCGATCACGGGGATCATCACCAGCGCCAGTACCATGGCGATGTCTTCCACGATGAGCCAGCTTACCGCTATCTTGCCGCCGTGGCTTTCCAGCAGGTTGCGTTGCTCCAGCGAACGCAGCAGCACGATGGTACTGGCTACTGAAAGCGAAAAGCCGAAGATGAGCGAGGAAAGCGCATCATGTCCCAGCGTCGCCGCAAGGCCGGCACCGATGACCGTAGCGCTGATCATTTGTGCCAATGCGCCGGGCAGCGCTATCCTGCGGCTGTCCATCAGGTCGCGGAAGGAGAAATGCAGACCTACGCCGAACATGAGTAATATGATGCCTATCTCAGCCAGCTGGTTAGCGAGCGAAATATCCGCCACGAAGCCCGGCGTGTGCGGCCCGATGATGACGCCTGCTATGAGATAACCGAAAATGGCGGGCAGCTTAAGCCTTTTGGCTGCCATGGCGAAGATGAATGCGGTTACGATACTGCCGATAATTGTGTTTATAAGTGCATATTCCATGCTTGCACTGTAACCTATTCGGAAGTTATTTTCACCTCGTTATTTCATTTAAGGAGTTTTTATGACCGATTTACGCCGTATCGAGCCGGGAAGCCGCATGAGCGAAGCCGTTATCCACAATAATATCGTATATACTGCCGGGGTGGTGGCCGATACCGCCGTGGGCAAATCCGTATTCGAACAAACGCAGGAAGTGCTGCAGCAGCTTGACGAGATCCTCGCCAAGGCGGGCAGCGACAAGACGCGCATCATCAAGGCCAATATCTGGCTGACCGACATCAAGACCTTCGACCAGATGAATAAAGCGTGGGACGCCTGGGTGGTGGCTGGCAAGACCCCGGCGCGCGCTACCGTGGAAGCAAAGCTCGCCGCCAGAGGTTACGACGTGGAGATTATGATCGAAGCGGCCTGCTGATGAGCAAAGCCTTTACCAAAGAAGACGGCAACGAACCGCCTGAAGATGACGCGGACGAACAGGATGCGCTGCCAAAGCATGTAAAGAATTACATGACACCCGCAGGGGCCGCCACCTTGCAGGAGGAACTGCGCAAGCTCATGCGCGAGGAACGCCCTAAAATTGTGGAGACGGTTTCATGGGCGGCAGGCAATGGTGACCGCTCGGAGAACGGCGACTATATTTATGGCAAGAAACGCCTGCGCGAGATCGACCGCCGCGCGCGCTACCTGACCCGCAGGCTGGACAATGCCGTAATCGTAGACCCCGCGCAGCAGCAGGGACTGGAGCAGGTGTTCTTCGGCGCCACCGTCACCTATGCGCGTGATGACGGCAGCGAGCATACGGTGAAGCTCGTGGGCGTGGATGAAGCCAGCATCGAGACAGGCAAGATAAGCTGGCTTTCCCCTGTGGCCAAGGCGCTGATGAAAGCCCGTGTGGACGATACGGTGACGCTGCGCACCCCGGCGGGCAATGAAACTTTAGAGGTTATTGATATCGCCTATAAAATATAAACGCTCACATGACACCGCAAACGTGGCTGCCGCTTCGCTGAAGAGGGCAGAGCATAAAAAGTGATTACGCGTTGGGCAGGTATTTCACCGGGTCTACAGGGGTTTTTCCCTTACGCATGGCGAAATGCACCTGTGGTTCCTTCACGCCGCCCGTAGTGCCGACATAGGCGATCATCGCGCCCTGCTTCACTTTCTCGTTCTTTTTCACGGTGAGGCTGCGCGCATGCGCGTAGGCGGTCATCCAGCCGTTATCATGGCGGATGATAACCATGTTGCCATAGCCTTTGAGCTCGCTGCCGGCATACACCACCGTGCCACCGGCTGCGGCAAAGATAGGCTCGCCTTCCGCCATGGCGATGTTGATACCGTCATTGCCCTTGGATTTGGCGATGTCGCTGCTGGGCTTGAAGCGGGAGATGATCTTGCCGCCGTCCACCGGCCAGATGAATCTGGGAGCGGTTTCTTTTACTTCCGTCACGTCTTTATGGGCAGGCTTGAGGTCATTGCTCAGGCTCGCCACCTGCTGCTCTTTCACTTCCACCGCCTGCGCTGCCTTAGCGTCGCTGAGCTTCAGCACATGCTCCTGCTTAGCACCGGCTGCGGGTTCCTGCCTGGCAAGCGTGGCGCCATGGGCAGAAGGGGGCGGCAGGTCGGCCACGGCCACTTCCGGCACTTCGGCGGATTCTACGGGCCGCGCAAAGCCGGGCTTGTATTTGGGAGCGTCGGCGCTGTAGGTCTTGTGGTCAGGGGAATTGACCGCCGGTTCATCCTCATGCTCACGGCCAAAGAATGAACTGCCTTTATAAACAATATCCGCCGGGGACTGCGTGCAGGCGGCCAGCGCCAGCGAAACTATTGCAACGGAACTTAACAAGCGTATTTTGACCACGGAAACCACCTTCACTGTTTGCATGAAAGCAGTGATACACCAATTGCCGCAGATTCGCAACGGGATGTAAGCCTGAACCGCTCAGCTGTGGCGAGCCTTAACGTCGCCGGGTTTACCGGGCGTTTTTGCCGGAGCCACGGCGGCGGGATCGAACTGCGGATCGTTGGACGCAACGACATGCTTGGCCACTTCACCACCTACGATGAGCGCGCCTTTACTCACTTTAGCAAGCACTCCCCCGCCCGGCATTACCGAAGCGCCGGTCATAACGGCACCTTCAATGGCAGCGCCTTTCGCACCGGCCATATCGCCGTGCAGCGCACAATTGGCGGTTTTAGCTGCGCCAAGGATCGCCTGAACAGGCACAGTGCCAAGGTTGATGCCCGGAATAGTGCCAGCACCAGCAGCCGCGAGGGAAAGCGCGTCCAGACCGGTATTCACCGCATCCTTCAAGGAATAATCTGCATTTGCGGCCTTGAGCGGCAGTTCGCTCACCTGAACCACCTTCCCTGCTGTGTCTTTTACGCGGGTGATCGTATCACCATGTTTGCTGACAAGCGCACCTAGAGTTGTTACTGCCTTTGTTACTGCCGCACCCATTTTGTGCCCCTCTGAATATTTGTATTATAATGATTATTGACTTGCACCCTGCCCGGCCGCACGCGCTGCTGCTGTATCTGCCGGAGTCGGCGCTGCCGTAACCCTGACATCCCTACCTGCATCAACACCGCCTGATATACGGCTGTCACCAAATACTTTCTCCAGCGGCACCAGTTTGAGTGCCTGCTCAGTGACCACACTGGCCAGCTTACCTACCAATACGGCACCGATCATGGCTACTGCCTTACCCATGACGCCATCATCTTCGCTGCTGAATTGCCGGAATGCCAGCATCGCAGTGCCTGCGCCTGCAACTTCGCCCAGCGATTCCCTGGTAGCCTGCGCACCGTCTATTTCCTTAGCCTGTACCTTTTTATAAACCTCACGGAGCTTTTCACCGGCAAAACCTGCTGCGGCAATATCGAACGAACCACCTGCCAATACGGAGGCCATGGAGAGCTTTGCCGCATTGCTGCCAGTATCCATGCCCATGAACGTGCCGGACTCTCTGTCATTGAGCACACCGGAGCCTGCGCCGTATATCTGCGCGCCACGGATGATCTTCTGGACAAAGCTCGTTTCCTCGCCACCCAGCATGTCACCAATGCCGCTTAAAAGTCTGCCAAAGAGGTTTTTATCATCATCAGCCATATACGCTCCGTTTTTTACCTTTTTAGTACTATGATGTATTTTATCAGTTATTTCATGCTTTTGTATAAAGTTTTTGTGACACTAGTGTTAAGATTTTATGACAGGCGGCTGTGGATAACCCTCAGAATACAGGGATTTCCGCCTTTTCAGACATGAATAACGAGAAACTATAATTCGCCTTCTCGTATTCTCGCTTTTGCGTTCTTGCCTTCCTGCTCCTCTTCTTCCTTGCACAATCGCCCCCCTCGTTTATAGTCGGCAAAGGCTGGCGGCGGGCGACGCCGCTCGTGAACCCGGTCAGGTCCGAAAGGAAGCAGCCGCAGCGGGTACGGGTCGGGTCGCCGTCAGTCCCAAGCACGTTGCTAGTTGCCAGTTGCTAGTAATTAAAACCACAAAAAACTGGCTACTGGTAACTGGCAACTCATACACCATGGAATATCGCGTACTTGCACGTAAATACCGCCCGCAGACCTTTGCCGACCTTATCGGGCAGGACGTGCTGGTGCGCACCCTTACCAATGCCTTCGCCACGGGGCGCGTGGCGCATGCGTTCCTGCTCACCGGCATTCGCGGCATCGGCAAGACCACCACGGCGCGCATCATCGCGCGCGCGCTGAACTGTGTGGGGCCGGACGGGCAAAGCCCCATGACCATTACCCCCTGCGGCGTGTGCAGCAACTGCACGATGATTGCCGAAAGCCGCCATATGGACGTGCTGGAGATGGACGCCGCCAGCCATACGGGCGTGGACGATATCCGCGACCTGATAGGCACGGTGCAGTACCTGCCCTCTTCCGCGCGCTTTAAAGTCTACATCATCGACGAAGTGCACATGCTCTCCAACAACGCGTTCAACGCGCTGCTCAAAACGCTGGAAGAGCCGCCGCCGCATGTGAAGTTCATTTTCGCGACCACGGAAATCCGCAAGATCCCCGTCACCATCCTTTCGCGCTGCCAGCGTTTTGACCTCAAACGCACGCCGGTGGAGGTGCTCGCCGCGCATCTGGATAACGTGGCCGCCAAAGAATCCGTGAAAGCCGAAAGCGAAGCGCTTACGCTTATCGCCAACGCCGCCGAAGGCTCGGTGCGCGACGGTCTTTCGCTGCTCGACCAGGCCATAGCGCATAGCGACGCGGAAGCGGGCATCCGCACCGAAGAGGTGCGTGACATGCTGGGTATGGGTGATAAATCGCAGTTATTCGCGCTGCTGCGCGCCCTCATGGGCGGCGAAGTGGCGCAGATGCTGAAGGAATACCACACACTGCATGGCAACGGCGCCGACCCTGGCATGTTATTGCAGGACTTATTAGCGCTGGCGCATTTCATCACGCGCGTGAAGCTGGCTAAGGAAGCCGCCAACGACATCACTTACTCCGAAGGCGAGCGCGGCTTCGCCGCCGAGATGGCCGGGAAGCTTTCCATCATGACGCTCTCGCGCCTCTGGCAGATGCTGCTTAAAGGCCTGCAGGAAGCCCGCATCGCGCCCAATCCCTCCGCCAGCGCCGAGATGACGCTCATCCGCATCGCGCATGCGGCCGACCTGCCGCCGCCAGCGGACCTTATCCGCACCATCCGCAGCCAGCAAGGCGGCAATGCGGCAACGTCAGGTGCTGCGCCCGCCGCCCCCGCCCCGCGCGGCGCACCGGTATCGCTCATCACCACGCAGCAGACCGTTGCACGCCCTGCTCCCGTTGCAGCACCCGTTACACAGACCGTATCAATGCCGCAAACTTTTACCGAAGCGGTCGCCATGTTTGAAGCGCGCCGCGAAGGGCTATTGCACCAGTACCTCATGCGCCAGACGCGCCTTGTGCGTTTTGAAGCGGGCCGTATCGAAATCAACGCCAGCGAAGTGCCGGTGGATTTCGCCGGGCGCGTGGGCAAATGCCTGTCCGACTGGACCGGCCAGCGCTGGCTGGTTGCCCTTTCGCGCGAACAGGGCGAAGACACGCTTTACGCACAGCAGGAAGTGGCGTCGAAACTCGCCTGCGAACAGGCCGCTTCCCATCCGCTGGTGAAAGCGGTAATGGAGCAGTTCCCCGGCAGCACGGTCACCAAAATCATCAGCAAAGAAGAATAAAGAGAGGAATGATATGAATATCCAGAAGATCATGAAGCAAGCACAGGATGCACAGAATAAAATCGCCGAAATGCAGAAGAAGCTTGAGGACGAAGAAACCGAAGGCAGTTCCGGCGGCGGCATGATCGTGGTGCGCATGAGCGGCAAGGGTTCGCTCAAGCGCATCAGTATTGATAAATCGCTCATCGATCCCAATGAGAAAGAAATGCTCGAAGACCTCATCGTGGCCGCCTTCAACGATGCCAAGGGCAAAGTGGAGCAGATGGCCAACGAGCAGATGTCCAAGCTCGCCGGTGGACTGGGTCTTCCCCCCGGGATGAAATTACCTTTTTGAGGAAGGCATTAGGGATTAGGCACTGGGGATTGAAAGAATTAGTAATCCCTAATCCCCAACGCCCAATGCCCGCTTTTTATGAATGCATTGGATTCACTCATAGCGCAATTCGCCAGGCTGCCGGGGCTTGGGCCCCGCTCGGCGCGCCGTCTTGTGCTGCATCTGCTGCGCAACCGTGAAAAGCTCATGCTGCCACTCATCGCGTCGCTCACCCACACGAACGAAACCATCCGCCAGTGCTCGGTATGCAGCAACCTCGATGTGAGCGACCCGTGCGGCATCTGCGCGGATGACCGCCGCGACGCATCGCAGATATGCGTGGTGGAAGACATCGCCGACCTCTGGGCGATCGAGCGCAGCCGCATCTTCCGCGGGCGTTACCACGTGCTGGGCGGCACGCTTTCCGCGCTGGATGGCCGTGGCCCTGAACAGCTCAACATCGCCTCGCTGGCGGTGCGCGCCGCAGCGCCGGAAGTGACCGAAGTGATCCTCGCCACCAATGCCACAGTGGAAGGCCAGACCACCGCATTCTATATCGGCGACCGTCTGGTGGACTGCACCGTGCGGATATCGCGCCTCGCGCATGGCATCCCCATCGGCGGGGAGCTGGATTTCCTTGATGACGGCACACTCGGCGCGGCACTCAAGGCAAGGCTGCCGGTGGCTTAAGGCTATCTCTTGTATCAAGGATGGATTCCCTTAGAATTTGCTACGCAAATTCAGGGAATGACGACCATGACAAAACGATATCACGCGGTTGCTGTTTACATTATGACCAACCAGAAACATGGAACGCTTTATATTGGCGTCACCTCAAACCTCATACAAAGGATTGCCCAGCATAAATCAGGGGCGATTGAAGGATTCACCCAACAATATAGCCTGCACAGGCTGGCTTATTACGAGCTCCATGCAACTATGGAGACTGCCATACACAGAGAGAAGCGATTAAAGAAATACAGACGGGAGCATAAATTGCGATTGATTGAGTCGCTTAATCCTGACTGGAATGATTTATACGAATCTATCCTATAAATCCCGTCATCGCCTGAGTTTGCACAGCAAACGGCATAATTAAAGAAATGGGGGGCTGGAAAGTACAAATTTGATAGCCCTTTTCTTTCTTTGTGATCTCAACCCCCGGTGGATTTTTATTTTTTCCTTGAGATGCGCGAATGTTCCTTCGAGGTGGTTTATGGTAGGCGGTATTGCGAGGCTTGGTATATCGCGACAGGTAAAGAGGCTGTGCAGGTTATCCTGCAATGAG
>JAMIFV010000003.1:0-24633 GCA_035906055.1 Alphaproteobacteria bacterium | reverse complement strand
CTCATTGCAGGATAACCTGCACAGCCTCTTTACCTGTCGCGATATACCAAGCCTCGCAATACCGCCTACCATAAACCACCTCGAAGGAACATTCGCGCATCTCAAGGAAAAAATAAAAATCCACCGGGGGTTGAGATCACAAAGAAAGAAAAGGGCTATCAAATTTGTACTTTCCAGCCCCCCATTTCTTTAATTATGCCCTTTTCTGGCTATCCCCCCATCTGCACTTACTGGCTGCTGTTACAGCTAAGAGTATCTGGATTAGGGGCCGGTAGAATTACTTCCGTTGCAAGAGGCATCCCCATCGCCGCCAACAGTACCAGTGCACGCCGGCGGTGGCGGTGCGGGCGCGGGTGTGGAAGTCGGAGTGCCGCAGAGTATGGCTGTGTTGGAACCCACTACGCCATAAGTGCAGGTCTGTGTAACGGGGCACCAGATGAAGCCGGGAAGATCACATTCCATTGGCTCGTATAATCCACTGCTGGTACAGCCGCCGATAGTCCAGATACAGGTCGTTCTGCCCTCACCAGCGGGGCTGCATACGTTACAGTCGTAAGTGCCGCAGCTTTGGCATCTCAGGCCGTCGCCCGGTGCCGGAGGAAGCGGTCCGGTATAAGGAACTACCGTGCCGCCGGGGCATATCGGCTTTGGCAAAACACAGGTGCCGTTGGTCGGATCAAGCATTTGCGGCGTAGGGCACCAGCTTGGCTCAATAGTGGCGCCATGCAGCGAAACTGTCGGCGGGTTGCCGCAAGGATTGGCATATTCCATGATGGTGAAAGGCGGCACCGGCGTATTCTCAGGCAATGCAACGGAAGAAGTGAGGATAGGTATAGAGACGTTGGGAACCGTTACCACAGCATCCGGGTCACCCGGTGGAAGCGGTGCAGGTACTGGTGGAAGCGTTCCGGAGCAGGTTACGACCTGCTCACCGGTAAGGGGGGGCACCAGCTGCACATAGCAAACGGGACCGGTAGATACCCTCATATTGCCTGCGTCAAGAAGATAGCCCACACCCGGGCCAAGGTTAACGGTGGTTCCGTCTCCTACGGCATAGATAGTACCCTGCCTGGGAATGGTAACAAGACCGCCGGTGGGCGTTACGAATGAACCGCCTTCGGGCAAGGTGATCGAGCCTGCCGTGGACAGCGAGAAATATACCTGCGTGCCGGTAGCAAGGTTAATGGACGGGATATAGGACCTGGGAAGCGCCGGATTCGGTTCAGGCTGTGTGCTGTAGATCACGCCGTAGGGGCGATAGGGGTTGGTGCCTGTCGTGTAGTCGATCGGATAATCGGCAGTCACGAAAGACGGAGCATCAGCAAAACCGCTGTAATCGCAGGACTCGCCATAGCATAATGCACCGCTTACAACTTCCGTCACTGAAGGCAGAACGACCAAATATGAATAGCCCTCGGACAGTACAAGGCCACCCGCCCTGCCGGGGAAAAACTGCTTACACAGGCCCATCCCGGGAATAGAGTAAAAGCGTGTCGTTGTTCCCACATAGAGGTTGTTCTGGCCCATGGCGATGGTGATATTATATATGTTGGGCGTAGCCGTTCCCTGACTGACATGCAGCGAACCGTCGCGTAATGCTTTAGGGGTGCCGGGGTTGGTTATACACCAGTCATCCGGAGGGCAGGAAGGCATCACATCTGTCTCGTCCCAGGGGATAGGATCGATGAGGGGAACTGCGCCACCGCATGATGTGCCGGGGATTTTTTCCGTGCAGCCACCGCCCGGGCAGGTTTGCGGGATACCTGAAAGGTCTTTATGGCAATAGGGAAGTACCGTTGTAAGACCCGGTGTGGGTACATTCGAACAACCGGTGCCGAGATTAGGGACGGGGCCGTCCGCAGAATTGGGTACATTGCAAACCGGTGTCGTACCCGGAGGATCAGGAGCCGCGTCCGCGTCCTTACAGGTCAGCACGCCAACCGGGCAAGGCGTGGGAGCAGGTCTTGTTACTGAGTTGATGGGAAGGCCGGGTACACCTTTCTTGACCGGGCATTTGATTCTGGAATTGATGGAAGGATCATCGTTCTTGACCACGTCACCTGTAGCGCTGATCATGAAGGGATTGTTGCAACTGCCGCTCAGTGTGTTCATGCTGGCACCTGCAGCCAGCACCGTAGTACCTATGGCAGGCAGTGCAATGAACGGTATCGGGTCTGCCGGAAACCGGATGTTGGGAGCAACGTACGCCCTGAGCATGGGTGGAGGATCAATGCCAGGCAGTACGCAATTTTTTGTAATCTCACCTACCCTGTTGGGGGGGCAGGGAATAACATTGCCCAGAGCATCCGTGCCGCACTCAAGCGCGGCGGTGTCATGGCTGGTGGTGAATAAGCCTGAACCGGCCAGAACATGCGAAAAGCCCGGTATGCCGATGCCCGGCACGGTAGAAGTTATAGAGGTGGGACAAGTTGTGCCGGCGGGGCTGGGGGCAAGAGCCGTTGGGGCAGCAGGCACAGCGGCAGGCGGTAGTGTGGGGGCTACGGTGGCTGCCGGTGCCGCCGTCGTTTTCGGATAGAGTTCGGAGCAACTGCCGTCCGTCCAGCAGCAGCGCCAGCCATCGGGATAAATAAACGTACAGCTTTCAGGTAATTCCGAGGGTAATGCCATCGCATCGTGGCTGCTGACCGCGCAAAGCAGCGCCAGCGTTGCCGCCGAGGCTTTAAGGTTGAAAACTAACCGTGTGGTGCTCATGGCGTATAGTATACGTTACCTCCAGATGTAATGCAACCATCACCCGCAGAAGGTGCCATCGCATCGTAGCTTCTTATCGCACAAAACAGCGCCAGCATTGCCGCCGAGGCTTTCAAGTTGAAGACTAACCGTCTGGTGCTCATCGCGTACAGTATTCGTTACCTCCAAGGATACGGCAACCGATTCCTGCCGACGGTGCCGGCTTAAGAGTGGGACTGGGAACAGGGGCGCCTACAGGTGATGGAGCCGGAACTGGTGCGGGGGCGGGGGCGGGCCCGGGGGCAGGTGCGGGAATAGGCGTGCAGCCGGAGAATTGCAATTTGGCGACAGGATAGCCGGGTGAGGGATACACGCACGTACTGCCGGTGCAACATGCGGTATTATCCGCGTCATACCGGTCGGCGGGTGGCGCGCAGGAGGGGTGTGACGGTGCCGGGCCGCACACCGGCGCTGGCGTGGGCGCGGGCGTTGCGGCGGGGTTTTCCAGCGTATGGCATGAATTAGGCGGGATGGTGTTCCAGCAGCAGTTTATGGATTCTGCACCGGCGATGGTGCAAGCTTGGGGATTCACATTCCCGGGAATAGTGAGATTATCGTCACAAAATTGTTTGCCGGAATATACATAACAATATCCCGGAGCGACCGTAGGGGCGGGTACGCAATTGCCAAACCCCCAATGGGCCTCGCCCGCCATGGCGGCTGTGCAGATTGCAGAATCGCAGCATTCGTCATCGTACTCGGACCAAAAATGGTACGTGCCGGTGCAGCCCGGCGCGACAGGGCTTGGTTTAAGCGGGGCACAGGTCGGCGGCGCAGCCGCGGCGAATAAAGGTGCCGGGTTGCTCACGATGAGCGCGATAACCGCAACTCCCGTTTTCGCATTAAAGAAAAAGCTGCGGCGTTTCATCCTTGTCGCTCCCTTTTATTCGCGTATATCCCATAGCGGGCGGTATATCCTGAAGTGGTCCCACAGATTGACGGAGTCTCCATTGACGGCGCCCAGGCCTATGTCGGCATACGTGCATTGTCCCATGCGGGGGTCGGAGCATGAGCCGTAATTGCTGTTAAACCTGCCCCAGTTGATATGTGTGTTTCCGTCATGATCTTCAACCAGGAGCGTCTGGAAGGAAGGACGCTGCGTTGTGTAACTGTGGCCGCAGGTGTCGGTTACCACGATGCCATCCGGGAAGACGTAGTCCATCACCTGCTGGGGCAGCCATTCTTTATAAATGATACGGTTCTGGCCATAACCATACATATCCGTATTGCCGCACACGTCGGGGAACTTGCCGTTGTTAACTTCTGCCAGCGTAACCGACGCTTCGCATCTGGTGAAACAATTCATTTCATTGGGTGGGCAATCGCTGGGCGTGTCGACCGGCGCACGCGTAGAGCCATCCTTTGCTTCCCATGTCGTGTGTGTGCCCACCACCACCGCCGCATAGGGCATGCCGCCGGTATAATAGCTGGTATTGCCCCATCCCATTATCTGGTTGATATAGGTTACCGCCAGGGCGTAATTCATGTCTTCATGTGTCAGGTAAACGATGTCGCCGATCTCCGCCCTGTCAAGGCCGCCAGGCATAAAGGGCCACAGCCGTGGGAATCCGTAGCCCGCAGGAGCAGGAATAGGCTTGCTAGAGGGGTTCGGGAAGGGCGGGCCTGGAACGTTGCCAAGGGGGCTTGCGATGCCGGGGATCGTCCAGCCGGAAACTGCCCAGCCAGTGAGCGTGGTGCCGCAAGGCGCGGTGAGTGTAAAGCCGGGACTAAAAAACGATAAGTAACCGGTCGCGCTGCCAAACGCCATACCGTCGCCGGCAAAATTCGGGAATGCGAGTTTGCAATCCGTTTCACTGATATACCCCCTCCATGCCAGGGGCCAGGCGATGTTCTGCATTTCGAATGCGTCACCGCCGGAACCGGTCATATAGTTGGATTGCGGCGTGATGTCGGGTCCTGATCCGGTACTGGGCAGGCGTGGCGGGTTGGAAGTAGGCGCGCCGGCATAAGGAAGTTTATAATAACCTTGTTCCGGACCTTTCGCAGGATCCATGGCGTCAGCGTTATTAACGGCGCTGCGGTTAAGGAGAATGGGAGCATTATAAGACGCGCCCAATGCGTTGAGGGTAAATTCTTCAGAGCCATAAGGTTTATGGAACTTCTCATATTGCGGCAGGCAGTTCAGGCCACGCTGAATGGCGCGCATCTGGTAAAGCTTGAGCTCAAGCCAGCTGGTCATTGCGTCGCCGCCGAGCTTCCTGTGCGCGATGTCGAACGTGCGCAACCTGATGCATCTGTAGTAGGGAGGTAGGCCTATCTCACTGAGACTTACGCCGAGAAAGTCTTCAATATACTGGATACCGGTCGCAGTGGTGCCAAACGCTACGAGAATATTGGTAATGGCTTCTCCGCTAAGCGGTACGCCGGTGTCTGCGTCGATGGCGAAACCGTTGCCACCGTATCGGCAGTATTTGGCGGCGTTGTTCTTCACCATGTCATAGACATAGCGTGGGTCATCCGGCGTGGCATTATACGAAGGCGCGGGGGGATCGGTCTTGGTTTCATCACCTTCCCAGTCTTCAGTGCCAACGCCAACGATGGTGTCGTAACGGCCGCAATCCAGATCGGGGTTATAATCGTTGATGCCGTTCCAGTTAGTGCCGCCGCCTGCCGCGGTGCCCGTATCCCACCAGCGCATATACGGCATGTGCGAGCTGATGTAGTCGCCCGTATTACCATCATCGTCTGTAGTCTGCAGCACCGATTCGTCGGATGCGGGAGAGTAGGGGGATACCCTGGTATCGTCCCTAAAGCTCCAGTATTCCTTAAACGAGTAGCCTTCAGGTGTCGGCACCAGTCCCGGATTGAAGCGCGTATTGCGTATCTTGAGCGTGTTGATCGGTGCGACGGCATGCGCCACGTCGTCACAACAGTTGCGGATACCGTTAAATACATCGCTGTCGCCGCTGATGATAGTGCACATCGCGCAGGACGCAACGTTGAGCAACGAGTCCTTGAAATCATACATGGTGCTGCAGATTGGCCAGAGGGAGTCGTAGTTGTTACGCTGCGGGCCATCATGGTTGTCGATCATCATGCGGACCGCCGTGTTGTGGTTGTTGGATTTCTGGAACATGGGCGGGGCGATATAGTAATGGCATCCGCCGGCGATCTGTGTGGGAATGGTGATCCTGATCCCCCATAAATTCAAACGTATTGTCTCGCCGGCGTTGTCATCCAATCGCCCGTGTGTAACCCCGGGTATGGCTATCTGCCCGATCCAGCCAGTGAGTGGGCCGAGCACCCTGTTCTTGAGCGAGTTCTCAACAGCGCGATCCTGTTGCACGCCCACGCAGGTGACGCTGACACCGTAAAGACTTACTTCCACGTCGCTCATCATGTAGATCGTTTGCACCCAGAACGCTGCGGCGTTCTGGTTTATACGGCAACCGATACAGGCGCTGAACGCCAGCAACCTGAAGCTGAGAATATCCACAGGCACCGCAGCGCAGCGCACGATACAAGTGCTGGTGCTGGAAGTGTAACCCATGCCCGTCACCGGCGGCTCACTCAGGCGCGCCAGCGCCGAGAAAAGCCTGTCCGTACCCCTGAAATCCCAGCGGGGTGAATAAGGGTGGGTGGGATCCCAGATGCGCTCATAAGGCTGACGGGCAAGGTCGTTGACGAGGGTCAGCGCGCCGCCATAGGTGCCGATATAAGATACCATCGCCCCGATAGGGCCGACCGATCCGCCCGGGAACAGGGGCATGAAAGGATCGCCATAAGCTTCTTCACCGGGAATACTCGCTCCCGTAACGGCGGCAGGATATGAATTAGGCACGTCTTTTACAAGTTCCAGAGTGCCGGGGAACTGCAGGGTAAGCGCAGGTATGCCTGCGGCCTGATTGAACGTGGTCTGGGTTAGGTATGGGGGCATGCCGATACCCATCTGGCCGCCATAATAAAGGCCGCCGCCGCCGCTGGGAGTGTAAGGGCTTCTGAGCACGCTCTTCCATGCGAAGCGCAGATAACCCCATGCCCTGTAGTCGTACAGGCGGCCGTCCCTTGATCCCTTGTCGGTAAGGCAATCGCCGCTTGATGACAGCCTGTTACGGTAACAGTCGATGGGTTTGGTCCTGAAGGGCTGGCACCAGTTCTCATTATAGGCGGAGTCACGCCGCCTGAGTTCGTCATTGAATACGTAGTTGGGATTGAGGCCCATCGGTATGATGACCTGGTTCGTGCAACTGTCCATGTTAAGGCGTGCAAATAATGCCGGCGACCTGCTGATGTACCCGTCTTCATCCAGCCAGTCGCCTATCGTGTCCGAAAGGAGATCCATATTCATGCCGAGGAACCTGCATTTGTTTTCCCTGAAGCGCAGCTTGAGGCATTTGTGCCTGTTGAGTTCTTGCTCTTCTACCTTTGCAGGGTTATCGAGGCTGCCATATTCTTCCGCATTGGAGGGCGAAAGATTATAGCTGCTGCCTTCGATATTAAGGTTCATGGGATTGTTGACATCGGCACCCGTATTGTTGCCGGTACCCCTGTAAAGCAGGTTTTGCGCGTATGGATGTACGTCCATGTAGAGCCATGGAAACATGTCCACCAGTGATTCTGCCGGCGTATTCTTCGGCGGCATGAATATATGCTTGCCGCCTGTAACATCGGGTTTAAAGCGTGTCATTGCTCCCTGAACACCATAGTCAAGCTGCGGGTTTACAGGGTAGGTGGGAGGGTTCGGCGAAACCGCAGCTGTGCCGGGGGCGTAACTGGTTGTGCCCGCAATGCCGTAACGGTAGGGGCCCGTTACGCCGGTATACGGCATAAACTCGGGGTCTGTGGTGAGGTACTCCGCAGGCGTGCCGGCGGCATAATCTTCCGCTACGGATTCATACACATTGACCGTAGGGGCCATGGGGCCGCGCCTGCCCTGCAGCATGTCATGATAACCGTTGTCCTGCTCCGCCACCTGATTATGCCCCTTTTGGCATTTTGTGGGCATGAAACAGGGCTCGAACTGATCGGGCCACTCAAACCAGGTGAAGGCATGCGCATCCTGAACATGGAGGAAAGTGGCGGCAATCACTGTGACAAGAAGCGCCCTGATATTCGCCATGCCGCGACTCTTTGCTTTTTTCTTAAAAAGCGGGAATTTCAGACCCGAGTTTCTAAGGTTGTTTACAAACATCGTATTTCTGATTTTTCAAAGAAATAAGCAAAAGGCATTAAAAATATAGCATATTTATGTTTCAATTTTATGACAGTTTGTTACAAATAAGGAAAGCAAATTTTTTACTTACGGCTTAAAATGTTTGATGATAACGCTCCGCTGACGAATGCCGATATGGAAGACGGCACTTATATTCGCAAGGCACGGCAGTGGTACTCGGACATTTATCACGTGCCTATTGCCGAGCGGAGCTTTTACATTATCATTATCGTGCTGGCGCTTTTTAACAGCGTGCTGGCTATGCAGTCGTTTCTGAGTATTTTTCCCTTAAATGTCAAAGTGCCATTTCTCACCTATTCGCAGGACGCATGGGCAGACCTTCCCATTGCCAGGAAGCTTGCGGCCGAGCCGTTGGAAGATAAAAACTTTGCGGTCATGCGGCATTTGGTGAAGACCTATATAGTCAACAGGGAGTCCTACGATATCGAGAATTACGAGTTGCGTTACCGCAGCACCGCGTCGCAGAGCACCAAAAGCGTGTTCGATAAGTATAAGGAAAACATGGACGCAACGAATCTCTATAGCCCCTATCGTATTTATACCAACCGCTTCAAGCGAAATATAACCATCGCTTCCACCTCGTTCCAGTCTACGGGCAAGGACTCCGTGGCGCGTGTTGTTTTTTATGCTTCGGTGGTGAATGTATTCGACGGTCGTGAAGCCAAGCGCGCCAAGTTCCAGGCCGACCTGAACTTCCAGTATGCTAATTTCGACGTGGATCAGAGTCTCGACGAAAACGTGTGGATTGCCCGTCTTTTAGGCTTGACGGGACAATCTATCAAGGCTAGCGGTGATAAGAGAAAAATCACTCCGATGAAATTTGTAGTATTCGGCTATGAAGTTAGAGAGTTGTTAGAATGATGTCAGCGATCAGAAAATTTTTTATTCCGGCATTGCGCAGATCAGCGTTCGTCCTGCTTGCGGGGCTTGGCATCACCGTGATGCCCTGTGCTGCCAGTGCTAATATCGAACCTATTCCGCTTGCTTCCGACCCGAGGGTGAAGACCATCGTCTACGCGCCTGACCAGGTGTTCAAATATACCGGGTACCTGCGCTATCAGACCACGATCGAGTTCGGTCCGGATGAGGTCATCCAGACCATCCTCATGGGAGACAATACCGGCTGGAAGATGAACCCTT
The DNA here is from genome assembly GCA_035906055.1 of Alphaproteobacteria bacterium. Classification (GTDB taxonomy): domain Bacteria; phylum Pseudomonadota; class Alphaproteobacteria; order Rickettsiales; family JABCZZ01; genus JAMIFV01. The sequence goes on along the minus strand of JAMIFV010000003.1, from coordinate 15,548 downwards.
CGGGCAACAAGCTTTATATCAAGCCGTCTGATCTGGAGATCACCACCAACATGACGCTGGTGACCACCAAGCGCACCTACCTGTTCGAGCTGCATGCGGACGAAGTGAAGAACATCGACGACAAGCGCCTGACCTTCATCCTGCGTTTCGTTTATCCCGATGAAGGCGATGTTGGCGTGGTAGGCATCTCTTCCACCGAAGGCGTCCCCGATCTGGAAAACGACGATCTCGGCAAGTATAATTTCAGGTATTCCATCTCGGGTTCCGAAGATATTTCCCCCATCCGTATCTTCGACGATGGCGAATTCACCTTCTTCGAATTCCGCGGCACCAACGCAGACGTGCCCGCGTTCTTCCGCGTGCTCAGCGACGGAAGTGAGGAGCTCGTCAACTACCGCACGCGCGGCAATTACATCGTGATCGAGCGCGTATCGGGCCGTTACACGCTGCGCCTTGGCAAAGATGTGGTATGCGTATTTAACGAAGCCTGGGGCAATAAGGGCTTCAGGGACAGCTCGGAAAATCAGGGCGGCTGGCTTAAATCCGGCGGCGCTTCCGGTGAATCGTCCTCCAGCCACCGCAGTGGCAGCACGGTAAAATAACCCGGATTTACTTGGTATTGATGGAAAAGCGGCCATACGCCGCTTTTCCTGTGTTTGGTAAAGGTGAAAAAGCCTTTTTTGTCACAATCTTGACATAAAACTGTCACATAATGTTAACTTGAAAAAGCAAGCGGTAGTTTGTAGTATCAGGATGAGGATTCGTGGGCAGGGAATGCCTTTAATAACCTCAATTGAAATACAATACTTAAGGGATCGCATATGGCCGCTACCGCAACTGCAACCGTTCCTAACGGGATGATTAATCCTAACGGCCGCCCCAACCTGACGCAGGCGCTCGCAGAGCTGGCTTCAGACCTCTTCCCCATTGGTAGGCCGCGCACTGTCATGGGCGCAGCAGCAAACGCCGCGCAGTTCATCGGTGGCCATGCAGGCGGTGTCTCTCAAGCCGAAAGAACGATGATCGCGGTGGTTGCAGGTCTTAAGGGTAAGCATGCCGGGGCAATGAATGGGCAGATACAACGCGCCGCTGAACTCGGTGCTGTTGCGGCAAAAGAAGCTGGCCATAAAGGCACGCTTAGCGAAGAGCAGGCCCAAGCGATCTCCGATCAGGTGATGAAAGGCCTTGAGGGCAAACATCTCAGTGCGCAGGTTCAGGAAAAAGTGCGTTTTGGCAAAACCAAGGCGGCATTCATCGGCACGCTTGGTGCAGCATCGGCAGTTGCCCTGGGTGCGGTTGCGCTGGCTGCAAAGCCGCTTGCATGGGCAGGTGATAAGATAATGGGCACCAAGATGAACGAATCTTTCTCGGTTCGCGGTGCGCTGACCAAAGGATTCCTTGCGGTAGCCGTAACGTTCAGTGCTGCCGCTGCATATGACCTGCACAAACGCACCAGCCGTAACAATGCGAGGGATGCAGCGCTTGTGCATGCCATTCAGCATGGCGCGCAGCGTCAGGCGCAGGGTGGTTTTGTAACACGCGCCGCCGCTGCGGCCGCAGCGGCACCTCAGGAGCCCATAGTTGCACCCGATGCTCCTAAGCCTGATGCTCCCAAGCAGGAGCAGGCGGTTGCAACCACAGTAGCCGCAGCAACAGCGGCTGCGACAGTTGCTGCCAGAGCGCCGGAAGGCAGAGTGAAAGACAAGGGAGTGCCGGTGAATCAGTTTTACCAGCAAGTACAGCGGGCGATAGAGCAAGGTAACCAGATGAATAAAGATCAGCCTGCTGCTGGTGCTCCGGCTGCGGCACCTGCTGCCACGGCTGAGAAGGTTGCCGCTGCGATAAAGCCTGATTTTGGCATTAAAAGTAGCTATGGAACAATGGCTTATGGTGGTGACGTGAAGCTTGGTATGGGCGGGGCAATCCCCGGAAAAACCCCGGAAATCAAAGGTGTCAAGGTTGAGGCGAAAATCGGTTAACGCATTGTCACATAATCTTCATTTGAGGATTGGCATTAATACGGTAGAATAAAGCCGGAATGGTAAAAAGGGTGATATATGGGCGTAGTTGATAAAACAGTAGATACGGCAGGCGGCGCAGTCGTAGGCGGCGCAAAAGGCGCCGTGATCGGTGCGCTGGTCACTATTGCAGCACCCGCAGTAATCCTCGGCGGTATCGGTCTTCTGGGTGGACTTGCGACAGCAGGCGTGCTTGCAGTGGTTGGTGCGGCATTAGGTGTGGCGGCATCGGTTTCAGGTGCTACGTTTGGCGGCGCGATTGGCGCAATAGGTGGCGCTGCAAAAAAACTTTTTGGCGGCAAGGCCGAGCCCGAACCCCAGATCGACCAGATGCTCGCAGCGGAACGCGAACGCAGCAAGGCGCTGACCGCACAGCTCGTTGAACGTGCACAGACAGCGGCCGGTTTTGACAATCCCGAGGCAATGGCAGGCCATGCAGCGAAAGTACAGGCCGCAGGTGTAGGGCAGGAAGGGTTCGTTGCCAAGACTCAGGCTGCCGCCAATGATTCTGTAATGGCGCAGCGTGCATAATAGAAAGTAAAATCTATGGCAAATAAGTATACTGATAAATTGCAGCAGACCGGAGAGAACCTTAAAGATGCGGGTGAGGCTGTCGGTGGTGTGATCCAGAGTGTATTTGTTGGCAGCAAAGATAAGGCCAACGGCGCAGTCGGCGGTATCGCTGGCTTTGTAAAAGGTGTCGCCGATACGGCTTTCAACCTTGCCAACGGTACGGTCAACATCGCTGCAAAGACGGTTCAGAAATTTCCCAGGCTTTCTGGTGTTGCCGTTGTAATCGGCGCTGCTATCGGCGTGAAGAAATGGATGGATAACCGCGAAAAGGGCAAAGATCTCGATAACGCGCGTGCAGCCAATGAACTCATGGAAGCCAGGATCGCCAACGATACGGTGCAGGCGCATCTGGACTCCGGCAAGCCGGTGTTTGAGAACCCCGCAGCGCGTGCCGACTTCGTGAGAAAGTATGCAGAACAACGCGCAGCACAGCAGTCCGCTGGAAGGTAAGGTGACGTCACCATGGTGTTTGAAGCTATCACCAAAGCCCTGACTTCGGTAAGAGAAACGGTAGCGGACATCCGCGATGAAGCCGTGGCTGCCGCACAGGCGACCGAAGCTGCCGCCAAGGCTACCACCGCACTTGATAAAAGCGTGGTGCGCGTGCTCAACACCGCCGAAGAAGAAGCAAGTAAGCTTGGCGCAGCAGCAGCCAAGTTCATGGATGGCCTGAAAGGGCTTGGTAACCAACCTGAGATACCTCAGTCAGCGATGTCTGCGCCCGAAATGGCAGCGCGGATCAAGCAGGAACGCGTAGGGATGTTTGCAGGCAATGAAGCAGGCCCTGCAACTGGCCGTGGCGCCACTGACTGGCGTGACCGGTTTAAACCCGGCTATCAGATGGAACCCAATACCGCGCCGACAGCTTCTCCTTCGCCGTAATAAAGTTTCTTTATATAACAGTTTGTTATATTGTTCATTTGTGAAAACAGGTTCACTATAGCCCGTGTGGGTGCCATCGTCATGCTGTGGCGTGACCACAGCATCCATTTTTTCCTCTCCCCCTATGGGGAGAGGACGCGTTTGCCTCGGCTTTAGCTGCTTTAGCTAAGCCCTTAGGCAAACCGAGGTGAGGGGGGCACGTTTAAATTCACCCTCACCCAGCTTCGGCTAAGCTGCTACGCAGTAAAGCCTGCGCAACCCTCTCCCGCTTTGCAGGAGAGGAGGATTTATGAGTCCTGAGCCCTGGCTATCAGCGGGATTCTTATTGAGCTTAAACGGCGGGGAAAATACGCCCTTTTTCTTGCCAATTCGCGTTTGACAGGCTGCTTTTTATCTGTATAGTGCACCTTCCGAATTTTGGCTGGGGTGCGCAGCATTGCAGCTTAATAAACTGAAAATTATGACTATTTAGGATATTCCGCATGAGCAAAAGAGTCGCCGCAAAATACAAGATCAGCCGCCGCGTAGGTGAAAACCTCTGGGGCCGCGCCAAGGACCCCGTAGGCAAGCGCGCATACGCGCCCGGCCAGCATGGCGCAGCACGCCGCCGCAAGGGCTCCGACTTCGGCAGTCAGCTCATGGCAAAGCAGAAACTGCGCGGCTATTATGGCAACATCACCGAGCGCCAGTTCCGCCGCATCTATCAGGAAGCTGCGCGCCGCAAGGGTGACACCAGCGAAAACCTCATCGCGCTGCTGGAAAGCCGCCTCGATACCGTTGTATACCGCATGGGCGTGGTTCCCACCGTATTCGCCGCCCGCCAGTTTGTGAGCCACGGCCACATCATGGTGAACGGCAAGCGCGTGAACATCGCCAGCTACAGCGTACAGGAAGGCGACGTGGTGGAAGTGCGCGAAAAGTCCCGCCAGCTTGCCATCGTCCTTGAAACCCAGCAGGCTCAGGAGCGCAGCGTTCCCGATTACCTCGAATTCGATCCCAAGGCGATGAACGCCAAATTCACCCGCACTCCCAAGCTTGCGGACGTGCCCTATCCGGTGATGATGGAACCGAACCTGATCGTGGAATTCTATTCACGTTAATTCGAGAAGACGAGAAACAGAAAAGGGCCAGATGTTATCTGGCCCTTTTGCGTTTATACTTGTCATTCTCGCTTACCCGCCTTCTCGTCTTTTTTAAAATGGCCAGAGTTTACCCCAGCCTGTTTTCTTTGGGGCGGGAAGGGGCTGGCCGTTCATCATCGCATAGGTATCTTTATACCAGTCGCTGTTAGGGTAATTGTAGCCCAGCACGGACGCATAGCGGTTGGCCTGTTCGGTCACGCCAAGTTTCAGGTAGCACTCCACAAGTCTGTGCAGCGCTTCAGGCACATGGCTGGTGGTCTGGAATCGTTCCGCCACCACACGGAAACGGTTGATGGCGGAGATGTATTCCTGCTGTTTCTGGTAATAACGGCCGATCTCCATTTCCTTGCCTGCAAGATGGTCGGCCACAAGGTCAAGCTTGAGGCGCGCATCGCGCGCATAGGTGGTTTCGGGGAAGCGCCTGATAACTTCTTCCAGCGCGTCGCGCGCCTGTTCGGTGATCTGCTGGTCGCGGCCCACATCGGTGATCTGCTCATAATAGCACATGCCGCGCAGGTAATAGGCGTAAGCCACATCCTTGTGGCTGGGATGCTCTTTTACGAAGCTTTCGAGGATGCCGATGGCCTGGTCGTATTTGCCGAAGCGGTATTGTGCGAACGCCGCCATCAGTTCGCTGCGCGTGGCCCATTCGGAATAGGGATACTGGCGTTCCACTTCCTCAAAGGCGGTGGTGGCGGCTTTGAAATCACCCTCACCCAGCTTGTCCATCGCGTCGTTATAGAGCGTTTCCACGGGCTGTGACGGTTTGTCGCTCTCAGCGGTGTCTTCGTCTTTTTTGCTGCCGCAGGCAACCAGTGACAGGGTAAGCAGCGAGATAAGCAGTATGCGTGTGTGTTTCATATACCGCTGTTATAACAGCGGTGCGCGCGAAAAAACAACTTCTAATGAGCGCATCTTTCATTTAACCGTTCGCGTCGTTATCCATCGGTCTCAGTGTGCTCATGTACTAGGCTCAGGACTCATTAAACTCTTGCTTGCTTTTCCTCTCCCTTTGAGGGAGAGGACGCGTTTGCCTTGGGTTTAGCTGTTTTAGCTAAGCCCGTAGGCAAACCGAGGTGAGGGGGCGCGTGTAAATTCACCCTCACCCGGCTACGGCTAAGCTGCTGCGCAGCAAAGCCTGCGCAACCCTCTCCCGCTTTGCAGGAGAGGGAAAGTTATGAGTCCTGCCCCTAAATGTACACTGCGCGCATCTCGCCTTGGCTGCCTGGCGATACGATTAAAGCAAAAACGCACTCGGTGCGTGGGCTTGTTGCTGTGCGGCAAGCGAAGGCTGCACGAAGGCGCTGGTAACGAGGCGCCACGCGCTGCGGTCGGCCAGCAAGGTGCGCAGCAGCTTGTTGTTCATGCCGTGGCCGGGGCGGTTGGTGGTGACCATGCCGCGCATGCGCATGCCGGTGAGGAAGTAGTCGCCCACGCAGTCCAGCGCCTTGTGGCGGATGAATTCGTCGTTATAACGCAGGCCGCCTTCATTGAGGATGCCGTCATCGCCGATTACCACGGCGTTATCCAGCGAGCCGCCGCGTGCGAGGCCGCGCGAGCGCAGCATCTCTACGTCTTTAGCGAAACCGAAGGTACGGGCACGGCAGAGCGCATGGCGGAAGCTCTGGCGGCTGAAATCGTATATGGCGCGCTGGCGGGGGATCGCCGCATGCGGGAATTCGATGGTGATGTCGAGCGCAAAACCGTCGAACGGGCGGATGGAAGCGGTGGAAGAGCCGTCCTGCACGGAGACTTTCCTGAGCACTTCGAGCGTGTCGCGGTGAGCGGAAAGCGCCTTTACGCCGGCGCATTCGATGAGGAACACGAAGGGTTCGGAGCTGCCGTCCATGATGGGGACTTCGGGGCCGGTGAGGGTGACCACGGCGTTGTCCACGCCCATGCCCCAGAGGGCGGCCATGAGATGTTCGATAGTGCTGACGCTCACGCCGTATTCATTGGTGATGGTGGTGCCGAGCATGGTGTCGGTCACGTCCAGATAGAAAGCGCGCACAACGGATTTGTCTTCCGGCACGTCAAGCCTGATGAACTGGATGCCGGTATCCGCTTCAGCCGGGTGAAGGGTGAGGTTTACGGTCTGGCCGGTATGGACACCGATGCCGGAGCAGGTGACGGAGCCTGCGATGGTGGTCTGGTAGGTGGAATGAAAAAGGGATCCGGAAGTCATAAACACTCAAATTTCTTGATTTTGATTGAGTGCAATGTACTGCGGAACCCCCGCCTTCTCAAATAACAGTTTGTTACAGTTTGTTACAGGGGTAATGAAGGGTAAATATTGTTATATAATAATATATTATATCTAATTTAGGTAGCCAAAGAACAGCATTAATTTATCGCGGAAAAACTCCATATACCAGAGCATCATGGCGCTGAAAACCGCTATGAGCACGAAGAAATTGATGAAGAGCTGCGGCGGGATGATGAGGAAAAATACCTGCAGGCTGGGCATGAGGCGGGAGAGGACGCCCGCGCCCAGAAACAAAAGCGTGCCGACCACGATCATCGGTGTGGAAATCTCGATCGCTACCATAAAGGTGTCGGCGGCGAGGCGCGCGGCGGACTCGGCAAAGTCGGCGACGGGTGGAAACTGGCCGGGCGCGAACACGGTGTAACTCTCCGTGATGCCGCGCAGCATGAAGCCGTGCATGCCGGTGGAGAACAGCAGCAGGATGGTGACCATGCCGAAAAAGTTGCCCATCAGGGAGCCTTGGGAGCTCTGGCTTACATCGTACAGCACGGCGGAGGAAAGGCCGGACTGGAAGGAAAACACCGTGCCCGCCACATGCGTGGCGCTGATGAGGATGCGGCAGATGCTGCCGATGAACAGGCCAACCAGGATTTCCGCCACCACCAGTATGCCCAGCGACAGCGGCGAGGCGGGAAGCTTCGGCATGGCATTGCCCAGCACCGGCGTGAGCACCAGTGCGATAACAATCGCGAGCGTTAGGCGGATGCGACGCGAGATGTAGGTCTCGCCAAAACCCGGCATCACCATCAGTCCGCTGCCTATCCTCACGAAGATGAGGATGAAGGCAAAGACCTGAGAGATCAGGAACTGCTCTAGCACGGGTTATTCCCTCGATGTGCCTACGGACACTATGCGCGTATGCAGTTCGGTGTTGAAGTCGGACAACGTGTGCGTCATGAACGGCATGAGGAACACCAGCGCAAGGAACACAATGGTAATCTTGGGCACGAAGGAGAGGGTCATTTCCTGTATCTGGGTGAGCGCCTGAAACAATGAGATGATAAGGCCCACTACCAGCGCAATGAGAAGGATAGGCAATGACATCTTCATGAAGACGATCAGCGTCTGCCTGCCGATTTCCATTGCTTCTAAAGAGTCCATAAAATAGTTGCCAGTGGCCAGTTGCTAGTGACTAGAGTAAACAGAACAGGAACGTTGGCATGCTACACTGACAACTGGCAACTGGCAACTGGCGACTTAACTAAATGGGCGTACGAGTCTTATATGCGCAGGAATTTCAGCGGTCGTGAATGTTGGGCTCTGTTGCCTTGGGAGGCAGGCCTGTCGGAGGTGTTGGCGAGGACGCAGCCTGTTCTGGAGACTTTGGCCCCTGCTCAAGCAGCTTACTCGCATAGCTTTTCGTTATCTCTTCAATTCGCCCAATAATCTCCGGATCTTTTCTCATCCAGCTTTCTTCAACCTGCGTTCCGCTGTTGTTGAGTGAGCCAAGGCGGGTATAAGCTTCAAATCCCCTGAGGTTTAAAGAAATATCATTCTTAAATCCCTTTTCGTCTTCTGGCCTTACGAGGCCGGGATTATCTTTCATGCCTTTGTTAGCAAGTTCCTCAACATGCGCTTTTACGGCTGCCTGCTGTAAGCTGCTCATTTCTACATAGTCGCTGTCTTTGAGTAATACTCTAACTAAGCCCATTTCTTTCTCCTGCTTCAGTATATGACAATTTATTTTATAGATTGCGTATTAAGAAGCAAAGTTAAGTTTTTGTTACATGTAAATTAACAAGTAACAGGTGCGTCAAAGCTAATATGATATAATATATTGGTTTTTATTGATAATCAGATGGGCATCTGGGTGATTTGCTGGTAAGCAGTGATTACCTTGTCACGTATGGCGGTCACTGTATTCAATGCGCGTTCTGCGCCATTGACGGCGATGGCGAGCTGCGTGATGTCAGCTTTACCCATAAGCGCCAGCGTGCTCACGCTTTCCGCTTCCCTGCCTTTATCGACCGCGGAGGCGAGCGATTTCTCCAGCAGGTCGGAGAAGGATGCCTGCACCTGCTCGCCAGCCAGCTGGGGCTGCTGCACGGAACTGGTGTTGCCTGCAATGCCCGCGATAGCGTTATAAGCTGAAGCTGCCGATTTAATATCCATAGTCGTATCCCTTATCTTTTTTTGTCATTCCCGTGTAAACGGGAATCCAGTGCTTGCTTGGACAGGCTGGATTCCCGCTTTCGCGGGAATGACATTGCATTAATCGCCACCGCCGTCACCGCCCCCACTCACTCACTGCCATCGGAAGGGCTGCGGTCGGATATAAAGGGCAGTATCGCCGGTGGAGCTTCCCTCATGACCCGATCTGTTCTCTTTGCGGAACTTGCGGAATGAAAATACAAAATAACAGAATAAACCGGCGAACGATAATAAAATCAGTATCTTCATTTTACTATTTCAAAAGTGAAAGCGTCTGCGCGATCATGCTGCGCGACACGTCGATCACGTTCACATTCGCTTCGTAACCGCGCTGCGCTTCACGCATATCCACCATTTCCACGGCGGACTCCACGTTGGGGTAAAGCACGTAGCCTTGCGCATCGGCGGCGGGGTGGGCGGGTTCAAATTTCTTCTTGAACGGGGTCTTGTCAAGCCCGTAGCTGGAAACGGTGACTTTTTCTACGCCAAGCTCCCTGTCCAGCACATTGCGGAAGGTGATGGTGCGGCGCTGGTAAGGCTGTGCGCCGGGAGTGGTGCCGGTGGAGTCGATATTGGCGACGTTCTGCGCCACCACGCGCAGGCGGTTGCCCTGGGCTTCAATGCCCGAACCGGCGATTATGAATGCATCAACGATACCGGACATACATTACCTGTTTGTTTATGATCCTGATGAAATGCCAAGCGCAACTTTATACATGTTGCCGATCTTGTTATAGAGGCTCGTGGTCATCTGGTAATCGGTGGCGTTCTGCGCCACTTTCATCATCTGTTCTTCGACCACCACCGTGCCGCCGGTGGGGCTTACCTCAAAGCTGCTCTTCTGCAACTGCGGGCGGAACGCGCCGGGCTGCGGCTTGCCGCCGAGCATATGCATGGGACTGGTGAGCGCCATGGGCACGGAAGACGTTTTGGCGCCGAGCACATTCTTGAAACTGAGCGGTTCGAGGTCTTTCGCGCGGTAGCCGGGCGTATCGACATTCGCGACGTTCTGGGCAAGTGTCTTCTGGCGTTCGGATGAATACGCCATCTTCACTTTGATCATCTCTGCAAGGTCAAGGCCGGTGCTGCTCATGAAGAACCTCTGTACGGTGCCGATTTTACGCTTAAATGCGCGCCCCTGCCAGTTCTAAATTCTTTTGTAGCCGTTTTTTGCAAGGTAGTATAGTTTCTGCCACACAAGGAAGAACATGCTCTATCTCACGCGAAAAATTGGTGATTCGGTCATTATTAACAACTCCATCGAACTCACGGTGGTGGAGGTTAAGGGGCGCACCGTCAAGCTTGGGTTCAGCTTCCCGCCGGAAGCCTCGATCCTGCGCAAGGAATTGCATGATAAAATCCGCGAGCAGAACATCGCGGCAGGCGCTATCGCCGATGCCGACCTTCTGGACGCGCTCGGCGTGCCACCCGTGCCGAAGGAGCCTGACAGCAATGGCTGAAGAGAAACCGGCAGTACCCACGGCGGTGGCACTCAGCTACGACCGCGAAAAAGACCCCGCGCCGCGCATTTCGGCCAAGGGGAGGGGGCCTGTCGCCGAGCAGATCATCAAAGTGGCCAAGGAACATGATATTCCCATCCGGCAGGACGCCGCGCTCGTGGAGATACTGGAAAAGATTGATATCGACTCCGTGATCCCGCTGGAGGCATACACGGCGGTGGCGGAGATACTGAATTATGTCTATAAGGTGAATGCCAAAGCGCGTAACAAAGGAGCTAGCTCATGACCCAGCCGGAAACCAACGATGTAAATGCAATCAGAGACAACGTGTTTGATCTTGTTGCAGCAAGCCGCCGTGCCCTGCAGCAGGGTATGGTGGATATCAGTCCGGTGGAGCACAGCGTGCGCGCCTATTGCGAGGCGGTGGCCGGTCTTTCAAAGGATGAAGCCAGACAGCATTCCGCCGACCTTACCCGCCTTACCAGCGAGATTACCGAGCTGGAGAAGGATCTCAAGGATGCCTATGAGCAGGTGCAGCGCAAGCTTACCGAACTGGGGCAGCACCAGAAGGCGCATACCGCCTATAAAAAATCTACCGGCCCCAGCGCTTATAAACCCGCCAACGACGATTAAGGCAGGCTCGCATGGACGCAGTCAATGCAACGGTGGCACTGCAGGAGGCATCCGGCTGGATGATCTATGGCCGCGCTGTGTTCTCGCTGCTGTTTGTAGTGGCGCTCATCTACCTCACCTCTGCGCTGGTGCGTAAATACGGCATTGATAAACGCCTCACCGGCATCAAGACGGCGGATAAGAACCTTGCCGTCACCGATACGCTGTACCTGGACCCGCGCCGCCGTGTGGTGGTGCTGCGTGCAGGTAAGAAGGAACATCTGTTGCTGCTTACCCCTGCACGGGATATTGTCATCGCTTCACAGGAGGCGGAGGGCGCAGGTGAGAAATAGCATGGTAAAAAGCAGCAAACTTACGCTGGCATTCTTCTTCCTGTGCGTGGCAGCCATACTCATGCTGCCCATGGACGTGCTGGCGCAGAAGCTGACGCTGGACCTCGGCACGCCGCCCGCCCCGGCAGATGACGGCGAAGGGAACACCAGCATCACCACGCGCATTATCCAGTTGGTGGCGCTTATCACCATTATCCCGCTGGCACCCTCCATCCTGATGATGATGACGTCGTTCACGCGCATCATCATCGTGCTGTCGCTGCTGCGCACGGCGCTTGGCCTGCAGCAGTCGCCGCCCAACCAGGTGCTGGTGAGCCTGGCGTTGTTCCTGACGCTTTTTATCATGATGCCGGTGTTCCAGAAGGCGTATGACGACGGTATCCTGCCGCTTATCGACGGCAAGATAGAGGAGCGCGAGGCGGTGCTGAAAACGGCGGCGCCGTTTCATGCGTTCATGATGAAGAACGTGCGCGACAAGGATCTCAGGCTGTTCATGGAAATGTCGCCGGGGGTGAGTGTGGAAAAACCCGAAGACACGCCTTACCGTATCCTTATCCCTGCGTTCATGATCAGCGAACTCAAGCGCGCGTTCGAGATAGGCTTCCTGATATTCCTTCCATTCCTGATTATCGACATGCTCGTGGCGTCGGTGCTCATGGCCATGGGTATGATGATGTTGCCACCCGTGCTCATATCGCTGCCTTTCAAGCTGATATTCTTCGTGCTGGTGGATGGCTGGTATGCGCTTTCAAGCAGCCTCGTGCGAAGTTTCGGGGTAGGATTGTAGCATGCTGGGTATGGTGGCCAAACTATTCGTAATGATTATTGCCCTGTTCGTGCTGTGTTCGGCAGCGGTGGGCGGCCTTGCGTTCTTCAGGACGCGAAAATGGCTCAACAACATACGCGACCAGATGTCGGCAAGCCAGTCGCCCAAGCCTAAAGACAGCGGCAATGTTATCGAAGGCGAGTACAAGGTCCTCGACGATAATAACGATAAGAAGTAATTGCCCGTCATCCTGAGGAGCAAAGCGACGAAGGATATTCGTACTTCCTGTATGAAAGCAAGGAGATCCTTCGCTACGCTCAGGATGACGAATCTAATTCCAGAACATCGCCGCATGCGTGGAGGAGCTCTTTAGCGACGACCCCGCAGGAGTTTGCGCAGAGCGCAAATGGGGCGGCAGCGGCCCCAATAATTATTTTCTGAACGGAACAGCGGAAAGCACGGGCAGGCCCAGCATGCGCTCCGCCTCTTCAGGCGTCATGATGCCGCGCCGGGAGAACTCGCTGATGCAGGCGACAACCAGCACGCACAGAAACGAGAACACAGTGCCTGCGAGAAGGATGATACTGGTCATCTTCTTGGGCTCGGCAGATGTCGCGGGGGGCTGGATGATGCGTACGCTGCTGGTGCGGTCGCGCTGCAACTGTTCGTAAGTCTTGGCTTCCTCATGCCGGTGGGCGGCGATGGCGTAAGCTTCGCTGGCCAGGTCAGCGTCTTTCTGCAGTGACGTGAAGATACGCTCCTGTTTATCCAGCTCATCAAGGCGCCCGTTATAATCAGCAATGTCCTTTTGCAGCGACTTGCTGTTGATGGACATGGCGCGGCGTTCAAGGTCATTGCGTTTGTCGAGCAGTTGCTTGCGCTGGTCGGCCAGTGAATAGAGGCCCTTTTTCAGCTTGAAGCTTTCCACCTTCTTCTGGGCTTCATTCAAACGCTGCTGCGAGGTGCTCATCTGGCTCTGCGCCAGTTCGGCGCGCGGGTCGAGGTAAAGCTGCTTGCGCTTGTCAAAGTAGAGCTCAAGCAGGGTCTGCAACGCCTCGCTGGCCACATCACGGTCGCGGTGCTCAAAGCTGATGCGTATAACGGCGGATTCCTTTTCGAGCATGATGTCGAGCCGCTTGCCGAATATGCCTGCCGCCTGGGTGAGCCTGTATTGCTCCACGCTTTCATCCGTCTGCTCGGGCTTCTCGCTGAAGGCGCTCAGGAAGCCCCCCATGATGAAGGTCTTGATGCGTGTGTACGGCGTGGGGTCGATGAGTTCGGGATAAAGCCTTTTAAGGCCGATCTTCTGTACCACTTCGCGGTGCAGGTCCTGGCTGGCGAGGATGGCCACTTCGGATTTGAATATCTGCTCGCGGTCAAAGGGAATGTTGGTGATCTGGCCGGATTGCGAGTTGCTTACTTCCGGCTGGTAGACATATTCGGAGCCAAGGCGCACCACCAGCACGCTTTCGGAAAAGAAACGGGGAGTGGGCATGGTGGATACAAACAGCGTCAGGATGAACGGAAACAGGAAAGCCAGCACCAGCCGCGTACGGAATTTATAGAAAAATATCATCAGCTCTCTGCGCGAAGCGCGGTGGCCGGTCTGCATGGTATTACTGAGCATTGGGTCCTACAGTGCGCGAAACGGATGCGCTGGCTCCCAGGGAGAGGGGCAGCATGCGGGTTATGTTACGTTCCACCCAACGGTTGCTGTCCACAGCGCCGTAGGGCGGCACGATGATGGTGTCACCCGCCATCACGATAACGTTGTTGGTCATGTCCTCGCCGCTGATGACTTTGGAAATATCCAGCGGGTAGGATTCCTCGGTGCCTTCGTCGTTGCGGCGTATCAGCACGATCTCGTTCTGGCGGCCGGTGGGGGCTACCCAGCCCGCTTCACCCAACATCTGCAGCAGGGTCTGGTCGCCGGTAATGCTGTATGCGCCTGCGCGTGCAATCTCCCCGCCGATGAACACGCGCTGGCTGCCGAAGCTGCGCACCGACACGGAAAGGTCAAGCTGCTTTACATGTGGCGCAAGGCGTTTTTTTATCTCTCTGGTAAGCTGTTTCTTGGTTTTGCCCTCGGCCTTGATATCATCAGCGAACATGATGGAGACATTGCCGTCAGGCTGCACGGTCACGCGGTCGTTAAGCTCCGGCGTGAAGAAGAATTTGACTTCGATTTCATCGCCAAGCCCGATCCTGTAATCGGAGCCTGCGACAGCTTTGGCTTCCTTCTGCAGCTTTTCAAACGAGCCGGGCTTGGTAACCACGTTGCTTTCGCATGCGCTGAGCATGGAAAGTGCAAATAATGCAGTGCAGAAGGAGACAGATGAACGCATAATCACCAGTTGTTAGAGTATTTTTTGCATAATCGTGCAAAGGACGGGAAAGGCTGCCCGTGCGGCAACTCACTCGCAATGGGTATACAATTTAAAATGATGTGCAAAGAGTTTTATCACATCTTCTGCCGGAAGCCTGATACCGTGTAACATAAAAACAATAACCACGGCACAGATGATGGCCGCCTTCGGATTGAACGGGTATGGTTGCGAACGTGCCAGCCCGCGCCAAATAAACAGTAATATCAGTAAGCCTATCGCGCTGCCGATAACCACTTCCTCAGCGGTGTGGAATCTGAGCAACACTCGCGTGAGTGCGATGGTAAATGCCAGCGAGAGCAACAGCACGGAAGGCACGTAACGGTAAATGCCCGGCAGGCGCTCACGCAGCACGAGTGCAAACGTGCCCAGCACTGCGAATGAAAGCGCGCTATGGCCGCTGGGCGAATGCAGCCCGTAAACACGCAGGCTGCTGCCGCAGCCCATGAACAGGATCTTCACCACGCCGATGGCGGCGGCGGTGCCGATGAGGGAAAGAAACAACGCTCCCGCCTCGCGGCGGCCACCCTGTATCAGGAAGCACGCGCATACGGTCAATACCAGCGCGCTTAGAACGGCGCTGTCACCGATATCGGTGATGGTGATGAGAAATTGTCTTATATCGTATTGCATTAGTTGGATATCTAGAGGGTTGTCAATTTAGTTTGTACATCTGTTACACAAGGATAATCGGGCTATATAGGCCATAACAGAGCATCCTTAAAGACGTTTATTTTTATGGGGCTGTCCTAGCTAATGCAATTTTGTGTTATAGATGGCATTATGAGAAAGAGCAGATTAAGCAGAGTCATTCAGAGTAGGTTATTGGAGCATTTTGTTGCAGGAACCACTGCCCGATGTGCCTCCAATCTTGTTGGGATCCACCGCAATACTGGTGCGTATTACTTTCAAAGACTTCGTGAGATTATCGCTTACCACAT
>JAMIFV010000002.1:0-18727 GCA_035906055.1 Alphaproteobacteria bacterium | reverse complement strand
ATGTGGTAAGCGATAATCTCACGAAGTCTTTGAAAGTAATACGCACCAGTATTGCGGTGGATCCCAACAAGATTGGAGGCACATCGGGCAGTGGTTCCTGCAACAAAATGCTCCAATAACCTACTCTGAATGACTCTGCTTAATCTGCTCTTTCTCATAATGCCATCTATAACACAAAATTGCATTAGCTAGGACAGCCCCTAAAGGAGAACTAGGCGAAGAACTTGGACGGCATTTCAGCTGGAGCAGGCCAATACCCGAAACAGAACTGGAACGCATCATTGGAGAAATGCACGAAGGAGACAGCCATATTTCTAAAATGATACGCAGAAGTGAACCCGGCTTGGTTCCAACGCCAGACGGCATGTGGATTCCCCAGAAAAACAATACCCTTGAATCGTATATTCATCGAGGCGCGGAGCTTATGCTTCCTCAGCCGTCAGGCACATTCGCTGAAATGGTAAAAAACCGTCGTAAACCACCTGCAAGCCAGTCTGTAGGTCTATAAGCACAGCTTATTTAAGCATGTGCCTAAAACGTCACGTAAAACAGTAGGACAAAAAACGCGGTGGTTGTCAGCACAAGCTCCGCTGTTCTTGTACGGCGGATAGCGATTGCTTTTACACGGCTGGTTTGACGATGCTGCATTAGTTACTCCAAAACAACTTGCGTATTACGGAAGTATACACCACGGATATTACGCTTTTATGGCAGCGGGCACAATATTTCTTTGCAGGGAAAGCTCCCCCGCCTGCCCCGCCAGAGCGCTTTTACCCTTGCGTGTAGGCAGGATATGGAGTAGGCAAACCCAACAGATTTCAACCAAAATAGAAGGACATAGATTATGGCTTCCAAAACCACCGCGCAGCTTGCATCTCAGGATTACAAAGTAGCGGATATCCGCCTGGCCGAATGGGGCCGTAACGAGATCAGCCTCGCCGAAACCGAAATGCCCGGCCTGATGGCTATCCGTAAGGAATATGGCCCGAAAAAGCCCCTGAAGGACGCGCGCATCGTAGGCTGCCTGCATATGACCATCCAGACCGCTGTGCTTATCGAGACCCTCACCGAGCTGGGCGCAACCGTCCGCTGGTCGAGCTGCAACATCTTCTCCACGCAGGATCAGGCTGCCGCAGCCATCGCCGCTACCGGCGTTCCCGTGTTCGCCTGGAAGGGCGAAACCGAAGAAGAATATGAATGGTGCATCGAACAGACCATCAAGGGCCCGGACGGCTGGACCCCGAACATGATCCTCGATGACGGCGGCGACCTCACCAAGATCTTGCATGAAAAATACCCCGCCATGATGAAGGACATCAAGGGCGTATCCGAAGAAACCACCACCGGCGTGCACCGCCTTTACGAAATGCACGCTGCGGGCAAGCTGATGTGCCCCGCCATCAACGTGAACGACTCCGTTACCAAGTCCAAGTTTGACAACCTCTACGGTTGCCGCGAATCCCTGACGGACGGCATTAAACGCGCTACCGACGTTATGTTCGCTGGCAAGGTTGCCGTGGTTGCAGGTTTCGGCGATGTGGGCAAAGGCTCCGCCGCTGCGCTGCGCAGCCAGGCCGCCCGCGTGATCGTGACCGAGATCGACCCCATCTGCGCGCTTCAGGCCGCCATGGAAGGTTATCAGGTGCTCACGATGGACGAAGCCGCTGCTATAGGCGACATCTTCGTGACCGCCACAGGCAACGTCGACATCATCACGCTCGACCATATGCGCAAGATGAAAGACCGCGCTATCGTGTGCAATATCGGCCATTTTGACAACGAGATTGAAGTTGCGTCCTTATCCAACCTGCAATGGAAAGAGATCAAGCCGCAGGTGGACGAGATCACCTTCCCCGACGGCAAGCGCATCATCCTGCTGGCCAAGGGCCGCCTTGTGAACCTGGGCTGCGCCACCGGCCATCCCAGCTTCGTGATGAGCACCAGCTTCAGCAATCAGGTGCTGGCGCAGATCGAGCTGTTTACCAACGCCAAGGCCTATGAAAAGAAGGTTTACGTACTGCCTAAGCACCTTGATGAGAAAGTGGCCACGCTGCACCTCGAAAAGATCGGCGTGAAGCTCACCAAGCTCACCCGGAAGCAGGCTGAGTACCTTGGCATTGAACAGGCTGGCCCGTTCAAGAAGGACGAATACCGCTACTGATTATTGTGGTCCCGGCGCAGGCCGGGACCACAACAAAAAGCCAGCGAAGTTTGACTAAGCCCAGGACTCATTAACCCATTCCCTCTTTTCCTCTCCCCCTTGAGGGAAAAAGTCACGTGTCCTGAGCCTAAAGAATGATTTGAAAAGCGGCCTTCAGGTCGTACAAATGCACATATTGCCTGAATCGCTGCCGAGTACGGCCTTACCAACTATACCTTACCTTGTACCTTATCACCGCTTCCTTTTCCGGCGCTATGGTGCTCACGAAGCTGATCTGGTGGGCGTTGTCTTTAGTGTAGTCGGCATCGTTGGAGAGTATCTTCCAGCCGGTAGCGCGATACATGCTTTCAATCGTCTTTACCTTTACCGGCACCTTCTTCTGGTTACGCAGGCGGATCTCCACCTCTTCATCGGCAAAACGCGCGTTGGTATCAAGGCGGTAATCGAGCTGCTTGCGCTCTCCCACCACGTCGAACGCGCTGCCGAGCTTTATCGTCACCTCCTCATTGCGCGCGGTGTGGTCGATTACGTTCTCGCCAATGAATTCAAGGCTGCCGTCAGCGTCGTCACGCTGGTTCACACGCATGCGCCCGGCAGGCAGCGGTACGCCTAATCCATTCTCCTTGGCATTCTTAAGCTTCAGCAGCACTTCGGGATTACGTTTTACGCCGCTATAACCGTAATTCTGGTCGTAATAGACGCCGCCCCAGTTCCAGTATTGCTGCTCAGTGGCATAGAACACCAGTTCCTTTTCCACCGGCACACCCATAACCGCCGGAATCAGCTCCAGCTGCTTGGTGGAATTTTGCGGCAGGTTCACCGGCTGGCTGAGTGTGTAAAGATGGTATTCAAAGAACGATTTTTCGGAAAATTCCGGCGCGGCTCCTACTGATTCAGCCACCGCGTCCATTGACATCATCGCCTTACGGGCCATCATGGGCGCAGCCACGGGCTGGGTTTTCTGCACGTCTCCTGCCACCAGTTTGAGTCTGGCATTGTCGTATGTTGCACCGGACTGGTTGATGATGCTCACCCATGAGCCGAAATCCACCGTGCCGGAATTAGCGTCCTTGCCCTCATTATAGGTGAGGTTGTAATCCGCCCACCAGGTTACCCCTTGCGTTTCATAGCTTACCTCGGCCTTATGTTCGCCGGGTTTGTCGCTATACACATCCCACACCAGCGTGGGTTTGGTGATAAGCCCGCCGGGCAGGTCAGGAAAAGTTACCCCCTGATAACCGTTGATTATCTTTATCTGGCCGTCGCTGGCCTTCAGTGTGATGCCGCCCTGCGAGCTGAGCAGCGTGCCTTCGATAGCCTCAGGCGCGGATGCCCCATACTGGTATTTCTCCACGCTTATCTTTTTGTCTATGTATTTTTCCATCAGCTTCTGCTGGCTGACGAGGTCGAACTGGAAATCCTGCGAACCTACTTTGGTGCCCTTAGGGTCGGTCAGGGATTTAAACTGCACCGTCGTGGGGTCGATCAGTCCTGCCACATCGTTGAATCTGATCTCGGTCTTTTTTCCGGTGAGGTTCACCTTGCGCTGTTCGCGCACCATGGCGTAGCCCGGCACCTGCGCGCCGTAATAGGCCTGCTGGCCGTTCACAGGGCGGTACATATTGGGGTCGATTGCCCCCGGCTGCGCCTTGCTGTAAATGGTGATGGCCATATCGCCGCCCTCAGCGGCACTGGCACCATAAGCCATTGATATAAAAGCTGCCGTGCATAGCAGGCGTAAAGATACTTTGGTCATAGAACCTCCCTGTTTGGTGAATATGGTAGCTATTGGACGCGCAGGGTCAATGGTTCCTTGGAAGAATTTAAAAAAAAGCGTACTCGGTGCTGCGTACTCGGTAAAAGAATTCTCCGAGTACCGAGTACGCAAAACCAGGTACGTTTTATACGTCTAAATTCGCCACCTTCAGCGCATTGCTGATGATAAAGTCACGGCGGGGTTCCACCACATCACCCATGAGTGTGGTAAACACTTCTTCGGCGTCTTCGGCGTGTTTTACTTCCACCTTCAAAAGGGTACGGGTTTCCGGGTTCAGCGTTGTATCCCAGAGCTGGTCAGGGTTCATTTCACCAAGGCCTTTGAAGCGATTGATGACAGCGCCCTTGCGGCCAATCTCCATGATCGCATCATAAAGCTCTGTCGGCGTGCTCACGATTGTTTCCGCGCCGGACTTGCGACACAGTGTCAGCGGGTTGGCGTACTGGCTCATAAGCGTTGCTGCATTGGCATGCAGTTCCTTGGCTTCACGGCTCATGCAGAGTTTTTCATCCAGCAGGTGGCGTTCCTCTACACCGCGCTGGGTGCGGGTAACCACAAAGCCCGCTTCATTGAGCGCACATTTCCAGCCGCCCTTGGTAAGCGCGTTCATCTTTTCCACGAACTTTGGCACTTTGGCGACTGCTGCGTCTTCCGTTACGTCCATATCGAACAGGTCGACCAGCGCCGCCGCTTCGATGACCACAGCGGGGATGCGGCGGGAAAGCGCCTTGATAAGCGCGGAATATTCAGCCGCAAGCCTTACGCGTTCAGCGAGTGCAGCGCCGGTGACATTGCTGCCGTCCACCATACGCAACGTGGATTCATCCAGTGCGGATTCGGTGAGGTAGGCGGTGAGCGCCGTGTCGTCCTTGAGGTATTTTTCGTTGTTGCCACGCTTGATCTTGTACAGCGGCGGCTGCGCGATATAGAGATAGCCCCTTTCGATAAGCTGCGGCATCTGGCGATAGAAGAATGTCAGCAGCAGCGTGCGGATGTGCGAACCGTCCACGTCGGCGTCGGTCATGATGATGATCTTATGGTAACGCGTCTTGTCCGCATTGAATTCTTCATTGCCGATACCCGTGCCGATGGCGGTGATAAGCGTGCCGATTTCCGCCGAGGAGAGCATTTTGTCGAAGCGCGCGCGTTCCACGTTGAGGATCTTGCCTTTCAGCGGCAGGATGGCCTGATTGTTGCGCGAGCGCCCCTGCTTGGCGGAGCCGCCTGCCGAATCGCCCTCTACGATGAACAGTTCGGATTTCGCCGGATCGCGTTCCTGGCAGTCTGCCAGCTTGCCCGGCAGCGACGCCATATCCAGCGCGCCCTTGCGACGGGTGAGTTCACGTGCCTTGCGGGCGGCTTCACGCGCGGTGGCAGCCTCATAGATTTTGCCGACAACAACCTTGGCTTCCGCCGGATGTTCCTCAAACCACTGGCCGAGCTTGTCGCCCACCACGGCTTCCACCGCCGGGCGCACTTCGGAGCTGACCAGCTTGTCTTTGGTCTGGGAGGAGAATTTTGGATCGGGCACCTTGACCGAAAGCACGCAGGTAAGGCCTTCGCGCGCGTCTTCACCGGAAAGGGCGATTTTTTCCTTCTTCGCCATGCCGCTTTCATTGGCGTAATTGTTGATAATGCGGGTCAGCGCCGCGCGGAAACCCACAAGATGCGTGCCGCCGTCACGCTGGCGGATGTTGTTGGTGAAACACAGCATGTTCTCATGGTAGGAATCGTTCCACTGCATGGCGAAATCCACCGTGATGCCGTCCTTCTCGCCCACGACGGAGATCGTGGTGTGCGCCGGGTTCTTGCTGCGGTCAAGGTAGTTCACATACGCGCCGGAACCGCCTTCATAGTAGAATTCGGTGAAGGCGGGCTCAGCTGCGCGCAGGTCGGTGAGGTGGATGCGCACGCCGGAATTGAGGAATGCCAGCTCACGCAGGCGGTGCTCAAGCGTCTTATAGTCGAAATCGAGTACATTGTTAAAAATGTCCTTGGAAGGCAGAAAGGTGACGCTGGTGCCTTTCTTGCCGCCCGCATCGCCGGTTACAGCCAGTGACGCTTCGGTTACGCCCTTGATGAAGCGCACTTTATGTTCTTTACCATTGCGCCAGATGACCAGTTGCAACCAGTCGGAAAGCGCATTCACCACCGACACGCCCACGCCGTGCAGGCCGCCGGAGACTTTGTAGGAATTCTGGTCGAATTTGCCGCCCGCATGCAGCTCGGTCATGATCACTTCCGCAGCGGAACGGCCTTCGCCCTCGTGGATGTCGGTCGGGATGCCGCGCCCGTTGTCGGTAACGGTGCAGGAACCGTCCTGGTTTATGATCACCTCGACCTTGTCGCAATGCCCCGCCAGAGCTTCGTCTATCGCGTTGTCCACCACCTCATACACCATGTGGTGCAGGCCGGAGCCGTCATCCGTGTCGCCGATATACATGCCGGGACGTTTGCGAACAGCCTCCAAGCCCTTGAGAACCTTGATAGAATCTGCACCGTAAGCGACTTCTTCTGTCATGATGTCGGTGTTCATTTTTAACCCTGCGTTGGCCATAGGTGATACCACTGATTATAGTATAATAAACTGCTCCAAAACGTTCTATCACGGGAGGGGGTAATTGCCAGCGTTTTTTGCTGATTTTTATATTGATTTCCAGACCGGTTTTAAGGGTAAAAAATTACGGCTTCTTTATCTGGGCAATTGCCCTGCCATATCGCTTTTTAATGCCTCGGTTATTAACGTTGGCCGGAATTTTCTCAGGAGTTTTTTTATGCACACATTGAAATCAGCTATTTTCGCGCTTGGCGTTATCGGAGTGCTCGCCGTTGCCAGTGGCGCGTCTGCCGAAACCATTATCATCACCAAGGAGCGCGCCCCGGTCAATTTTCGCCCCGGCCCCCTGCATGTCACGCCTTATCCCGTCTATTTCGACCCACGCCACGATGAAAGCAAATACGATTACTGGCAACGTGAGCGTTATGAGAGGCTCTCTGAGCGGGCAAAGCACGATCGGCAGACCTTCGTAGCGCGCCACGGCTATGAGCCGCCCGCCGGAGTGATTTATTATCCCGAACCGGTGCGCCCGCAGTTTACAAGGCGCTGACTTATTCAGCCTAAAGTCTAATCTAAGCATTTTGTTCCAGAGGCCGTCTACTTGACGGCCTCTTTGTTTTTATCCCAACTAGATTGACGGAAATAAGAATTACTGCTTCCATGGAATCCCAAAGAACAACTATAGCGGGCTTTTTCATGAGAACTTTTATTGCTTCACTTATCGCACTTTACTGCGCTGCCACTGCCAGTCATGCGTCGGAAGTTCAGAAATCCCCTTATGATGACATACCCATAACGTTACAGCAGGGTATTTCGACTAATACAACTCTGGAAATGTATGTTTATAACACCTTGCAGACCATACGTCAGAATGGCACTGACAGACAATACATAGATAAAACCGCATTTAAAAGAATGCAGGTTTTTGCGCAATCATCGTACCGTGCACAGCAAGTAGCGCAGGTGCTATACGCAGATGCTGACCAGGACGGAAAAGTAACGCGGGAAGAAGTGCAGCAATATATCCTGCGTAATAACAGAGAAAGGGATGCACAATCACAGGAGAAAGAACTTAATCAGTTCATGCGCTACGATACTGATAAAAATGATATTATAGAGATCAGCGAAATTCCTAAATCCGCCGGAGATGATTCGGCTGCTTCCCGCCGCGAGACAAAACTTGAAGAATTGCTCGCACTCGATCCTGATAAGGACGGTAAGTTGACAGCCAGCGAGCTTGAAACTATTGCCCGCAAAACCTTTGCCGCTATTGATACAGATAAAGACGGACTCATTTCCAAAGAAGAACTTGAGCCTTTGCAGAAATGGCGCTCAACTCAAAGCCGCCGGAGCACCGTGTCATCGCGAGTCAGCGAACGTATGCGTACAAACTGTGATCTGCCCTCCCCTGACAAAAGCGATAAGATAGTATTGCTTGGCATATCCAAAGGATACGGCATTTCATCAGTAGCGCTTGTTGATCAGGATGTGGAGACACATGCTACAGACATTGAAATCGAAAAAGGAAATGAACCTCTTTATCTTGTACTCGCAAGTTCCGGCTCCATGCTCTGGAAACTAGAAGGCTTCACCAAACGCGTTTCGCGCGTTGTGTTATTAACTAATTCACGTACAGAAAAGGGCACCAATCCTTCCGGCGTATCAGGCATTGCAGGGGATA
The DNA here is from genome assembly GCA_035906055.1 of Alphaproteobacteria bacterium. Lineage (GTDB taxonomy): Bacteria > Pseudomonadota > Alphaproteobacteria > Rickettsiales > JABCZZ01 > JAMIFV01. Next base: position 10,551 of record JAMIFV010000002.1, on the reverse strand, counting down.
AGGTTTCCATCATGCCGCCGGACAGTTGCTTCAAGACCTTTGGCAAAGAAGAATCTATAGAAGCCGCCAGCGCTATCTCACTTATCAGAGAGAAACTTGGTCGCGAGCCAGACAAAGTGATCGCCGCACGACAGCTCAAACGCACCACCCTGCCTACAGGAAATGGCGCCAAGGAAGATGATGTGCCAACCACTTCTCTTCTTCTGACCACCATGGACAATGGCAAGAACCTTGTAAAAGCTGATCCCGGGTTTTCTATCCAGCCAGCCGAATCCGGTTCCTTTCGTGTTATTGCTCCGGGGCATGCGGGTGCCGTACGAGCTGCCTCTACGCCCACAGTTCCTGAGGAATTTGATGCCGAGGTATGGCGTGAAAACGTGCGGTATAACCCCGGTGGTGTAATATTCGTTTCGCCCGAAAGCGTCGTTGCCGCAAATGAAGTACGCCCCTATGAAGTGCTGCCTGCTCTGGCAGGCATCTCCCAGCTCGTAGGAAAAGGCATTCTTAAAAGAATTGAACGCGGCGACTATCAGATTATCAAGCCGCTTTCACGTTACCCTGCCGAACTGACGGGAGCATACAGTGTACGCTTCCTGCTTAGTAAGGGGATTCCAGAACCCGAAGGTGATCCAGGACATTCCTGCGTAGTAGCACAGGGTGATATAAAATTGCGCAACGCGGGTTCATGCAACTAATACGATATTACCCGAATTAATCTGGAACAGCTGTGCATTGAAGCCGCTAAACGTGTCGGCGTCGGTGCCGGTTAACCAGCATTGCGCGCGCGTTTCTTCCAGCGCCTCATAGAGCGCGCGGCGGCGGCTGATGTCCAGATGGGTGGACACTTCGTCCAGAAGCAGCACCGGAATGCGGCCATGCCATGTGGCACCCGCATTCGCCTGCGCGAGGATGATGGACACCAGCAGCGCTTTCTGCTCGCCAGTAGAACAGCGTTCGGCCTGCATGTTCTTTTCCAAATGGATCACATCAAGCTGTGAGCGGTGGACACCGGCAAGCGCCCTGCCCGCCTGCGCGTCCGCTCCCCTTCCGCGCGCAAGTATGGCGCGGAATGACTCTTCTGCATTTAAGGCGCTTTGTTCCGTCAGTAATTGTTCCAGCGTTCCGTTAAGGGTAATGCCTGCCTTGGGGAAATGATGACCTGCTTTTGCCATCGCCGCCATTACGCCTTCCACCGCCTGTTGCCGCGCCACCGTTATGGCAACGCCCTGCTCCGCCATTTTATGCTCCAGCGCACCGAGCCATAAGGGATCTGCCCTGCCCTCTGCTTTTCCCTGCGCCAACAGGCGGTTGCGTTCGCGCATTGCCGATTCATAGGCATTCACGCGCGAGGCATGTTCGTCGTCAAAGCTATACACTAAGCGATCGAGGAATTTACGGCGTTCCGTGCCGCCTTCAATGAACAGGTTATCCATCTGCGGCGTGAGCCACAGCACGGCGAATACTTTGGCGAGGTCGGATTGCGCGCGGGCATTCTTGCCATCCATACGCACAATGCGCTTGTTACTTTCTTCGCCGCCTTCGGGGTCGCGCCCGGTGCCAACCTGTACCACGCCCTGTAAGCCTTCGACTTCAGCGGAAACACTCCAGCAGAGATGGTCTTCGTTGTTATCCATATCGCCAAGCGAAGCGCGGCGCAGCCCCCTGCCCGGCGTGAGCAGCGATACAGCTTCGAGCATATTGGTCTTGCCTGCGCCGTTGGGGCCAACCAGCACCACGGACCGGCTCGCGTCTATATCGAAACGCTCGGTGTGGTAATTGCGAAAATGCGAAAGCGCGAGGCTTCTCACGCTGTTGCGTATTGTGCGTACCCGGTTTTGCGTACTCGGTTGAATTTCCGAGTGCCGAGTACCGAGTACCGAGTCCGCTTCCGTCATACCCTCATCGGCATGATAACGTAAAGCGATGCTACATCGGCAGTGTCACGCACCAGCACGGGCGAGGTGCTGTCCGCCAGCACAAACTGCACCACGTCACCTTCCACCTGCGTCATCATGTCGAGCAGATAGCGCGAATTGAAGCCGATCTCCACCGGGTCAGCGGAGAAATTCACATCCACCTCTTCCGTCGCGGTGCCGTGTTCGGCAGAATCAGCCGAAAGGGTGAGCTTGCCGCTGGCAAGCGCCACACGGATGCCGCGCGTCTTTTCCGAAGAGATGACGGATACGCGGTCAACCGCCTGCTTGAATACACGGCCATCCACTTCCATGATCTTATCGTTATTGGCGGGAATAACGCGCTCATAATCAGGGAACGTGCCGTCAATCAGCTTGGAGATCAGCACCGCGCCGCCGGAAGCTACACGGATTTTGGAATCGGAAAGCGATATCTGCACTTCGCCGCTGGCAGCGTCACACAGCTTTTTAATTTCATCAATAGCCTTGCGCGGCACGATTACGCCGGGCATGCCGCTAGCGCCTGCTGGCAGCGCCACTTCCACCCGCGCAAGGCGGTGGCCGTCGGTCGCCACGGAACGCAGCACGGCCACGCCCTGGCTCTGGGCTTCATGCAGGTAAATGCCGTTGAGGTAATAGCGGGTTTCCTCCGTGGAAACGGCAAAGCGGGTCTTATCGATAAGCGCGTTCACTTCGGCAGCGGCGAGACTGAAGCTGAAGGGCATATCGCCTTCGCTCATCACGGGGAATTCGTCCACCGGCAGCGTGGCCAGTGAGAAACGCGAAGATCCGGAACGGATGGTAGCCTTGCCGGAGTCTTCCGCGCGGCTGATTTCCACCTGCGAGCCGTCCGCCAGCTTGCGCACGATGTCATACAGCGTATGCGCGGGCACGGTGGCGAGGCCGGGTTCGGAAACCGTGGCGTTCACGCGCTCTTTCACGGCGATGTCCATGTCCGTGGCGGTGAGGTAAAGCACATCGCCTGCGGCTTCTAATTTAACGTTGGAGAGAATGGGGATGGTGCCGCGTTTTTCAACAACTGACTGCACGTGCCCGAGTGCCTTGAGAAGATTGGAGCGGTCAATGACGAGCTTCATATAAAGAGTGTATTTATAGTTAAGGTTTGGCGAAAATATAGAGAGTGCAAATCCTATGTGCAAACACTTTATTATGGCAGCATAAACTCAGGCTTTAAGCATGCGTCATTCCGGCGAAAGCCGGTATCCAGATAGTAAAAGGACTGGATTCCGGCTTTCGCCGGAATGACAGATTTTTAGCGTTAGGGTGCGCCACATTCCATGGACCTGAGCGCCGCAATGCGCTGCGCGGTGAAATCGGTGATGATGTCGATCTGGTGCTTAAGCAGAAACGCGGCTTCCGCTTTTGCTTCCTGCGTCACCACGCCATTGAATACGGGGTTTATTTCATCACACGTCCACGCGATGGGGTGCGCGCCTGCCGCCCTGATCATTTCCACGGCCTTGCCATCATTAAGCATGAGCGAAGGCAGCGTGAGGTTAATGCTTTCAGGCTCGATATCTTTATTCATAGCTATCTGTACAGCAAGCTCCTCATTCGTGATATCCCATGGCGCCCTTGGCGCACCGGACGGGCCTGCAAACAGCGCTCCACGAGGAATCTCAGGCAGCAAATCCTTCATTTCACGCAGGGATTCCATATCAAAGGAACTGACCTGAAAGTTATCCTTCGTCCAGCCTTCGGCAAGACGTGCTTTTATCTCTTCCGCCACATGACTGGCGATGCCAGACCCCTTAATCTCGCTGTTGACGGTAAAACCCTTCATGCGCTCCTGCGCGACCATATCCAGCAGCTGGGCATAGGTGGGGATATTCTGGCCGGTAACGTTTCCCTTGCTATCCCTGAGGCGCAATTGTTCCAGTTCGGCCAGCGTTTTATCTCGGATATCGCCTTTCATACCGGTCATCCGCCCGAGTTCGTTATCATGGAACACCACAAGTTTTTTATCTTTGGTAAGGAGTAAATCAAGCTCGATGCCGTGCGCACCCTGAACGATAGCTGCCTTGAATGCCGCCAGTGAATTTTCCGGCGGGTTACCTTCGCCGCGCGCGCCACGATGCCCGATTATTTTAGGTTCAATCATACTTCATACTCAGAATTTACCATGATTCTGATCGTAGTGGAGCAGGGAAATAAAGTTACTTATTTTTCAACAAGGCGCGTTGCTGCTTTTCCCAGTCGCGCTTTTTAATAGTTTCGCGCTTCTCATACTCCTTCTTACCCTTGCCCACGCCCAGCAATATCTTGGCGATGCCACGAGCATTGAAATAGAGTTTTAAGGGCACCAGCGCGTAGCCTTTGATTTTCACCATACCCAGCAGCTTATTCATCTGCTTGGCATGCACCAGCAGTTTGCGCGGACGGCGCGGCTCGTGGTTGAAGCGGTTGCCGCCCTCATAAACCGGAATATCGAGATTGAAGATCCACAACTCGCCGTCTTTATCTCCCGCATGCGCGTCGGTAATATTGGACCGGCCAAGGCGGAGAGACTTAACCTCCGTGCCCACCAGCACCACACCCGCCTCCAGCGTGTCCTCGATGGCGTAGTTGTAGCGCGCCTTGCGGTTCTCAGCCACCAGCTTGCTTTGGTCACGTTTGGGTTTTGCGTCTTTTCTCTGTTCTGCCATAGGGATATTTTCTGCAAGTCGCGGAACTTAGCAGAATTGCTGAATTTGGATAGGGCTTTTTACAGCGCCACACCGGGCGCAAGCCGTTATCACGTCCTTGCGCAGGCTGGATAACCGCAAATCTAAGCTTTCTCCAGCATGCGCTCTTCCAGCGCAATGCCTGCTTTCTGCATGGCGGCGTGCACGGTTGCTTTGCTGGCGTCGGTGGGCGGCAGCATCGGCAGGCGTAGCTCCAGCGCACATTTTCCCAGCAGGTGGGCGGCGTATTTGACCGGCGCGGGGCTGGTCTCGCAGAACATGGCGTCATGCAGCGGCACCAGCTTTTCATGCAGCGCCAGCGCCTCTTTGTATTTACCCGTCAATGTCAGGTTCTGCACCTGCGCGCATATTCTCGGCGCCACATTTGAACTTACCGATATGCAACCGATGCCGCCCTGCACGTTGAAGGCCACCGCGGTCATGTCCTCGCCGGATATCTGCTGGAAGCTGTCGCCTACACGCGCCCGCAGTGTGCATACGCGGGCGAGGTCGCCGGTCGCATCCTTGATGCCGATGATGTTGGAAATTTTAGACAGGCGCTCGATGGTTTCGTCTTTAATGTCCACCACCGTGCGGCCTGGTACATTATAGAGGATGATGGGCATATCCACCGCAGCGGCGATGGCCTTGTAATGCTGATAGATGCCTTCCTGCGTCGGTTTGTTGTAATATGGTGCAACGATGAGCGCTGCATCCGCACCGGCTTTTTTGGCGTGGCGCGTCAGCATAATCGCTTCATCGGTGGAGTTGGCGCCGGTGCCCGCGATCACCTTGGTGCGGCCTTTTGCCGCTTCAACGCAGAGTGACACAACGCGGTTATGCTCCTCATAGGAGAGCGTTGGTGACTCGCCGGTGGTGCCGCAGGGCACAACGCCGTGCACGCCTTCGCTGATCTGCCAGTCGACAAAGGACTGGAAGGTTTTCTCATCCACCTGACCGTTCTTGAAAGGAGTGATAAGCGCGGTAAAAATGCCGGAAAACATAAGCATATTGTTTGTTGTTCGTTATTGGCTGTTAGCAATTGTTTCTAACAACGAACAACTAACAACAAACAACTACTCTTGCAAGAGGCTAAGCAATGCCGGGGAAAGATTGCCGGTCTGTATCTGTGCGGTAGCGGATATATCAGGGCCGAAGCCGCTTACCAGGCTTTCAAACACACCGGCAATATCCGCGTCCGTGATAACGGCCCTGGACGCGCCGATATTGGTAAGCGCGCTCTGTACGGTGGCGGAAGTATATTCCACCTGCTCCTGCGCTTCCTGAATGTCTGCACCGGCCTTATCGGTTGCATTTTTAGCCGCCCCGAGGCTCTTGAGCGCCTGAGCCGCACCTTCCGGCGTAAGCAGGCTGGGCTGCGCACCACCGAACAATGCGAAGAGCGAGAGGTCAGGCAAGGTTACTTTGGGAGTGGAGCCTGAGCTGCCACCGCCCAGCGGCAGCAGTTGCTGGCCGGAGAATTTACCGTCAAGGACGCTTGCCCCGTTAAAAGTGGTGCCGGTTGAAATCTTGCCCAACTGCCCCAGCAACTGCTGGAACTGGCTGTCGATCTTTGCGAGGGTTTCTTCGGAAACGTTGGGAGCGGAAGCCTGCCCTGCGAGCGCCTGAAGCTGCTGCAGCAGGGATTGCAATTGCCCTACCCCGCCCTGGCTGATCTGTAATACTGCGCCAAGTTGCGCAAGGCTTGCGGCCGTGCTGGTGAATGCGGCGGTGCCCAGCGACTGGGTGGAAATGGAAGAGGTGGATGTAGGGCTTGTTGTGTTCAGCGTCTGCGCGGTTTCTTCGACCTGCGGCGCCGGGGTTGTATTTACAGCGGCGCGCACGGCATCAGGCTTGACCTGACGCGCTATAGCGGCTGAGAGAAAATCCTGAAGACCAATTACGCTCACTCGAGTTACTCCATGTAAAATTCTGTGCTACTTGCACGCTCGACGCAGGATGCATAAATAGAATCCCACACTCTGACTATACCCTAAATTACAAAGCAAAGCACGCAAAAAATACTTGCAATACCAGAATTTCCGGGAAATCCGTCGCCTTGCAGAGGGTGCTTTATTAACATTTGGTTAATATAGTCCGCGCATTATTACGCATGAGACATATTGCTGACGACGCTTCTGGCAATAAAATACTTGCAAATACGGGGGTGGCAGGTAAACACCTGCGCATGACCGAATTGAAGTATATACGCAATTTCTCCATCATCGCACACATCGACCATGGAAAATCAACGCTGGCAGACCGTTTGATCGAGTATTGCGGCGCGCTGGAAGCGCGTGAGATGACCTCTCAGGTACTCGATTCCATGGACATCGAAAAAGAGCGCGGCATCACCATTAAGGCACAGACGGTCAGGCTCAATTATAAAGCCAATGACGGTAACACCTACGTGCTCAACCTCATGGACACGCCGGGACATGTTGACTTCGCCTATGAGGTAAGCCGTTCGCTCGCCGCATGCGAAGGGTCGCTGCTGGTGGTTGACGCCAGCCAGGGCGTGGAAGCGCAGACGCTCGCCAACGTTTATCAGGCGCTAGACAATCATCACGAGATTGTGCCAGTCCTCAACAAGATCGACCTTCCCGCCGCCGACCCCGCCCGCATCAAGCAGCAGATCGAAGACGTTATCGGCCTGGATGCCAGCGACGCGGTGATGATCTCGGCCAAGACCGGCATCGGCATTCAGGATGTGCTGGAGGCCCTTGTAACGCGCCTTCCAGCTCCCAAAGGCGATGAGAACGCCACGCTTCAGGCACTGCTTATCGATAGCTGGTACGACACGTATCTCGGTGTGGTTATCCTCGTGCGCGTCATGCATGGTGTTCTTTCAAAAGGCCAGAAAATACGCTTCATGGCCACGGGTGCCGCGCATACGGTGGAGCAGGTCGGCTTCTTCACACCCAAAAAAGTAAATATGGACAAACTTGTACCGGGCGAAGTGGGCTTTATCATCACCGGCATCAAGCAGGTTTCCGACTGTAAGATCGGGGATACGGTGACCGATGAGCGCAAGCCGTGCGACACCCCCCTGCCCGGTTTCAAACCCAGCATGCCGGTGGTATTCTGCGGCCTTTATCCGGTCGATACCAGCGATTTTGAGAACCTCAAGGAAAGCCTTGGAAAACTGCGCCTGAACGACGCAAGCTTCGAGTTTGAGATGGAAACCTCTTCGGCGCTGGGCTTCGGCTTCCGCTGCGGATTCCTTGGACTGCTGCATCTGGAAATCATCGAAGAGCGCCTTGAGCGCGAATTCGGCCTCGACCTCATCGCCACCGCGCCTAGCGTGGTCTACAAGATATTCCGCACGGACGGCACCAATTTGGAGCTGCACAACCCCGCCGACATGCCAGATCCCACCCATATCGAACATATGGAAGAGCCGTGGATCAAGGCCACAATCATGGTTCCGGACGAATATCTGGGTTCCATCCTCAATCTCTGCACGGAAAAGCGTGGCGTACAGCTGGACCTCACCTATGTAGGCAACCGCGCCATGGTGGTCTACCGCCTGCCGCTCAACGAAGTGGTGTTCGATTTCTACGACCGCCTTAAATCCGTTTCACGCGGCTATGCCAGCTTTGATTACCACGTCGATAACTACGCCGAGAGCGACCTTGTGAAGCTCTCCATCCTTGTCAACGCCGAGCCGGTGGATGCGCTCTCCATTATCGTGCACAAGACGCAGGCAGACTTCCGTGGCCGCTCACTGTGCAAACGCCTGAAAGACCTCATCCCCAGACAGATGTTCCAGATCGCCATTCAGGCGGCCATCGGCGGCAAGATCATTGCGCGTGAAACGGTAAGCGCCCTGCGTAAGGACGTGACTGCAAAATGCTATGGCGGCGACATCAGCCGTAAGCGCAAACTGCTCGACAAGCAGAAAGAGGGCAAAAAGAAGATGCGCTCCGTGGGCAATGTGGAAATCCCCAAATCCGCGTTCATCGCCGCACTCAAGATGGGCAGTGAGGATTGACTTGACGAAGCGTACGAAATAGCGTACGATAATGCTATAATTCGTCATCGCCTGAATTGCGCAGCAATTACAGGGCGATCCATCTGACAACAAAGCTGGATTCCCCTAGAATCCGCAAGCGGATTCAGGGAATGACCAAAGAAACGGGGAATTATGGAAACGAAAACTGCCAGCGACGCCCGTAAAAACCTCTACCGTCTGCTCGATGAAACCGCCCAGGCGCATGCGCCTTTGCTCATTACCGGGCCACGCTCTAATGCCGTGCTGATAGGCGAACAGGACTGGAACGCCATACAGGAAACGCTACATTTACTGTCTGTCCCCGGTATGCGTGAATCCATCTATGAAGGAATGAAGACGCCTGTAAAAGATACGTTCAAGGAACCGGGCTGGTGAAGCCTGGCTGGCAGGTGGTCTACACCAGGCAGGCGCAGAAAGATGCGAAGCGCATCGCTTCTTCGGGTTTACGCCCCAAAGCAGAATTACTTCTTACGATCGTTGCAGAAAACCCTTTTGAGAATCCCCCGCCTTATGAAAAACCGGTGGGTGATTTAAGCGGTGCATACTCCCGCCGCATTAATATCCAGCATAGATTGGTGTATCAAGTGCTGGAAAAGGAACGCACGGTTAAAGTACTACGCATGTGGACGCATTATGAATGAAAACGGCGTTATCCTCCTGCACGGCATCTTCCGCACGCACCGCTCCATGGGCGGCATGGCCAGCTATTTAAAGCGCCACGGCTTTAAAACTTTTCACATCGGCTACCCTTCCACGCGACAGAGCATCGAGCAGATCGTGGAAACCATCCACCCGCGCATAGAAAAATTTACTCATGAGACCGAAGGCTGCGTACATTTTGTCGGATACTCGATGGGCGGGCTCATCACACGCGCCTACCTCACCAAATATAAAGTGCCAAAGCTTGGCCGCGTAGTGATGGCGGGCACACCCAACCACGGCAGCGAGGTGGCGGACTTCATCAGGGACCGGTGGCTTTATAAAAAACTCTACGGCCCCGCAGGCCAGCAGCTTGTGACCAGGCTACCCAATACCGAAACGCTTTTGGGTGCGGTGCATTATGAACTGGGCATCATCGCTGGGAACAAAACCGCCGACTTCATCGGCTCGCGCATCATAGGAAAAGAAAACGATGGAAAAGTGTCCGTGGAAAGCACTAAGCTCGCGGGAATGAAGGAACACATCGTTATCCCTGTGAGCCATGTCTACATGCCCCACAGCGCAAAGGTACGCAAGCTTGTGCGCCGTTTTCTGCAGGATGGACATTTCGGCAACAGGTAACTGTCTCTCCTGTAACACCATTTGCCGAACCAAACAAAAAATCGGATTTTGAAAATATATATCCCTTGACAGTGCATAGTACTTGCAACTTTATGCGCGGTTTACTTAAATGGGGATTGTCGCCTCTACTACCGGCGCAACGTGCCCTGAGGCGTCTCTCTATAAACAACATGGGAGTTACACAATGTCAGTAGCATCGCACATCGACCACCTCCACGCGAAACACGAAGAACTCGATACCCTGCTGGGGGCAGAGATGGCACATCCTTCACCTGACTTTTTTGCGATCAAGGACATCAAGAAGCAGAAGCTTCTCATCAAGGAAGAAATTTCCCGTCTCACGCAGGAGCTTGACGCACGGGACCAGAAAGACGCTTCTTAGCGTCTTCGCTGCCGCAGAATCTTGCGCGCAGTCATAGAACGCGGCCCTCCGGGCCGCGTTTTTTGTTGTGGCATTTATAGTCATTTCAATTTACAATTACTCATAACAATCTCCGCGATTGTCTGATTTTGCGCAAACATTCGTCTTTTTTTGATGATGGCGAAGGATTGTTCGATGGGGTTGAAGTCGGGACTGTATTTTGGGAGTGGCAAGATGGTGTGCCCTGCTTTTTCAAGGATGGCTTTCATCTGTTCCTTGTTGTGGAATCGTGCATTA
>JAMIFV010000001.1:0-7623 GCA_035906055.1 Alphaproteobacteria bacterium | reverse complement strand
CAAAACATAACCACATCAACGGCATTGAGAACTTCTGGAATCAGGCCAAGAGAGTGCTCAGAAAATACAATGGAATCCCCAAACAACACTTCCACTTGTTTATCAAAGAGTGTGAGTTTAGATTCAACTATGGCTCACCAAAACAGCAGTTCATACTGCTCAAAAAGTGGTGCCTCAAGTAAACCAATCTACGCCAGCCCCAGAGAAAAAATATGAATGCAGGTGAAGGTATAGCACGTATTGGGATAGCAAATTACAGGGCTGAAAGTTTAGAAAGTGCCTGTAAAGTTATCAAAGCCATTAAACCGGTGGCTAACATTAGTGAACGAAAAGCACTGCTGGAAACCTTTGCGGACGTACATAAGCCGTTTGTCGTATCGTTTGTCAATGCGCATGCGTTAAACCTTGCATGGAGCGACCCAGAATTCGCAAAAAACCTTTACCGCTCCGATGTGCTGCTTAAGGATGGTGTGGGCTTGAGCCTGTTGACGCGCGGCCTTGGCGTGTTCACCGGCATTAATATGAACGGCACCGACTTTATCCCGGAGATTGCCGAGAGGGTTAAAGACAAGCGCATCGCCATCTGTGGCACGCAAGAGCCTTACCTTAGCCTCGCTGCCAACAGGATTCGTGAAATGGGGGGCAACGTAGTGCTCACCGTTGACGGCTTCCAGCCGCATGCTTCCTATATCAACGTGGTCAGGGATGCAGCCCCCGAAGTGGTGATACTCGGCATGGGTATGCCCAAGCAGGAGGCCGTTGCCATGCTGCTGGCCGATACGCTGCAGACTCCTACGCTTATCGTTAATGGCGGCGCTATCCTGGATTTCTGGGCGAACCGTTTCCCGCGTGCGCCCAGGCTGTGGCAGCAGATGCGCCTTGAGTGGCTGTTCCGTATGCTGCAGGAACCGGGCAGGCTCTGGAAGCGCTACACGCTGGGGGGGCTTGCGTTCTTTTCGCGTTATATGAAGCTGAAGTCCAGCGGGCAGTTTTAGCACCTTCATGCACAGCTTAAAGGAAGGTCTCTCATAATAAAGATGACGTTCTGATTTTTTTCATTAAAGCTTGTTACCTATGAGTACACAGAAACAGGTGGCACGCTCGATGGTCTGGACTGCGCTGGAAAGCTTCGGCGTTTCCGGGCTTTCCATTATCGGCCTTATCATCATCGCACGTTGCGTCTCTCCCGAAGAGCTTGGCATTGCGGCCATGGCGCTGAGCATTGTGCAGCTACTTAATATTCCCGTAGAATTTCTTTTCCTTGATGCGCTTATTCGCAAGAAAGACGCCCAGCAGATTGATTATGACACGGCTTATTCCGTATCCGTAGTCATGGGCATTGCCATTTCACTGTTATGCTGGCTGTTCAGCGAGCCGGTTGCACACCTGTTTAATATGCCTGCACTCGCGCCTGTGCTGGCGTGGATGGGACTCAGCATCGCCGCCATGGGGTTTGGCTCCGTTATCATCGCGCGGCAGCGGCGTGAGATGGAATTCCGGGCGCTGGCCATAAGGTCATTCGCAGGCAGGCTCATTGGCGTGGTCGCTGCCATTGCCGTGGCGCTCATGGGCGGCGGCGCATGGGCAATTGTGGCGCAGCAGGTGCTGATGGTGCTATGCTCCAGCGCGGTGCTATGGCTGCAATGCACGAACCGTCCGTCGCTACGCTTTTCCTACGCGCATTTTATCGACCTTGCGCGTTTTGGCAAAAATACGGTGGCAATCGTGGGCATCAGTTTTTCCATCCAGCGCCTGTTCACACTGTTTGTGGGGGCGGGGTTAAGCTCCGCAGCGGCGGGATATATAAACCTCGCTTTCAGGGCGGTGGATATATTACGCGATATCGTCAGCAACGTGGTGGTTCAGCTTGCATTGCCCATGTTCACGCGCACGAGTGAAGATAAGGAAAAGACCATACATATTTATGGCAAGGCTACCGCGCTCACCTGCGCCATAACCTATCCTTTGTTTACGGGGCTGGCTTTGTGTTCAGCCGATTTCATTGCATTCGTATTCGGCAGTCAGTGGGTGGAAGCAGCCCCCTGCGTAACAGTGCTGGCGCTGCTTACGCTTGTGCATTTCTCGCGGCTTTATTCCAATTCCATGCTCACGGCAAACGGTTATCCGCATCTGCCGGTATTTCCTGATCTGGGCGCATTGATCGTTATTATTATCCTGACACCCTTGATCGGCACCGCGTCACTGGTGGCGGCCATGTGCGTATGGGCGGCGCGCCTTTGCGTTAGCCTGCCTATTGATGTTATGAACATCAGGAGGGTATTCGCTATCTCGGTAGCGCAGCAGTTCTCCGGTGCGATCAAGCCGCTGGCTGCATGCTTTGCAATGGCTGCGGTGGTCATTTCACTGCATGGCCTGCTAGTAAGCTATAGCATATTTCAGCGCCTGTTGATTGAGTCAATTGCTGGCGCGCTCACTTACGTAACCATGTTGCTGCTCATTGATCGCCAGCGAATTGCCGACATCACACATTTTGGGTTGCTGGTTCTGCGCCGCCGATAACGGCAGGGATCGACGCGTCTTCTTTTTTCGTGCGGTCGCTTTGATACAGGCAGCCGAGCATGATCCATAAAAGCCCTGCGGTCTTGGAGCTGTAGAAAGAAGTGCCGCTGATAAGCAGCAGGCCGATGCAGTATATGGCGAGCATGGCGCGCATCCTTCTGCCCTGCGGGGAGGTAAATCGCAGGAATACCAGCACGGTCCAGAGCAATATGCAAAGTGGTGCGCCGAATACTACAAGAGAGTAAGGGATACCCATGTCGTAAAGTTCATCCACCGCGCCGATGCCGAAAATCTCACTAAGATGTATATCAAGCAGCACATTGCCGGACTTGGTAAGGCGGCCAAGGAGATCGTCCATACGCCAGTCGGCCAGTATCAGGCTGGCAAAATATGCCTGCCCGGCGATAACGATGACAGGCAGCAGATACAGGAATATCCTGTTCTGCAGGAAGGGCACGAGGCGTATGCCAATCAGCATGATGATAAGCATGCTGGCGAAGCGTGAGTCGCTGGCGATAATAAAAAAGGCACCGGCAATGTAGAAGCCGATGCTCTTGCGCCAGTCCTTATAATCGTATGACAATGCCCACATGCACAGTATGGCCGCGAAGTTGCCCATGGATACAGGCTCCAGGAAGATGGAAGAGACGCGCTGGTCGCCTAGGAAGGGGAGGATTGTCCTGCCGCTGGGGCGCATGCCGCTGGTGTAAAGATTGGTGTTGAGGTAGCCGAGCTGCTCGTCGCTCACCAGCCCGCGCGCTGCATAGTATTGCAGCACGTTGAAGGTAGTGAGGTACTGGTCAACGAAAAAATATTCGTAAATGGCAAAGATGAACGCCACGGCGATAACGGCGTAAATAATAACGATCACATCACGAAAGGGCACAAGCCTGCCTAGCGAGAAGATGATGTAAGCGACAAACAGGTTGCGGATACCCTGCGGATCAATTTCTCCGCCGCGTATGGCAAACAGGAATATGAAATAAGCCAGCACGATGGCGGGAAGAGCGTAGTCCGTGAGCGGCTTCTTCATGGCCACAAGCAACGTCGCCAGCAATAATATGCTGCCTTCCGCCGCGGCTACAAAACCGTTGTTCATGCCCATGATATGGGTGTGAACATAACATAGTATCAGCTGATAGCTGGAGAGGCCTGCCACTATCAGCAGCGGCAAGAGCGACTGAAAACGCCTTTCGCTTTTCATCGCCTGATGGCCTTGTATACGTCCATGAATTTCTGTGCCACGCCCGTCCATGCATAATTCTGCGAAAGACGCATGCAGCGCTCGCGCATGGCCTTGGTGTCAGCCTGCAGTTTGGCATGGGCCGCTTCTATGTGCACGGCGCTGCCGGCAAGGTCATCCGGGTCTATCTGCGCGCCGAAGCCAAGCTGCACCAGAAGCTTCTTGAACGGGGGCAGGGGGGTCACAACGGGATAAAGCCCTGCCGAGAGGCCTTCGATAATGCTGATGCCAAAACCTTCGTAGGAGGATGCCGAAGCGATATAGCTGGCATGCCCGATGAGCGATTTGATCTCGTCTTCCGTGGGAGAGGTGACAATGCGCACAGCGCCGCTCACATCGCGTGAATTGACGAAATGCATGAGGTCATGCGCGGTATCGTCGGCAGGAAGCCCGGCGATAATGACGTTCCATTCGGGATTCAGCTTTTGCAGCTCGGCTATAAGCCTGATAAGGGTGGTTACGCGCTTGTTTGCGGACCAGCGGCCGATGAAGATCATGCTTCGCGTAGCTACCTTGCTGCCCGCATCTCGCCACTTCTCCACATTAACGCCGTTTTCTATGGTTACGACATTCCCGGGCGAAATGCTGCGGAAGGTCGCGGCGTCATTCTCGCTGGACGCGCAGATGGTTTTATACCCCATGCAGCTGAAGCGGGTAATGGTCTGAAAGTATATTTTCTTCAATCTTGCCGCGAATGACGTATGGAAGAACCCGCCATGCGTTGAGGCGACCAGCGGTTTGCGGTGCAGGAAACGGAACAATGAGAGGAAGTCAAAAAAGAAATCGATCGCGTGTACATGCACGATGTCGGCTGACTTGATATATTTGAGCACGTCCGGTGCAAAAGGATAGCGCGTGGAGCCGGAATAGAAAATGCGCGTTACATGGATGCCGTCCACTACCTCCTCGTGCGGCAGGTGTATGCTGGGGTTGCTGAATACCCTGTCGAGCGTGACCACACGGGCCGTGCAGCCCGGTATGCGGTTAAGGTGGGTGCAGAGGTTGTGGGTAGCGTCTTCAAGGCCGCCTACCGAAGGCTTGTATTGGCGAATTACGTGAACAATTTCCACAGCTTGGCAATCTTTCTGAAAATAATCTAATGTCAGGGAAATATACAGATTTGCCTATGAATTTGCTAGCTATATTACTTGGAGTGTGTAAAAGTACATCAACAAATACAACTAATTTATTTATATGTTTCAGGTGAATAAGTTTTCCCTTCTTGCGCTGGCGCTTCTGCCGAACCTTGCGTTCGCCGCTCCTTTTTGTGTAACCACGCAGGGGCTTAACCCTGACTGCATCTATGATGACACTACGTCCTGCAAGTCAAGGGCGTTTCAGGTGAAGGGCGTTTGCACGGTGAATGCCACAGAGATATTCACTTCCTATGGTTCCGAGAAATACTGCCTGGTGGATTCCAGTCGCGTGCCGCAATGCATCTATATAGACCGCAGCAGTTGCGAGACGGCAACCAATAACGGCTCTGTTTGTGTTAATAATAGTTTTCAAAATATTAATGAAATTCAGCCCGATCCTTATCAAAATGATCCGAATCGCAATTATTAATGTAATGAATACAAAGAATTCCTTGCTTTATACACTATAAATCAGTAAAAATCCTATCAACAATAAAACACTCAAATAACCTTAACGCACTTTGCAGAACGAGACCTGACAATGACGAACGTAGTTTTTAAACGCTTCATAGGATCGCTTGCTACTGCCAGCCTCCTCATTCTTACCGGCTGCCTCAGCACCCCTCCTAAATCAGATCTCCCGCCTGCACCCAAAGGTATTGCGCCGGAAGTGGTGCGTGCCGAAACGCTGCCCGCCTACCGCCTGCAGATCGGTGACGTGATTGACGTAAAGCTGCAGATGAACCCCGAGCTCAACGATCAGGTGACCGTTCGCCCGGACGGCAAGATTTCCACCACGCTTGTGGATGACGTAATGGCCTATGGCCGCACTACCCGCGAAGTGGCCAAAGACCTGGAAGACCTTTACGGCAAGCAGTTGCTCAACCCGCAGATCTCGCTGCTGGTGCGCTCCTTCGCTCCCAGCCGCGTATATGTAACCGGTGAAGTTACCGCTCCCGGTGAATTCATCAACGTAGGCCCGAACCTTTCACTGGTTCAGGCAATTGCCCGCGCAGGCGGCCTCAAGGCTTCTGCCCAGCCGAGCAACATCATCATCCTGCGCCGCGGCGCGGGTGAAACCCCGGTGGCGTATGCGGCTGATTACTACAATGCCATCACCGGCAACGATGCCGCCAGTGACGTAAGGCTTGCGCCGTATGACATCGTGTATGTTCCGCGTAGCGGCATTGCTGACGCCAGCCTGCACTTTGACCAGTATATTCGCCAGTTCGTTCCTATCAGTTCCGGCATCAACTACCAGCTGAACGACGCAGCAAACGCGCCGTTTAACTAAGTAGCCTGCAGGACTTTTATGTACCAGAAGCCTGCTGGACGCTTCCATGCGCTTGACTCGCTGCGCGGGGTGGGGGCTTTCTTCGTGCTGTTCATCCACTGCCTGCAGACGCTGCATGTGTACGACCTCTTCCCGGATGCGCCAGCAGGCTCACAGCTCTTGTTGTCCGAGACGTTCCTTTACACACCGTTCCGCGTGCTGGTGAATGGCCGCAGCCTTGTGATGTTCTTCTTCGTACTCAGCGGATTTGTGCTGGCATACGGCCTGCATAACAGCCGTCAGAAGGCCAACTTCTGGCTCTACCTTAAGCGCCGTTTCGCCCGCATCTACCTGCCGTTTGCAGGCACGGGCGTTATGGCCTTTATCTTCATGCAGTTGCCCGGCTGGCCGCTGCAGGGCGATATTGCGGGTTATTTTCTGCTTAGCGGCACCACCGCAGGCCTTGCGCCCAACGCGCTTGCCTGGTCGCTGGTATATGAGCTGCGCGTGTCGCTGTTCATTCCGCTGCTGTGCTGGCTCTGCTGGAAGCATGAGCGCAATACCTTCATAGCGATGATCTTCCTCGCCATCTTTCAGTGGATCGGCGTTTTTGGCCTCAATATCGGCCAGTTCCCTTATGGTTCCGACTCCCTGATGGGAGCAACGGTCATCACCGTGCGCTATCTTATCGCTATCTATATCGGCATCTGGCTGGCTAAATGTGTCATTGAAGACCGTGAATGGCTTAAAAAGGTGGAAGGCAAGTGGATCTATATCATAGGTTTCGTAACCTATTGCCTCATGAACATCTCGCTCGACGAACCGGGCATGCTGGGTTCCATCGGCATCATAATTCTCGTGTTCCGCTCCAAGGGCTTCAGCAGATTTCTTGAAACGCCGGTTTCCCTGTGGCTGGCGCGGATCTCCTACAGCCTGTACCTCACACATTTCCTTATCCTGCATCTTGGCTGGCATTACCTGCCGATCGCTAACAACGTGCTCAGGATATTCACGGCGGCTATGTGCGCGTTTGCTTACGGCGAACTCTATCAGCGCTTTGTGGAAGCCCCCTCCACCAGGCTGGCGAAAATGCTTAAATAACAGACATTGCCAATAGAAAAAACGCTGCTATTATCCGCGCCTTGCCAGCGCAAAGCAGGGCAGGGGCGATTAGCTCAGTTGGTTAGAGCACTACCTTGACATGGTAGGGGTCGGAGGTTCGAGTCCTCTATCGCCCACCATTTATTCAGGGGTCCAACCCGGAGACATGGGTAACAGTTTATACTGGACACATAGGTAACAGTTTTTCGGCGAATGGGTTGGTAGCCGGTTCTACTCTGTTAGCGTCTTCGTCAAAGAATCCTATATCGTAATGCATGAAGCTGACAAGCCAGATTCCGGGTTCTACCTCGCGTATGCCCACCCACTGGCCTGCAAAGACGGTGCTGAGG